>NZ_BIXY01000074.1 GCF_008326305.1 Dictyobacter arantiisoli | reverse complement strand
TCAATCTTCCCTCATTTCTTCAATTGTATCAATCCTACGCACAAGATGCGGCACGTAATGGTCTCTCACCGGAACGCTTTTTGCTCGCACTATGTGAAGCCGAAGTCGCTGAACGAGAAGCCAAGCGCATTGGCACGGCGATCCGAAGAGCAAAATTTCCCTTTCTGAAGGAAATTACGGACTACGACTTCTCAGAGCTAGAAAACATCTCGAAAACCACCTTCCTCGAACTGGCTCAAGGCGGATATATGTCTCGCGCGGAAAACCTCATTTTGGTGGGAAATCCTGGCTTAGGCAAGACACACTTAGCAATTGGTCTGGCCTTAGCAGCGTGTCGGCAAGGCAAGCGCGTTCGCTTTTACAAAACGGCTGCGTTGATCAATGACTTGCAGGTGGCGCAAAAGAAGCTCAATTTATCCGGTTTTATGGCGCGTTTTACCCGCCTAGACCTGTTAGTCCTCGATGAACTTGGTTTCATTGCAGTAGACAAGGCAGGAGGACAGCTTCTCTTTCAATTGGTGAGTGAATTGTATGAACAGGTCTCTATGATTATCACCAGTAATCTGCGATTTGGAGATTGGAATTCGATTTTTGCAGATGCTACTCTGACGACAGCATTTCTCGATAGACTGACACACAAAGGAAGAATTCTCGAATTTATGGGCGAGTCCTATCGGTATCGTCATCGCCTCCATCAAGAAGAACAAAGTACTTCAACGAGTGTGTGACATCAAATGCAATTTTTGTGGCTGGTCAGCATGCTTAACAAGTGGGTAGCTTGAAACCTTAACAGGTTTTGCAGAGGACCACTCGTGTGGGTAGTTTCAAGTGTAACAAATGGGTAGCTTGCTGACTAGCATAAACAGATGTGGCAAATAAACGCGTTTTGGAGATCGAGGATCGCGCCGAAAAGGTAACCCCTCAGGAAAAGAAAAATATTGCTGAAGAAATTGTGTCTGACTTTTGCCCAACACCAACGCTGTCCCGGCAAGCACATGGAATTTATATGGTTTCCAGTAATATTCTTGAAAGATGGTGCGCAAATCCTGACTCACCCCACAGATTTTCCATTGTTGGATAGCTTTGCTCTCCTCATCGAACCACACATCAATCCAGAATGCATGCAAATATGCGGGGGATGGCGCTTTCTTGAGCGCCTGCTCACAAAAATCCTGTAGAATTTTGGCTATCGCTGCGCCTTGTTTACCCGTCTTCTGTAATTGAGACAATAGCGGTTCTTGCTGAGCATCTGATGTTTTCTTTAAGTACGGTATAAAACTTGCAAAAGGCAGGCGTTCTCGATAGCCAGCATCAGGAGCATAGACAGAGGCCCAAGCATTAATTTGTGCTTCAAATAACTCCAGTACACGTTTCTCTGCATCCAAACTTAGTAATGATCTCAGCTGGTCACTTGTACAATAGATAGCACAATACTCAGCAAGGTGCATTTGTAAGTCAGCCAGATCGTCAACAACAATCGTCGTGGCAGGCAATGATTGTTTATGGTGGATCAAGTTCTCATGGGTGCTTAAAAGAAGCGGGTACCTATCTAACACAGATTGCATAACCGCAGAAGCCTCACAGTGTACGGGATGATCCTTCGTCTCATAACTACAGCATGCCTCATACAATTGCTGTCGCAATTCTCTGATAACTGGCTCCTGCTGAGCTTGCTGAGGGAACCGAAATGGATAGAGGATTGCCGCGTCATGATTATGTGAGGCCTGATAGAGGCAGAAAAGTTGTAACTTCTTCTCTTGGACAGGCTCAGCCAGAATAACGTTATATAAATGTTCTGGACATAGAACTGTGGCTGGATTAGGAAGAACATACACATTTCGTAATTGGGAATAGGTAGCAAGTGCTCGTTCAATCCGTTGATAAGAATGAACTGTCACCAGTGAGTGCTCATTATCCGACAAACTTTCTATGTACCGTACATCAAAATCATCATGCTCAATCAGAATATCGGCCTTACCTCGTAAAGCTTTTTGCATAGCTGGACTGGATACATTCCCGCGCAATGGAGTAATAACATCTGGTAAAGAAGGAGTAGGAACAAGTTTCCAAGTCAACATTGGATCTGCCGGAATACCCCACGGCTGTAAGATCACCTGATCAAATGCACTACCAGGAGCAACCAACGCCCGTATCCCAGTCACAAGCGCGTCCTCACGCTGGAAAAGACGCTTCCCCATAGCCAGCAAAAGCTTATAAGTAGCTTGAGCATCAGGCAAGGCCGAATGCAACTCGTCTTGAACTACTTCTACACCATATTTTTGACAGACAATGCCAAGGTGATGATACAGGCTATCTGGATGAAACAAGCGAGCGAGAAAGAGTGTATCAAGTATGTGATCTTGCTCTATCCTCACCCCCATACCCTCAAGTTCTACGGCATCAAAAGCACGGATATTATGTCCAACCACCAAAGAGGTACCAAGAAATTGACACAACTTCCCTACAACAGTCTGAACATCAGAAGCGTTATCAAGTCGCATTCGGGCTTCTTTTGCATTCCATTTAGCCGGACGAAAATTGCGTTTGATGTATGAGACATATTTATCCAGATATGTCTCTCCTCGATAACGTACTGCTCTCCTCGATAACGTACTGCTGCAACCTCAAAGACACGGGAACCCACAGGAGCGCCCGATTGAGGATCAACTTCCAGGTCAACCACCACCACTGGCGGAAATTTGTAATCTGGATGTTTTCTCAACGCCGGAATAGTATCCCAATCACCCGCCCGATAAGATTGTAATTGAGGGACTACCATACCATGCTCTTCAGCCTGCGTATAAGCCTTAAGCGCTTGTGCATAGTCATCTAAACTATCCCCGAAAAGATCTCCAATCTTTTTAAAAGCCAGACCGAGCGTTTGGTGCCTTGGATAGTGATTAACAAAATGCTGCAATAACTCTAGTTGCCTCATAGGCGGACGCTCTAAACGTTGCACCAACCCCAAAAAACGCCAATAGAGATCAGCTGAGAATAACAGTCCCTGAGTAAAAGCCTCACACAAAACTGCTTCAGCCTGAGCATAATCAGCCAGTTTCACGAGAATTCGCACAATCGATTCAAGCGCCGCAATAGGATCTAATCCATAAGCGGTCACCACCCGATAAAATGAAAGAGCGAGGGCATCACTCCGTTCCTGCTCATCCCATGCCTGCTTAATTGCCGCAGCAATAGGTTTAAGTCCTTCGATTTTAAATGTATTGAGATCAATAAGCACCTCAGCCAGTTGAATATAATCATCTTGATAAGCCTGAGAAAGCATTTTCGACCGCATTGCCACAGGCAACTGCTGTATAATTTCCCTAAGCGATTCCAGAAAATCAATTTTCGCTTTAGAACTAGAGACTCTTCTGTTGAGCAAGCGAACCTGTGCGACAGCTGCCTCTAGCAAAGAAAATCCATATACAGTCAAAACCCGATAAAAAGCCAGAGCTAAATCATCCTCCCGCGCATTCAACTCCCAATCCTGCTGAATTGTCCTGGCCAAAGCGGAAAATCCATCAATCTTGAAGGGTGCCAAATCAATCAATCTGGATGCGCATTGATCCAAATCCTGCGCATATGCTATACCTAGAGTCTCAGCCCGTACATTCACAGGCAAGTTACGTAGAAGATTCTGGGCCTTCAGGACATGTTCCTCCACATTTATCAATGATACGGATTGCTTTTCCCATAAAATATAGATAGCTTGCTGCATAGGAATAGTAGGTTTTTTATATTTTGAGAGATGTACAAAGGATTCAGCTGGCTCTTTCCATTTCTGTGTAGCCAGTTCAACTACTGATAAGGGCTTGTTTTGTTGAGCAAAGAGCTTTCGAGTGAAAAACTTCTGAAATATACTTATAAGGAAATCAGTTACTTTTGTAGACATAAATATACTCTTCCTTTCAGGAAAATTATAAACAATTCGAATTAATAATGCAATATTAGATATTGTGAATATAGAAAATTTCATATGAATCTGCAAAAAGTCCGGCTTTAGGTGAATAAAAACAACATGAATTAAGTTTAAATACCGGTCGACATATTAAATTATTGTTAGATACACGAGCATTGTCTATATTTTATCTGCTCTCACCAAGCATGATATAGAAGCATGCATCAATGTACTCTCTGCTTTTTCGTTGTACGGGGTTGTTAAGATCCGTTTTTTTAATGTTCTCCTCTACTTAACAGCTTTTATACTCATCAATTACAAGGGTACAGAAAGGGGCAAAAAGTATCGTTTGAGAAGCAAAAATTTACTCTTAAAGAGTAATAAAACACCAACAATCGGTTGTGAGTACTGATGTCATCACCCCGATACTGCTAAGCACGAAAGCTGCTAAAGAACTAGAGAATTGGATACTTGGCAACTTTCACCATCATGCTCTTATTAAAACCTGGCAAGATTCCGAGAAACGGCAACGTCATTCAGAAAATCCCCTACAACCTGTGATACAGCCTGAGGGAATGAAAGATGAGCTTGATTGATCAATTGAGGAACGGTGGCAAAACGTCCATTGACATCCTCCTTGATAACACTAGCGAGTTGTAGAGATGTCAGGTAGTTCGCATATGTATGCGTTAAATGTGGCAGAGCACTCGCAAGTCGCTGAGATGATGGCAATCGATCTCTTTTTTGATGAGCATTAAAGTGTGGATCAGATGGGGCTAGATTCCAGAGTTCGTTCATAGGATACACAGAAAGAGGCATCAGGTGATCAAGATGATAGGACACCCCTTGCGTAATGGACTTTTCCGTCCAGGGGCAAATAAATTCTGTTCCCTCTAAAAGTAGGATATCAATATGATTACGCTCCCAGGTCAACGGTCGTCGATTATCCGGTCGATCAGTGAGAAGACGATAGATATCCCCTCGATTGATAGGTTGATGTTGATTCTCTTGCGGTAGCCGTTCGGTAAAAAGACACCATTCATGAATACAGAGTGCTTCCACCCAAAGCGACATATCACGGAAGGTTTGCCAGAGTTCAGCATTGATCACAAGACAACGATCCTCTAGCAAGGTTCCCGGCACTGGTATTCCTTGACCTTGTAGAGACTTGAACTTGACGGGCTTCGCAAAAATTGACCATTTACCAGGACCAGCATAACAAATCGGCATTTCTAGAGCATCACAGAGAGCAACAACTGCTGCTTGATACTTTTGGAGAAATGCTGGAGAATAAAGCTGATTTTTCCTTCCTATCTTCATCTCATTAATAAGAAAAAAACCATCAGAAGGCTTTGACGCGGTTCCGATAGAATACTCCCATTCCAGACGCAACGAGGTCAACGCCTGGCGAAAGGCAATATCACTATTTAATCCACTCGCACGCAGTGAACGCCTTCCCTGGTAGATTGGCCAATGAGGATCGACAAAGGGCCAGTAATACGCAATCCAGTAATCAGCCAGGGCGCGTAATGGCACAAAGACATTTTGATGGTATGTATATACATCCGGGAAAGAAACCACAACATCATTAATGGCTCGCAGGAGCGCGATCTTATAACTCGTCACTTTTGTATCATGACGCAGAATCGTACTAATAACACTACTATTAGCGACATTCAGTGACATAGGTTTTCCCATTTATGCATGTACATTTTTACTTCCTATATGAGAATACAGCACTTGTAAATATTATTGAGGTCTACTATATTCTTCATTATAGATGTTACATTTTTATCTATAGATAGCTCCACATTAGTATAGCTAAATAATATAACACGCCATGATAAATGTAAACATCAAACTAACATCTATCCTGGTTGAGTTGATATAGGATTGCGTGAATTTGATTCCACAACAAGAAAAAACTGAAAGTGCAGCGACAGACAACAGACTTTATTAAGAGTGATGTAGCCTCCACACTTTTGCACCTCACTGCTAATTGAATGCATCCAGGAGTTTCTTGATAGCTTCCGTTACTTCCTCTGCTGTCTCAAAACGGCGAGATTTCCTGTGAGGCTCTAACCCGAGGGTAACAATAAATCCATACCCGGTTTCCTGATCAGGCTCTATATCTATAGCCAGATTATATAGCCAGATTACCCTCGGGCCCGTTTTCAAAGTTACCGTGACGAATGCTCATGCTTCCATTCCCATACTTGAGATGGCTGTATATAGGATACATGTACTTTAACCTCCATTTTATTTTTACTTGATAACTCTAATTTTAGCACATTTTAATATTGCAGAGTTATAAGAAACAGTTAATCGTATTCTCAAATAGGGGATTATTTTGAGTGGCAACTACCCGCTACCATTCCCAGAAAAGTCGAGCGCTGTAGCAACTCCGCATTCTCTAACAGGTAACCATTCAATCCACATCTAAGGGTACCATTGGGTTCATCTATTTAACCTGGCCAATTAAATCTATCGCTACTATCTTTAGTCCCATGGAAGCACGTTTTTCAACAACTCCCTTGCACAATAGATTCAGATTATGATATTGTTGGCTCTGAGGGCAGAACATTCAAACATTCCGAAATATAGTTTTATAGCTCTCAGAGGCAAAGTTCAGGCCGTCCGAGGTACAGACATACTCATTTCATAGCGCCCATAGCTCAGTGGAGTATTCGGCTAGATTGGCTCTACAGGCTGATTGGCACGAAAAATGCGCCCAGAGGGATTCGACCCCCCGGCACTCGGTTCCAAAGCGCTCCTTTTGAGGTCTAAAACCGTCTACCAGCATCTATGCTGAGCCAGGAAAATGGAGATTGAGGAACCAAGCTTTGCAATCTTAGTAAGTAAGAATTGGTTGCAATGGAAGAGAAGAAGCCATAAGAAGCGCTTCATTCTTCCTGATGACGAATGAAGGAGCAGCAGCTATGGCCAATCAGGAACATCTCGCGCTACTACAACAGGGAGTGGAAGCATGGAATGATTGGAGACGTGAACATCCTGGGATCAGGCCCGATCTCGCTCATGCCCAACTCAAGAACATGTATCTCAGCAAGATTAACCTTAGAGACGCTTCGTTGCAAGGAGCGCATCTTTCGCACATGAGCCTGGTTAATGCTGATCTGATGAGAGCTGATTTTTCTGGTGCAACCTTGCATGAAGTCGAATTCATCGAGTCCCTTATGCATAGGGCAGATTTTCACCAAAGTGACCTCTCAGGAGTTGACCTGCGCCATACGGAGCTCGTGTACGCGAACCTGACGCAAGCTAATCTTTACTTAGCCAGTCTGGCCGGCGCCAATCTCAGGGGCTCAGATTTCACCCAAGCCAACATGGAAAAAGCTGACTGTGATGAGGCAAATCTGCGGGATGCTAGATTGGATGGGGCCAGGCTAGTCAAAGCCAGTCTGCTGAGAACCGTGCTGGAGCGAGCATCACTCAGAGAGGCCGATCTTACTGCAGCCCACCTCAGAGGGGCAATTCTGAATGAGGCGGTACTGACCGGGGCAAATTTCTCGCGAGCACTCTTGCAGGGAACCAACCTGGGCAATGTAGACCTGAGTCAGGTCAAGGGCCTGGAGAGCGTCTGGCATGATGGGCGCTCCTATGTTGATATTCAGACCCTACTGCGCTCTCAGGGCGCTATCCCCGACATCTTTCTCAGAGGGGTGGGCGCTTCTGAAAAAGGGATTGAATATGCACAAGCGCTCAAAGGAACTCCTTTTCCCGCTGCAACGTGTTTTCTCATCTATGAGACCGATGACCAGAAGTTCGTCCAACAATTGCATGCTAACCTGCAACATGCAGGTGTCCGCTGCTGGTTGGCTTGTGTTGATCATCAGGAGGATGAAGGTATGGGGTACCATGAATCCATAACGAATCACGATCTATGGCTAGACGCTCTGAATTCTCATGACAAGCTCCTTCTTGTACTGTCAGAGCTCACTCCAAAGAAATGGGATGACATGGGCCGAAGATTGCTTCTCAGGCTGCAAGTAGCACAGCGCCTGAATCTTCAGAACTTTGTGATACTGTGCCTCGATCAGTCCCAGGGAGCACAGATGCCAGATTGGAAGCATTGTCTAGATCAGTCACCCTGGGAAGCGATGGATGCCCCTGATTGGCTCAAAAACCAACTCAAACAACGCCTGGACGGTATACGCGTTGCCTTGCAAGAACGATCACCGCTGGATTTTGCTGGTTGGAAGAACCCGGAGGTCTATCAAAAAGCCTTCAACCACTTACTCGATGCTCTCAGAAATTCAAGTTTATGTTGAGTAAATTTGCCTCTTGGATGGACAACAACGCCTTACATCACTTTTTTTATCCTTTTATTCAAAATAGAATGCTACCATTTTGTTGCTATGTCTGAATGCTTGAGACTAGTATGCACACGATCGTGAAGACTGTCATTTTGAGCATCCCTTGTAAGGGATGCTCAGCATATGGGTAACTAAAAAATTTTATGCGATACGAAAAACTTCACCTTGTGGTGTAAACGGGAGCCTGTTCCCTTGCGGTATGAGAAAAGCATGTTCGCGTTTGATACGCAAACGGTCACAGTAGCCATCGGTAATGATAAGTAGTGGTCCTTCACGCGGAAAATCGGCTGCGCACTCCAACAGATCAACCCCGGGCTGTAGCACCGTGCCACCACGTCCACGCACCTTGACACTGCCCGCGATGGCTTCAGGCGCCATATAGCCCTGGTCAAAGATCGCCGCATCACAGAAGACTACTCGCACCTGCCGGACCTCGCGCGCCAGGCTATAGCTGGCTATCGCCCCCAATGCCTGCGCCAGCAGATGACGATCCATCGAACCAGAGGTATCCAGCAGAACACCAAAGGTACGATTCTCATCATCAGGCGGTGCCACCCATAATGGACGCGGGATATCTGGCGTGGCCGACTGCCTCCGGCTTAGCCGCGCATAGGTACGCACCTTCTCCAATGGTGGAAAATGCTCATCAAACCACTGTGCTAACCGCACGTCCCAGGGAATTGGTGGCTGACTCAAAGCCTGAATCTCTTCAATCAGCCCTGCCGAGAGATAACCGCGATTCTGATCCTGGTGCAACGTCAGCCCTTGCGCCAGACAGCTCCGATAGAAATCATCGAGATCCCTTCCCTCCAGACTCTTCCACCACTCCAACTCATCCAGAATATCGCTCTGACCAATACCACGCATCGTGGCTAGCTTACGATAGAGCCTTAAATCAGTTACGATCCGATCATAGATCGCCTCAGCTGATTCCGACTTCAGTGCTGGATCATAGAGCGCGCCGATCTTTGGCATGTCGCCAACCTCCATTTCAATCAGCCAGCTGTTAATCACATAATCACAGGCGACGTTCCATAAGTAGTGATCGCGTCCCTCACATCGTACATCGTGCCGTAGCCCGACATGCAACAGCTCATGCGCCATGACAAAACGCAGCTCTTCATCCTTCAAGCCAGCATGCGGATTTATATAAATCTCCTTCATCTTCACATTCACCGCTGCAACGCTGATCTGCATACGCTGACAGATCAAAGGATCTTCGATGATCTCAAAGGAGGCTGCCAATGCTCCCAGGAGAGGATAACGACCAATAAACCAGTTACGCGCCCGCTGGGCGGCGCTATCCAGCCGCTTACCGGTCACATAATATGCATTCTGCCCCGCATCCTCAATCACTTCATTGATTGCCTCAACCAATCCCTCGCCAAAGTTTTTGCTCCAATCGATCGATTTCCTCCAGGCAGGCAGATCATTGAGCGACTCATGGCGTAGATCCGGCCGCGTGCCAGCAGTACCAATTGCCTGCAAGCTCTCTGGAATGCCAAAGTCGCAGAAATCAGTAAACAACCGCTCTTCCGAACGTCCCGCGTAATTGTGAGCACGCAGATACTCAGCCAACCCCTTCAGTTCCAGCGGCGGCTCCCCTAGTTGGAGGTCATACAAAAAACTGGCGATATAGCAATCGCAGGCGGTATTCCATTCCTGCTGCCACTTTTGTCGATAGTCTGGACGAAAATGCTCGAAAGTCAGATGCAATATACAGTGAGCAAACACATAGGCCCACTCCTGCGGATCTCCTGGCCGCGTGGGATGTACATAGATGGAGCCAGTATTAGAAACAACCGCCCAGCCGTCGCGTGGGCAGATCTCGCTCGGCGCCACATGAATAGAGTCACCCACACCAGAAAAAATGCGGCTACTCTTCATTATCCGCTCGCCAAGAGTACGATTGTCCTGGACCAGGTCATTATGAACCTGGCCCTTCTTACGAGTCGCCATTATGCACTACCTCTTATTTGCTTCTCAAGGCCTCACGCTCTTGCTTATCTACGATGCGTGGTAAATCACGGATGACTTCAATCATGAACCAGCCGGGCAAGCCTTCGCTGCCCTCGCCATTTTCCCCATCCTCATGCTTGGCCACTACCATCTGCGCCATCTCCAGATTGATGGCTGCCAACTCTTTCAGCAGCGCCTTGGCTCGATAAGATAGTTCTTTATGGTTACCCGTAACCATCCCTTTATCCTGTGGCAAATTCTTGAGCAAATGGGCCCGAAATGACTGTGAGAGGAAGTAGAGCACATCTCGATCCTCCGGTTTATAGGGCCAGCTCTCGTCACCTTTCAGAAGCGCCGTCAACTGATATTTGCTATGGATCTGCTTGATAAAGGCCTTGAACTGTCCGGCATGATGCGACGAGAGCGTCCCATAGGCCAGCACCAGTAACGTCTCATCGGATGGCATGCCTTTACCATATTCTTTTAGCAAATCGCTCAACATATGCCAGGAGCGCGGCGATGAGAAGGGCTCCTCGTGTTTAGGCGGCGCGCTCCACAGATGATCCGGCCGATTCTGAATATACTCGATTACCAGCGGATGAATGTCGCTCTCCCGCGCCCACTCCAACCAATCACGGTGTGAGACCTTCAAATGAACATGTACCATACGATTCAACAACGCCGACGACATTGGCTTAACAATCGCGCTATCCTGGGCACGATTGCCAGCTCCGATGACGATTGAACCAGCCGGTAGCGCATATTCACCGATTCTGCGCTCGTGAATCAGGCTATAAAAAGCCTTCTGCACCTCGTGTGTACAGGCATTTAACTCGTCCAGAAAAAGACAATATGGCTCGGCACGTGCAATCATGCGTGGCGGACAAAAACGGCTGGTACCATCGATAATCTGCGGCACACCGATCAGGTCCTCTGGCGCCAACTGACTTCCCAACAGCGAGACGCAGGGCAGACCAACCTGCGCCGCAAACTCCTGTACCAACGCCGACTTACCAATGCCTGGTTGTCCCCATATAAACACCGGGCGTGCAATGGCTACATTCAAGAGCAAATCATAAAGCTGCTTCTGTGTTACGGTCACAACAGGATTCAAGGTTATTACCTCTTCTTTTTCACAATTGGCTTCTCACATGCCAGTTTTTTACAGCAGCAAAAGACACCATCACCATCAGGATGGAAGCTATAACTATGGAGAATTTTTTGTATGCTCGTCAGACGCTATGCCTTCGTTTCCTAACTTTTCTGGACAGAGTCAAAAAAATACATATCTCGATCGTATTCTGTAGCACGATACTACTACCAGTGGAATAACAGCCAGTTAACTGGCACTAGAGGATCGCAACGGGCTATTGCAGGTGTGGATCTGTTGGAGTAGGACATAACGACCAACAAGGAATCATAATATATCGTTTCATGTGTCCCTCCCGTTACGTTTTATCAAGAGCAAGCAGTTTTCGCTATCTAACGGCTCTTCAGTATATTGCTATTTATCAATACATTAAAATGTACCTGAGTTTAAACTGCTTGTCAAGCTTTTTGATACATTATTTCACAAAGCAAATAAAAAGTCATATTCAGTCCTGACCTCCCAGACGACAATCAAGAATAAAATCGAATAGTAACACTATAGTATAGTCTATAATTCCTTGATTTCGGACAGATACAGGAATAAAAGGGAGACCGAACAATGACCAGAACAAGTTGGGTTGAGATATGTGTAAATGACTTCGCGCAATCCATCACCCGGTTTGAGCAGGCTCTGGACTTTCGTGTCGTCGCGCTTGACGCCAATGAATATGCTGAGTTGTCTCGTGGGGAAACCACTATTCAACTGGCAGTTGATGATGCCCCTTACTGGGCATCCGAGCGCCCACGCCTTCAACAGCCGGGACAGCGTGGCAGCGGCGTTGAGATCGTCTTGCTCGTAGAGAACGTAGGCGCAGCCACGTTCGTAGAGAGGCATGCAGACACCTCTACGCTAACCTCGCTGGCTCGCTAGCACTCGGCTTGATGGCTCTCAGAAGTAAAGTTTTTGTCGTCCGAGGGAAGAATAAGCTAAAAAACTACGATTATTCTTCTATGTCGCTTTCCTTGGCGAAACCAGATGGAGAGCGGGTTGGGATGGGACTGGGCGGACTCGAACCGCCGACTCACGGTTTAGGAATTCGAGCCCGACTGTATATTCCGGTCTACCAACGTCTATTTCGAGCGTAAAAACAGGTGGATATGTCCACCAATATACATAGAAATATATGAGTGTATAACGCCGTTGCTGTCACATTGCTGTCAAAACAGAGGTGATGGCAGCGGTTTCGCCACTTTCTTTATGTTTGGTCCTCAGGCATTAGGATACAAAAATTATAAGAATGATCTTGCATTGATCCTTCTTAAGATGCAACATTAATATTCACAAATAAACAAATTTAGATTATTGATGCCTTTCTGAAAACTTAACTGAAAAACTGTGGAGATGTAGTAGGATGAAAAGAAAACAGACAATGGGAAACAAGACTAAAAACACAACCATGGGAAGCGACTGATGAATTCTGGTAGCTAGTTCGACCGCTCATTACACCAGCACAATCATATGCTGAAGGATGATGCCAACTTTTGGAGAATCGGCGAGCTTTTAAAGCCATTGTGTATGTACTGCGAATAAGGAGCCAGATCGACCGTACAGGATCACATTCAGCAATGAGATCCGGCATTTTTTCAAAGCCTCATAAAGTAAATTCTCCTTGCCGAATTATCTGATACAAGTAATTCTGGCTAAGTCTGCCTTATGTAAAATCTATATAATAATCAAGCTTATATGCTTTCATTACTTTCAACACCTCCTATTTCTGCTGCCGCTCGGATTGCAATTTTGGCTATACGTAGTTTTTCACTCCTCGACTCGCCTTACCACTTTAAATTTCCCTTCCACTACAGACAAAATTCAGCATACCGATATAGATAATTATAGCATTCTCTTTCAACAATTACAAAATTACAGATTCAAAGAAATTATTCAAAAAATACAGGGGACAAGTAAGCTATACGAATGAACGAATACGCCAGTCGCCCAAACTTACCTAACTATGTTTCCATCAAGGAAGCAGCTCAGATTCTGGGTATTTCAGACAAAAGAGTTTATGAATACGTTGACGAGGGCCGCCTTTCTAGTATGTGGGCAGCCGATGTCATCATGATTCCATTAGAAGAAGTCAAAAATTTTAAAAGGCAAAGCTCTGGACGACCGCGTAAAAGCATTCCTTCCTGGCGCATATCCGCTAGAGACAATACACAATTTATAACCTCCATAGTTGTTCAAATGCGAGAAGGCCAACAAAGCACATTGCTGCAAAGGCTAGAGCACTTAAGGCAAGGAGGCAAACATAATTTTCCAGGGACAATAGCTCGCTTTATTGCAGAGAGTGAGAATACACCTGGACAAATAGATATCTCGCTCATTTGGAAAAGTTCAGTGATGCCAAATGAAGGAGAAAGAAAACAAGCGATAGAAGCTTTTCAGAAAGATTTAGCTGATGTTCTTGACTGGGATACAGCTCAATATAACATTAGCAAAGTGCTTATGCATACCTGATGCAATTCTTCGTCTTACTACGTTTTCAATATTTTATTCCAGTTATAGATTTGTGAGTTTGTTTATCGATGCGTAAGTTAACTTTATCTCAGCTTGGACGCCATCTTTATCGTGCTGCTGACGTGCTGCGTAGCAAAATGGATGCCTCAGAGTATGATATCTATATCTTCGGTTTGCTCTTCCTTAAACGCGTTTCAGATGAGTTCGATGAAGCGTACCACCGCCAAATTCGCAAACTTACAGTCTTACGAGAGCGTCCTCTTCCTATGGAAGATGCAATAAGACGTGCTAAAGATCCCAGCCGCCTTAGTGATGTGTTCATAGTTCCTGACGAATCCAAGTGGACCCATATCATGGAAAACTTGCATAAACCAGGTGTCGGAGAACTACTCAATACAGCCCTCTATCCTATTGAAGATCATAATCCAACTTTAGAGGGTGTTTTGAAGCATATCAACTACGCACGTCAGGTAGGCAAAACTACACTTTCAGATGATGTGTTACGTACACTAGTACGTCGTTTCGGGAGATACTCTCTACGTACAGAAGATTTCGAATCCCCAGACTTACTAGGTGCAGCCTATGAGTATCTAATCAGTCAGTTTGCAGACTCTGCTGGTAAGAAAGGCGGAGAGTTTTATACCCCACGCGATGTTGTCCGTTTACTGGTACGCCTCCTTAAGCCACGAGAGGGCATGCGTATTTACGATCCCTGTGTTGGTTCAGGTGGAATGCTGATTCAGTCTAAAGACTATGTCGAGGAACAAGGCGGAGATGGTCGAACGCTGAGTCTATTCGGTCAGGATAGCAACGGAAAAGTCTGGGCTATCTGCAAAATGAATATGATCTTCCATAACGTTCTCGACGCTGATATTGCAAATGATGATGTCCTCACAAAACCAGCGCACATCAGGGGTGGCGAACTAGAACATTTCGACCGGGTAATTAGCAATCCACCTTTCAGCCAGGATTACAACAGCAAAGATCTAGCATTACCCGAGGTACGATTCATTTACGGTAACACCCATGAAAAGGATCAAGCTGATTTGATGTTTGCCCAGCACATGCTTGCAGTACTGTATCAAGACGGTATTATGGCAACTGTCATGCCTCATGCAGTGCTCTTTCGCAGTGGTCCGGTAAAGAAGATACGCAAAGGCTTCATTCAAGATGACGTGCTAGAAGCAGTAATTAGCTTACCACCCAATTTATTTTTTGGCACAGGTATCCCAGCCTGTATTCTCGTAATGCGGCCAAAGAATGGCAAGAAGCTCTATGCTCCCGAACGAGCTGGTAAGGTTCTCTTTATCAACGCTGATGCTGAATATGCATCTGGGTCCAATCAGAACTTCCTAAGGCCAGAGCATATCGAAAAAATTGTTGATACATACGAAAAATTTTGTAGAGTGGCAGACTCTACAGGAGCTATATATGCTAATGTAGTCTCGACAGAGGTAATAGCAAAAGAGCATGACTACGATCTCAATATTCGACGCTATGCCGACAATATACCACCACCAGAACCTCAAGACGTACATGCCCATCTTTTTGGAGGTATTCCCAAAACAGAAGTGGCGGAGAAAGAAACGCTGTTAACCGCTCATGGGCTACCCATTCAAGCTATCTTTGTTGAGCGCAACAAAGATTACTATGATTTTATACCTACTTTACATGAGCTCTATGAGATCAAACCTTTTATCGAATTATATCCTTCAGTGCAAGCGAAAGAGCAACTCCTGAAAGACACTTTTAGTCAGTGGTGGCAGTTACATGAACAGCAATTACGGAATTTACCTCAAGCACGCAGTCTAAAAGATCTACGTTCCAGCTTTATGACTTCCTTTGATATCGTTCTCGATCCCATCGGACTCCTAGACCCCTACAAAATCGCAGGCATTATTGCTCGCTGGTGGTATGATAATCTTTATGATCTTAAAACAGTGATTGCAGATGTTTCCCCCAATGATCCACCGCCACAGCCAGCACGAAGCTTTCCCGGACTCATAGAGAGTAAAGTTGCAACGACCACTTCGATGTTAACGGACGAAGAAGATGAGCGAGATAAGACAGAGAAGCGAGAAGAAGCGCTCTCTAACAAATTTATACAACGTTTGATACCTGATTATATACGCGAATTGAGTCAGACCGAAATATTGGTTGCTGATCTACAGCAGCAACGATTGGATTTCGAGCGTGGTGAAGATAACGAAATCAGTGACGAAGAGGACGATGAATATTTTGACGAGTCTGAGAATGTTGAAGAGAACGAAACCATATCAAAAAACTATGCAAAAGAGCTAGAGGAACGTCTGAAAGCCAGTCGCACCGCTTTGAAAAATGCCGAAAAACAACTACTGGATGCCAAACCGCGAGGAAAAAAAAGTGGAAACAGTACGCAAGCTCAGACACTTCCGCTTTTTGCATCCAACGAACCAGACCCAATCAAACAACTTACAGACGAAGTTGAGAGACTGAGCCAAGAAGTTGCTGAATCAAATGCTAAACTTGAACCCTATCGTCAGATTAAGGCTCAACTCGCAGTGGCACAAAAACGCCTACGTCAGATCAAAGAAATTACCTATCTGGTACAAACTATTGAGGATGCTCACACCAATTTAACCCCTCAGCAATGCGAAGACATAGTTCTAAATATTGCTCACGACGATCTTGCAAGCGAGCTAGAACGTTACTTGATAGCTCATCGTTATCAAGTTATCTCTTCTGTAGAGAATTGGTGGAATAAATATGAGGTGACGCTACAAGATATCCGCAAAGAGCGAGACAAGGCTGAGCAGAAACTAGCAAAACTTTTAAAAGAGTTAGGAGACCTCAATGATTAGTGACTGGAATACAAGACCGTTGAGCGACTTTCTTACTCACATAGTCGGAGGAGGTACCCCCTCAAGAAAAGTTACAAGCTATTGGGAGGGTAATATACCTTGGGCCTCAGTGAAAGACTTTCAAGATGATACTCAGGTGATTGGTGATACCACTGAACGAATATCATCAGAAGGTTTAAAAAAAAGTGCATCTAAACTTATACCCCCAGGAGTTCTCCTAATCTGTGTACGAATGGCTATCGGTAGGGTAGCCATTACGACCCATCCTATCGCAATAAATCAGGACGTTAAAGCGCTCTACACAAACGATTTATTACTTCCTAAATATCTTTTTTATCTTATACATATTCATCGTCAAAAACTTGAAGCACTTTCTATTGGCTCTACAGTTAAAGGTCTAAGCCTTAAACACCTACTCTCGCTATCTATAAACGTGCCCTTGCCATCTGTACAATGTCAAATCAGTGCACTTCTCGACACTGTCGATGAACAAATCCAGCACGCTGAAAAGCTTATCCACAAGCTCAAACTCCAACGAACAGGATTATTACAGAAATTACTTACTTGTGGAATCGATGAGAAAGGGAAGATGCGTGACCCTAGAACTCATCCAGAGCTATTTAAAGATACAGTAGTGGGAAAAGTCCCTCAAGAATGGGATGTCTCTACGCTAGGCGATATTGTACTTAAAAACGGTGGACTAATACAAACTGGACCTTTTGGGAGCCAACTACATGCTCATGAGTATGTAACTGAGGGGGTGCCAGTTATAATGCCTCAAAATATTAAAAATGAACGTATTAATACATCTCAGATAGCTCGTATAACACCAATAAAAGCCTCGAAACTATCGCGGCATTTTGTTGTGCTGAATGACGTTGTCTTTGGCCGCCGAGGAGATCTAGATAGGTGTGCATTTATAGACATATCAGATGTTGGTTCTATATGTGGTACAGATTGCCTATTAGTTAGACCACCGAAAGACTTTATTGACGGTCGATGGCTCGCAGCCATATATCGGCATTACTACAGTCAAGTGCAAATAAGGGCGAAGGCAGTTGGTTCAACAATGCTAGGATTAAATACTAGCTTGCTTACAAGCTTAGTTATAGCTAGACCAACTCTTGAAGAACAAGTCTTAATCATGGATAAATGTTCCCTTGTTGATGTACTTATTCGCACAGAAGAAGTACATCGCAACAAACTCAAGCTTTACAAAAACGGCTTAATGCAAGATCTACTAACGGGCAAAGTACGAGTAGCAGAAAATCAAGAGACAAAGAACAGTTGAGAAAATGTAGAAAACCGTTAATTCATGCTTGGCATTTTAATCCTAAGCAAGCATCCTTTATTATAATCCACTTGACATATCTTTAAATATAGTTATTTACTCTTAATTGAAGCACATTACAAATTTGGAAATTTCAGCAATAATAGGTAGACAGATATAGGTAGGACAATGGAGCAAGATAAGAAGCATCACGTTAAGACTATATCCACCGGATTATCTCCTGCTGCTCAACAAAGACTTCAGCGCTTTAAAACTGAATATAAACAGAGCCTACGTGATGATATTGAAGCAATTGCCTTAGCTGTAGTTGTATGGGGACCTGGAGTAGATGTAGAAAGTCCAGCAGCACAAAAACGTTGGGATATCAAAGAAGCTCTAGCAGAGAAAGGGCATGCTCCAGTGTTTAGCGAAGAGCTTGATGATGAAGAGGATCTTCAAGATCTTATAGAGACTGGAGAAGGACTTCTTCTAAAAGCACTACACCAAGCCAAGAATGCTGACTTTCTGATCTTGCTTTTGGATGACCGTGCAATGGGTGTTATCACTGAACTTAGCATCTGTACCCGTCGAGATATTGCGGCAAAAACATTTGTTATGGTACCAGAAAGCTTTCAGAAAGACTTTACCTATACCGCAGCGATTACAATGATACAAGGAGGCAATGGGGCAATTCAATTTTATACCTATACCGACCTGGAGCGATGTTACGTGCTAACAGCAGCCGTGAAACGTGTCGAAGCAAGACGGAGACTATTTGCCTGGCAACGCAGTGGTGCTATAGTATGACAGATCCTGATATTTTTGAATGGCAATTAGCTGACATACTCGCAGATGAGCAGGCAATGTTTGTACTATGGACAGTCAAATCCCTCTTCTGTACACGCCGAGAGGACTTTTTGCGCGAGTATGAATTTACAGAGAACGAGCTAGACGATCTATTGTATCGGCTCAAAGTTCTGGGCTTTCTTCAAGAGGATGGGGCAGAACTTGTATTGACCGATCAGGGAGAGATCGCCCTTTCTTTCCTACGCTCAAAAGATGCAACAATAGATACGGAACAAAACGCTCGTGTTGCAGCAGGTATCCAAGAGCGCTTCAATGTGCCCAAAGAGCACATTTATGTAGAGCAAAGGTTAATTGAGCAGTTAAAATTTTTGGGCTGGATATACCTGGAGAAGACCGGCACTGAAACATCACAACTTGAATTTGAGGGTCGCGAGAAGTATAGTGATGTCCTCCTCAAAAAACGCCTCAAAAAAGCTATTCGACAACTAAACACCAGCAAGGACAAACCAGTACCCACAGAACAACAAATCAACGAAGCAATAAGAGATTTAGAAAGAATACAAGGAGCAGGCTTGCTAGAAGCCAATGAACAAGCAAGGAATCTTTTGTTAAATGGCACTTATGTAAGTGGAACTGTAAATTATCTAGAAGGCACGCCTCGCCACTTAAACTTTATTAACCTGGAACAACCATACAGCAATGACAATGAATTCCTCGTATTGACACAGTTCCACGTTGCACTTCCCGGTCAAAACACGTTTATAGTGCCTGATCTGGTACTTTTTGTCAATGGTATACCGTTAGTAGTGATCGAATGTAAAAACCCAGCAGTTACTGAACCAGTTGAAGCTGGAGTGACACAACTTAAGCGTTATGCTAGCCCCAATACAGGAAGACCAGCCTTATTTTATTTCAATGTCTTCCTAGTTGTTACCTGTTTCTATACTGCAAAGTTAGGAACTATTGAAGCTGATAGTCAAGAATATCAGCAATGGAAAGATCCATATCCACAAAATCGTCAAGAACTTGCCCAAGACCTAAATGTTGAGAACCCTGAACATCTGAGCAGCCAGCAACTCCTCGTTTCGGGTA
Organism: Dictyobacter arantiisoli; assembly: GCF_008326305.1. Taxonomy (GTDB): domain Bacteria; phylum Chloroflexota; class Ktedonobacteria; order Ktedonobacterales; family Ktedonobacteraceae; genus Dictyobacter; species Dictyobacter arantiisoli. The sequence goes on along the minus strand of NZ_BIXY01000074.1, from coordinate 16,117 downwards.
CTCTCTGTAAAGAGAACTTACTTGATCTGTTGCAAAATTTCGTCATTTTTCGTACTGATGGTGGCCGTAGAGTAAAGATTATTGCTCGCTATCAGCAATTTAGGGCCGTACAAAAAGCTATTCATCTCCTGAGGCATGGTGATCATAAAACAGCAGACCATGACGATCAGCGAGGTGGTATCATCTGGCACACCCAAGGATCTGGTAAGAGCTTGACCATGGTCTTTCTTATTCGCAAAATGCGCAAATTGCAGGGGCTAAGCAGATTTAAGATTGTCATTATTACTGATCGACAAGATTTACAAGATCAGTTAGAAAGAACTATGGGACTTACCGGTGAAAGCATTGAGGTCGCAGATAACATTATCCGTGCCAGGGGCCTATTAGAGCGACCCAGTGATAAAATCATCTTTGTTATGATCCAAAAGATGCGTGAAGATGAGCAAGAAGACGACGCGTTAACGGTAGAGCAACCAGATAAGTCACCGAACATTCTGCTTATTGTCGATGAGGCTCATCGTTCTCATACAAGCAAATTACATCTCAATACGATGAATGCGTTGCCTAATAGTGCCAAGATAGGTTTTACAGGCACGCCTATTATGGTAGGGACCAAACGACTCACCACACGTATTTTTGGTGACTTCATTGACACTTACACCATTTTAGAATCGGAACAAGATGGAGCAACCATACCTATTCTCTATGAAGGCTATCAAGCATATAGCATGGTTGTACAAGGGCAAAAACTTGATCAAGCTTATCTCTATCTCACCCAGGCAATGCCTGATGAAGTGCGGCTACGCATCATCAATCACTATGCAAATGAGACACAAGTATTAGAGGCCCAAGAACTCATCGAGGCAAAAGCGCGGCATATGCTTTTGCATTATGCTGCAAATATTTTACCTAACCACTTCAAAGCCATGATTGTCGCCAGTTCACGTGCAGCCACAGTACGTTACCAGGCGGCAATCGTAAAGGCACGTGAACAGTTATTAGAAACGCTTGAGCAACTTCCACCCTCAAGGTTAGAAATGAGCCAAGAAGAACGTGCTAATCTTCCTCTGGGTGAGCAAATGTTACTTCAGGCTTATTCGCAACGTGAACTGTTACGTCAGCTAGACTGTGCAGCAGTTATCTCTTCTGAACCCGATGATGATCCTGCATGGCAACAATGGAACGCAACTCATAATCGCAATAATTATATTAGGCGCTTTAAGTTACCATTAGTACAGAATGAGGAAGAAAGCAGAAACCAGGATTACTTAGCATTGTTGTGTGTACAACAGATGTTACTAACTGGCTTCGATGCACCAGTGATTCAAGGACTCTATCTTGATCGTCGCCTCATAGGGCATAATTTACTACAAGCTGTTGCCAGAGTTAATCGTACATATCTAGATAAAACTTATGGCATTGTAGTAGATTATCTTGGTGTTGCTCGTCAGCTCAAAGAGGCACTTATTGTTTATAGCGCGGAGCAGACGCGGGGAGCCCTTAGAAATATAAAGGACGAGGTTCTTAAACTTGAAGCACGAGCCCTACGTATAAAGGCAATTTTTAGTGAGCAGAACATTGATGTCAGTACGATCAACTTAAAACATGACCGAGAGACGATAGACATTTGCCTCAATCTCTTCAAAGATGCAAGATTTCGCGCCGACTTTGAGGAAAAACTCAAGAAATTTTTGGAGAGTATGGATGCAGTTTTACCAAGGCCAGAGGCACAACAATATATCAAATTAGCAGAAGTTTTAGGTTATATAAACAAAAGTGCAGCAAACATCTTTCCAGAAGAGCAAATCAATATTAAAGGGACAGGAAAGAAGATACGCAAGCTCATTGATGAGCATATTACAGTATTAGGTATCGAACAAACAGTAGCTCCTATTTCTATTACTGATACCGACTTCGAGGATAGAATAGACCAGCACATTTCCGATGAAACGAAAGCTTCACAGATGGAGCATCTAGCACGTTACTATATCCGGGAACATTACGAAGAGAATCCTGTCTACTATGATCGCTTAAGTAAGCGCCTAGAAGCTATTTTGGAAGAGCTTAAAGGGCAATGGACCGAACAAGTCCAACAATTGCTGCCTTTTATTTGGGAGTTAAGGAAAGGCCGACAGACCGATTTCACAGGATTAGACCCCAATACACAACTTCCCTTCCTTGATATTTTAGATGTAGAGGTAAACAAAGGGAGCGAACACTTTGCTATTGCAATAGGTGAAAATGAGGAAGCTAAAGAACAATTGTCTCGAGATCAGCGTAAGGAACTTGCAGAATTTACAATAAAAGTGATCGAGATGATTCGCGAACGTGCAAGTCGTCGTAGAGATTTTTGGCGTAGACATAATGAAAGACGTAATCTACTAGCTAGAATCATTGATTTTCTGGACGAGAATGACCTGATTACCCCTGAAGGGCGGCAGAAAGAGGTGGCAGATCAGCTTCTCGAACTTGCAGAGCGACTGGATGAATTGGGATTGATGAGATAGAGAAAACGGGTAGAAGATGATAGATAAAAAAAATCTGGGTGAAACACTCATTATCCATGATTTGACATTTGAACTACGCCGCAGTAGTAAACGTACAAGTATCGGCATTACAATTGGCCGAAGAGGAGAACTGATTCTCTCGGCACCACAAGAATGCACTCACGAGCATATCAAACGCGTAGCAGAAGAAAAATACCGGTGGATCTATACGAGACTTGCCAAGAAAGAAATGCTTTTCAGGCCACCACGTAAAAAAGAGTTTCTTACAGGCGAGAGCTTCTTCTACATGGGGTATAATTATCGCTTACAGTTACTTCCAACTGACCAATTAGATACTAACACACCGCCCTTATCCTTTGCAGGTGGGTGGTTCCTCTTGCGTGAAAATGAACGGGACCAAGCACAAGAACACTTCATCACCTGGTACAGTACACATGCACTAAAGTGGCTTGAACACAGAGTAGCAGACTTAGCCCAGCACGTCGGAGTCAAGCCGGAAAGCATTCATGTACGAGATTTGGGATATCGTTGGGGATCATGTGGTCACAATAGTATACTCAATTTCCACTGGCGCATAGCGCAGCTTCCACCTCTTATGATAGATTATATTGTAGTCCATGAACTTGCACACATGCATGAGTCTCGTCATAATAATGCATTTTGGCGACGTGTGAAGCAAACAATACCTGACTACGAAGAGCGTAAGCAATGGTTGGCTGAAAAAGGTAGTATGTTCTAATAGTTTTTGCAGCAAAGAGGAAAAAGATGGGACTCGATCCTTTGAGCATAGGAGTAGGTATAGCAACAAACCTAGCCACTGATATTATTAAGCACTATGCGCAACGACTTGAGGGAACATTGGTAGGACAAGGACTCAAAGAGATCGGATTGATTGAGAAAACGCGAGACGATCATTTAAAGGAAATCTTAGTAGAGACACTTCAGCTCTACTTTGAGAAGTATCCCTTCTATGATCTGAGTGGAGTAATTAGCTTTTTCCAGGACCCAGCAACAGCTCAGCAGATTGGCAATTATATTTTTGATCACCAGCCTGAAGATAGACAGATCATTGAGTCAACTTTAACCAAACATATCACGAATACGCCTACTACCAGAATATTGCTCGAACGACGGGGAGGAAAACCAGAGCAAATCATACCCAACTTCCTTATTTGCTATCGACAAGTACTCTATAAACATACTAATGCAGCGGAAAAAGCTATCCTTCTAACCGTACTTGATGGGGCTGACTCAGTAATAGCAGAAATACGAGCAAGCGAAGAGCGAATGAGAAAATTCGCCAACGAGACACTACAAGCACAAGTCCAGATCCTTAGAGGTGACGTTTCAGCTCTCTTACCTGGACAACTTATTGGATCTTACCGTATACAGAAATACCTCGTAACAGGAACGTTTGGCTCACTTTATCTAGCTGAAATAGAGGGCACAGCAACCTTAGTCGTCCTTAAAGTTATCAGCGTACCGGCGAGTGTGCGTTTATATCACGACGTGTTCTCACTTAACACTGATCTAATCAGCCTCAAGCACCCATCCATCTTACCCATAATTGATATCCATCTGAATGGAATATTACCTTACATTGTTACGGCATATGCAACAGGAGGCGCCCTTTCTGATCGTATTCGACGCCATGGGCCAAATGCCTTACCTCTTTCGGAAGCGCTTACTATTATCTCTCAGATTGGGCGAGCTCTTGCGTATCTTCACCAACAAAGCATTATTCATCGTGGTATCCAACCAGCCAGTATTCTGTTTGATGATGTTAGCAATGCATTGCTAACAGGTTTTGATCTGGCAGTTAAGGCTGGAGCAGTAAAGCATCATTTGCAGTCGAATCATATAGGAGCAGAAAACTATATGGCTCCCGAGCAATCAAGAGGTATTGCTAGTGAAAAGAGCGATCAATATGCTCTCGCTTGTATCGCTTATGAACTTTTCACTGGTCGCCCTCCACTTAAAGAACCTCTTAGCTCATCATCTACTCACCGTCAAAAAAAGCCTCTGTCGGCACCTCAATTAATCAATCCTAAAATTCCTGCTCAAATAGGGCATGCAACGCTTAAAGCTCTATCTATCAAGCCAGACCAACGATATGATGGGGTAGAAGCATTTATCACAGCTCTTGTCAAACATTAATATTAACATAGCATATTGGGAAGTTAGAAGAGGTCACTATATGGAATATAGCACAACTGATCAACCCTTTAAAGAACCATTTCGTTTCCAAACCCAACAGCAAAAAAGCTTATACACAAAACTCAAGCTACTTGGACCTGGTCCAGCAACCTTCTATAGAGAAGCTTGTAGCTTGATAACGCCGCCACAGCGGTTTGAAAGCACAACACATCTTGTAGCTCACCTCCTAAGAGAAATTGAGAGTTCTGTTCGCCGCGTACTGTTACCTTATGATTATGTACCTCCAGATGCTTGCCAAGTATGTGAAAACCGCCCAGAAACTCACGCAAAGCAGATCGAGGCAATTACTCAATCGTTAAAGCTAGATAAAGGCATACAGAAAAAGTGGAAAGAGATAGCGACAAGAAATAAAACTTTTAATGGCCTGGCAGCAATGGCTCATAGAGAAGATTTATCATATCCTCGAGAGATCGATTCGTCCTTCCAACTACTTGTAAACACCTTTGAAGAAGTTTTCATTTCTATTCTTGCTGCATTCGAAAAGCAGTCTACACATATTTTTGCCCTACTCAACACCTTACTTTTGAAGGAAGCCCCTAGCAAAAAAGACTTATCACATTTAAAAAACACAATACCTCATAACGATACAACTCATCGTTACTTCTTTGAACGTCTCCAGAGCCCTGGTTGGTTGGACCCCTTGTATCAAACAGGTTTTTTTACTCCTCCACCATCAAAGGAATGGAATGAAGAACTCGGTAGATTTATTTTTTCACTTTGGCCTCCAGCTCAATACCTTCTTCGTATTGTATCAATTGAGTCAACTCAGCAAACAATTCTCACGATTATGCAAGAGGTTTCTGATACAGATAATCCTTTCGTCCAACGAACTATTCTCCAGATTGTCCAAACATTTCCAGCCTCGCTAGCAGCAAAGCTTGTTCCAACTATCCAAAAGTGGATACAGGCTGAACTGATACAAAGCATTGAGTTCACGCAGATCAGCAATCTCATAAATCATCTCGCACAAGGGAAGGAGAGCAAGACAGCAATTGCTTTGACAGAAAGCTGCTTTGCTGTCCTCAGGCATAGAGAGTCATACACTGAGAGCTGGGATTACGAGAAAATACTTTCTACAAATACACCTCTACTTATTAAACATTCAGCAATTAAAACCCTTGCGATGCTTTGCCACCGTCTAGAAGTAGAAGTTTATGAGAACCATATTCGGTTTAGAAATGTACAAGAAAGCGATGAAGAGCGCCTACAAAAAGAGGCACAAGAAGCGAGTACAAAGTCCTGGCAGTATATAATTGGAAATGCTAGAAATAAATTTCTCCCAGGCATGCACGATTTACTGAATCTATTAGTTGTAACTTTATGGCAGGCAGCAGAGCAAGCGGTACAAGAACAGATTATCCCAATAGACACTGTTGTCTCACTTCTTGAGGAACATCCTGGACGCATTTTTCGACGTATTATCCTCTATTTACTGAGCCGCATTCCCCAAGACAGTCTTGAGGCCGTAAAACTCTACCTTATGGATCGAGCGCTCTTTGATGATAGCGATGTACGTTATGAGTATGGACTGCTTGCTCAAACAGGCTACTCTCTACTATCTGATACAGAGCAGAAACAATGGCTTGAGTGGATAGAAACAGGCCCGGATTGTCCATCCTATCAGGAACAATATGAAAAGTACTATCATAAACAACCAGACGATGATTTAGTACAGCAGTATGTACGTGTTTGGCAACGTGACTGGCTAAGAGAGATTGAAGATGGGCTGAAAGACAATTGGAAAGAACGCTATGATGCACTGGTGACTGAGTTAGGTCCCACCGAACCTGAAGAAGACTTTCCTATCATCACCTGGGGAAGTCCTGCTAGAGAACCCTTGATAGAAGAGTTACGCTCTATGAGCATAGATCAAATACTATCCTACCTACAAGAGTGGCAACCTTCTGGAGATTTTATGAGCCCATCACGTGAGGAGTTAGGACGACTGCTCACAGGGATTATTAGTACAGACCCAGAGCCTTTCGCTGAACAGGCCAATCTATTTCAGGGATATAATCCCATTTACATCAGTGCAGTTGTACAGGGCTTTACCGAAGCAATACGAAACCGCCGCACCTTTGATTGGGAGAATGTCTTAAACCTGTGCGAATGGGTTATTAATCAGCGGTATACACTTGCTGAAGACGGCGTGACCATAATCTACGATCCCCAATGGGCGTGGAGCAGCCAAATGGTTGCGAATCTACTTTTGGGTGCTACTGAAGCTCAGTCTCCTATTATCCCTATTTCGCTTAGCGCTAAGATATGGGATATAATGAAGCCTCTCACAGATGATCCCGACCCGGCCCAAGAAGACGAAGTTGACGAAGAAGGCCACGATTCTGCTATGGAATACGCAACTCGTGCTATCAATAGTATTCGGGGGATAGCGTTACACGCTGTCGTAAACTACGCGCTGTGGCAGAAACGCCAAGATAAACATGAAGAGGGCGAAGAGGACTTCCATAACTTCAAAGCAATGCCTGAAGTGCAAGCAGTACTCGAGCGTCATCTCGACACCCACATAGATGCTTCTCTAGCAGTGCGCTCAGTATATGCACAGCGCCTCGCTAATCTCGTTGCTCTTGATGTACAGTGGATTGCTGATCACCTGATGAATCTCTTTCCACAAGAAGTTGATCAAGAAACACTGCGTGTCGTCACGTGGAATACCTATATAATATTCTGCGAGCCCTACAATAATGTGCTAGCCCTCTTGCGTGAGGAGTATACTACCGCCATTGAGCGGCTGGGTATCACAAAACAGAGCAGATCTATCACAGAAAACCCAGATTATCGACTTGGTGTGCATTTGATTCGATTTTATTGGAGTGGATTAATTTCGCTCAACTCTCCTGAGAGTTTACTAACACACTTCTTTATGGAGGCATCGGACGTTTTGAGAGGACAGATTCTTGCCTTTATTGGTAGGGTTTTCTATGAGACAGGAGAAACGATCCCTTCTGAGGTTATTGAGCGGTCTCAACAATTATGGAATTGGCGGCTTTCAGAAGCACAAAAGGCACCGTCAATAACAGAATATACACATGAGCTTGCAGCCTTTGGGTGGTGGTTCCGAACAGATATCTGTCCTGATGAGTGGGGATTGCATCAGCTTGAAGCGGCTCTTGTACTAGCAGGATACGTTGAGCTGAGTTACGCCGTCGTCGAGCGATTAGCAAAGCTTGTTGAGCCATATCCCACTCAGGTACTGATATGCCTGGAGTTTCTTATCAAAGGTGATACTATGATGTGGACGACATCAACCTGGGAGAAAACGGTACGCCATATACTCACTTATGCATTACAACAAAAAATAGACGAGACACAACGACGAGCAAAGTCCCTTATTAGTACTCTAGCACTTCATGGCATAACCGATTTTCTGAATCTCTTGCCAAATTAGAATAAACAAATTTTGTGCTACAAGGCACAGATAAAAACATTGCTTCGCTGAAAATGAGGTATACCCACAGTAACTAGTGATGGTTGCTCAATTTGAGATCTTCACCACTTATTGATATCAATATGAAGAAAACAGCCAGTGTGGGCGAAACACCGTCGAAGACAGATTTACGCTTATCTCAAGCGTTCTTTAGTACGACTCACATCCCGTTGGATGTGTGTTGTACATCAATGCAACATACATTCTTCAGTTCGACATGTTTCGGCAGCTGCCCTCTGCTGGTGGGTTGAGTTCAACAGGGGAAGCAAGCAGACATTCGAGATGTATATATTTGGCGCTGCCGTTGGCAAAAATCTTTGATCGACTATCAGTAATGAATAGGCAAACCATACCAGATAATCAGCAATTTGCTAGAAATCTCGGGCAAGAGGGCCTGCAACCAGTCTTCGCCTTTTGCACTTTTTTGCTGCTTCCACTGCTCATCTTTCCACGTCTGGATCACAACTTCATCATGTTACTTCGCTTTCTGGATGAGCTTTTGTTAACTGTACTTGATCTGACAAAGGAGACGAACAACTATAATGATCCGAATGATACTAAATCTCGAGCACTTGCAAGATCATCTATACGTGGTCCAAACCTTTCCACGAAATCCCAAGGCTTCCGTCCTTTAGAAAGCTCGCTGGGCAGTTGCGCCATTCGTCTTAGATGGGTGGACCAATCGCTGGAGGATGGCGTAAGCCTTTGGTCTCTCTACCTTAACTTTATTTGAATCGCTGGCTCACCATGCCTTAACTCCAAGTCAGAGGCAATCTCTTTCTGTTTCCACCTTTGTTCATGCAATTCCCATGCACCCAAGTGATGTCCTTCACGCCAACGTTGGGAGGGAGTGTAATCTTACTTACACCTCCTTTATCAGCTCCTCTCTCTGGTACTTTGGTTGCTTATGCTAACATCAATAAAAGTGCTCGCTAGGCTCAATACACTTATAAAGCTCAAGAAACTCCTTCAACTAGCGGCATTGATAAAATAGCATTACTTGCGAGAGATTGCCTGCCTTTGCACTCACCAAGCTCTTCAGTGCAAAATACGATAGCCCTATGCGTATATAAACACGGTATATTCATCAAATTGCGCAGTCGTCCAGTCTACAATATCTGCTAATCTCTCTTTAAAGGCGTCTAGTGATTGCTTCCTGATATTTTCCTCGGGGATGACTGAAATGCGCCAGATAAATGTAATCTTTACAAAATTTGGTTGTTTATTACTGATTGAGATATATCTCGCTACTGTTCCTGGAAATAAGTGCTCTTTTTTCAGCCTAAACTCTTCCATCCGTAGTTTGAAAGTTTCCTGTTGACCTTGCAGTATCTGAGCACAAATAGATGTTTGCAACAAAGAATTCTCATCAGGAGGAATACGCCAAAGAGGGATATTGGTACGAGGACGGCCAGTATTTTTTGGCTTAAACTGTTTGAGAGATTCCAGTTCTATCACGATATTATGACCAGCTTGGTAACCAGAGAGACGACCAGACTGCACATAACGATAAATACTGCTTTCAGCAACTCCCAGTATTTTAGCAGCTTCTTTTATATCTACATAACCTGGAATATGTGGTAAAGGAAACATGTCTTTCATATCTTAAAATGTATTCTTTTATCATATTTTTTAAAATGAAATTCTTTTATCATATTTACAAATGTGATAAAAGAAGGTATACTTACCTCATCGCCAATTGTTGTTCGAGAAATAGAACACATTAAAGAAACAACTACAAAAAAGCAGGTCAAATGTATGGCTCTTTCGAAAAGATCCAGCTATTCGTACAAGATCGCGATATAACACTACTTTTATAACCATCAATGGCCTTGAAGTAGCGGCCACAGGAAACACAAAGAATGGCTCATTAGTGAAGGAAAAATAGCAGACTCAAACGCGATGAACTAACACTTGTTTGTTCTGAATATATCGAGCATGAGTAGTTGGAAAAGCTGAAGATGTTCAGCTTGCACACTAATTTCTCTTTGCTCATTGAAATACAAGGAAGAGTTACAACATAGCCAGCCACAAACTATTAACAGTTGAGAAAGAAACGTTATAATGAAAACTTAAAATCTCAGGCCGTTCTATACATCAATGAAACTTCCTTAATGAGGAAGTCATATAGATCATTATTGAACAGAGCTACATGTCTCATCAGAACAACATGTGGATAGGACATCATTGTGTCTTTTTGTCTTGTAATGAAAATACACACACGTAAAACCATATCAACCCAGGAGGAAACAGTATGCAACAACATCCCAGTGACGTCGTTCGTTTGCTTGAGCTTATCAGCACTGAATATGATGCCGCCAGGCGTGGGCTCTCAGGGACAGCCATGGGTGTCTCACAGCATCAGTTTATTACCGCAAAAATGGAACGTATGGAATTGCTTCATCAAGAGTTGCGCACTCATGTTGGTGAACAAGCAATGGCACTCATAGCTCAAACACTCGATTCGACCCAAAACGAAGCCTCTGGTGGTTTTGGCAATCACGATGCTCAAACGAATGAGCAACGATGACCAATACCTTTTTATAAAAGGCTTCACTTCATCAACACAAAGATATATGTCTTTCTAGAAAGTTTTTTATGAGCCATTTTGACTAGTAAGTAAGGATGAGAATCATGAACATCTTTTCGTTCTTGACCAAAAAGAAGCAGAAATCGCCATTAAAACGCCAGATCTCATTTGTTGGAGGGCGCCGCCACCGCGTTGATGTTCCCTATGCGTTACCGAAGGATGAGCGTGAGGAAGAACGTATCAACTTTCAGCATTACGCGCTCCACAAATTGCTCGGAAGCCACTACCAGGCCCCGATCAATCATACAGTTCGCAGGATTCTTGATACAGGCACAGGCACTGCACAATGGGCATATGATATCGCACGCCAATTCCCGCACGCTCAGGTGTGTGGTCTTGATCTTGAACAGCCACGAGGCACTGGCTTTCTCCCGCCTGAGAATTATTACTTCGTGCCGGGAAATATCCTGGAACCACTGCCATTTCCCGACAACCATTTTGATTTCGTCCATCAACGACTGTTGGTCAGTGCCATCCCCACTGCACAATGGCCCGCTGTTTTGCAAGAACTGGTCCGTGTCACGCGACCAGGAGGCTATATCGAACTGGCAGAAGCCGGGAACGGCTATCAACATGTCGGCGTACATACCCACACTTTTCTTCAGTGGGGCCAGGCAGCCAGCGCCAAAAAAGGCATCGATCTGGCACCAATAAAACATCTGGATGAACTGCTGAGCAGAGCTAAATTGAGACATATTAAAACTCGAACCTTTCGGCTCCCTGTTGGTTCCTGGGGTGGCAAAGAAGGCGCATTATATGCTACGGATATGTATGCAGCCTTCCAGGGTCTCAAAAACTTTTTTTGTCTGGTTGGCGGCGTCGATCCAAACAACTTTGATACCACCCTTTCTGCATTACCACAAGAATGGGAAGCTCACCACACCACACATGAATTCTATGTTGCCTATGGGCAAAAATAGTACGCCCAGGAATGATCAGTCATTGTACAAAGAGTATCGAGAAGAGATGAAATAGCAGTATCAGGAAGAAGGGCAGAGATGATGCAAGAGCACAAACCGAAGCAAACACTGGAGCAAATCCGAAATCGCTATCCATTTGATCTCACAGCACTGGCATTGCGGGCAGGAATAGGAACACGCATCCTCTATCATGCGCTCTTGCACAAACCAATCACTCTCGGAGATGCAGAAAAGTTGGTCGTCGCCCTTTCACACCATACCGGGCTTCCTCTTTCTTTGGATCTTATCGATCTGGTAACCTGGGAAGATTACCTCTGTTTATGGATCATTCGAGCCAGTATCACTGATGAAGAGGGACACGTGAGAGACACCTATCAACTCGTGTACGCACGGAATCAGGAGCATGCAGCCATCACAGCCCATTTCTGGCTCATCCAACACGCCCAGGCAACGCATATCCAGTTCACACCCTGCCCCGAAGGGTTACACCTTGATGACATGGCAATTCCTGGAATTCCTCCCTGTAAACAAGAAAAAGAAAGGCTCTCATGAAAGAAAACGGGGACATTAGCCAGTGAATAGCTTTGTTACAGATTCACGATCCTGAAGATCATAAGGAGAGAGAAACATTGGTGCAGTATCCATCAAGCCAGCACACCCTCTCAGGTGATAGAGCACAAACCCATCAGACAGTATCAAGGAGGCTCGTCTTGAATGTTAAATTAAAGGACATGCGACGTATGCATGGTCTCACACAGAAGCAGATCAGTGAAAAACTGGGCATCAGCCAATCATCCATTGTCCAATGGGAATACGGTCATCGTATTCCTGTTATCCAACATATACAACAACTCTGCCAGATGTTCCACTGTCAACCAGAAGAGATTGGATATAACTTTCTCGCCCAGTTAGAGCTAACTGATGATACGTCATGGGGTCAGTGCCAATCGGTAGCCCAACCTATCCCTAATGCTGCGCTGATGAATGCAAGGCAACAGGCTGGTTATACGCAATGGGAAGTAGCACAACAAGTAGGAGTCTCTGCAACGATGATCGGCGTCTGGGAAAGTGGGAAAAATTTACCGTCCCTCCCCCATCTTCGCCTCCTCTGCCAATTCTTCCAATGTCCACCGGAAGACCTTGGCTATCCAATCTATCCACGCTACACGGTGCGCCTGGATGATGTGTACCTGCAATATACAACCAGCGACAAGATCTCATGCCAGATTATCCATCTATCTGATCAGATGTTATAAGCATGATCGCTCTTCAGTATTCTTTTTCATAAATGCTATGGCCGTTGTACCACATCATAGGAGACAACGGCCAGACACTCACAGTATGGATTATCGCCATCTTTAAGGGCAATCAACAGCGACGTTCATACAAAGATTATCTTCATGAGTTCGAACGCCGGTCCACTCGCGATCTTCTTAGTGAAGAGGGCTGCCGGAGTAATGCTCTGAGTATAGTCTAACCGTTCACAGGTTCTCACCACCAGATAATCTATTCTTAAACGTTTGTTTCAAGCCTATTGCTGCATCCATCTGCCCAGCACTTTCCAATAGCCTAGCATAACCTCGCACAATCCACCCAATATCCTCATAAGGATACTTCTCTCCTAATTTCAATGCTTGTCTGAAATTTTTTTGTGCTTGCCGATAGTTTTTCTGTTTTACAGAAAATACCGCAATGTTTCCAAGCGGTTCAATAGCACGGGGATGATCGATACCGATTGTCTTTTCATAGATCGCCAATGCTTCTCGATTGCATTGTTCCGCTTGAGCAAAATCCCCCTGGTAACTATAGAAATCACTTAGGCATATTAAACAACGAGCTACTTCAGGATGATTGAGTCCATAAGCTTTCTTATAAATAGCCAACGCCCGTTGGTTTAATGGCTCTGACTTCTCATACTCTTCAAGCGCTACATACACCGTTGCAAGATCGTTAAGCGCAGCAGCAACTGCCGGATGATCTGGTGCATGGACTTGCTCCCGTATTATCAATGCTCTTTCGTATTGCGCTGCAGCCTCCGTGTATCGTTCTTGATCTCGATAAATTGTGGCAAGAATATTCAGACAATAGGCCACCTCTGAATGCACAGATCCCCTTACGCGCTCAATAATGTTCCTTGCTCGAAGGGCTTCTGTTTCGGCCTCTGCAAGTTTGTTCAAATGTCTATCGCAGTTCGCAATATTGCAATAGCTTAGACCTAGAAGCGCTTCATCTACGTTTGGTGATTGCCTCTCGATAATAACCACAGACTGCCAAAAGTATTTCCTGGCATCCCCATATTTCCCTTGAGCTAGATAAAGATTTGCAAGATTTGAGTATGCAATCGCCCGATCTATATGCTTTAGTCCTCGATGAGTTTCTATGATTTCGACAGAAGAATAACAATATTTTTCCGCTTGCTCGTAGAGGCCCATCACCCGTAAGTATCGGCCAACTTCTAGCAGAAGATATGCAGTTTCAGCAAAGCGCACTTCTTCCCAGCGCTCAATAAATGGAGTTATATGCTGCGCGTGTGGAAGATAGCGTCCATAGCCAGACATTGTCTCCTGATCCGTACTGATCATCGCGTGATAAATGGCATGAATAATGCTCGCAACCAAATGTTGTTGTACAGATATTTCCATTGTATCTTGAAGAACAGCTTGCACTAAACGATGCATGGTAAGTGCATCATCATTCAAAAGACGAAGTAACGAATACTTGAGGAGATCATCTAGAGCATCATGCCATTGTACAGGATCTACTATCACTTTGGAGGAATCGGCATCGAGACTGTATAAACCATTCATGGCTATCTCTTTGGGAATGGCATCGGGGTGAAGAAATGCAGTGAAACGTAGGAGGTCAATAGCCACACGATTGCTTTCTTGAACGCGTTCAAACAGGAGTGTAAAGGTAGTCACTACGGAAGCCGGATGTCCATGATGAATAGCGCTTCGGGTACTTAAAAGCTGCATCCGTCGTATTTTATACAGTTCTAAGTACTCCTCCATATCACACCGTCCACCTTGTATGTATGCTCCGGCTTGATCCAAAGCCAAAGGAAGCCCATCCAATTCATCAACAATTGCTAATGCTTTCAATCGATCTTCAGAGGATACCTGATCAAGTGGCCAGGTAAGGTCAACCATGTCAGCACGACGAAGTAGCAACAAGGCACCTTCTTCCACGCTCATTTTCTCTAAGTCCACCTTATGCATATCCGCATAGAGAATTTGAGCCTGCGTCGTCAGTACAAGGTGTCCCTGGTGTTCAGGGGGGAGAAACTCCGAGAGGATATTAAAATCTGTTACATTGTCAAATATCAGAAGCCATCCGAGGTGGTTGCTTAACCAGTTCCTGACAGCATGGATTACCAAAAGATGGTTCTGTTCATGCTTTTCTGGTAGATCAAGAATACCGGCAAGAACAACAAAATCAGCCACCATGGCATTATAGCTATCAGCATTTACCCATAGAATGGCATGGTACATAGACTGATAACGAGAGACATACTCAACCACCAGTTGTGTCTTTCCCATACCAGCCAATCCACAGATCGCTACAGATGCACCATTATCTTTCCTATCCAGAAAGATATCAAGCAGCCGTTTGAGCGCGTCCTGGCGACCAGTAAAGAGAGAGTTGCGACCATGGGGAAGATTGTTATACGCCGGTACTACTTGTTGGGAAGTCTTAGGTTTGCTTGATCTCAAATTCCATAACGGCCCATCCCAGTCTGTTTCATTAAAATCTTCACACCCGCCCCAGCGAAGTAACTCATTCACCTGCTCCATCTCAGTCAGGGCCTCCCCTTCCACCAAATATAGAATGCAGCCTTTAGCACGATTAGGCATTAGATGTCTCTTTGCCGTAAGTATCTGACTCAGAGTACTGACATCTATATTCAAATATTCGGCAAGCCCTTTTTGACTTAAGCCCCTCCGGCGAAGGAGTTCTTGTACGCGCGCTCCAAATTTTTTTTGATCCATAGTATTTGCCAATGAATGTAAATAAATGCAAACAAATGTAAACATGCAAATCAGGTAATCTTAAAGTGAAAGGAATGAAAGAACTGAATAGAACAAACTCCTGTTAGCTCAATCTATTCAGATATCGATCCTGTTTCTACACATTACGCGGAGACAGCGATAACCATTCAAAGAATTACACCAGACCCTATAAAAAGATCTATACAAATGTTTAGATAATTACCCATCAATTATAGCTAGTAAGGAGGTGATAATGCAATAACTTTTTTAATCAACTGCTATTCCCAAGAGCCGCTGTAACTCCCACGGGATGCGCAACGAGATGAAAGCAAGGAAGCAATAAAAAAAGCCGAGATCCATCCTTCAGGACGGGAAACAAAGGATGAGAGAAAGGCAGAGAGAGACAGACGCCAATGAAGAGGCCGCGAGGAGCAGAAGAGAACCGGGCG
>NZ_BIXY01000073.1 GCF_008326305.1 Dictyobacter arantiisoli | reverse complement strand
CGGGCGGTGTGTCGTGTATCAGCCAGCAATGCTGTCCCATAGTTCAGGACGGCCCACTGTTCAGCGGTTTGTATGCGCTCTTGCTCCATTTTTTCTTCTCTCTCTCTCTTTTCTTCATTTTTCCTTTCTTCTATTCTATCATTTCTTCACTCCAAAAATGTGGGTAACAGACAGGGTTGCGACCTCGGCACGCACCTACATCGCTGCCCAACGCGCTGTCTCATACCCTGACATCATCGTTGGGGTACGAATCCCCCGTTTTTCGCCATCCATTCTCAATATTGAAGCCAGTGAAGGGCGGATCAGCTAGCTAGAGCTGTACACCGATTATGCGAGATCGCTCCGTGTCAGGACTTCGGTTTTCATACGTTCGGCAAGCGCCTCAAGGGAGATGGCACCAAGATCGTTGCCGCTGCGGCGGCGTACGGCTACGGTTCCACTTTCAGCTTCTTTATCGCCGATGACCAGCATGTATGGGATCTTCTGCATCTGGGCCGTGCGGATCTTTTTCTGCATGGACTCACGGGCATAGTCGACCTCTACCCGCAGTGACGACAGCGGAGAGGGGAATTTCACAGCCTGCAATGTCTGCTGAACCTGCTGAGCATAATCCAGATGGCGGTCGGCTATCGGGATGATCATGGCCTGGACAGGCGCGAGCCAGGTCGGGAAGACACCCGCATAGTGCTCGATCAGGATTGACATAAAGCGTTCAACCGAACCCAGAATGGCACGATGCAGCATGATCGGGCGTGTGGCATGACCATCCGCCGCGATATATTCAAGATTGAAGCGCTCGGGCAGGTTGAAATCCAACTGAATGGTTGCTAGCTGCCATGAGCGTTCCAGAGCATCTTTGGCCGTGAAGTCAATCTTTGGACCATAGAAGGCCGCTTCACCGGCTACCTCAGTCCACTCGACGCCTTTCTCACGCAGCACTTGACGCAACTGCTCCTGGGCATCATGCCAGATCTCTGGCGTACCCAGATACTTCTCTGGATGCTGCTCATCCCACAGAGAAAGCTGCACAGAGAGTTCCATACCAAAGGGGCGATAGAAACCTTCGATAATCGAATAGATACGCAGCGCCTCCTCGCGCACCTGCTCCGACATACAAAATACGTGAGCATCATCCTGCGTAAAGCTGCGCACACGCGAAAGACCGTGAAGCGTGCCTGGCAACTCATCGCGATAAACCGTTGTTACCTCGCTCAAGCGGACCGGCAGTTCACGATAGCTGCGCATACGGCTGGCATAGATCTGCGTATGATGTGGGCAGTTCATCGGCTTAATACAGAAATCCTCGCCGCTTTTGCCGCTCACATGGAAGATATCTTCCTGAAACTTGTCCCAGTGCCCTGATGTTTTATACAAATCGTTCTTGGTAATATGTGGGATATGCACCCGTTGATAGCCAAGAGGCTCCTGCAAGGACTGCACAAACTCTTCCAGCAGATCACGGATCAGTGTCCCTTTCGGAGTAAAGAGCGGCAAGCCAGCCCCGACCAGATCCGAGAACGTAAACAGATCCAGTTCCTGGCCCAGACGGCGATGATCCCGCTTCTTGGCCTCCTCAAGCACCCAGAGATGGTGCTCCAGCTCTTCTTTGGTATTGAAGGCCGTACCATATAAACGCTGCAGCTGCTTATTTTTTTCATCGCCACGCCAGTAAGCGCCCGCGATACTCATCAGCTTAAAGGCACCGATCTGTTTTGTACTCTCCACGTGCGGGCCACGGCACAGATCGACAAACTCGCCAGTCTTATAAAAGGATACTTTCTCGACACCCTGATCGGAGCTCACACCCACAGCCTCACTATCGCCTGTCTCCTCAGCGACCGCTGTACTGCCTTTTTCCTTCAGCAGTTGTAAAAGCTCAACCTTATAGGGCTGATTACGGCGTGTCATATCCGCAATCGCCTCATCGATATCCATCTCGATGCGCTCATAGCCAAGCTTCTTATTCTTCAGCTCGCGCATCTTACTCTCGATGCGCTCAAGATCCTTAGGAGTTAGTGCGACCGGCAACTCCATATCATAATAGAAGCCATGCTTAATCGCCGGACCGACGCCAAACTTCGCCTCAGGCCAGAGCAACTGGACCGCCGCAGCCATCAAATGGGCCGTTGAATGCCGTACCAGTGCCAGATCAGGCTGTATGTTCTGTTTCTCAGCTTCGATTGATGTATTCATCCTAGCAACCTTTCCAGAATAATAAAAAACTCCTCCATCCCACACCGGGACGAAAGAGCTTAAACTCATTCGTGGTTCCACCCACAATTCACCTGTTCCACAGCGACAGCACAGGTCGTGCAAACAAGCCTCAATAGCCCCGATAACGCAGGCCCGGCGCTCTCCCGCTGACAGTCAACAAAGAGAGAAGGCTTCTTGAGTGGTATCCATCGAACGTATCTGGGACAACTCGCAGCTCAGATTGTCCCTCTCTTAAAACACGCAACTCGATGACATTGTCCCAAGCCATGCCTATAAGAATATTACTCTATAGCTCTAAAATGCAGCAACATGTGCAATAAGAATTTCGCGTAGCAAACGGATAAGCTCTATCCACGAGAACGCTTAGCTTAGCCGCCCTCTCATCACTATGCTCATGGATAAAAAAGTCTTCCACATCAGCAGTGTGATTGAACGTGACTATATCATAAAACAGGAAAAGTGTCTACAAACCATCGGCGTAGAGGCCACCCCTCACGGGCAATACCGTTAAAAGAAAAGGAATATAAGAGAAAACCACAAATGATGGAAAACGTAGCTGGATCATTCTCGTTTCTATGGATGAGAATAAGATATGGTACACTTTTGAGAGAGCTGCTTGAATAAGCAATCCTATCATGAGAACGAGGTAGATATTTCCTGATGAGTTATTTGACCTTATTGGGTACGGGAACCTGTCAGATAGAACATGAACGGCGTGCATCGAGTGTCCTGCTGGAACTGGATCACACACCGATCCTCTTTGACTGTGGACACGGCATTGTGCAGCGTTTACTCGAAGTGGGCATCCAACACAACCAGCTAGAGCACATCATCCTCTCGCACTTCCATCCCGACCACGTATCCGATCTGATCCCGCTCTTGCAGGCGGGCGCATGGTCGCAGCAGAATCCTCGCCATGTGGATCTCAATATCTATGGTCCTCCTGGCGTAACGCGCTTCATCACCAGCCTGCTCGACCTGTTCGGAGCAAATGGATTGCGCCAGCCCAAAGCGTACCAGATCCATATCCATGAAATCACCGACAACCGCTTCTCCATCGGCAAACAGAACTTCGAATTTCTCAGCCTACCGCCCGCTGGCAATCACGGACTACGCTTCCGCTGGCATGATAAAACCTACGCCATCACCGGCGACTCCCACTTTCATGCCCAGGAAATCAACCTGCTAAGTGGAGTGGATGTCGGCATCATCGACGCCGGACATATCAGCGACCAGGAAATCATCGAACTCGCCATCGCCACTCAGGCCAGACAGATCATCTGCTCCCACCTCTATCGGCAACTGGACAGCCAACAACTCCAAACCCAGGCCCAACACGGAGGCTATACCGGCACCATTCAGATCGGCCACGACCTGCTCTCACTACTGCTGTAGAGGATGATCGTTGTATATGGCCTGCGCTGCTTCAATCATGAACAGCGCAGGCCTGGATATCTATCAGTGGGAGGTAAATAATGCTTACCAGACAACGCATAATTTCGATCATTGTAGCGGTAGTAATCATGGCCGTACAGATCGGCATTCTCATACTCGTCAGCACCACCTGGCTCAACTTCACAGCCCTACAAACAACCCTTTTCACAGCCTCTATGTTTATAGTCGTCAATGCAATCACATTTTTCCTGCAATGGACAAGGAAAAAGAAGCAACAAAAAATTGAACCACAAAGGGATGATGTATAAACGATTAAAAAGGGATTACAAATATTAAGCCGCAACGAATCCCTTGGGAGGTGGGATTGGGATGCCTATTTCCTTTGCTCCCATGATCCAGGTTTCGATAGCATCTTGTGCTTGCTTCACTGCTTCTTCGTAGGTTTTACCGTGCGTCATGCATCCTGGTAACTCAGGAACACTGACAACAAAAATCTCATCTTCGGAGTCCCACTCAATTACCATAGAATAATGAACATCGTTCATCGTGACCCCTTTCTGATGTTGCAGTTATACTTCATGCTTATTGTTCCAGATAGCATTATGGATCACCCTTGTGATGTCCAAAGAAATCAGTCTCTGTGTGAGGCGCTGCGGGCAGGTGTGAAAGTTGGGAAAAGGATGTGTTGGTAAAGAGAAGAAAAAGGTGCGCCCAGCTGGGATCGAACCAGCGACCAACCGCTTAGAAGGCGGTTGCTCTATCCACTGAGCTATGGGCGCGTGTCAGGATGTCGTTCATCCTTTATTTCTCAATGATAGCAAGTTTTGTTGCGCATTGTCAAGTATTTTTTCTGCTTGTTTTTCTGAATAAGGATAACATACACTTAGCAGGTAATATCCGTTTTCCCAAATATTTTTTATGCTGAAGGTGGAAAGGATTTCTTTGATGACGTTGCTTTTATTTCTGATGGCCGCTCTGGCCTTAAATATTACTCCAGGGCCTGATATGTTGTATGTTCTGACGCGTGGCGCAAGTCTGGGTCGCCGCGCTGGTGTTGTTTCAGCTCTGGGTATCGCGACAGGGAGCCTGATCCAGACGGGGATTGTGGCGCTGGGTCTGGCAGGCCTGTTACAGGCGGTTCCGTTGCTCTTTACCATCTTAAAGATCGCTGGCGCTCTCTATCTTGCCTATCTGGGGATACGGATGCTGTTGAGCCGCCAGTCGGCGTTGACGGCCCACAGGGAGCTTCCCAATACCAGTTTGTGGCGTGTGTATTCTCAGGGTATTATCACCAACGTGCTTAATCCTAAAGTGGCGTTGTTCTATATAGCGTTTCTACCACAATTTATTGATCCAGCCTGGGGACATGTGCCAATGCAGCTTTTCTTGCTGGGGACGCTCTTCAATATCTCTGGCACTCTGGTAAATACGCTGGTTGCGGTCCTGGCAGGCTTGATTGGGATCTGGCTGAAGCGCAATGAGAAGTCTGCTCGCTTCTTGAATTGGCTTACGGGCGGTATTTTTATCGGCCTTGGCGTTCGCCTCGCTCTGACAAAACAACACTAAATTCCACGCTCCTGCGCGATAAAGTGTGCAGGAGCACTGTCTTTTTATATGCTATAATGAAAGGACAAGTATTGGCTACCGGTCGCTGACCTCTTCTTCTTCAGGCACTTCTTCATGGCGCTACAGCATGCACTATCCTCTCCTGGATGCACTGACGTTGCTTTGCGGTCATACTATCTCTGGGCAAAGCTATCGGGCATCAGGTAAGCTCAAAAAGAGGGTGGCATTACGGCTTACGTGCCTTGACAATGAGGCTGGAAACACATATAATAACATTAAATCCGAGTAGCCAACTAAGGATTACCAGGAAGAAAGCAATTGGCTTTCTACTAACTCAGATAGAATCAGCCAGCAATTGGAGTGAGTTATGAGTCAGGCATTTGAATTGGAACAGGGTAACTACAGTGCTGGGTTCCATGTAAAAGAAAATTATACATTTAAGTCCGGTAAGGGACTGACCCGCAAGGTCGTTGAACAGATTTCCGAGATGAAGGGTGAACCTAGTTGGATGCGGGATTACCGCCTCAAGAGCCTGGATCTCTTCGAGAAACGTCCAATGCCGACCTGGGGTGCCGATCTGTCGGACATCAATTTTGACGATATCTTCTATTATATTAAACCGGTCGCACAACAGGGCAAGAACTGGGATGATATTCCCGCTGAAATTAAAGATACTTTCGATCGCCTCGGCATTCCTCAGGCGGAGCAGAAATACCTTGCTGGCGTTACTGCTCAGTATGAGAGTGAAGCGGTCTATCATAAGATGCGCGAGGATCTGGAGAAACTGGGCGTTATCTTCACCGATATGGATACCGCTCTGCGTGAATATCCCGATATCGTGAAGGAACATTTCGGTAGTATCGTTCCTGCCTCGGACAACAAGTTCGCATCCTTGAATAGCGCGGTCTGGAGTGGTGGTAGCTTTGTGTATATCCCTCGCGGTGTGCGGGTGGAGATTCCTTTGCAGGCTTACTTCCGCATCAACGCGCAGAATATGGGACAGTTTGAGCGCACATTGATCATCGCTGAGCCAGGTTCGTATGTCCACTATGTTGAGGGTTGTACTGCCCCCAGCTATACCAGCAATAGCCTGCATAGCGCGGTCGTTGAGATCAAAGCTATGGAAGGTGCTCGTGTACGCTATACGACGATCCAGAACTGGTCGAAGAACGTTTATAATCTTGTGACCAAGCGCGCCGCCGCCTATCGCGATGCCACCATGGAGTGGGTCGATGGTAACCTCGGCTCGAAAGTTACCATGAAGTATCCAGCCGTCCTGTTGATGGAGCCGGGTGCTCGTGGCGATGTTCTTTCGGTCGCTTTCGCTAACGATGGTATGCATCAGGATGCCGGTGCGAAAATCACCCACCTGGCACCACATACCACCTCACAGATCCTGTCGAAGTCAGTCTCCAAGGGAACTGGTCGGGCCTCTTATCGTGGTCTGGTTCGTATCAATCCAGGTGCCCATCACACCAAGTCCAGCGTTCGTTGTGACGCGCTCTTGCTCGATGAGAATGCCCGTACCGATACCTATCCAACCATCCGTGTGGAAGAGAATCAGACCGAGATTGGACACGAAGCTACTGTTTCCAAGGTCGGAGATGATCAGCTCTTCTATCTGATGAGCCGTGGTCTCGACGAGTCTGAAGCTTACTCACTGATCGTCAACGGTTTCATTGAGCCAATCACCAAAGAGTTGCCAATGGAATACGCCGTCGAACTCAACCGCCTGATCCAATTGGAGATGTCCGGTAGCGTGGGCTAAGCGCCATCCATGCAATCAAAAAAGAGGATGTACCAGATCTGGTATATCCTCTTTTTTTGCGCTATAGTGTCTATAATTACCGACCGTCGCTCCCTCAAAAAGAATAGGCTATTAATGGAAGGGCTGCTGTACGCTCCTCTTCCATGAATACATGAATACA
Source organism: Dictyobacter arantiisoli (assembly GCF_008326305.1). GTDB lineage: Bacteria > Chloroflexota > Ktedonobacteria > Ktedonobacterales > Ktedonobacteraceae > Dictyobacter > Dictyobacter arantiisoli. Next base: position 29,148 of record NZ_BIXY01000073.1, on the reverse strand, counting down.
GAATGAAAGAGACATGTATGCAGATAACGATTCCTGAGGATTGGCATGCCCATCTTAAACAAGAGTTTGAGAAACCGTATTTCCAGAAATTGACCTCGTTTGTGGATGGCGAACGGGCACAGTATGAGGTCTTTCCGCCTGAAGAGAATGTCTTTTCCGCGTTTCAACATACTCCCTATGCGAATGTGAACGTCTTCCTGCTGGGTCAGGACCCCTATCATGACAATAATCAGGCTCATGGTCTGTGTTTCTCTGTACGCCCTGGTATCAAGCCTCCGCCTTCGTTAGTCAATATGTTTAAGGAGTTGCGCGAGGATCAGGGATGTAGCATTCCTAACAATGGCTATCTGGTCCCCTGGGCTGATCAGGGGATCTTAATGTTAAATGCTGTACTGACAGTGCGTGCCCATCAAGCCAACTCCCATAAAAATCATGGCTGGGAAACCTTTACGGATGAGGTGATTCGTATTGTCAGTGCGAAAGAAGAACCCGTGATCTTTGTATTGTGGGGCGGCTATGCACAGAAGAAGCAGGCGCTGATCGATACATCTCGCCATACCGTCATCTCATCGGCCCATCCCTCGCCGCTCTCGGCCCGCAACGGTTTCTTTGGCAGTCATCCCTATTCAAAAATCAATCAGGCCCTGCGTGCGGCAGGCAAACCTGAGATCGACTGGCAAATTCCCAATCTCCAGGCTTAATTGGGCTCATAGTTCAGGTACCGTTTGGCGCCTCAATAACGTATGCTATACGAGGGTGGAGAGATGTTGTATGCATCGCTCGCCCTCGTATTTATTAGCATAACAAAGAAAGACGCGCATCTATGTCGGTTAAAAACAGGGGCTTCTGGATATTGCTGGCAACTATCCTGGGGTCGAGTATGGCTTTTATCGATGGTAGTGTAGTCAATGTGGCGATGCCGCGTATCCAATTGGATTTGAATGCCTCGGCGGCCACGGTCCAATGGGTCGTCGAGGCCTATGCTCTTTTTCTGGGCTCTCTGATCCTGGTTGGTGGATCGCTAGGGGATATTTATGGCCGTAAACGGATGTTTACGTATGGCATTATCATTTTCGCGTTCTCGTCGCTCTGGTGTGGCCTGACCTCAGATATCACACAACTTATCTTCGCCCGTGCGGTTCAGGGCATTGGTGGGGCTCTCCTCACACCAGAGAGCCTGGCAATTATTCGTGCCTCCTTTGCGGAAGAACAACGCGGCAAGGCGATTGGCTTATGGTCTGGCTTTTCCGCTATTACCTCGGCACTTGGACCGGTGATCGGTGGCTGGCTGGTTCAATACGCATCGTGGCGCTGGGTCTTTTTTATCAATCTTCCTATTGCCGTGATCGTCCTGATCGTGGTGATCGTTTTTGTGCCGGAGAGCCATAGTGAAGGGGCCAATCGGCACCTGGATATCGCCGGAGCCTGTCTGGCAACGCTGGGATTAGGTTTGCTGGTCTTTGGCCTGATCGAGGCTAATAATCTGGGGATTAGAAATCCTCTGGTGCTCACCTGTGTCGTGGTAGGATGCATCACACTGTTCGCCTTTATCCTCGTCGAGCGGCGCAGTCCTTCCCCGATGCTTCCACTGCAATTATTTCGCGTGCGCGCCTTCAGCGGAACCAATTTGCTGACCTTTCTCCTCTATGCCGCAATGGGAACCACGCTGTATTTCCTGCCCTTTAATCTGATCCGTGTGCAGGGCTATACACCCACCGAGGCTGGCTCTGCTATGTTGCCGTTTACACTCTTAATGTTCTCGCTCTCACGCTGGTCTGGTGGCCTGGTAGCGCGTTATGGAGCCCGTTTGCCGCTCGTGATTGGTCCCTTGATCGTCTGTGTCGGCTATATGCTCTTTGCCCTACCCGGTATCGGTGGCAGCTATTGGACCACCTATTTCCCGGCCATCGTGACGCTGGGATTGGGCATGTCGGTAACTGTCGCTCCACTGACCACAACGGTGATGGGCGCGGTATCCGACCAGTATGCGGGTACGGCATCAGGTATCAATAATGCCGTCGCTCGGATCGGCAATCTGATCGCCATCGCTGTTTTTGGCCTGATCGTCCTATCAATCTTCAATCTGGCCCTCGATCAGCATCTGACCTCTCAACACATTCCAGCCGCCGTGGGTCATCTTTTGGACGCTGAACGCAGCAAGCTGGCCGGAGCCGAAGTGCCCGACAGTATTGATGGCACAACGCGCATAATCCTGCAGAACTCAATTGCACAATCCTTTATTACCAGTTTTCGCGTCGCAATGATCATCGCAGCCTGTCTGGCATTCCTCAGCTCTCTCTGTGCCTGGTTGACGGTCCCATCACTGCATGGCAAGCCACCAGTTAAACATCAGGCAGAGCGACAATGTGGCGACAATGGGTGTACATTAACCTATACTCATAGTAGCGTGGCAACCTCATCGGTGCCAGCTGGCTCGTCGGGATCTGCTACGACACGTGACGCGTAATAATAATGTGATAACTAATATATATGGAGTAAATGTGATGACTGATACAAAATCCCCTTATATTCTGGCGCTGGATATTGGTACCTCTTCGACGCGCGCCCTGCTCTTTGATGCCACAGGTAGCACAGTACCGGGTATGGTTTCACAGCATACCTATCAATTGACGACTACCAGCGACGGCGAAGTTTCTGTCGGTGCAGATATGCTGGTTGGCGTCGTCGCACAAACCATCGATGAAGTACTCAAGCAAGCCGCCGATCTCTCCTCACAGATCAAGGCGGTCGCGATTGATACCTTCTGGCATAGCCTGCTGGGCGTGGATGAGAATAACCACCCCCTGACCCCGGTGATTACCTGGGAGGATACGCGGGCCTTCGGGGCCGCCCGTGAGTTACGCAAAGAGTTCGATGAGAAAGCGGTTCATGACCGCGTCAGTGTGCGTTTCCATGCCAGCTACTGGCCGGCGAAATTGCGCTGGCTGGCGCAAAACCAGTCCGAGGTCTTTAAACAGGTCAAACAATGGATCTCGTTTGGCGAATATTTACATCGCGTCTTCCTGGGCAAGTCAGTATGTAGTATTTCGATGGCCTCTGCCACAGGTATGATGACGACCAAAACCCAGCAATGGGATCGTGAATTGATGCGGGCACTGGATATCCGTCCAGAGCAACTCCCGCAGATTGGCGATGTGCGAGACGCGCTCCAGGGCTTGCAGGGACAATATGCCACTATCTGGCCCGCATTACACAATATTCCCTGGTTCCCTGCCATCGGAGATGGAGCCTCTGCCTGTATCGGCACGGGCTGTGTCACAGATAAAGACTGGTCCTTAACCATGGGAACCTCTAGCGCCTTACGTGTCGTGATCGAACCGGGACAGATCAGCGCCCCGCCCCTGGGCCTATGGATGTACTTTGTGGATGCGAAACGTGCCATCCTGGGTGGCGCCCTGAGCGAAGGAGGCAATCTTCTGGCCTGGCTGACAAAAACCATGCAGCTCCCCGAACTCAAGGATTCCGAGCCAAAGATCGCGGCACTTGCGCCCGACAGCCATGGTCTTACCATTCTGCCTTTCATTTCCGGTGAACGCAGTATTGGCTGGCATGCGGAGGCACGTATGACCATCGCAGGCCTCTCTATCCACACCGCCCCTGAAGAAATCCTGCGTGCCGGAATGGAAGCAATCGCCTATCGCCTGTATGCCATCCATCAAGCCCTCAGCACAGCGTTACAGCAGGACGCCAGCGAGCACCACTTGATGGCAAGCGGTGGCGTGCTCTTCCATTCCAATATCTTGCGCCATATAATCGCCGACACCTTAAACAGCCCTATCTATCCCTCCCAGGAACAGGAAGCCTCCGCCCGTGGGGCAGCCCTGCTGGCCCTGGAAGCCCTCGGCATCATACCTGATCTCACCAAACTGCAACCCAACGTCCTTGCACCCACACAGCCTGATCCTAAGAATGAAGACATCTATCGTCTGGCCGCTGCTCGACAGGATAAACTCTATCAACTCCTGCTGGCAGATTAGAGGCTGTGTGAAAAGCGCTCACTGATTATCTTCAGTCGGCTTCGCAGGCCAAGCGAAACTACTTTTCACACAGCCTCTAATCAGGTGTATGTAGCTACATACACCCTGGGAAGATGGTTGTATGATTCACCAAGGCCCGATCTCTTGGGGTTGATTGAGCCTCCGTTGCGGGGATAATACCGTTCACATAACGTAAATCCCAATAGAGCGACCTCGGCACGCACCGAGGTCGCAACCTACACTTCTCCCATCGAGATTCTCGTTCTTGGAGCGTTATTGCCCGTCACGTTGGGGCGAGATGATCATACGATCAACGGGAAAGCGCACCTCGGTTGCGACCTCGGCACGCACCTACACTTCTCCATCGAGATTCTCGTTCTTGGGGGCGTTATTGCCTTTTATCCTTGAAAGGGGGAGCGTGTGAGCAAATGATTACCCCTGGAAGATAGAAAGGCTTCAATCAATGGGGTGACGGTTCCAGCGCGTGAATACATGAAATAGCGTTCTCTGCCTGAGACAACATGATAGCCAGCGCAGTTGGGGAGATGTTGGGCGAGCCAGCGTGTTTTGGACTCTGGAGTCAGAGCATCATCGGTTCGATTGATAAGTAAGATGGGCATGGTCAGCTCACCGAGGCGCTTACGAATATTAAAATTATGAATAATGGGCAGGATGGAGTATTTGTAGAGAAAGGGCCATTGCAAGATTTTCTCATACTGCTCTTCTAGCAGGTGACGCGGCAGCGAGGGCGTGGTGTGGTTGTCGATGTTGCGCGTCAGGATATCGTTGATGGCATTGACGCGCATAACAGCTGCCGGTAAGACATATTCAAAGGGCAGACGATAGAGCAACTCACGAAGCAACCACACAAGAGGATAAAGAGCGGTCCGCGAGTCTGCCCCTTGTGCGATGATAGTGAGTGAGCGGCAGCGCTGTGGATAGCGTAAGGCAAATTCAAAGAGGATCATTGCCGCATCCCCATGTCCAATCAAATCCGCGCATTCGAGGCCCAGACCATCCAATACCTGGCGTAACTCTTCGGCGCGATCATTCTTGCCCCAGGGCTTCGTACGCATCTCCAGGCGGCGATAGAGGATCACACGGCGTGTATGACTCATCGTACGCATCTGACGGGCGTAGATAGCCTCTAAATGCTCCAGAAAAGGGACAAATACCACTGGCTCGCCCACACCGATATCGATGAGTGGCAACGAGATGGTGCCAATTGAGCGCTGTTGCCAGAGCGCTTCAATATACTGAACATCTTCATGGAAGGACACATCATCGATCCAACGGCTACTACGATTTGTCAATTGCTCTTACCCCCTTGCCAGCAAGACGAAATGATCCGCACACAAAAATATGCCTGAGTACGTCTCTGTAGTGTAGCACTCAGGCATATTTTTTGCTCTGCATTAGCCGCAGATTATCAGGATTTTCCTATCCTCACGCTATTTCTTTTTTCATCCTTCTTCACATGCTGCACCGCATCTTTTATCTCTTTTTGAGCCTGGCCCTTGGGGATCTTTTCGACATCATCCAACTCATCTTTTTCAACGGAACCTGACTTCTTTTCAGCTTTGGCTGCCTTTTTGGCAACTTCGTGCAGCTCAGCTTTCTCTTCTCTCACCTTTTCCTGCGGAATGGGCTCAGTCACGACCTTTTCAAGCTTCTCTTTATGGGTATCCACGTGGCTCTCCTTCTATTATGCTTATCCTGCTCTAGCAAAGAACAACACAAGAACATAATCTCCAGAAAAAAATCTATACAACGATAGTCATGTCCAACCGGATGCCTCTTTATAAGCTCTACGCTCGTTAGAAAAGAAGCAGACACTGTTTCAGATACGGTCAGCGGGGGTTAAGGGTTTCACAGCCAACAATGTATGCTCTTCGGAAATCTCCTCCAGCGAACGTCCCTTTGGTTCAGGGAGTGTGAAGAAGGTCAGAACCAAACCTGCGGCGGATACGATACCAGCAATCAGCATCGCTCCTGGCAGTCCGAAACGTGCCAGTACTAGAGGGAAGACCAGCGCCCCAATGAAGGCGCCGACTTTACCACTGGCGGCCGAGATGCCATGCGCGGTACTGCGAATCATGACCGGGAAGATCTCCGCTGGATAGACAAAGGTCGTGACGTTGGCACCAAATTCGGTGAAGAAGTAACTCACGCCGTACACCAGCAAGAATGGGACAACCAGTATGGATATGCCAGGCACGAAGGCCAGCACCAGATAGGCTATGGCAGTGATGGCAAAGCCCACACACTGAATCCATCTGCGTCCCAGGCGATCAATCGTTAACGCGGCAATAATATAGCCAGGAACAGCGGCAATCAGGAAGATCAACAGGGTATAGATGGTATTCGTCTTAAGATCAGCTTTAGGATTGAGCAGCTTCAGGACAAGTGGACTGGAAATGGTGGTGCCATAATAGGCAATGTCGAGTAAGAACCAGGTGCCCGCCGTACCAATCAACCAGCGTAGATAGCGTGGTGTCAGGAGCAGGTAGAACCAGGATTTCCTTTTCGGTTGAGCAACCTTTTTGCTCTGCGCCTGGGCTTTGGCAGGCTTCCCTTTTGTGGTAGCTGTGCCTGTAACGGATTTAATTGTTTGGGCAGCAGCAGCAGCATCTCCACTCATGGCCAGCGCGAAACGTGGCGTCTCGGCAATCTGATGTCTGAGATAGAAGGTTCCCAATGCAGGTACTGCGCCCAGTCCCAGCATAATACGCCAGATCATATCGGCAGGTAGCTGTGTGCTTAACAGAAAGATAGCAATCAGGGGAGCGATTACGAGTCCAACACCTTGCATCGAGAAGACCATCGTAATCAACTTACCGCGATCTTTGCGGTTCGCATACTCGCTCATCAATGTAGCGCTTAGAGGATAATCACCGCCAATACCCAGTCCGAGGATAAAGCGGAAAATCAATAGCCAGATCAGATTGGGAGAAAACGCCGAAGCCACCGCTCCAGCAGCCAGCACAATCAGCGTCAGGCTATAGACAGATTTACGTCCGATGAAATCAGCAATGCGACCGAAGATGAGAGAACCAAGCGCCGCCGCAATCAATGAAGAACTACCAATAATGGATATCTCAAACGTGTTGAGGTGCCAGAGTGGTGTGAGAATAGACAGGGCCACGCCAATAATGAAGAGATCATAGGCATCGGTGAAGAACCCCATACCAGAGGTAAGCATCGCCTTAAAGTGAAATTTCGAGAGGCCACTATTGTCTAATTGTTCGAGTACAGAAATTGAATGAGCGGACGAAACATCTACAGCACTTGACATCGGTTTATCTTCGACGATCATAAAATTGTTCGTCTCCTTGTACGAATCCTACCTTGCACGAATCCTTAAGGATAGGTTTACTAGATATTTTTACTTACATATCAATTGTAGGGTTCTATTATTATCAGAATGTTAAGAGAAGGTTAAACAGCCTCTAAAAAAGGGACGCTACTGACAGCGTGATGATATTGTAAGTAACTTGAACATTTAATTACAGTCTTCATTGTCACTCCGTGTTTTCGCTTGCATTACAAATGAAATCACATCAGACATAATCTGCAATCTATATCCTCAAGCAGCTTTATTGTGATACGTATCCTTTTATCAAAAAGTGTCATAATCAAAGGTCATGGAGAATATGGCAAAAGTGCATAGGTCCTACTACAACGCTGTAATAGGACCTATGCACTTTCTTTAAGTGTATCACATGGATCAAATATTGGCTATACTATCAGGGATGTGTTTGATGATACCAGACAAGTGTTTCGCGCACATTGACGACAGTTCCAATGATGGTCAGTGCTGGCGCCGATAAACCCGCTGCTTGCGCCTCGGCAGCGATAGTAGCGACGGTGGCTGTGACGACGCGTTGTTCGTCGGTGGTGCCTTCCTGAATAACTGCCGCAGGCGTCGCAGGATCAATCCCTCCTTGAATCAGCTTCTGCGTGAAATTAGGCAGGGCTTTGACTCCCATTAAGACGACCAATGTGCCTCCCAGCGCAGCCAGAGCCTCCCAATTCACGGAGGGCGAAGCAGAAGGACTTTCGTGCCCGGTAACGACGGTGAATGAGGTAGTAAAGTCCCGATGGGTGACTGGGATACCTGCATAGGCCGGTACGGCTATTGCGGATGTAATACCGGGTACGATTTCAAAGGGAATATTGGCTTCCGCGAGCGCCTGAGCCTCTTCCCCTCCACGTCCAAATACAAAGGGATCACCTCCCTTGAGGCGCGCAACAGTATGTCCTCGTTGAGCCTGTTCTACCAGTTCAGCGTTGATCTGCTCTTGTGGCATGGTATGACAGCCAGCGCCTTTGCCGACATAAATCAAAGTAGCTCCGGCACGCGTTTCTTGTAATAAAGCTGGACTGATCAGGCGATCATAGAGCACAACATCGGCACTCCGTAAATAGCGTAAGCCCTTGACTGTGATCAACTCTGCATCGCCCGGTCCAGCTCCAATTAAATAGACTTTGCCAGCCTGTCCAGCGGCTGTTTCTGATGAACCGGGCACAGCATCCGGCCCGGTTGGTTGATTAGGATCGGCAATAAAAGCAGTCATAATAGCTCACTCTCTGGCTCCTGCATGTCCTGAATGATCGTTGACATGGAGATATCAACATTATAGCGTCGCAGAAGGCGAATGGTACTGGCTAGCGCCTCAATATCATCATGTTCGGAAAGCAGGTTGAGGATATCTGAAGTAAAAAATTCGCCAAAAAATTGATCCCGCTCATCATAGCTCTGACCATTGGCACGCAAATAGCGCCGGGCAATGGTTGCCAGACGCATATAGCTTTCATAGGTCGCTGGAAAAAAATCCTCCAGCCGTTGCCGAATGCGCTTGGCCAATCCTGGACTGGTCCCTTCCGTAGAAACAGAGACGGTCAATGGCCCACGCCGCAAGATTGAAGGAATAATGAAGTTACAGCGGGAAGGATAATCTACGATGTTGACAAGCTGGTTATTGCGCTGCCCATCCTGCCAGATAGCTTCTGCCAGTTCCGGTTCATAGGTGGCGGTCGCGACGATCACAAAAAAGCCGACCAGATCACTGGCTTCATAGGCTTTATAGCGCAATGTCACAGTCCCAGTCCGCTCCATATCATGCAAAACTTCACAGAAATCCCCATTCTGCACCGTCACCTGTGCACCGGCGGCATGCAAGGCCGCGGCTTTTTCTGCTGCGACCATATTACCACCGATCACCAACGCCGGTCGCTGCCGTACATCTAACATAATGGGATAATAGTTTGGCATGCTTTCACTTTCTCACTTATCCCACAGTTGTTTGCACGGCAACTTTCTCGCGGAGTTGCTCAAAGCCAACGCGATGACAGAAGTCACCAAAGGCTTCATTAGCTTGACGCTCATCACGCCAGAATACAAAGAGTGGTTGTAGCATGGCGGGAATATCCTTGATATTGACGCTCTGGGCATAGACGGCATTGAGACGTGTGTAACCCAGATCACCACCGAGATGGATATTATAGAGATCCTTAGAGCGTCCAACGAAGCCGATATCTCCCAGATAGGGACGGGCACAGCCGTTGGGACAGCCGGTCATACGAATGCCAATTTCTTCATTACCTAATCCCAGAGCATGCAGATTGGTTTCGAGTTGCTTGACCAGAGCGGGCAACACACGTTCAGCTTCAGCGACTGCCAGACCACAGGTCGGCAAGGCCGGACAGGCCATCGCAAAGCGATATGCACCCACACGTGTAGGATCGGTCTCAATACCATATTCCTGCAAGAGGTGCTCAATGGTGGAACGATCTTCCTCTTTGATATCGAGCAAGAGGATATTCTGCTGGGCGGTCAGGCGCACGCTCAACTGGAACTGCTCAATCACAGCCCGCAAGCCGCTCTTCAAGCGCGATGTCTCTGTATCCCGCAGACGGCCATTTTCAATCGGTAAGCCCAGGAAAAGATTTCCATCTGCCTGCGGCTGCCAGCCCAGATGATCTTCGATCCCGTGGAAATGTACCTCGCTGGGATCACTCAGCTGATAGCCCAGGCGCTCCTCAACCTGCTGCCGGAACCAATCTACACCGCATTCCTCGACCACATATTTCATACGGGCATGGCGACGATTCGTACGATCCCCATAGTCGCGCTGGACCGTGATGATCGTTTCGGAAACCGGCAAGACCTGATCCACGGTCAGATCGGCAAAAGGAGTTGCCAGACGCGGGAAGGTTTCCTGCTTGCCATGGGTCGCGCCCATACCACCACCCAACACAGCGGTAAAACCGATCAGCGTATCATTCTCGACGCGTGCCACCAGACCAATATCCTGTGTGAAGATATCGATACAGTTATCACCGGGATAGGCAACGCCGATCTTGAACTTACGAGGCAAATAAGTTACGCCATACATCGGCTCGACATCTTCCTCTGGCTCCTCGGTCGAATGGATCTTCTCGCCGTCCACCCAGATCTCGTGGTAAGCCTTACTCTTAGGGGCCAGATGAATTGCCAGTTGTTCAGCAATCTCCTGAAGCTGAGCCTGAGCACGGCTGCTCACGGGTGCGGGACACGCCATGACGTTGCGGTTGACATCTCCGCAGGCCGCCAGGGTCGAAAGCAAGGACTCATTGATAGCATGGATCGTGCTATGAATGTCGCCTTTAAGGATACCGTGGAGCTGGAAACTCTGGCGTGTAGTGATACGCATGGTATGGTTTCCATAGCGCTCTGACAGATTATCCTGCACCAGATACTGCTCGGCGGTCAATGCACCACCAGGAATGCGCGAACGAATCATAAACTGGTAGGCTTTTTCCGCGCCAGCAGCTCTGCGGCCCTGCCGTAGATCACGATCCTCTTGCTGATACATACCATGGAATTTAATTAGCTGTACCTGATCTTCAGAGAAACGTGAGGTATCCTGACCGAGTTCTTCGACCAATGTCCCACGCAAGTAGTTGCTTTCAATCTTAATATGTTCGACCTTACTACCCTCGCCCGGGCCAAGATCCAAGAGAGTTTTCGGGGGCGTCGTCTGCTCGTGATCGGGTGTGCTCATAGTATCTCCTTTGAGATCATGCGACTATTACCGGATTATTTGAGTTGAATGATAGACAGTATACGTGGTAGTATAATATTGTTCAGGACTACCTGTCTATCTACAAAAAGCGTGCTTCACCCATTATAGTCGCTTTGTACTGCCACTTATGGTCTATTTGTCCCTTGCATTTTTCGCTTCTTAGTTGATATAGTAGATCAACAAAGTCCTCGTATGTTACAAATATAAGGCCAGGGTCGTACTCTGTCAACCTTTTTTCCGTCAATGGACATTGAAGTACACCGAAATATGTGAGGAATAGACACATGGATTTTCTCCTGAGCTGCATTTCAACCAGGCATTCGATGTTAAAAAACCATTGGGCTGAAAACAAACCAGCGCAATCTTCAGAATCAGAAACGCAGTGTCCTGTTACGACGTTAGGAAGTATGGAAAAGCCTAAAGAGGAGCAGGGAGGATTACTCTGCCTGCTCAACGATAGCGGTGAAATAAAAGCCAGCCATCCCCTTTCCATGCCCGCCGGTATCGTTTCGACAGATACTGGCTTCCTGGTCGCTACTAATTCAGCGGTCCATCGCGTGGCGCGTGACTTATCGAGTATACAGCCAGAAACAATCAGCTTTCCATCCTTTAGTTTATTGCACTCGCTCTCGCGTAGCAAGCGTGGCTATCTTATCGCCAGCACGGGATTGGATGTGATTGTAGAATTCTCGCCCGAAGGTGAGTTGATCTGGCAATGGTGGGCCATCGACCACGGTTTTGAAAAGACACCAACCGGCGAAACGCGTTATATCGATAAAACAGAAGATTTTCGTGGCGTCAAATTTGGTACTCTCACGCAGACCACCCATGTCAACTCGGTGGCTGAACTGCCCGATGGAACCATCCTCGCTACCCTCTTCCACCAGGGCAGCGTCATCGCCATCAACCGTGAGAGCGGCAACTGGCAAACCGTCCTCGATGGCCTGAATCATCCCCACTCGGTCCGCATTCTCAACGAGCAATATATCACCATCGCCGACACAGGACACGGCCAGGGACTACTTATCAACATCACAGGACTCAAGGGCAAGATCGAAGCGCGTGTTAACGCCGACACCGACTGGCTCCAGGACTGCTCATACAGCGTCCAACACGACCTGTGGACACTGGTAGATGGCAAAAAGACACGGCTTATCTTCCGCGCGGGACCCGCTGGCGAGAAAGCCCACAACATCCTCAATCTCGATCCCGAATGGCGTCTCTACGAGGCACTCCCCCTCTAAGAGTGTGTCAGCCTCCCATGGTCTCCACAGTCCCTGTGCATGAGTTTTCGCACCTGCGGTGCTCAAACAGCTTTTTAGTATGTAGTGCAGGAAAGGTGCACAGCACCTTTCCTGCACTACATACTAAAAAGGGCGCAGGCGCGCACGCGCCTGCCAGCAGGTGAGCAGCAAGATCCCGCTGGTATTGGGAGGCTGACACACTCTAAAACAGCACATATGGAAGGTAAAAGGAAGAGCGCATGATCACACAAAGGAAACCTTTCTGCAAGCCCCGGTTTTAAAACCCGAGTTCATGACACGCTAATAGGCTTCATTCACCTCTGTACTGATATGTATACCCTGTACAACCACTACAAGTGAGTGAGATAATGAATGATGCATAGTAACATATGCATCATTCATTATCTCACTCTTTATGAACGCTGAATAGAACTAGAAAGAATTTTCTCTTATGACATTACAGATCATTCAAGTGGGTCTGGGCGGTTGGGGAAAAGATTGGGCACGTGACGTCGTTGCAAAGAATAAGGATGTTGAAACCACAGCCTGGGTTGAAATTGATGCAGCTACTTTGCAGGAAGCACAGCAACGCCTCAAATTGCCAGTCGAACGATGCTTTACCAGTCTGGATGAGGCTTTAACAACCGTTTCTGCTGACGCCGTATTAGTGACAGCCAGCCTTCCCGGTCATGTACCCAGCGCACGGACCGCATTACAGGCTGGCAAACATGTGTTGATGGAGAAGCCTTTTGCCCCCACGGTGGCTGAGGCGCACGAACTGGTGGAACTGGCAGCTCGGCAAGAATGCTTACTCATGATCAGTCAGAATTACCGTTTCTTTCCTGCGCCCCGCGCCGTCGCCAGATTAATCCAGCAACAAGCCATTGGGCGTGTTGGCAATGTCAATATCGATTTCCGACGCTATGACAATCTTGCCCCCGTCGAGACCCATCGGCACTATCATATCTGGGAACCACTGCTGGTTGATATGTCCATCCATCATTTCGATCTGATGCGACTGGTGATTGGACAGGAACCGGTACAGGTCTTCTGCAAAACCTGGAACGCTCCCTGGAGCAAGTATGATGAACCAGCCGAAGGCGCAATGACCATTACCTTCGATGGAGGGGCCGTCGTCAATTATCGTGGCAGTTGGGTCAGTACCGGTCCCCAGACTAACTGGGCTGGCGAATGGCATGTTGAGGGTGAAAAAGGAGAGCTAGTCTGGACCAGTCGTGGCGAAACCCAGGAAACCGCCTCTATCCAACTGCTCGGTGAAGAGAAGCCTACGCCAATCGATATTCTCGAAATCGGTCCTCTGGATCGAGCAGGCAGTCTGGCAGCATTTGTCCATGCGATCCAGACCAATACCAACCCCGAAACATCGGGAGAAGCCAACCTCAAGACTCTGGCCCTGATGTTCGCCGCCGTCGAATCTGCTCGCACCGGCCTGCCTGTCAACATCGCTTAACCGACTAACCAACCACCGTTCATAAAACCTCGTGGCCCTCATTATTATGATAGAGCCCACGGGGTTTTATGAATTTAGATATTGAAATTTTATATTTAACCCCAACCAAAGAAAAAACACCAGAAACCGTAGGCGCGGCACGAAGCACAGCGCAGGTCCGTGCTCCGCGACTCGTACAACCAACGCGCTCATCGCAAAACATCCCCCCGTGCTCCATGACGCGTACGACAATCTTGCCCCGCCGCAAAACATCCCCCGTGCACCATCAAGGGCTTGCAGCGTATGCCCAATGGTGTAATATTAGGATCAATTCCAACGCTAGAAAGTAGATGCAAGAGATGAAAAAGAAGACGACGGGCCCTCGTGTCGTTCAGATATATTCGGAGAATAATGATTTTCAATATGCCGAGACGCTGAAGCGGAAGCGTGAGAAACGGCTTCGGGAACGGACATTTTTTGTTGAAGGTGTACGCCCGATCAACCAGGCACTGCACTATAACTGGCATATTCGCGCGTTTCTGTATGCACGCGACAAGCCGCTCTCGGACTGGGCCACAAATATCCTGCGCAACTCCCAGGCGGACATTCACTATGAGCTACCCTATACTTTACAGGAAAAGCTTAGCAATAAGGCGGAGGCCTCAGAATTGATCGCTCTGGTTGCGATGCCGGATGATGATCTGGGCCGTATCCTGGTGAAAGAGGATTTTCGCGCCGTTATCTTCGACCGTCCCGCGAGTCCCGGCAATCTGGGCACTATTATCCGTTCCTGCGATGCCCTGGGCGTCGATGCGATGATCATTACCGGTCATAGCGTTGACCTCTACGATCCCGAGACAATTAGCGCCACTACTGGCTCGTTTTTCTCGCTCCCAATCATCCGTCTGCTTTCACAAAAAGAATTGATGCCCTGGATTGCAGCCGTGAAACAGCAACTGGGCAATGTGTGTATTGTAGGGAGCGATGAAAAGGGGGATTATGAGCTGACTGAGCATGATTTTACCCGACCGACGCTGCTGGTCGTCGGCAACGAGACCTGGGGTATGAGCGCCGCCTATCGAGAACTTTGTGATACTATCGTCAGCATTCCGATGGCGGGTTCTGCCTCCTCGCTCAACGTCGCCAATGCCACTTCTATCCTGCTCTATGAGATTGACCGCCAGCGCCGCGCCAGACGCCAGCAATAACTTCATCTCAAAAACAAGCCCTGGTTCGGCGCTTACTGCTAGAGTAGAGAGAAGCACTAAACCAGGGTCTGGTCAGCCATCTTATCCATCAAGTGAATGATCGATGGTGGTGCGACCATTTTCGTTGCCGCGCAAGATGATAATATTTTTACGCATCAGGTTGCCATTCTTGTCAAAGCTAATCTTACCACTCACGCCGTTCACCTGAATGGTATGTAAGATCCGTGCCAGATTCTGGGAATTCAACGCCTGCGCATCCTGTCCCTGTAAGCGCTCGCTGGCCTGGATCAGGACATTGGTGGCATCATAGCCAAGTATGATGTCGGCATCGGTGGCGTTATAGCCATAGAAACCGGCGCGATATTGTCCCAATGGATCAAAGTCTTTGGCGTAGTCGGCAAAAAATTGTGGATGCTGTTGCTTCGCCTCTTCCGGTGAGGCAAAGGCAGTAAAGCGAAAGCGACCATAATTTTTAAAGGCGTCGAGTGAATAATCTCCTTGCACATAAAGTGCATCGCCACCGAGCACGAGCAGACATTGCGGACTATCAGCCGCACAGGCAGGCAAATGCTTGAGTACGACGCTGGCCTCATTGACATAACCGGCGAAGTAGATCAAATCAGGATGATGGCTTAAGACATCACCCATCTGACTCTCGACGGTGCTGGGCACCCCAATAGTATAGATATAAGGTGCATGCACAAGCTTATGTGTACTGTCTTGATAGTGCTGCATAAATGCCTGTGCCAGACTATTGCTATAGGTATCGTCGGGATCGGTAAAGAGGGCAACGCTCCTGGCATGCAGTACCTGCCTGGCATATTGAGCTGCCAGCGTGGCCTGTTGGGTATCAGTCGAGGCGACCCGGAAAAAGTAGGGCGATTTACCACTCAAGCTATCACTGGAAGCCGTGGCTGAGACCATTGGAATGTGTGCCGCGCTCAACACTTGCAATGCGGATAACGCACTACGGCTGGTTGACCAGCCCATCACGCCGACAATGGTTGGATCTTTCTGTGCGGCCTGAACTATTTGAGTGGCCGTCGTTGTTGGACTCAACGAATCCACATCGGCAGCCGCGATCATGAGACGTAGCAGTTTACCACCTGACTTCATGGCCCGGGCATTATATTCTTGCTGCGCGACATATGCCCCTTGCAGGACATCGCGAGCGCCACCAATATGTTGCTGTGAAAAGATTGTACCTACTACCAGCGTAAAGTAGGAGCTGGCTGAATCTTTCACCACCAGATTCTCGCGATAAATCAAAAGTTCAGCATCATTACTATCCAGCGTCAGAGCCTGTCGCCACAGTTCCTGTGCTCCATTCACATCCCCGGCCAACATCTTACTGGCCGCCTCGCGTTTCAGATCCCCATCCTGCCGACTGGTATCAAATACCTTACTACCATCCACGCTAATACCCACTGGAGCACCAGTTGGATCTGTTCCACCGCTCACAGTATGAGGCTGGAACAGAGGTGTGAGCCAGCCCAAAGCAATCACACCAATCGCCAGCATCAGGCAGAGCGCAACACTCCAGATCCATGTATTGCGTCGCGTTGTAGCGCGTGAGCGACGGCGCTGGGAACGCAACGCTCTGGGCTCTGGCACATCTATCTGGACGCTCGGTAAAGGTAGGGACAATTCACGCCAGGCCAATACATTCTGTTTTTCAGATGTTTGTTGCCAGCACTGCTGGGTTGCATTGCGCACCGGTTCCTGCTGCTTACGCGAACCCAGCACAAGTAACGTTATTGCCAGAGCACCCAGGGCAATACCAACCGAAACCAGGCGACTATCTACCAATTCTGTCTCAAACAGTATCCCACCCAGCAATAGCAATACAAGCAACACTAAACCAGTCCCCTGCAACCACCATGCGGAAACAAGGCGCAGTGGAGGACCTTGCCAGCGCAGACTAGCGCTCACACGCTCCCATAGCTGATGCATACGTCTCCGAGAGCGCAGACCAGCGGGCAAAGATGGTGCATTAGCCGCCACCGGCATATGTTCCGAGAGCATAAAACTATAAAAATAGCTATCCACCACACGATATTGCTTCACGATATCCTGGCAACGCTCGCAAGACTGCATATGAAATTCAAATGCCTCGCGCTCATCCGGAGAGAAGTGCTCTACACGTGTCACCTCAAGCTTTTCAGCCCAACGCTCGCACAGAACGTGCATCAACACATCCTCCATTGGATCATGCTCTGCATCGTTTTGACTTGACATCGTTCACGTCCTCCTCTGAAGCATACAGCCCGTCTCGCAATGTCATACGAGCCTTACTGATATAGACTTTGACCGTATCAGCCCCCAACTGTAAACGCGCCGAAATCTCTAGCATTGTAAGATTTTCCATATAGAACAAATATAAACATTCGCGTTGCCTGGGAGGCATTGCATTCCACATCTCGCGAATATGCATCTCTGCCAGCACAAGACTTTCCACCGGGGGGGAGCTATCGGCCAGATCGAATTCAGGATCAAGTGGGGTCGGATCTTTCCGACGTTTCAACTTCCGTACGTGATCAAAACCCACATTTCTGGCAATGGTATACAGCCAACTTTCAAAGACCAGGCAATTCTGTAACGTAGGTAACTTGCGCCAGGCCTTTTCAAATGTATCCTGAACCAACTCTTCAGCCATCTCAACGCTCACGTGGAGATCTCTCAGAAAAAAGTGGCAGATCTTACGATAAAACAAATAAAACAAGCGATCAGCCGCCTGCTGGTTTCCAGCACGCGCCTCGCGCACCAACCACTCCACAGAAATATCATCAGGAAGATGCGGATACATGAGCCGGACTCCCTTCATACTCCATCATACCCAGAGATGATTCATAGACACAAATTCGCATCAACACGCTATCTCTTACCAATCATCAAAACATTCTTAATAAAAAGAGGTATCATTGTCTTAAGACGCATCTCCCCCCTGACCGTCAACAACAAATCCTACCAATTTCCACTCAACTTCATAATTCTCCTCAAATACACCATCACTATTCCCTCAAACCGCTCTTTGTTGCCATCCGATAACATCCTTTGCTTCTGAAAATAGCAATATTTACATATCAATAGTAAATATTTTGCAAGCAATTGAAAAAATTCGCCATTTTTGGGTTGATTTTTCAAGAAGTCTGTGGTATTCTTCTCACATCATCAAAAAAACGTCAATCAGACAGCAAATATTACCATAAATTGGCAAATAAATTACAAAGTATTACGTTTCAATCCAGTTCAGGTCAGGAAGACAGGAAGACAGGAAGGATAGCAGCCATGAATACGCCATCAATCTTACTCACAACGCAGGGAACGCAACGCGCTGAAGATATACGTCAGGAGTGCGAGCAACTACACATCGCCCAGAACTTTATCCAACCAACGCTCGGTAGGCGCATTGTACATCAACTGGGTCATGCCCTGGTTGTAGTGGGTTCGCATCTAGAACGAAGGGAAGAACCCAAAACGACTCCCTATCAACTTACCGGTAACAGAACCGGACAACTACACGCATAATAAGCTCATTATCAATTGTACAAAAAGTAGGAGATAGAAGTATGTATCCATTGATTACACGCGATCCCGTCAGCGGTGAAGAATTGATCGTTACCCGTCTGGAATGTCCTGCCAGCGGCATTACTATCGAGGGTGAATTTAGTCTGGGCTGGATCGGGCGTCTTACCCGCGAACAGCTCGATTTTGTAGAACAGCTTGTGAAATATCGTGGCAATATCCAGAAATTAGCGGCGGAACGCAATATCGCCTACAATACGGCCCGCAGCCGCCTTGATGATATTGTGACGGCCCTGGGTGGTACACCTGAGTACGATGGACGTGTGGATCGGCGGGCAATACTGGATAAACTGGCGGCTAAAGAAATTAGTGTGGAAGATGCCATGAAACAACTGAAAGGTTAACCCCGTGGCGTTAACAAAAGATGAACGCGACCGTATCCTGACGCTGGTTGAGGCCAGACGGATCAGCGCGCTCGAGGCAACTCAACTCTTCGATGCCCTGGATGTGGAACCGATCAAAATAGTGGAACCGCTACGCGAACGGACCTTACGCATCCGCGCCACCAGCCTCAATGATGGCCGTCAGAAGAAACACATCATTGCCAGTATGCCGGTTCAATTGCTCAAGCTCAGCGCCCGCCTGGGTGGCTATCTCTTACCGCAACTCGATGCAGGGGCGATGTCTGACATCTTACGCTCAATCGAGGAGGGCGCCACCGGTCGTCTGCTGGATATACAGGATATGGAACAGGGTGAACGCCTGGAAGTTTTTGTTGAATAATTCCTATACACTAATGATTAAAAGGAGTAAAAAAAATGACACAAACATTTGATGCCAGGGGAATAAGCCGCATTCTTATCAATGATATCAGTGGCGCAGTCGTAGTACGGGGTTGGGATCAACCAATCATTCAAATCAGTCACGATCACGCACCCGAAACAGTAGAACAACGAGACGAAACATTGTTGATTGAGGATGGTGATGATGACATTTCACTGATGGTTCCTTATGCCATCAATATCAGCATCACAGAGGCGGATGATGTTCATGTCGAGCATATCCAGGGCACCGTAAGCGTAGAGCGTATCAATGGAGATCTCTCCGTTAAAAATGTCACCACGCTACAGACAGCAGGCAAAATTGCTGGAGATGCCTCAATCAGTGAAGTCGTGCGCCTCGATTTACAACGGGTAGAGAAGGATCTCACGCTCCAGAATAGCGAGCAGGCAACCATCGGAAGTGTGGGAAAAGATTTTCACGCTCAGGACTTCAATGTCCTGCAATGCACAAATATTGGTGGCGATTGCTCGATCAAAGGACAGCGTGAAAGCCGCGTCACCCTGAGTAACGTTGGCAAAGATCTTACGGTCCAGGATGTCAGCCAGTTAAAAGCTGAAAAAGTGGGCAAAGATGCAAGTATTCGCGATATTCAGGGCGATGTTGAGATCAGAATGGTGGGCAAAGATCTGGTCCTGAGAGAGCTCGGAGGTGCCCTCAAGGTTCATTTCGTAGGAAATGATGCCTCGCTGCAGGCTATCCATGGCTCGATTGATGCCGGTAATATCGGCCACGATCTACAGCTCCAGGCAGATTTTACCACTGCCAGTGTCTCGCATCTACGCGTCGGTCACGATGCCAGTATCATACTTGATCCTGCCGCTAATCTGACAATCCAGGCAGTGGTAAGTGGAGCGATCAGTGGTCGTGCCATCGTCACCAATCAGAAAGGAAACCGCGTCACCCTCGTCTATGGCGAAGGCGCGGCAAAATTAGATCTCCTCGTCGGCAAAGATCTACACCTGGGAGGTCAACAAGATCCACGCAGTAGCAATAGCACAGGTGGCAACTGGTGGTCAGATTTCGCCCACGATATTGCCGACTTTGGCCGTGAAATGGGAAATCTGGGACGTGATCTGGGTGCGGATTTTGCCTCCGCCTCTGGTGATTTCGAACATTTAGACCATCCCTATAATCTGAATGACCTGGATGATCTAGATAACCTGGATCTCGATGCACGCCACTCCCATCGAAACAGGGATGCCAGACGACGGCAGGAAGACCAGGAGAAACTACAGAAAGCCCGGGAAAAGCTGGCAGGCATCAATATTCGTCTGAACGAGCGTGAATGGCGCATGGACTCCGAGCGTATCAATCACATCATTGAAGAGGCGCAGCGTGCAACTACCGAAGGCATTCAGGGGGCCCGCGAAGCGATTGAGCAGGCATTCAGCAACCTGCACATTACACATCCAACCTATACACCAACACCGCCCACACCACCAATGCCGCCCACACCGCCCCAGACTCCTGCATACCCAGCCGCAGATACGGCTCAGGATGTTTATTCACAGGCCAACCTGGAGCGCGTCCAACCCGAAGTACCATTGTCAGCCCAGAATGAGACAGCAACAACCGTAGAAAAAACAAATTCCGCACCAGTTCAAATTGAGCAGGAACGCGAAGCTATCCTGCGCATGATCGCGACAGGACGCCTGACGCCTGAAGAGGGAGATATGCTTCTCGAAGCGCTCGGAAACTAGCTCTCAGGCCAGTTGGCAAGATGGTAAGGGCTATCCGCACAAGATAGCCCTTACCATCTTATTTTTTCTATGGCATGTAACTACTCCTATATAATATACTACTGTATAGTAGAGATAGAAGGCCGTTATTCTTCGACTAATATGATTATGCATTGTCACTGGATTGTTGCGTGATCCGTGTAATAAGAAAGATGCAACCACTTGCCATTGACATAGGCGAAAGGAATTTTTATGCATACACGTCAATTTGGGAAAACAGATATGCAGATTACCCCCATCGGCATCGGCGCCTGGGCCATAGGTGGCGGAAATTGGGAGTTCGGCTGGGGGAGTCAGGATGATACAAAGTCAATCGCGACCATCAAACGTGGCCTAGAACTAGGCATCAACTGGATTGATACCGCAGCAGTCTATGGGCTTGGTCATTCGGAAAAAATCGTAGGCGAGGCTATCAAAGGACGCGAGAAACCATATATCTTCACCAAATGCTCCCTGGTCTGGGGAGAGGATCGCAAGGTCAGTAATAAGCTGAAGGCCGACTCGATCAAACGCGAATGTGAAGCCAGCTTAAAGCGCCTGAATATTGAGACTATTGATCTCTATCAGATCCACTGGCCCAATCCTGATGCGGATATCGAAGAAGGCTGGAGCACGCTGGACGAGCTGAAAAAAGAAGGCAAAGTCCGCCACATCGGCGTCTCTAATTTCAATGTCGCCCAATTGAAGCGGGCCGAGAAAATCGCCCCCGTTGAGACATTACAACCACCCTACTCGCTGGTCCATCCAGATGCAGAGACAGAGATTCTGCCGTACTGCGAGGAGAACAATATCGGCGTAATCGTCTACTCCCCGATGGCCTCTGGCCTGCTGACGGGAACGATGACCAAAGACCGTATCAAAAACATGCCCGACGACGATTGGCGCAAGAACGACACTGAATATCAGGGTGATCGTCTTGAGCGCAACCTGCAATTGCAACAATTGCTCTCAGATATCGCCTTCCCGCACAACGTCACCGCAGGCGTTGTAGCGGTTGCCTGGACGCTGCAAAACACAGCCGTCACTGCCGCTATCGTCGGCTCCCGCAGCAACGAACAGATCGAAGACATGATCATGGCCGCCGAGTTCCGCCTGACCGACTTCGAACTCGAACAGATCAACAACTTTGTTGCCAAACATCCTTAATCCATGAGGTGTGAGAACAAATCTTTTACCTCCAAGCCGGAAGCGGGCACAGCCTGCTTCCATTTTTGTTTTCCACAGATGCCCTCAAGGACACCTTTCTCAATGAGAAGAACAGACCTCAATAACTCGTAACCTGGCTCGCCGCTGCACGTAGATAGAGTGAAAAGAAAACATATCTGTTTGTTACTCAGGCTTTTTTCTTGTATGCAGAAGTGGTAGGAGAGAAATTTTGGCCCGCTGTCTCAATCCGCGTGCGACGCATGATAATGTTCAGGGTGCTATAAGTTGCCGGCAGTGCGATTTTCTGGTGCAGGGAGCGCATATTGGCGAGTATGAGGTGATCGATTTTATCGGGGCTGGTAGCTATGGTTATGTCTATAAAATACGCGAACCACAGCCGCTCAGTCGTATTCTGGCGCTCAAGGTCTTGCGGATGGATCAGTCCAGTGCCAAAGCGCAGGCCAGTTTCTTTCAAGAAGCACGTCGCATCGCTACCATGCGCCATCCCAATATTTTGCCGATCTATAACTTTGGACAAATTACTGGCACGCAACAGCCGTATCTTGTGATGGAATATGCTCCGCGTACGATCAATCATTTATTTCGACAGCCCAATGGCACACGCCGTCTGGCATACGCGGAAGAACTGATCCCCTATATCGAACAGACCGCCAGTGCCTTAAAATATGTTCATGACAATGGCCTGGTTCATCAGGATGTGAAACCTGGCAATCTGCTCATTGGTCACAATGGACAGGTGCTGCTGGCGGATTTCGGTACCGCCTACTATCTCGGTATGCAAACACATGCCTCCCTCGGTGAGATTACTGGCACAGCGGCTTATATGCCAGCGGAACAGTGGCGCGCCGCTCCCAGACGCGACTCGGATCAGTATGCCCTCGCGATCTGTTGCTATGAGCTTTTGAGTGGACGCCCTCCCTTTGTCTATCCTAAACTAGAAGATATGTGGAACGCGCATATGAAAGAGCCTCCACCCGAGCCACAGCGCTGGAATGCCCGTGTACCGGTCGAGGTCTCCGCCGTACTCAGACGTGCGCTCTCCAAGGACTATCGCCAACGCTATCCCGGTATCATGGAGTTCGCGGAAGAATATAGCCAGGCGGTAAAGATTGCACAGCAGCGCTATCTGTGTCAGACCTGTGGACAGCAAAATCGTACTGGAGCACGACGCTGCTCATTCTGTGGCGCGGAACACGACAATCGCTATTGCCAATATTGCGAGATACCAATTCGCTTTGGACAACGCTGCTGCTCCAACTGCGGACGGCTGACCCTCTCACCCGACATTCCCCAGAGCAGCCCATTGATTGGGATCACTGTGAGGCAGGGACGCTATAGTATCCAGCGTATCCTTAAGCAGAGCGAAGAAACGGGTATCGTGACCGCCGTTGCCCAGAATACCCACGATGGCACTCAGGTTGTCTTAAAACGCTGGGAATGTACCGATCAACCCTTATCTCAGCGTGCCCGCGATATCGCTTATTACGATCAGGCGACCGAGGCCCAGGTCCAACTGCATCATCCATTACTGCCACAGGTACGCGAACGTTTCGTCGAGGGACGTTATTATTACGCGGTACTCAACTACATTGACGGCGAGAGTCTGGAAGAACGTATGGCGAAACTCCTGCATCCACTCCCAGAACGTGAAGTCGTTGGTTACCTCAACAATCTACTCAATATTTTGATCACACTGGAGCGTCAGCAGCCACCACTGCGCCATTACGCAATCTCGCCCGCCGATATTTTGATCGAGCAGAAGCGTGGTCGTGTCTTTCTCACTGGCTTTCAAGTTCCCCCTCCGCCACCAGCCAGCGAGCACACCGGACAAAAACGTGGGCGTCGGACGACGCGCAAACTCGCCATCTCACCCTATCTGCCAATTCAGGATAAGATATACGATCAACGCACCGCCATCTATGCCCTGGCCGCCAGTATGCATCATACGCTCAGCAATATCGCGCCACCGCACTATCCTACCTATCCACCCATACGGCTTCTCAATTCAGCGGTATCGCCTGCACTTGAGCGCATTTTGACCCGCGCCTTAAGCGAAGATATCTATGTGCGCTATCGCAGCTACGCGGAAATGAAACAGGATGTCCAACGCTTACTCTAACAATCTAACAAGCAAATAGAGAAACAAAGCTCAACGAGAAAGGGATACAGGCATAGTCGAGGTGCAGAAAATATGTTACACTGACTTAAACATAATTTGAGAGGCGAAGATGAATAAGCTTGCTCCAGACGAAGAGGAAAAGCTCATCGCCCGTAGCCAGCATGGAGATGTCGAAGCATTCAATCTACTCATTGAGCAATACCAACATGTTATGTATAGTACCGTCTTGCGCTTGCTCGGTGATTCTGATACAGCAGCAGATGTGACACAGGAAGCTTTTATCTCTGCCTTCAGAGCGATTCGGACCTATCGTGGAAGTGCTTCGTTTCGCGCCTGGCTGCTGCGTATTGGCTCAAACCTGGCGTGTGACCATTGGCGACGGGTCCAGCGCCACCCTACCACCTCGCTCGATGCACTCGCGAACGAGGATGAGCTTCATGCTGCCAGTCAATTGGAAATGCTTGCTATCATTGGACCGGAAAGCAATCCAGAAGAAAATATCTTGCTAAAGGAACTGCAAGCAGTTATTCAACAAGGGCTGGTGCTGCTCCCACTGGAGCAACGCACCGCGCTGGTACTGTGCGACATTCAAGGCTTATCATATGAAGAGGCAGCCCAGGTGATGCATACCAATCTCGGTACGATACGCTCGCGTATTTCACGCGGGCGGGCCCGCCTGCGAACCTATTTACAAACACACAGGGAACTTTTACCGCGCAATTATCGTCACACCAATAGCACTGATGTCTCTGATCGTTAATACATATGGAGTGTACGTGTGTCTCAAATTAATCGGCATCTCACAACAGAACAACTCTCAACATTGCTCGACAACAAACTATACGAAATCCCAACCGATGAACCGCTGGATGCCATCCAGTATCATCTGGATTGCTGTGAGCAGTGCCAACAAGTCTATGCCGATTTGCGCCAGACGGTCAATCTTCTGCACACCCTGCCGCAACCAGTCCTGCCACGCTCGTTTGCGCTTCCCTCCGATTTCTCGCTCACGCAAATGGATGCAGAAGAAGAGTTCGAGCTATCAAATGGTTTTGAGGATGAGGATGTGCTGAGCGTGCCACCAATTTCCCTGGAACAGACACGTCAAAGCCAGCGAAATCGTCCAGTCAGGACAGCTACCTTGCCTTCATCCCTGCGTAGCACCATGCGTATCATCAGTGCTCTGGCTGCCATGATCGGCATCTGTCTGGCACTGTCAGGATTACTCGGCCATATGGGTATGAGCGCAGCCACATCTACATCATCAGGTGCGGCGGCCAACGCACCCGCTAATGCACATATGGGAAAAAACGAAAAACCGCTCACGCCAGAAACGGCCGGTACCAGTATCAAAAAGCATCCCAATGCGTCGGCAGTAGGCAGGACAACCCCAACCCCAACAGCGGTATCGTCAGTGCAGTCCGCTCCATATGACAACCATGAGATCTCAAGTTCGCCACAGATCCTTCCTAACATCCTGTTTTTTGATCTGAATACCCCTGCCGGGCGACTTGGTCTGGGTATTTTACTTGCCATCTTCGGCAGTATGGGCTTTACACTCTTCAAACAGCGCTATCGATCGCAAACATCCTCCAGGAAATAATGCTCAATAGTACCAGACAAAGAAGGCATCCTTTATGGTAAGGATGCCTTCCTTGTTACGCGGACAAGGCTGAATCCCGGTAAAATATTCATGCTGTCGAAAAAAGCAGTTTATGTTATAGTCTGAATAAGGACTTAATTGGATATGCTGAAATGGAAGATGCATCCAGTTCCAGCGGGCATCTATATATTCAATATCATAGACAAAATCTCCTATTCAGGAAACGAGACGTATTGTGAACACAACGTTATTGCTGCTACCTCCCTTGATCAATGTAGTGGTCACGGGAATATTCGCCTTTGTCATCTTGCGACAATATATCAGTCGTCGACGTAGCTATCAACTCTACTGGTCGGTCGCGCTATGCATGGCCTTTATCGCCACACTGGCCTATATGGGTATGCTCATCGTTGGGCCAACTACCCTGCCAGGCACCTATCTCTTTCGTCTCTACTATGCATTTGGCGGTACGATCATGCCGTCCTGGCTCGGTCTGGGCAGTATTGGCCTGGTGAGCAGGCCACGCTTCACACGGATTTGCGCTGGCTTCTTGCTACTACTCAGTTTTATTTCCGCCATTTTTGTGCTGGATGCTACGATTGATATGCCCAGGCTCAGCCAGATTGCCGGGACACCTGGTACAGGTACACTCCAATTGGGCCCCTGGCTGATTATGACGATTGTCCTCAATACACTTGGATTGGTTGCAGTAGCCGGAGTGGCACTCTTTTCCGGCTGGAAACTCTTACGCAAACAGGCCAGTATGGGGGGCATAAAAACCAGTCGGATTGTGTGGGCTAATCTATGTATCTTCGCCGGGGCTATTTTAAATGGTGTCGCTGGCACGCTGGCACGCTTCCTGGGGGCCGACAACGTCTTCTGGCTGATTATGGCACTCGGCTGGATCATCCTGTTTATCGGCGTGCTCCTCGCCAGCCACCGCTCACGCCCTACACCCACGACTCTCACACCTCAAGCTACGATCCCTGATACGCTCAAAGTCTAACTTGTTCTCAAGCAGAAGCAGAAGCAGAAGAAAAGTGACAAAAAAAAGGGCGACTCTTTGAGGAGTCGCCCAAAGAGTCGCCCTTCAGTAAGGAGGAAACGCGCGGTACACGCAGTACCCAACAGGCCGAAGGTTGTCTACATTGCTCGGGAATGGTGTTTTTTACCGCCTATAGCTCGCTTAGCTACCCGACTGTAGCTCACCCAGCGTGACGGAGAACGTCATTTGCTGATTGCCACGATATATTTTCACTGTGACTTTATCGCCTGGATTCTTCGAGATCAACGCATCCTGCAGATTTGAAATGGCGTCAATATTGGCATTGTCAATCTGAACAATCACATCACCCGCCTTGATACCTGCCTTCTCGGCAGCACCACCAGCGACCAGTTGGGTAATCAGTACACCATGATCAACAGCGAGACCAGCCTGCGCCTGCATAGCTGCATCTACACTGGTCGGACTGATGCCAATGGCGGCACGACCGGTATGCTCAACCTTGCCCGTTGCGATCAACTGCTGGGCAATAAACTTCACACGATTAGATGGGATTGCGAATCCAACACCATTCGCCGGGGAATTGAACTCTGGATCAACCGCAGTCAGGGTTGGCACACCAACCAGATTCCCTTGCAGGTCTACCAGCGCGCCACCACTGTTACCAGGATTAATCGGCGCGTCGGTCTGGATTGCACCAGGAATAGTTGCACCATTTTGTTCGCTGACATTTCGTCCCAGAGCACTGACAATACCATTGGTCACGGTCTGAGTATTGCCCAGAGGATTACCAATCGCCAGTACATCCTGTCCTACGCGCAAGTCCGAAGAATTACCCACAGGCACCACCGTCATGTTCGCAGTGGGATTAATCTTGATTAATGCCAGATCATCAGCTGGATCAATGCCGACCACGGGAGCATTCTTGACTGTTGTCCCATCGGCCAGGGTGACAGTGCTAACTGTTTGAGATCCAGAAACGACGTGGTTATTTGTCACAATATAGCCGCGATTATCTATGATCACCCCGGAACCAAGTGCGGTACCATTTTGTGAATTGACGGTGATCAACACCACACCCGGTCGCGTCTTGGCTACCACAGCCTCACGCACCGTCTCGACGTTGTTGGCAGATAAAGAAGGGATCGTCACTTTCGAGTTTGAACCCGCCTGTAATGTACTCGTCTGGGCTGCGGGAAGCACACCGGCTGTATTGTTCTGTCCAAACTGCCAGCCAGCAAAAATGCCAACCCCAAAGACTAATACAATTACCAGCGTTAGCAGGAGAAGCGCACCAGCCCTCAAGCCGCCGCGTTTCACAGGAGGATTGGAACCCGTGGGTGGCACATTCCCAAAGCTACCGGGATATGTCCCATAAGATCCATGCGTCCCCGGTGTATTGTTATAACCATAGCCATGATTATACGTCTGGTTGGCGTTGCCTGTATCCTCCCGTGGAACGCTCCCATACTGCGGACGAGGAGCATCCTGATCCACCACTCTCCCATGATAAAGATCATTGGCCTGGGGAGGATAGGATGATGGCGGAATAGCTTGATAGCCTGCTTCTGGTGTGGCTTGATAGCTACCCGGTTCCATATACTCATGATAGCGATGCTCATTATCAGGCTCTTGCTTCGGCTGTGAAGCAGACTGAAAAGGTATTGTATTATCCTCGTTATGATTGCTTGTATTATCAGTATCTGAATTACTCATTCGATACCCTCCTATAATGAACCGTATGCCCCACTACGATCAACATCCCCGCACATACTCCAACTCCAAAAACGATATCTCTATTCAACCTGTACTCGCTCACGCGGAGATAGCAGGAAACCTTTCTTGTCTATACTGTATCTCATGTCCATGAAGAATGTTTGAGAGATTTGTAAAAAAAGTGTATAGAAAAAAGCCAGAGGATTTTTTCTTGCTCCTCATAGTATATGAAATTATTTCCAATCTGTCAGCTTTCTACCCAGGGCTTCCAGGGCTTTCCAATTCTCCTAGAGGAGGTGAAAAAAAAGAGATTTCCTTGTAGAATACAAAAAACTTCAAAACCACAAAGGAAATCTCATATGGATTATACTACCTTGACGCTCAAGAGAGCATCCGTGACGAATGAAGAAAGCCTTTCGTTGCTCTCACTGTACGAAGCACTTCAGGCCCTCCCAGACCCACGACG
>NZ_BIXY01000072.1 GCF_008326305.1 Dictyobacter arantiisoli | reverse complement strand
GTCTGCTGATCCGCTGGGAGAAGCGCCCGCGTTCCTATCAGACCTTGTTGTGCTTGGCTTGTGCGCTCATTTGCTTTCAACAATGTGATCGCGTTTCCTCCTTGTAGGTTTTCGGATAAGTTCTAAGCCCTGTATCCATTTCCCTGCGATCGAGAGATGATGGAAGATGTAGGCATTGCACGGCACGAAGCGCTGCGCTGCGCAGGTCCGTGCAATGAAGGTAGTATATCCACAAGTCACATGTGAACGTATGGACTAGATACCGTGGCACTTTTTGTATTTCTTGCCACTCCCACAGGGGCAGGGATCGTTACGTCCGACTTTGGCAAAGGCAAGACCAGTGGTAGCTCCAGCACTGGCTGGCATTTTGGGAACACTTCCAGCCTGTATAAGCAGATTGCTACTGTTACCGCCAACCGAACGGGCACCTTTTTTGCCTCCCTTAGCAGGAGTGCGGGGTACCGCAACCTCTTCATCACTCTTGGCCTGGCCGCTGGCTTTCACCAATTCTGCGTCATTGGTGTGGACATTGGTCAGGGCTTTCCGCTGTGGCTCTGGACGCTCCAGGGTAATCTGGACATCGTTCCGCAGCATCTTGAGCAGTGAGTCAACGGTATAGTGCTGGATGGCTGCTTTCAGCTCATCAAACATCTTGTAGGCTTCGTTTTTAAACTCGACCAGTGGATCACGCTGTCCCACCGAGCGGAAACCGATACCTGCACGCATGATATCGAGGGCATCAATATGATCCATCCACATGCGGTCCACCACCTGCAAGAGGTTGGTGCGCTCAAATTCGCGAATCGGATCAAAGTTGTCCACGCCCTGTGCGCGTACTTGCTTCCTGAGTTCCTCACTGCGCTGTTCATAGTGATTGAGCACGAGTTCGGTCAGGTCCTTCTTCATCTGGTCGCGGCGTACAGCATGGATGTTTTCTGGCAACAGCTCATCAGGAATGTCGACCCAGACTTCCAGGATTCTAAAGAGGTTATCAAGCTCTTCTTCTTCTGTCAGCACAGCGGTCGGGAAGGCTCTATCGACAATCGATCCAATTTCGTTGGTGATCATGGTAAGGATACGTTCATGCATATTACCATGCTCAAGCACGCGACGGCGGTCCTCATAGATGACATCACGCTGCTTGGCGATGACATCATCATATTCAACCACATTTTTACGGATATCGAAGTTATAGCCTTCAACACGCGTCTGCGCGCTCTCGATAAAGCGTGAGACAAACTTACTCTCTAAGGGAGTTTCCTCATCCATGCCCACACGTTCCATGATACCGGCGACGCGATCAGCGGCAAAACGACGCATCAGTTCATCGTCAAGGGCGAGGAAGAAACGCGAGGAGCCAGGATCACCCTGACGCCCGGCACGTCCACGCAACTGATTATCAATACGGCGGGACTCGTGACGCTCGGTACCAATGATATGCAAGCCACCAAGCTTTACGACCAACTCGTGATCCTCATCGCACTCTTTGACCTTGGACTGGAGCAGTTCATCCTTCTCAGCCTCGGTCATATTGGTGATGTACTCCTGGATGACTTCCTCTTTCTCCCGTCGCTCTTCATCGGTACGCGAGGGCATCGCCCGGATGTACTCAACCTTCTCGGCATGCTTGTGCAGGATACTGTCAAAGTAGCCAACGGGATTGCCTCCCAGCAAGATGTCGGTACCACGACCAGCCATGTTAGTGGCAATAGTCACGGAGCCACTACCACCTGCCTGCGCGACAATCTGTGCCTCTAGCTCGTGGTGCTTGGCGTTCAACACATTATGCGGGATACCTTGTAGTTCCAGCAATTGTGAGAGCATCTCGGATGCCTCAACCGAGGTGGTACCTACTAGCACCGGCTGGCGCTCCTCATAGTGCTCTTTGATCTCTTCTACAACCGCATTGTATTTCGCTTGCTGTGTACGATAGATCAGATCAGGGAAATCCTGGCGCTGAGTGGGCTTATTGGTTGGGATCACCACGACATCTAACACATAAATCTTGGCGAACTCCTCAGCCTCGGTTAGAGCGGTACCGGTCATACCGGCTAATTTATTGTACAGGCGGAAGAAATTCTGGAAGGTAATGGTCGCCAGGGTATGATTCTCACGCTGGACCTTAACTCCTTCTTTGGCTTCAATCGCCTGGTGCAAGCCTTCGCTATAGCGGCGACCCTGCATCTGGCGGCCCGTGAACTCATCCACAATCACCACTTCGCCATCTTTCACGATATAATCTTTATCACGCTTGAAGATCACCTGAGCCTTGATGGCATTCTCCATATAGCGCGTGAGATCTAGATTTTCCTCGTCATAGATATTATCAACGCCCGCCAGCTTTTCAATCTTTTCGATGCCTGACGCGGTCAGCAAGACGGCACGCGTCTTCTCTTCCACCGAATAATCGGTCTCGCCATCCAGTTTAGTGGCCCAGCGCGCGAACTGCGCATACAACTCGGTGGATTCCTGGCCCTGACCGGAGATAATTAGCGGGGTACGGGCTTCGTCGATCAAGATATTATCAACCTCGTCGACAATCGCAAAGTTAAGCTCACGCTGCACCATTTGATCCAGGGAGGTCACCATGTTATCGCGTAGATAATCAAATCCGAACTCATTGTTCGTGCCATAGGTGACATCGGCGCTATAGGCTGCCCGGCGCTCAAATGATTGAGCATCCACATTATGGACAATCACGCCCACCGTCAGACCCAGGAAGGTATAAATCTGTCCCATCCACTCCGCGTCACGGCGAGCCAGATAATCGTTGACCGTCACCACATGCACACCTTTACCGGTCAAAGCATTCAGATATACAGGCAGGGTCGCCACCAGCGTCTTACCTTCACCGGTACGCATCTCAGCGATCTTTCCCTGATGCAAGACAATACCACCAATGAGCTGTACAGTATAATGACGCATCTTAATACGCCGCCAGCTGGCCTCCTGAACCACAGCAAACGCCTCAGGGAGCAGATCTTCCAGGGTCTTTCCTTGCTTGTAATAGCGTTTCACAACCGGAGGTAAGAGCTTATCTATTTCGTCTGCCTTCAAAGCCACAATTTCAGGCTGTAGCTTATGGAAGAAAGTGCCAAACTGTTGTGCTAAAAGCTGGGGCTCCTGCTCGGGATCAGTGATCCCGGCGCGTAACGACTCGAAGCGCAGCCACATCTCATCAAAAGCCTCGGACACATCCTCTTCCGCGATCTCTTTTAAGGTTGGCTCAACCTCTTTCAGCAGGGTCAGCGCGGCCTGTTTCGGATCACTCGCATCGTAGGGCCATTGCTCGCGCTGCTGCGCCAGATTCAATGCCTGTGTGACGCGAAGGAGGTCCAACAGAGGAGAGAGCTCTTTGTAGGTCTCTTCAAAACATATGGATAACGTATCCTGCAAATAATCTTTCAGATTCTCTTCTGGCTCGTTGCGATCAATCTTCTGGCGTGGCCCGCTCATCGCCATGTGCAACTGCTCATCGGTACACTCTTTAAGCAGCGGCTCAACCTCTGGCACGACCTCGCGGAATATGCGAACGAGCTCATCCTCCAGCACCAGTCCACCTTTCAGATAAAGAGCAAGCTCAGCACGGAATGTGGCTGTTTTAGCCATCAATTCCTCATCACTCAACTTCTGCATTTCTGGCTCAAATTGCTCAATTTTATCGACAAGGGGTTGTATCGTTTTTAATTCTTTCTTATTGGGATCGCCCAGGATTTTACCTAGCAGTTGCATACGCGCGTGTTCTCCTACAGACCAGCATGGACAGCGTTATTTTTCTTTTTGATCGATTCAGATCTTCTCTGTGTCACCAAATAGATATGCTCACCCTATTATACCATTCTCTCATACTACGTAAGCGAATTCTTTGTGTTGCAGAATCCTGAAGGGGAAAAGTGAGGGGCTGCCCGGACAGACGGTGAGCATACTTTTCTTCTCTCTTAATGAGAACAAAAAAAGGATGCCCTATCTTCCCATCCATTAAAAATGGACCCAACTTCCCTCTCTTCGATGATCTTCACACAAGAATTACTTATATGACTATATGTTAGTACAAAAAAGAGGAAAAAGCAATAAATACCATTGTCGATAGGGATGCAAAGTACAATAAAGAGAGGAGTAGCAGATGATGTTGAGAGGAAGATAAATGAAAGATCAACATACACGCAAGATCACCTTGCATAGCGCTCACAACATACCTGAACGACCAACTCCATTTTCGCCAGCTCACGCACCCGCGGAACCACCTCTCCGTAGCCATATGGGGAAAAGTGTCTTATCAGCCGCGCTAAATGCGCATCAGGAAGCCGATATGACCTCCAGCCTGGATATTGTGCTGGAACGTGTCCAGCGCTGCCTGACAGGCCGGATTACGCCAGCGGATACCACCTTGCTGGCAATCTGCCTGCGCCAGATTTTTGAGAATGCCGAAATCCTCTATAGTATCCTGCTCCCAGAATTAACCCTCTGTGCGACACAGATGGTCGAGGAGCACAGTGATCAAAGCGCTTCACTGCTCTACTTTAATCTGAAAATGCTTTTACAAGATAGCGAGATCAGGCTTGAACGGCTGACACCACTGGGTCAATTGTTACAGAGCACAATCCTCACCAGCATTGAAAGCCTCGATAGAAGCTGTAGTATCTATGGGGCGGCTCGTATTAAGCGCCGCCTGCAACAAGAAGGTGAAGATGAGGAACGAACCGATGTGCTAGCCGCCATCGAAGCATCTCATATTCCAGATAGTACGTATTACCAGTGGATGCAGGCGCTTCGTCTGTTAACGTCACGCTTACAGTACTGGCAAGAACAGAATGAGCAGCGACTAGAATTCACCTTAATCTTTGGATCACAACCGGCGCTCCAGCCTACTTTACAACAGATAGATACAATGTTTCATCTGCTTGTCGAGAGACTCCAAAAACTCTTCATTATTATTTTGCCTGAATTTCACAATGTCGCACGCGGGGATGATGAAACGGTAGTTTTACATCTGCTCAATCTGATGCAGCATATTGATCTTCTGCTCGCCCATATCGATACACTGAAGGAGGCGATTCGTGTCTTGATCCAATGCTACGAACAGGATGAGGCACTGTAATGATCTTAACCATAAGCACAGTGTCTTAACAAAACCATAACCGCAATCATGCCCGTTCGCAGGTGCTTCCACAGTATGCTTAGTAACAATACATCAACCAACCAATATATGTGTACCACTAACAAGGAGTCAATCACCCATGTGCAAGAAGGATACAGTACTTCCTGCCATAGCATCTATGCATGCAAATACTGATGCTTCCATGAGACAGGATATCGCGACTCGCTTACGCGCGTTTGTTCCAGCGGCAATAGATCAGCTTGCTTTGCTCGTCATCCAACTGCACTTCGACTCCGCATATCATATTCAAACAGCTATCCAGGACAGCCTCAGATACTATCGGGATCAGCTTAGCAGTCTGATTAGAAAGACCGATACCATCCTGCTCACAGGTACAACGCTCTCTGTGCTCTTGCCAGGTGCCAATCGTCAGGGTGCTGTTCTGGTGCAGGAACGCTTATGGGATGCGTTGCTCTGGCAGGTCCATCACGCCGAAGAAGACCATATCGTCCGTCCCACACTGATGACGATTGGCTATAGTGACAGTTCCACCCCTCATCAGGATCTCACTGCCTGCATCGCTAAAGCTCAGGAAGTGCGTCTGCTCTTTGAAGTACGCAATCCCAAACCGAGTCATGCACCAACTCAGTCTGAGCATAAAAAAGAGGATCTCTCGCAGCGCGCTCGTCAACTAGGTATTCCCTATCTCGCTAACCTGCCTCGCCCCTTG
Source organism: Dictyobacter arantiisoli (assembly GCF_008326305.1). GTDB lineage: Bacteria > Chloroflexota > Ktedonobacteria > Ktedonobacterales > Ktedonobacteraceae > Dictyobacter > Dictyobacter arantiisoli. The sequence continues at coordinate 31,485 of NZ_BIXY01000072.1, read as the reverse complement.
CCCACCAGATTACTGCATATTGTCCGCCCGGCACTCGCGCAAGAACTCCATTGCTATCCCCTGGGCAAAGAACGCAATACCTTAACAGTGGCAATCTCTGATCCACAGGATGACCAGATTTTGACGCGTTTGCGTCAGGAGACCGGCCTGTGTATCTTCCCGATCCTCGTTCCATCACAAGAGTTACAAACAGCACTAGAACAGTTTATTTGATGGGAAGGCCACCAGTTGCTATAATGGAAAAAGAACAGAACAACTGGCAAACTATCCATTGGCGGAATAAGATCCGGGGTTCTGAATAGATTGCGAGAGAAAGGCCCTATTTATGCGCATACTTATCACTGGTGGAGCGGGCTTCATCGGTTCACATATTGCGGATCACTATCTGGAACAGGGGCATGAGGTTGCCAGTGTAGACAGCCTCTGGACCGAGGGCGGTGGCAAAGAAGCGAACCTCAACAGCAAGGTGCGTTTCTATCAGGCTGATATCACCGACGAAACTGCCATAAGCCGTATTTTTGATGAATTTCAGCCCGAAATTGTTAATCATCATGCTGCCCAGCATAGCGTTGCCATCTCAACCAAACAACCCAAACTCGATGCCCAGGTCAACGTCCTCGGCCTGCTTAACATCCTGACACAGGCGAAACGCGTCAACGCAAAAAAAATCATCTTCGCCTCATCTGGAGCCACCTACGGCACCCCCATGCGTCTACCACTCGACGAGGACACGTCTCAGCGTCCAGAATCGCCTTACGGCATCACCAAGATGGTTGCGGAATTCTATCTGCGCTACTGGCACACCTCGCAGGGACTCAACTTCACCATCCTGCGCTATGGCAATATTTATGGGCCACGGCAAGATCCTAATGGAGAGGCTGGCGTCATTTCTATCTTCGCCAAACGCTTCCTGGCTCATGAAAGCGTACGCATCGACTGGGACGGCGAGCAACGTAAAGATTATGTTTATGTCGGTGATGTTGCGCGTGCCAATGTGCAGGCGCTCAAACGTGGAGACAACGAGATCTTTTGTATCGGCACCGGACGGGCTGTCTCAGTCAATGAGATCTACAAAACGCTGGCACAAATAATCGGCTTTGAAGCGCCTATCACCCACGCCCCCAGGCGACCAGGCGACATCTATCAAGCCTTCTTCGACTCCAGCAAAGCCGAACGCCTCCTCAATTGGAAGCCTGAAGTCAGTTTCGAAGACGGCGTCAAAGCCACCATCGACTTCTTCCGCCATTAAAGAGAGAAGGCCACGAGAGCCTTGCAATGCAGAGAGCCCGACCGCAAGGATCGGGCCTTCTCTGTTTGATGATGTGGGGACAAGTTGGTGCTTAGCTTATGCCTGCGTGATGGGCTGGCGCATGGCTTCGATGAGTACCTGCGCAACCTCAGGACGGGAGAATTCACGGGGTGGCATCTCACCTGCCTGCAACATCTGCCGGACTTTCGTTCCGCTTAACATGATATGATTTTCATTGCCATGTGGGCACGTCTTCTGGGAGGCCATGCCATCACAGATTTTGCAGAAGAAGGTGTGATCAAAGAACATCGGGGTAATACCCAGGCTGGCAGCATCAAACTCGGAGAAGATGTGTTGCGCATCATAGGTGCCATAATAATTACCTACACCGGCATGATCACGTCCCACAATAAAGTGTGAACAGCCATAATTCTTACGCATCAGGGCATGGAAAATGGCCTCACGGGGACCGGCATAGCGCATCGCCGCCGGGAGTACGCCCAGGATCACACGGTTCTGTGGATAATAGTTCTTCAGCAAGACGTGATAACAGCGCATACGCACATCGGCAGGAATATCATCGCCCTTGGTATTGCCGACCAGAGGATGGAGATAGAGTCCATCGACGGTTTCAAGCGCGCATTTCTGGATGTATTCATGGGCACGATGGACGGGATTGCGCGTCTGGAAGGCGACGATACGCTTCCAACCGCGCTCAGTGAAGAGTGCACGTGACTGAGTGGGCGTATAGCGCTCAGCGGCAAAGACCTGTGGCTGTAAAGCCAGCACGCGTACGGGTCCACCTAACAGCACGTCACCCTGTTGATAGAGCACCTGCACACCGGGATGGGCCTCATCCTCGGTTCGATAGACCTGACGGGCCTCAAGGGCCTTATCATAACCATACTTCTCCTGGACGGTTAAGATAGCCTGAATCTCATCTTCATCATTCACCAGTGCGACATCTGAACCCTCTGACACCTGCGCCGCCTGCTCGGATGAGATTGCCAGCGTAATAGGAATCGACCAGGGCAGGCCATTGCTAAGATGCATGGTATTGACCACACTCAGATAATCCTGACGTGTCAGAAAACCTCGCAGTGGACTATAGGCACCAATAGCAAACATCTCAAGATCAGCCAGTTGTCGTGAACCAACCGTAATACGTGGTAAACTGTGGGCGCGCTCAAGTAAAGCCGCACGCTCAGCATCACCGACCAGATTAATGATCAGTTCTCCACCATGAGGAGCAATTAAATCATTTGACATACGTTGTAACTACCCTTTTCTCTCTGCAATACGACAAACTAGGCAACGGGAACCGGTTCCAGATAGCCAAGCTCTTCCAACTTCGCGAAGATACGATCCACGCTCTCCTCAATCGTCTCTTTATCGGTCTCTACGACCAGTTCGGGATTGAGCGGCTCTTCATAGGGATCATCAACGCCCGTGAAATTTTTGACCTTACCCTCATCAACCAGCTTGTAGAGTCCTTTGACATCCCTCTGACGGCAGACCTCAAGCGGACATTTCACATAAATCTCTACAAAATTGCCAATCTCTTCACGCGCCCAGGCTCGAGCATCGCGATAAGGAGCAATTGCTGCCGAAATACAGACCACCCCATTGCGTGTCAGCAGACCAGCTACAAACGCAATGCGCTTAATGTTGGTATCTCGATCCTCTTTACTAAAACCCAGGCCCTTACTCAGGTGAGTGCGAACCTTATCGCCGTCAAGAATCTCAACATTGCGGCCACGGGCACGCAGGCGCAGCTCAAGCGCCTCAGAGAGGGTGCTCTTGCCAGCACCGGAGAGACCAGTAAACCAGATAGTAAAACCAGCGTTTGCCATGATAAATACATCTCCATTCGCCATCTACCAGCCAGAAGTATCATCCTCTCCGCTCAGCAGATAGACCTAAGATTGCTGTGGCTTAATGATCGCTGGTGAGGAATACAGTGCAGTGCAGTACAGGGGATATCCAGCAGAAAAGTCATCCACGACAGTGTAGAATGAAACCCAACCGTCCATCTCTAAAAGCTCGCCTATTCACTCAAAACAACGATCATCACAAATGACGCCCCATCATAGTACCAGGATCAGCTATCAGTTGCCATGTGAATTCCCTTCGTAAGGCCAGCCGCATCCAGGTGATGTTTACAAACAACCCATTTCCAATGGGCCTTTTTGTCGTATAGTGACAATTCTATTGTAACATTGGTTTCATTTGAATACCACATTTTGTGTCGGTGCCCATATTTAGCGTGCAAAATAGCAACCTCAGTCACATCCTGTATAGGTATTCTGCATATAAAAATCAGCCCTGTACCACACTATTCCTTTATACACCACAAATTATCTCTACATTCTATAAAAGAAGGAATGTATATCATTCCTTGATGGCATAAAACAGCAAAAGAGAGGGCCCTCAACGCCAGAAAAAACCGCTTCTAGCATCCCTTATGCCTTTTTAGCTCTTAAATACAATGCACTACTTTTTCAAAACAGGCGCTTCCACTGGCATTTAGCCCCTTGTTGGGGGTATAGTTATACACAGCATTGTTCCTAATCGACGTTCGTCAGAGAAGGCTCAATCTTCATGTCAAAAACAAAGAATGAGCTTTTTTACGAACCGCCAGGGATACAAATCAGCGGTGTCAGTACAGGTGAAGCACAACAGGATAGTGTTCAGGCTCAATTGCCTGCAGCGCTGGAGCAGATAGAGAAAATCCCTGTTTGAAAGACGTACTATATATATGCCGATAGAAGATAGAGATATAGTACAGTTACTCTGTTGTGTTCGAGATTCAAGATACGCTGGGACAAACATATGTTCCAGCCTGAGTCGTTGCAGATGCAACACATGACACTATTACAAAAACCATTTTTAGAGGAGTAAGAAACAATAATGGCAAGTAATAAGAAAGTGCGAGTCGCGATTATTGGTGTAGGTAACTGCGCCAGTTCACTCGTACAGGGAGTCCATTATTATCAGAATGCGAATTCAGAAGATTTCATTCCTGGTTTAATGCATGTTGATCTGGGTGGCTATCATATTAGCAATATTGAATTTACTGCTGCTTTTGATATAGATAAAAACAAGGTCGGCAAAGACCTGAGTGAAGCCATCTACGCTGAACCCAACAATACCTATCGCTTCGCAGATGTCCCCCATCTGGGCGTAAAAGTATACCGAGGAATGACCCACGACGGACTCGGCAAGTATCTTTCACAGATCATTACTAAAGCTCCCGGTCAAACAGACGATATCGTCAAGATCCTCAAAGAGACCAAAACAGATGTCGTGATCAATTATCTACCAGTCGGTTCAGAAACCGCTACCAAATGGTATGTTGAACAGATCCTGAAAGCTGGTGTGGCTCTGGTCAACTGTGTTCCTGTCTTTATTGCTCGTGAGCAGTACTGGCAAGAGCGCTTCAAACAAGCTGGCCTGCCTATTATCGGTGATGACATCAAGAGTCAGGTGGGCGCGACAATTGTTCATCGTGTCCTGACACGTCTCTTCCGTGAGCGCGGCGTCAAATTGGAGCGCACCATGCAATTGAACGTTGGTGGCAATACCGACTTCTACAACATGTTGGAGCGCGACCGCCTGGAGTCGAAGAAGATCAGTAAGACCAACGCCGTCACCAGTCAGCTCGATTACGAGATTGGCGCGGACAACGTCCACATTGGTCCCTCCGACTATGTAGCCTGGTTAAAGGACCGCAAATGGGCATACATTCGTCTGGAAGGCCGCACCTTCGGTGATGTGCCGTTAAATGTTGAGCTGAAGCTTGAGGTCTGGGATTCTCCCAACTCGGCTGGCGTTGTAATTGATGCTGTTCGTCTGGCGAAAATCGCTCTGGATCGCGGTATCAGTGGCACGCTGGAAGGCCCCAGTTCTTATCTCATGAAATCCCCGCCTGTGCAGTATCACGATGATATCGCACGCAAACTGGTCGAGACATTCATCACAGAAAACGCCATCCCCGCTTCAGAGACTGCCAAAGTCATCAACGAATAATTGGCACACAAAAATGTTCGTATCCTCAATAATTGGGGATACGAACACATGGTAGCTTCGCTCTAAAAAGAAACGATGAGACAAGACAATGCCCAGGGCTACAATCTCAATAGCTATACCAGCCGCGCACAGCTCAGTATTGACCCGGAAACGGCAAACACCAGATCAAAACTACCGAGGCTGTGGCTGTGCTGGAGGTATTGGTGTATTCGGATTTTGAGTTGGATCTGCATCATTGTTGCGGAGAAGTTCTTCACGCACAATAGTCACATCCGGAGGCGCGCTAATTCCGATTTTTACGCGCTCGCCTTCGACAGCCAACACTGAAACGTTGATAACCCCGGCAAGAACAATACTTTCACCAACTTTTCGTCGCAAAACAAGCATGTAAAGCTCCCTTCATAAGAAGCATAGCCTAAGCGTCCCTGCGCCGCGACTAACATTAGCAAGGGCGCCTCTTTCAGCGTGACCGCATAAGAAGATCGAGTAGCGAATGCGGGTCGACATGCCGCTCGTACAAGACGCAAAGGGATAACACTGTGGGTAGAGCGAACCTGGCTAATTAATACAATCACTCCTGGTGTATGGATAAAAAATGAGTTTCATTTACTAGTATACACCTCGCCAGGGTAATGCTATCAACACCATATGAACCGACCTGGATACGTGCGCGCAATTTGTCAAGTTGCGCAGGGTATGCCAGTATCGGCCCAGGCTCATTACCACGTCTCGTCCCTTTGAGCAGGACCAGACATGCCGCGCGAGCCACCCGATCAACCCACGACAACGACGGCATCGTCCTCCCGCTTGGTTTTTTGGTACATCTCCTCTGCTGCGCACCGACCAGGTACAGATATGAGTTCACACTACCTACTTTCATGGAAACGACTCCCCTATAAGAAAACACGTTGCATTATAGCCAGATGTTCCATCGTTCCCCGCTCATCAATTCTCCCTCCATCATCATACACCATATATCGGTTCCCTATCCGTCTTCGATAGGGTATCGTCAAAGCAAGTGTAGAGAGACGTCAGGAAATTTTTCGCCGACCACGCGACCCATTTCCTGAAAGTGCATTGGATTTTCCTGTTTCCGAAGAAACATAGGATCGAGCCGCCGGACTGGCATTGACCTTGCGTGCACTATTACTCTTTCCGCCAGTGATCCTTTTTTTGCCTTCTCCTCCCACACTCACAACTTTGGTCGGCGGGATATCATCGAGACGATAGGCATGTAAAGTACTTCTTAAACGCATAATAGCTTGAATATGTAATTGACAGACACGTGACTCTGAAACGCTCAGGACTTTGCTGATCTCCTTCATCGTGAGCTCTTCCTGGTAATAGAGGGCAAGCAATAACTTTTCACGCTCAGGTAGATGATCAATAGCGTTTCCTAAAACATCTGTCAATTCCTGCTGTTCCGCCTGCTCAACGGGACCGGGAGAGCTTTGATCCTCAAGTAATTCGGACAGGGAGGTTACCTCATCATCCTGAAGGAGAGAGCCAAGTGGAGCATCGAGAGAGAGCACCGTAGCATTCATCTCTAGTAGCATCTGACGATAACGTTCTGTCGACACCCCTATCTCCTCCGCAACCTCTCCCTCCTTCGCCGGTCGTCCCAGGCGCTGCTCTAATACCGCCAATGCACCTTCAACCTGGCGTAAACGCGAGATTGCTGATCGTGGTAGCCAGTTAAGTGATCGCAGTTGATCAATCACCGCGCCCCGAATACGTACGGAGGCAAAAGCCTCAAAGCGTACACCACGCATAGGGTCGAAGCGATCAATTGCATTAATTAGGCCAATCATACCATAGCTGACAAGATCTTCAGCATCCAATAATCCGGTTGGCGGTATACCCAGTCGTCCAACTACAAATCGCACGAGAGGCGCATAGAGTGTGATTAATTCATTGCGCAGTTTAGACGTTTTATGCTCTACATATCTGGCCCAGAGTTGTTCAACTTCCACTGGTGCATCTGTACCCATACGACATCCCTTCTTGCATAGACAGCCATTTCCACACATCCCCCGCTCACTGTTGTGTAGAGTGTAGCTTCCAAGCAAGCGTTCTTAATATTGGCACAGGTCCCTTGATAGGGTATGCAAGAGTCCTCAGTCAAGATAGGTATAGGGGAGCATAAAGCACGCCGATAGAAGAAGGTATGTCGCCACACGACTGATCGTCAGATGTGAGGAGGGAGTGGATAGCTATCATAGCGCAAGCACATTCATTAACAGCAGACATAGAGGAGTAGGGATGAGAAATATGCAACCATTTGAAAGATTTTCTGAGCAGCCCAAACATATTACGAGGAAAACCGAGGCCAAACACTATACTCCTGGTACAGGCAACGAACAACTGATGCTGGATTATCTGTTAGATAGCGGCTTTCAATGGGATGAGGCAGTGGCGCTGCTCCATCTACGCGAACATCTCTATGAAAATGAGGAAATGCGCCAACGCGTCACAGAAGATTATCGGATGCATTTTGTAAAATGGCTCTATGAGCAAGGTCTGGTCAGTGATGATTGACACAGAAACACGAAGGGCTCCTGATCACTCATTGGATCAGGAGCCCTTCGTGTTTCTGTGAACAAAGTAGAGGACAGCGGGTGATGCTCTTTTTCTACCAGCTACCATCCTTCGATGATATAGACATAGGCCTGCGCCTGCGGGTCCACACATGATAACCAGGCAGAGCCACAATTGTTGACTGCATTCTGTACAGCGCCCGGACCAGCGTTATAAGCGGCCAACGCCTTTGAGTAATCCCCATAAAATTCATTATTGAGACTGCTCATGAACCTGGCCCCACCATCCAGCGCCGCCACAGGATCAGATGGATCAAAGTTCATGCCTGCGGCTGTGGCTGGCATAAACTGGGCGATACCAATCGCGCCAACGCTCGAAACAGCGTTAGGATCAAAGTGACTCTCTTGCTGAATTTGCCGCACATAAAGATCCGGGCTAATCCCATATTTCAAGGCATCAGTACGGGCCAACCCGACATAGTAATCCCTCGTCCCGGGAGTAGGATCATTGATGCCCGCTACAGAACCGGTCGATCCTGAGCCAGCATACTGTGGATAGACAGTCAAAGTATTGGTTGGCACTTTCTGTACCTGAAAAAGGCCCAATAATCCCGATTCATTCTGTTGATCGATTGGCGTCAGGGTGAACATCATCAACAGGAACACACCCATGGTTGCCAATAGTATGAGTCCATGCCGTACATGGGCATGTAAATGCTTCTCACGAAATTCTATCGCGTCTGTGTCGCGCACATGTTTTCTTGTTCCCGCAATCACCAGCTGAGAGCGCTCTGAACGCACGACCAGCGCACGCCCCGGCTCAGCCGACTCAGAAAGATTGTGTAAAGGAAGCGAGATGGATAGCGAGCGTTGATGAGATATCCATGTCTGCGTCCCTGCACTGCTCACGGGAGCGGGTAAATATCGTTGATGAGCCGGCATCATACCAGGCTGCGACACGGTTGACGGCCAGGGAGTGGCACTGGCATTTGCATGCAACGAATTCCCACTCGTCTCAGATATCCCCCGGGTCATCCGCGAGGCAACCGGCAATGGGGCTGTTTCTGGTTCTTCTTGTACGGTGTGCGTGACATGTGTAGCGGTCGCAGAAATTACCACAGGAGTAGAAGCTCGACGATCTCCTGTTGAATGATTATTTACTGCTCGCAACGGTCGAAATTGAGACATATCTCTACGCTAACCACCTTCGATTTATTCAGTGCGTCATGGCAATGAAACCAGGCAACTTGTTACACACTCATAGAGAGCTTAGCTAAATAAGCCCACACGGTCAAATAATGGGATTGTAGACAGTACCATATGACCATGGCCCGACGGTTTTTCTCCCAAAAAACGAGTAAAAGTACTGCTGGTATCTTCATAACCCATCCAATAAAAAAAGAAGGCAAAACAAAAGAGCTTCCCTATATCAATGAAGGGAAGCGCTTTTGTTTGATTCTCTATGGACGATACTGTTATGCTTAAGCCAGCAGTTTGACGATGGTTGCGCCATCGCCGCCTTCCTGGGGTGGAGCGGTGACGAATGATTTCGCCAGCGGATGACGTGTCAGGGTTTCACGAACCGCCTGGCGCAAGGCTCCGGTCCCTTTGCCATGCACGATACGCACGGAACCCATACCATGAAGGACAGCATCATTCAAATAGGTATCCAGTTCCTCTAACGCATCTTCGACGCGCCAGCCACGGATATCCAGTTGTAAATCAACCGGTGGGCGTTCCTCGATATCAGTTGTGATCTGTGCTCGCACATACTGTTTCTCATCAGAACTGGCCTTGCGCTTGCTGATACGCTCAATATTGTCAACATTCACGCGCAGCCGCAAGGCCCCCATCTGCACCTCAGCCTCACTACGATCAGCGGATAAGCCAACCAGATCGGCATTTTGTCCAAAACTCAGCACGCGCACCGTATCCCCAATCTGCAAGGGTCCATCAAGCTTGTCTGATGGCTCTACGACATGTTTGCGGCGTGGCTCAGGGACAGGAACCACCTTCTCCTCCAGATCCCGCGCCCGCTGGCGTACGTTGGAGAGTTGTTCACGTGACACATGACCACGCTGGACCTCGGTACGTACTTTAGCAAGCTCGATCAGGACAGTATCCAGTTCACGGCGCGCCTGGGCACGAGCCTCGTTTAAGATCCGAATCCGCTCCTGCTCAAGATCATGGCGCTCGGTCTCTAACTGCTTGCGCTGATATTCAGCCTCGACACGCTCCATATTCGCATTGAAACGCTCATCCTCGGCCACTTTGCGTTCGCTCTGGAGATCCTCTAACAGATTCTCCATACGTACGCCAGCGCTGCCCAGGAAGCGCCTGGCACCCCTGATGATGCGTTGGTCTAACCCTAACCGCTGCGCAATCGCCAGGGCGTTACTACGGCCTGGTAGACCGATGCTGAGCTTATAGGTCGGGGAGAGCGTCTCAACATCAAACTCAACCGAGGCGTTCACGACATCCTTCTGCTCATGTGCAAAGGCTTTAAGCTCGGTATAATGGGTTGTCGCCACCGTTGTCACATGGCGATCCAGCAAGAACGTCAGGATACCACGTGCTAGCGCTGATCCTTCACTGGGATCAGTACCCGCGCCCAATTCGTCAAAGAGGACCAGCACATTGGTCGGCCTGGTCTGCCTCTGTACAATCTCCTCGCCCAATTTTCCCCGCAAATCGGGTCGATTTCGCTTACGGCCCTCTTCAATTGTCTTCAAAATCTCAATGATGCGACTGAGATGGGATGAAAAGGTACTGAGATTCTGCTCGATGCTCTGCTCATCCCCGATGTCCGCAAAGACATTCTGGAAGATGGAGATTTCGGAATCATAATCGGCGAGAATATGTAAACCGGCCTGCGCCATCAGAGTCAGCAATCCAACGGTCTTCAGCGCCACCGTTTTACCACCGGTATTTGGTCCGGTGATGATGACCATGCTGAAATCGCGACCAATATGGAAATTTGTCGGAACCACCTTGCCAGTGAGTAAGGGATGACGTGCATTCCGCAGATTAATGATACCTTGCTCGTTGAGTCTGGGAACTGAACTACGAGTCATCCGGCCATAGCGCGCTTTGGCGAGGTGAAAATCAAACTCGGCCAGCAATTCCACGGCTACGGTCAGTGACTCCGCTTCTTTGCCGATCTCCGCTGAAAGCACCCGCAGGATGCGTTCGATCTCCTGGCGCTCCTCTACCTGCAACTCACGCAGGCGATTATTCATCTCCACGATGACGATAGGTTCCACAAAGAGCGTCGCACCACTGGATGACTGATCATGGACAATACCGCGTACCTGCCCACGCGCATCGGACCTCACAGGTACAACGAAGCGATCGTTGCGCGTCGTAATAATCGCTTCCTGGAGCGCGGGACCGAACTCGCGCACAAGGGTACGCAAACGCTCCTGCAAACGCTGGTTCGCGCTCTGAATATCAAAGCGTACCTTACGCAGAGTCGGGCTGGCGGTATCCAGAATCTCGCCATCCTCATTCACGGTCTCTTCAATACGGCGTGCAATCTGTGGGCGCTGTGGGATATCCGCCCCCAGGACATAGAGCAGGGGAAAGGTGTCCGAATTCAGCTTCTCCAATGCACGCGCCACATGGATGGCACTGCGTGTTGTGGAAAGAACCTGTACCAGATCTGTCGGTATCAGGACACCATCGCGAGCAGCACGAGTTAAGAGAGGGCGAATCTCATGGGCACCTTGCACGCTAATATCAGAGTTCAGGTCAATCAGGGCTGAAGCTTCCGAAGTATAGGCCAATCTTTTTCTGGCTTCATCGATATCAGAGGTAGGCTTGAGCGCCAGCACTAAATCCTTACTGACAGAGAACGATGCCTCACGGGCCACCTTCTCTAATATCTTGGGATACTCGAGCGTTTGTATACTTTTCTCGTGCATAGTCTTAGTTTTGAGTCCTTTACACATCTCAGCGCCAGCGCAAGGCGCATCTCATCTACACAATTATCAAAAAGCATCTCGACACGCCACACAACATGTCAGATGCGGTCAACAGTGCTCGCTACATGGAGAATTGCCATTCAACTTTTCGTGAAGGCAATGATAAAAAAATGAGTAAATAAGTCAGAGAGAAGATTATATGGGCTGTATGGAGGCAACGCTTAATACAGGGCCCGGATACAGTGCTCAGTACACTGGCTTCATAAAAGAGCGACACATCGGGATAGAGAATCGTAGCCCACTGGGTCTGGCATAAACCCCAACTAACACAGTATAGCACACAATCCACCCAATATTCCATGCGTCCCTGAGCACCCAGAATGCTGGTTTTTCCACCAAAAAATCTTGCTCGTAGGCTTCAATTTTCCCAACCAACAAAAGCCCATACCCTTCAAATACAAAAAAATATTTAGCGGCAAGCCATCCTTGCAGGTAGATGGAACTATCTTTACGCTACTGCGTATACCTTAGGAGAGGACAAATGGCGCATGTACAACGAGCAACACAGATTGGAGTAGCAATAACCATGATTTTGCACGTGGGAGAACATGTCTTCTGGGGTGCACCCGAAGTGATCTACCTGGAAGGAAGGATTGTCTCATTAGATCCAACAGCCCAGACAGCCGTCGTCCATATCGAGCGCGCAACCACCTATTCCGCCCATTTGATCGAGAGTGATATCCCATTCGCCGCCAATGGGCTGACCCCATTGAAAGGCGCCAGCCCTCCGGGAGTCGTTGACCAGCGTAGCGCCAAGCGTGTACCACCGCCACAATTAAGCGATGACGAGAAGCTACGCCGCACTGCCGCTACCGCTATCCATCAGATGTATGGTTATGACGTACCAGCGGAACAAGAGGCTCAATTGATCCAGGAGGTCAAACAGGCGCTGGAACAAGATCCAGCCCGCAAAGCGCAAATCATCACTACTATGGACGAAATTCTCAAACGGGAATGGTAACACGCATAATTCAGAGCAATAGTAACCAGCGCATAGTGACATAGTATACTTTATAGCAATAGAGAAATTTTCTATTGTATTCAATGAATCTTTTATCTATCAATCTAGTTATCCATAGACAATGTTAACAAATGGGCATATAATAAATATGAAAAGAATAGCATTGGTAGAAAAAAACGAATGATGGAGCGATGTTTGATCCATGAATTGTAAGTATTGCCATGCTTCTCTCACTCCACAGGCACGCTTTTGTGCACACTGTGGCACATCTGTGAGGATGCCAGTAGAAGTACAGGAGCAGCCAGAGCCAGCACTGACCGCTTCAGCAGATGAATCAACCCTATCACTACATTCGCCTCTTGCTGACCAGTCAGCCACGCTTACAGAGATCAATCCTCTCCATACCTATGCCAGTGTACTTTCTCCACGAACAGAGCAGATAGCGGAGACCGACTCGGCGCAGATTACGCCGGAGTTGTTGCCAACACAGCCTGTACCTCTGGAAACAATCGCCCATCCAGAGCTCGTGGAAGGAATAGAGGATGTAGAACCATATCATGCAGGAATGCTGTCACCATTGCAGCAGTCTGAGCCGTTACTCTATTATAAGTTAAATAGAACGACGAAAGGGTCCCAAATGCTTCCAGCCGTTATCAATGCAGCATCAGATCGGACAAACTCAGGACGCCGCAAACGGAGTAGAGGTGGCTGTTTCATAGGCTGCCTCTCAGTACTTATAATATTACTGCTCATTCTTGGCGGAGCCTGGATCTTTATCATCCGCCCATACGCCCATAACATGGCCGAAACACAATTAGATCGAGCACTGGGTTCCGTGGTTAATCAGTTACCAACCCAACTCATCGACCTGTTACCAGCTGGCGCGACGGTACCGATTAGCGAAAATACGATCAACAACCTGATCGTCGGGAACCTGGCACCCTCGAATCCCGTACAAAATCCAGATACCACTATTACCAGCCAGAGGATTCGACTCTCATTCACCCTCTATGGCTATGCCAGCGCGATTGACATTACGCCCGCACTGAACAGCAATGAGCGCCTTGTGGCAAAGAATGTCAATGTCGAAGGAGTGCTGGGTCTGATTATGTCGCCGGATGAGATGACAACCTTGCTTAATAAGCATTTTAGTGATGCCCAGAACAAACTGGGCAAAACCATTCGTGGTGTGCAACTCAAAAACCAGCAATTGAGTCTCACCCTGGGATGATCCTGAGCTGGCGACAAAAAGAGAGGGGCTCGCTTATTGGAGCCCCTCTCTTTTTGTTGCCAGTTCTTATGGGATACCAGGATTATTCTGTCTGTTTCTTTATCATGTTAGATGCTGGTTTTGAGCGACGTTTCCGACGGCTACATCCCACGGCGGCACAGGGCAGGAGCAGCATAGATGCTGTGCTGAGCGCACTGGAATGATTATCAGTAGGCACTGCAGACGCCGTTCCAGCCCCACTCCCGGCGGTAGCAGGTTGGGTATGGCGGATCATACAGACACTGGTACTGGGGATGGTGGGAGTTTTTGCGATCCCAGTATAGGTAGAGGAAACGCCTGGCAGAAAACCATTGTTATCCTTCCCTAATGGCCAGTAGACGACAGCTGCCCGTCCAATAATGTTCTGATTGGGCACGCACCCCCAGTCACGCGAATCCGAGCTGCCACCGCGATTATCACCAAGCACAAAGTAGGCCCCCTGGGGAATACGCATATTGGTGATTGGCTGATAAGGATTTCCCTGACGCATGGGATCTACATACGCCTCAGAGAGCATTTTACCATTCACCATCACCTGCGTATTCTGGATCGTAATCACATCTCCCGGCAAACCAATCACACGCTTGATATAGTCCTGTGCAGGATTGGGTGGCGCAACAAAGACGATGACATCCCCTCGCGCTGGCGTATGAAAAATATAGGACCATTTGTCTACAATCACCAGTTCCTGATTATGTAAACTGGGCTCCATGCTCATGCCATCAATGTTAAAATTTTGGACTGCAAGACGGATCACGAGAAACATCAAAACCGTCAGAACCAGTGTCTCTATAATTTCACGAACAAGACGATATCGCTTTTCAAAATCAAATTCTAAATCCAACGATTTTCCTTTGAACTCACGGTCAAGGCGAACCACCGTGTTCAACCAGGCCCATTGATGTTAGTCCTGGCAGCTAAAAACCACACTCACAAAACACTCATTGAGTAGCAACGTGTGTCAACTCTGCTTACGACACCTTGAGCATACCAGGAAAAACCCGGGCATAGCGAACAATACCATGCCATCTGTGTCAAAAGTACTACCTTTCAATGGCACAGGGGCCGCTGAGATGTTCGCTTTTGTCGCTTTTGTGTGTACATCTGCGAATACCGAAGAAACATCAGGCAAGAACCCGCTATTGGACAGTCCTAACGGCCAATAGACTAGCGTGGCACGGCCAATGATATTTTGCCGTGGGACAAATCCCCAATCGCGTGAATCTGAACTGTTCTTGCGATCATCACCCATCACAAAATAGTCGTTGGCCGGTACCCGTTGATTGATGATCGGTTGGTAGGGATTCCCCTGATACCCATCTGCCACATACGTTTCTTTGAGTACCGCATTGTCAACGATAACTGTTGTGCCTTTGATCGTTAAGGTATCGCCAGGTAGCGCAATGATCCGTTTGACATAATCGAGCGCAGGATCTGGTGGGGCGACAAATACAATCACATCACCACGTGAGGGGCTGCGAAAATGGTATGATACTTTATCAACCACAATCCGCTCTTGATTATGTAAACTTGGTTCCATACTGGGACCATCCACGTCGTAGTTCTGAATCGCCAGATTGATCACTACAAACATCAAGATAGTCAAAATAATCGTCTCGATAATCTCTCGGATGAGGCGATATTGCTTGTCGTTCCGTTTTTCTTCTTTCAAACCATTCACCTATGTCACCGCGGCATACATTCAACACTATCATGTAAAGGAAAACCCAGAGGAAACTCCAGGATGCACAGGACTCACGGGCCATCCCTTTCCATTATATCTATCCGATGAACCTTCCTACTACCAATTTCCACTGAGATTCGATGTCTGTATATGTATACGGACCCAAACTCTTCCTGTTACAAAGAAACTGCAGCAATCCATCCACCCTCGTATTTTGCGCCGCTACTTCTTACCCTGATTGTGCCGCAGATAAGGATCATACGTCAATAACATGCATATAGATATGGCATTTTCCACAAACCATCGCTACGTCTGAGAGCAATAGCAGGCTACCTCTTGATGATCTGACCTATGACCTCTTGACGTCATAAGAACAAGTGTAGTAGGGTATATGGAACGTTTGTTTGTACCGCGTCCCAATACCAGCCATACCCACAAACAAAAAAACAAGACCCTGGCGACCAGTTGGTGGCTCGAGACAGCGTTTGTCTTTGTATTTCCTTTGTATTTATACAAAATTAGCAGTTAGTACGGGTGGATTGAGAGTATGCCCCAAGATAAAATCGTGGTCCGTGGTGCCCGTGAGCACAACCTTAAAAATATCGACGTGACCATCCCACGAGATAAGCTCGTGGTGATCACCGGCCTTTCCGGTTCAGGCAAGAGTAGCCTGGCGTTTGACACTATCTTCGCAGAAGGCCAGCGCCGCTATGTTGAATCCCTCTCAGCATATGCACGACAGTTTCTCGATAAAATGGATAAGCCCGATGTAGAACACATCGAGGGCCTTTCTCCCGCTATCTCCATTGATCAAAAGGGGGCCACACATAATCCTCGTTCAACAGTAGGAACCGTCACTGAAATTTATGACTACCTGCGTTTGCTCTATGCACGTACCGGACATCAGCATTGTCCTAATTGTGGGCGCGAAGTAAGTCAGCAGACTTTACAACAGATTGTGGATGCGGTCCTCAGTCTGCCAGAAGGTTCACGCCTGATGCTATTAGCCCCACTGGTACAGGGTCGTAAGGGCGAATATAAAAATATCTTTGAGGATATGCGCCGCTCAGGCTATGTGCGCGTACGTGTCGATGGCAAAATCCGCGATTTAAGTGATGAGATCGACCTCGACAAACAAAAGAAACATACGATTGAGGTCGTGGTTGATCGCCTGGTCATTCGCAAACAGAAGCATCAGACGCTTGAGGAGCCAGGACATAATGATGGTAGCGCGCCGCTCAGGCTGGTTGCCGAGGCTCCCGCCCTCTATGAGGTGAATGCAGCCGAGGAAGCACATACCAGCGATGATGGCGTGAAAGAACCCGCTATTCCTGAGATGCTTCATGAAGATGTGGATCAGGCTTTCCGACAACGCGTCTCAGATTCATTGGAAACAACCTTGAAACTGGGCAATGGAATCGTGCTGGTCTCGATCATCGATGGAGAAGAAATCCTCTTTTCGGAGACGGCTGCCTGTGTCTATTGTAATATCAGTCTGCCAGAAATCGCGCCGCGTACCTTCAGCTTCAATAGTCCTCATGGTGCGTGTCCGACCTGCACTGGCCTCGGCACACAATTAGAAATTGATCCCGAACTGATCGTTACCAATGCGGATTTGAGTCTCTTGCAGGGAGCAATAGCCCCCTGGAATAAGGTGATCAATGGGAGCCAGTGGCATACCGCAACCCTGGAGGCGCTTGCCAAACAGTACAATTTTGATCTCAATCTTCCCTGGAAGACGCTGAGTCCAGAGGTCAAAAAAATACTGCTCTATGGAATTGAAGAGCCTTTGAGCATTCGTTATACACCGCAGCACGGCAATACACGCACGTATAGCACCCACTTTGAAGGGATTATCCCGAACCTGAAGCGCCGCTATCAGCAGACGGAGAGCGAGGGAGTACGTGAGGATATTGAGAGCTATATGTCGGCTCGCATCTGTCCAGATTGTCATGGGGCCCGTTTAAAGCCCGAAGCACTGGCGGTGACCATCGGTGGACGGAATATCGTGCAGGTCACCAGACTGCCCATTTCACGGGCTCAGAAGTTCTTCCATGAGCTTGAGGAAGGCTCAGGCACGGTCGTACCACCCATTACACATGTGGTAGCGAAAAGTAAAAGCAAAAAGGTGAATGGCAATGGTTCACTGCTTGGTGATCCCCTGACTCCGATTCCAGAGGAAGGGCCGCTCCTGACGACAGCACTGACCGCACGGGAACGCTTTATTGCTCGTCAGGTACTCAAAGAGATTCGCGCCCGCATCCAGTTCCTACTTGATGTTGGACTCGATTATCTGACGCTGGACCGTGCCGCCGCCAGTCTTTCTGGTGGTGAGGCTCAGCGTATCCGCCTGGCAACTCAGATCGGTTCTGGCCTGATGGGTGTACTCTATATCCTGGATGAGCCCAGCATTGGACTGCATCAACGCGATAATGAACGCCTGATCCATACGCTTGAGCGCCTACGCAATTTAGGCAATACGCTGATCGTGGTAGAGCACGATGAAGATACCATGAGGGCCGCCGATTATATTATCGATATTGGTCCCGGTGCTGGTGAGCATGGTGGACACGTTGTGGCCGCCGGTACTTATGCAGAACTTGTTGCCAATACTAACTCTATGACCGGCGACTATCTGGCCCACCGGCGCAGCGTTGAGGTCCCAGAAAAGCGCCGTCCAGGCAATGGACAATTCCTGACCATCAAGGGCGCACAAGAAAATAACTTAAAGAATATCGATGCAGAGATTCCTCTGGGCAAATTTGTCGCCATCACTGGCGTCTCAGGCTCGGGCAAGAGTACCCTGATCACCGATATCCTGTATCGGAAGCTGTCACAGCATTTCTTCCGCGCCCACGACAAACCCGGCAAACATGATAGCATTGAGGGGCTTGAGAACCTGGATAAAGTCATCGACATTGATCAGTCACCGATTGGACGTACTCCACGCTCTAATCCCGCTACCTATACCAATGCCTTTACAGCTATCCGCGAGTTGTTCGCCCAGGTGCCCGAAGCGCGTATTCGAGGCTATCAGGCTGGCCGCTTCTCGTTTAATGTCAAAGGTGGTAGATGCGAGGCCTGTAAGGGTGAGGGCATCGTCAAGATCGAGATGAACTTCTTGCCGGATGTCTATGTTCCCTGTGAAATCTGTCAGGGCAAACGCTATAACCGTGAGGCTCTGGAGATTCATTACAAGGGCAAAACAATTGCGGATGTGTTGAATATGACGGTAGAGGAGAGCCTGGACTTCTTCTCGAATGTACCCTCAATCCAGAATAAGATGAAGACATTGTACGATGTCGGATTAGGCTATATGCGTCTGGGGCAGCCAGCTACTACTCTCTCAGGTGGTGAAGCACAACGCGTCAAACTGGCGACAGAACTGTCACGACGCGCCACTGGTCGCACGATGTATATCCTGGATGAGCCAACTACTGGCCTGCACTTTGCGGATGTGGATCGCCTGCTGAGCGTATTACAACGCCTGGTCGATAATGGCAATACGATTGTCGTTATCGAGCATAATCTTGATGTCATCAAGAGCGCGGACTGGTTGATCGATTTAGGACCAGAAGGAGGCGATGGCGGCGGTCGGATTATCGCCGAAGGCACGCCAGAAGAGGTTGCGGACAATCCAATCTCTTACACGGGGCATTTCCTGCAACGGATGCTGCGTGAAGAGAGCGAGCATAAGTCCAAACAGGTCCTCTCGGCGGTTCCGAACTAACAGAACAAAACACCTGATGCTCGATAGCGGAGGGATATCACTACTCGCTGGCAGGTGCCTGCGCCCTTTTTAGTGTGTATTGCTGTAAATATGCTATGCATATTTACAGCAATACACACTAAAAATTGGTTTGAGCACCATTGGTACGAAAACTCATGAAAGGCTACACACGGAATGTGCCCAGCACTTGTTGGATGACAATCTTATTGGTATTATTGGCATCCGTCCCCACCGTTAAGATTACCAGCGCTTTATCAACGGGATTATGCGTGCTGGCATCAAAACGAATCTGTCCACTAATGCCCTGGTAGGCGGCAACACTCCCGGTCCCTAGCTTGAGCAGGGAGGACTGCAATCGATCGCCGGTAATGGTGCCATCATGCACTAAGGACGCGCCATGGATAGCCACACCAACGGCATCATAGATCATCAAGCCCTTATAAGTCGGGGTCGCAGCATTCGTTCCTGTGGCAGAGCCTTGATAGATCGACTTCCAATCCTGGAAGAGTTGCGGCCAATGAGATTGTGGAATATTGAATTGTTGCCACTCTCCCGCATCTGCAAAGGTCGTAAAAATGAGCCGACGCATATCTTGAGGATAATTCAATGCCAATGATGCGTCCGCGCTACCACCCTGCCCCAACAACAAGACAGAATAAAAATCATCACCACCTACAACCTTGAGATTGTGCAAGGATGCACTATCGGGCATAGCACGCGCTGCTTCGCCTGCAGCATGCGCCAGACGCACCCCATCCACATTAAAACCAGCCATGAAAACAGCATCCGCCGGAGTGGAACTATTCGCATTATCGGTAATGATCTGTTGATACTGCGCCACGGTCGTCTGATTCTCGCTAAAGATTTGTTGCACCATAGAACCACCCAGCGCCTGCACGCGTTTGGCAAAGGCGTTGGATAATGAGACACTATAGGAGTCGGTTGGATCTCTGAAGACAAGAATGTGCTTTGCCTTCAGATTATTAATCAGTAGCGAACCTAATACATCACCCTGCCGATCATCGGCGGGACTGATGCGAAAAAAATATGGGCTGGAACCGCTCAATTTTACGCTGGAGGCGGTAGGAGCAATAATTGGCAAATGAACACTACTGATAATATCGCGTGCATCTACTGTCTGGGTACTATTATACCAACCAATGACCCCAATCAAATGATCCAGATTTCCAGCATTGGAGACACGATTCGCGATAAATTGCGCAACCGTCGCCACATTGCTATTGCTTGAGCCAGAATTCGCAATGATGATGCGCAACTTGAGCCCGCCTGGCAATAGATTATTGGTGTTGGCTTCATGCTGCGCCAGATAGACTGCTTCCAATTGCTCACGTACATTACCGAGATAGAGCGAGCTGTTAGCCACCGGTAAACCCAGAGCTAATGTAACATAAGGAGAATTGTGCTGAAGAATATGCAAATCTTCATTGTAAATCTGCGCCTCACCATCAATAGGATCAGAGTTGACAGCTTGATTGAGAAAATCGACGGCCGCACTCATATTTCCTGACTGGAGTGCGGTAGCCGCCTGTTTTTTCAAGGATACATCCACACGTCCTGTATATGTATCAAAGACCAGACGACCATCACTGAGGCCAATACCCTTTTGCTGATAGCTCTGCAGCTCTGTTACCAGTTGCTTATCTAAGGCATTATGGTAAAAACTGGCCTGAGCAACACTGGTCGCAGTGGCATCCGCGCTCTGCATGGTAACCATGCGGTTAGATAGGAAAGGGATCAAAAAGATCAGCAGAATGACCAGTACAATACTGACGGCACTGATAGCCAGGATCGTGTTTCGCTTGCTTTTCTGCGGAAGAACTTGCAAAGCGCCAGTACTCTGCATTAGAGAAGCCGACTTTGATGCCGCAATCATTTCTTCTGAAGGATAGGAAACGATCAATGCATCCAGATCCGTTTGCATATCCTCTGGACGTGCGTAGCGTTGGGAAATAGAAAAGCGCAACTGACGAGCCAGAATAGTCTCCATCCCCACACTTACCAGAGGATTCAGACGACGAGCGGGTGGATAGAAGAAGACCATACGTTCACGAGGGTCAAATCCAGTCACGGCATGGTGCATAGTAGCAGCTAACGCATAAAGATCGGAAGAGGGCTGTATATCCCCTCCTCGCGTCTGTTCAGGTGCAGCATAACTGGATATGGCGCTCTCGCTCTGAGAATTTTTTAAGGGTGGGAAAAGGGATAGGAACTCTAGTGAAGCATGATGATCAGGAGAAATAACGATCGTATCAACACTAATTGCTCCATGCACAATTGGCTGTTGCTGGCGCGCCAGGGCGGTCAGGAAGCCGCACAACTCTCGCCCATACTCCGCGACATCCTTTTCCGGCAGAGCTCCGCCTTGCTCTTGCATCAAAAGCGCGAGACTGATGCCAGCAGGATATGGCTGAACAACGTAGTAAATCTCTTTTTCTTGAAAGATATCCAGCAGTACTGTAGCGCTGGAATGCCTGGATAAAGGAGTCATACGATTCCTCATAGCTTCAATCATCCTTGGCGCTTTGTCAGGAATACGTATGAGAAAATCCAATTTATGGAGCAAAACGCGGCTTCGCGTTCCCTGGCTATCCAATGCCAACCAGGCACTACCTTGCCATTGCTGATTTCTTGGCAATGTCACTTCTTCAAGCAAGCGATAACGACCAGCACGCAGGGTATCCCCTCGCATTAACGACCATTCAACCACCTCGGGAGCATTTGATAATCTCGTCGATGCGATAGGTTGCATTGATTTCATAGAACTAGAAACATTGTAAATGTATCCACATTGTGGACATTGACTACTCAAGGATGCAACGTTGAATCCGCAACGAGGACAACGCATAGGCTTACTCCTCTGCACCGATTCTGATAGATAAGAAATAACGATCCAGACAAAAAGCGATGGGAACGCAATCTGCAACGTTTACAGATCTTCCTCAGACATACTAAAAGCATACCTATATAGAAGGTTGCTTGTCTATTATAATAGGATAAATAGACATTTTATATTTCACTTTTTGTAGCATTAGCACAACAATCTGTTTTAATAAAAAATTTAACTGAGCTATATGCTGCATATTATATAGGGGGAAGGACGCATTTTTTACAAATCCTCAAAAATGCGTCCTTCCCCCTATATAATATGCCAGTCATGATAGTTTTGTATATGTATAATTGTTAAAAGCAATAGTACATATATCTGAATCACGAGGAGGATTGTTGGCCTGAAGTGGGGGTAGAATGAACAATCTCTTTACTGATATCAGGGGCAGAAACACTTTTGTCAGGCAATGTAGTTTCAGTGGTGATCTCGGTCTTTGCTGTCTCTGTGAATTGCTCATTCTGCTCAGCAGCAATTCCGGCTACACCCACATCGGACTTATCCAGCTTGATAGGCAGACCCCGGCGGCGCTGGCGTGCGTCGATCCAGGTAATTAAAGCGGCCATTGTCACCATCACCAGGGCGATACCAATCAGCTTGAAGAAGTGTCCAAAACTCATAGCCAGACAGCCAAAGAGAATAGTCAAGCCGTAGAAGATATAACAGATCTGCCGGGCACTTAAGCCGGTCGATTGCAGACGATAGTGAAGATGCGTTCGATCATAGTGGAGAGGATGTTGTCCACGACGCAGGCGATTAATGATAACAATCGCAACATCCATAATCGGCACACCCAACACCATCAAGGCCAGGGCAATCTTTGCGCCCCCCATAATCGATAGTACAGCCAATGCCAGGCCCAGAAACTGCGAACCGCTATCCCCCATAAACATACGAGCTGGATTCCAGTTATGAGGCAAAAATCCCAGGACCGCTCCAGCAAAAATCCCGGCCAGGACGGCTATCGTATATTGATTGAGCAGCCAGCTGGTACTAGCGATAAAAATGGCCGTAATTGCCACCACCCCGGTCGCCAGACCATCCAATCCATCGATCAAATTGACTGTATTCATCATCCCCACCATCCAGAACCATGTAAACAGCACGGCCGGAATAGCCAGCCAGCGGATAGCGGTACTATGGATAAAGATATTGACGATGGTGCCATGCGGAACGAAGCCGGAAGAGAAGGATTGAAAAGGATTACTGAAACCAAATAAGAGAACCCCGTTGAATTGCCCATTCAAGAAAGGACCCATGATAATAATCACAGCGATGGTCTGCGCCAATAATTTGGGTAATGGTTTGAGGGGTCGTACATCATCATAGGCATGCACGGCCACAATCAGGGTTGCGGCAGCCAGAAACAGCCAGTACACCGTTTTCTCTTTGGCTTGTAAATCTCCATTATTGATATAAAAAATCAAGGAAGAGATCACAAAGGCCAGAAAGATAGCCACCCCACCCAGACGAGGAACCTTATCCTGCGTACGACCGGGCTCCGCTTGTCGGATCAAATGGTATTTGCGACTCACGAAAGCTACGCCATATAACAACACATAGGAAGCTAAGAATGCACAGACGCTGCCCGCCACCAATAACATCAGGTTCACCGTGGGGTGGTCCTGATTGAACATATGGGTAGAGAAGAGAAAGAAGAGCGGCTGGCTGGGAAATAGACGCGCCAGTACCATGAACAAGTCCCCCCAGAGTGGTGAGTTTCAGTCGGCACAGCATATGTATGACAATCCATATACTGGAGCCGCCCATATCATCAACAGGATATTACGAAAGTCGCCAGCTTCGTAGCAACCTGTTTTATCAAACATATTTCATAAGCATAAACGCTATTGACAACGTAATTATCAACACTGCAATTGTGAAATAGCGTCATCAGTGGCTAAAGCGAAAGCTGAATCAAGCGATCCCAACCGGCATAATCTTTCCGGCAGGTCACGGTAGCCTGAGGCCAGAGCTCATGCAGTAGATGGGTCAACGGCTCACACTGCTGATAACCGATCTCCAGTAACATTGTGCCTCCAACTCTTAGCGTACCAGATAGATACACCTCTTTGCATAGCCTATACAAGAGATCTAGCCCATGTGGGCCACTGAACAAAGCCAGATGTGGTTCATAGGCCAGCACATCCTGACTCATCGCATGCATTTCATCCAACCCGACGTACGGCAAATTTGCCAGCAACACATCCACCGGTTCTGGCAGAGGGGAAAGCAAATCGCCCTTTAATAAACGCACACGCTCGGTTACATGATGACGCTCACAGTTGCGCCTGGTCATGCTCAACGCATCAGCAGAAACATCACAGGCATAGATCGAGGGGAGGCCAGCCTCTTCCAGGCAGAGCGTAATTGGAATGGCACCACTACCCGTGCCAATATCAGCCACAACAGGCACCTGATCCCGCGCCAGGCGCGCCCGTATCTCAGTCAAGGCCACTTCCACTAATAGTTCCGTCTCTGGACGTGGAATGAGTACGCGTGAATCCACAGAGAAATCCCGCCCATAAAACTCGCGCTGCCCCAGGATATACGCTATCGGCTCATGAGAGCAACGGCGCTGTAGTAACGCAAAATAATCTTGCTCCTGCACAGGAGTCAATTCCTGATCCAGATAAGCCAACAGGCGAGCTCGATCCATCCCTACAACAGAGCCTAATAAGAGCTGCGCATCCAGGCGAGCACCGGGAATATCAGCCTGAGTCAACATCTGCGTTCCCTGCCTCAGAGCCTCCTGAAACACTGTCATTTTTCTATCCTACCCAACTAGTACACTGACACCCTTTGCCATTCCACTACCATGAAGTACGACTCTGATTATATCACTATGCCGGTGGCAGGAATGAGCAGAGAAAATAGCATACCCAAAATCTCTCATTTGAGGCTTCGGATATGCTATCAATCAGGATCACCAGTAAGCGGGCTTATTTTTCTAGTGAGCTCTTGCTATTGCGCTCTCCATCATAGGTCATGAGGATGTGCTTGCCCTCAAACACGGTCTCTAAATGGACGGGACGCCCCCAGAGGATATAGACATGTTGCAAGGTCTTTTCAGCATAGCCCAGATCGAGTTCCTGCCCCTCAAAGAGATGCATCAGGTAAAGCTCGCGATTGCCATGATAGTCCCCATTATCCACGACCAGATAGGGATGGCCGAAGTTTGTCATGCTGGACACAATAGAATCGCGCACCTTCTGCCAGTTTTTCTCAGCAATCACCCAGTCATCGCCCTCTTTTTTATAGAGGTAGAGATCCAGATCTTTGACCAGATCCTCGGTCAGATAGTTACGCAGGAACGAAACATCATTATCGAGTTCCCGCACTTCAAAGATCTTCTGCCGTCCCATACCTGGTTTGCGGCCCAGGCGATCCTGCTCTTCACGAGTGGGATTATCCCAGCGCCGCTCAATATCCTCAAAAATCTTATATCCGATATAGTAAGGATTCAACGAGGTACGGGATGGGGTGAGCACGCCCGAATGGAGTTGTGCAAACTCGACTGTATCAGAGTCTGAGATGACCTCTTTATTACCCAGTTCACGCATGATACGCGAGTGCCAGATTGAGGCCCATCCCTCATTCATAACCTTCGTTTGCATCTGAGGAATGAAGTAGAGCATCTCATTGCGTACAATCTCAATCACATCCCGCTGCCATGGCTCAAGGCTCGGCGCATGGCGAATCAGGAAGAGCAAGAGATCTTTTTCGGGTTTCTCAGGAAACTTCACAGGCTTGCCAGGACGCTTCTCGCGCTCCTCCTCAGCTTTTTTCGCCTTATCATCGAAATCCCATAAGTCATCATAAGCCGTGCTGGCGGTGGTGACAGCATTTTCACTTTCTGGGGTATTTTCATTTTGCAGCAAAAGATTGTAGTCGATATGCTCCTGAATCGAGAGGACCGCATCCAGGAAGCGTTCGACCTCATCCTTACCATGATCGAACTCATATTTAGCAATACGTTCGGCATGAATGCTGGCCTTATCAATCATACGCCGGGACGTATGCTGAAAGTACGCGTTGTTCTTGAAGAAATCGGTATGACCAAAGACATGTGCTGCCACAAAAGTATTTTGCAACAGACTATTCATGTCCATCAGGAAAGCATAACTGGGATTAGTGTTGACCACCATCTCATAGATTTTGCTCAGGCCCAGGTCATACTGCATCTTTTGTCGATAGAACGCTTTGCCATGCGTCCAATGGCTAAAACGTCCAGGCAGACTATAGGAGGCAAACTCATACATAATAGAAGCGGGAACGAGTTCAAAATGGGTCGGGAATGGGTCCAGGCCGAAACGGCGCGCCTCTTCCCAGGCTGCATCTATACCATCGCGCAGGTTTTCAATGTCACTGGTAGCAACATGATCAATCATGTAAGAAACTCCTGACTCTACCTGACTGGCACAGGATCACGCTGGGCAAAGAACTTACGCAGCGCGGGATAGACCTCTTTTTTATCGGAAATGGTAACAGGGATGAACTTCTTGTCATTGATCTTGTTATACGCCGACATCAGCGTACTGGGTGAGCGATAATGTCCCTCACGAATCTCGCCATAGCCAAAGATGTTACACTGCTCCATCAGCTTATTGACCAGTTGCACACAACGATCATTATCCCAGGGGAGATTATCCCCATCAGAGAAATGGAAAGGATAGATGTTCCAATCGTTGGGATCAAAACGCTCTTTGATGATCTGTAACGCCAACTCATAGGCCGAGGAAACCTGGGTGCCGCCGCTCTCGCCTTTGTGGAAGAACTCTTCTTCTGTGACCTCTTTAGCCTCGGTGTGATGACTGATGAAGACAATCTTTACATTGTTATATTTGGTACGCAAGAAACGTACCATCCAGAAGTAAAAGCTGCGCGCAATATACTTCTCAAACTCGCCCATTGATCCAGACACGTCCATCATGGCAATCACAACTGCGTTGGATTGATATTTAATCGTTGGTTCCCAGACTTTGAAGCGCAGATCATCGGAGCGGATATCTTTAAATGATGCATCGCCTTTGGCGGCGTTCCGCTTGATATTCTCCATGATGGTGCGCTTCTTATCCAGATTCGCCATGGCTCCTTTTTTGCGCACATCGGTAAAGCGGACAGCCTCGGTCTGCATCTCCTGCTGCCGCTTCTGTTCAAGATTCGGCAGGCTCAGATCCTCAAAAATCAAGGCGGCCAGTTCTTCCATCGAGACTTCAGCCTCATAATAGTCGTAACCAGCGTCCTTACCGGCCTCCCCTTTTTTGCCCTTGCCCTGTCGTGGTTCCTGGGCTACGACATCGCCAACTTTACTCTTCCCGGTCCCCTGACCGGCATGCTGCTGACGCCCAAAATCATAGCGGAAACGATACTCTTCCAGGGAGCGAATAGGGATACGTACCGTCTTCTTCCCATCGGAAAGAATGATATTCTCCTCGCTTACAATCTCCCCCAGATTCTTCTTGACCGCCTCGCGGATCTTCTCCTTGTGGCGCTCCTGATCAACCTGACCTTTGCGATGCAATGACCAATCATGTTGGGAGACAGACATAGATGATGCTCCTTCCTCGCATGAGGCAATAGTGAAGAAAGTGGCTGCGCCGTCAGAAATTCACCCTTGAATATCCAACGGGACCGCACACTTTCGACACGGATCATCCTGATTTTACCGGTTTAAGAGGCTCCCTGTATAGCGGAGCAGTTCATTGGCGCTCTCATAGGTGTAGCCCTGCTCAGCCACCAGGCGCTCAACCACTTCATTGATCTTGCGCAACTGCTCTTTATCCGGGGTACGCGTCGAGGTCGTAATCTTCACTACATCGCGCAAGTCGGCAAACAACTTCTTCTCAATCGCTTCTTTGAGGCGCTCATGGCTGGTATAATCGAAACTCAGGCCTTTGCGAGCCAGTGAGGAGATACGAATCAGAATCTCTTCACGGAACGAACGCTTGGCATTCTCCGACACACCAATCTGCTCCTCAATTGAGCGCATTAGATGCTCATCGGGCTCCAACTCCTCATCGGTAATTGGATCGCGCAACTTGGTCTTATTACAGTAAGCCTCTACATTATCGAGGTAATTATTCAGCATCGTGTGAGCCGACTCCTCGTAGGAGTAGACAAACGCACGCTGGACTTCTTTCTTGGCGATTTCATCGTATTCTTTACGTGCATCATTGATGAAATTGAGATAGCGCTCGCGCTCCTCGCGCGTGATACTAGTATGCTGATCCAGGCCATCTCGCAAAGCACGTAGAGCATCGATGGGGCTAATGTACGTCACATTGTTTTTGATGAGAGCGTTCGACAAACGATTAATGACATAGCGTGGAGAGATACCATCCATACCCTCACGGACAGCCTCTTCCTGCAACTCACGTACATCCTTCTGCTTAAAATCTTCCATATCTTCGCCATCATAGAGTTTGAGTTTTTTCATCAAACTCATACCGGCTTTCTTGGAGGGTTCCAGACGCGTTAGCAGCGCAAAGATGCTGGCGATACGCAAGGTGTAGGGAGCAATATGGACATTCTGCAAGGCGCTCTGCTTGAGCAGTTTCTCGTAGATTTTCACCTCATCCGAGACACGCAGATTATAGGGAACCTTGGCCAGAATGATACGATCTTGCAACGCTTCCGACTTCTTATTTCCCACAAATGACTGATATTCATGCTCATTGGTATGGCTCACAACCACTTCGTCAGCATAGATCATGCTGAAGCGCCCGGTCTTGATATTCTGCTCCTGGCTCAGGGTTAGCAAAACGTAGAGAAACTTCTCATCAGTTTTGAGCATTTCTACAAATTCCATCACGCCACGATTAGCGATATTGAGCTCACCATCGAAACGATAGGCGCGTGGATCGCTTTCAACACCAACCTCTCCAATCGTGGAGAGGTCAATACCACCAACCAGCTCGCTGATATCCTGACTCTTGGGATCCGATGGGGTGAATGTGCCCACTCCAACACGATATTTTTCGCTGAAGCTGATGCGCTTCACCGGCACTTCTTCAATACGCCCACGATACTGGGTGTCAACCATGTAACGACAATGGGGGCACAGGTCGCCTTCTATGTAGAGGCCAAATTCTTTTTCTACGTCGCCACGTAGCTCGTATGGAATCAAATGAAGAGGCTCTTCATGCATTGGACAATCTTTAATTGCGTAGATTGCTCCCTCTGGAACACGACTGTAGGCTTCCAGACCACGTTTAATCAGGTGGACAATCGTTGACTTACCACCGCCAACCGGTCCCATTAATAAGAGGATGCGCTTACGTACTTCCAGACGCTGTGCGGCCGAGTGGAAATAATCCACAATTTGCTGCAAGGGCTTTTCAATACCAAAAATCTCATCTTGAAAAAACTTGTAGTGTGTTTCACCAGTATGGGCTGTCTCTACCCCCGCGTCCATGATCATTTGATAGATGCGTTCATGAGAAAGTCGAGCTACCGCTGGCTTTTTACTGGCAATCTCGAAGTACTCCGCGAATATTCCTTCCCACATGAGCTCACGCTCACGGTCCCGGTATTCTTCTAACCGCTTTACCAGATCCATAGTTCATCCTCTCTGTATATAACTAGCAGTGTATGAAGATTGGGGTCATTGCCCTTCCTGGGTCGCGCTTCCTACACTACACATTGAATGTTGCTACAGTGTACGAACCAGACTACGCATTACGTGATCGGGAAAGATGAAGAGGATTACAAGGTTCTTAGATTAAGAGTATCTTCTGCATGTCTACTACTCCCCTATACGAGCCAACATACTGTGTGTTGGGACCATTAGACCAAAAGGACCGGATCTTGCTCGACATACACAGCGAGAAAACCAGCCCTTTCTACTTTTCTGAGGATAATATTTAGATGTAAGTTGATGATACTCTTTATCAAACCCGTAGGTTGCATACAATGGGATAAGCTTGAGAAGCGCATCATAGCGATGCTGCTGTTGCGTCGTTTCAAGCGGTCCTTTCTCACTCCATGTATCAGCAAGAGATGAACAATGCTACGACTAAATGAACATTCCCCGTCCTCACACATTACCACTGCTGTGAGTCCCCATTGTCTTATAGAGTATAAGCTCATTATAGCATATTTCTCTCAAGCTAACAATTCTTCCAGGACTATTTAGAAGTGGAAATAGACAAATTCGGAACACTTCTCCCAAACTCTAAGGAAAGTTTGTTTCAATGCGAGATAAAAATAGGCCGAGCCCATTTTTATCTCGTATTGAAAACCTTTACATATTACGCCTCATTCCAGAGTAATGTGACAGATTCACCACTTCCCACTCCTAAGAAATCAGCCGCTGAACCGTTACATACCGCGATACCAACGGCACCTGAGCTATCAATCAAGAGAAATGGGGTCGGATCGTCGGGTTGCTCGGCAAAAAAGCGGCGCCGTTGCGTGATCATCTCCTGCTGAGCTGGCAACATGAGTCGCACACCGGGACGGGTAAAGAAATCAGGAATCAAGCTGAGAGAAATATTGGTAATCAGATTGCCAAAGTGATCAACATGCACAATCTCCGCCTCGATCCGATCCTGCTTTACCAGCGGCTGCACAATGTCCAGTTGCTGTAAGCGGGCCACATCCAATGCCTCCCCTAGCTCTTGCACCGGAACTCCTGCGGCAAGATGCGCCGCCACAGGCGCGAAGATGTCTCGCCCCTGAAAGGTGGAACTGACAGCACTCAAATGATAGTTAGGATTGGATAGGCGTACAACCGCATGCACTGGCTGCTGCTCAATAATCGTATGCAAAAGACCATTGTCAGGAGCCACGAAATACCAGTTACCAGCATGTATGGCAATGGGAGCACGAGCACTCCCCACACCGGGATCAACCACACAGAGGAATACGGTACCAGCTGGAAAATAACGATAGCTCTCAGCCAGGGCCAGCGAGCCAGCATAAATATTTTGTGGGGCAATCTCATGCGTTAAATCAATAAAAGAGACGCCAGGAGCAATGCCAAGCATTACTCCTTTCATTACTCCCACATAGAACTTATCCGAAAACCTACAAGGAGGAAACGCGATCACATTGTTGAAAGCAAATGAGCGCACAAGCCAAGCACAACAAGGTCTGATAGGAACGCGGGCGCTTCTCCCAGCGGATCAGCAGAC
>NZ_BIXY01000071.1 GCF_008326305.1 Dictyobacter arantiisoli | reverse complement strand
CGCCTTTGGGATGATGCCCATCCCGTTCTTGGAAGTATTCTCCCGCCGGATTTAGAAACAATTCAGGTTTTAGCATCATTTAGGTGCTAGAAATGTTTCCCGAAAATCCGGGATGACTCATAAATTATTCTGAGCACCGCAGGTGCGAAAACTCAAGCGCCCAGAGCGCAGAAGAGACCAAAATCCCCTCTACTCAATAGTGACCAGTGATGCGGTTGCCGCAGCGGCATCCTCAGGCGCTTCGCTAGTGATCTGCCGTGCTCTGCCTCCACTCAAAGGAATTTCTTTGAGGAAGAAGATGGCAAAGAAGCCAACAATCATGATGATAGTACTGAAGATGAAGACGTTATGGACACCATCCGTCAGTCCCACTTTTACTGCCTGCATCAACTCGGTATACAATGTTTTGCCAGCTGGACCATATTTGGCCAGACCCGCCTGAAAAGCCTGCTGTATCTCTGGTGAAAGCAGCACATTTGGATCATTAAATGTCTCAATCGCCTTAGCAGGCAAAACTGCTTTCAGCGTGGTGGGCAAAGCATTGTGATACGCTGGCACATAGGTCGAGTTCAAGACAGAACCCATGGCTGCGACCGCGATGGTACCACCAATCGAGCGGAAGAAGGTCAGGCTCGAAGTCGCCTGCCCGATCTTCGTCGGCAAGGCATTCTGTACAATCACCGTGTAGAGCGACATACTAAAGCCCAGACCCAGGCCCAACACGATCATATCCACAATCAAATCCATATTGGTGGAATGCAGACCCAGTTGCATCAGCAACACCGAACCACCAATCGTAATCAACATACCCAGAAAAGCGATCCATTTATATTTACCGAAGCGCGAGACAAGCAGACCCGCGATAATACTGCTGAACAGCAGGCCACCCATCAGTGGGACCAGACGCAGACCACTCTCGGTAGCTGAAAATCCCAGTACTCCCTGTGAGAACAGTGGCAAGAAGATTGCGCTGCCAAACATACCCATACTGGTAATCATAGTAATCAGGACGGAGACACTGAAGATGCGATTTTTGAACATGCTGGGATCAATAATCGGCTGGCGCTGATTCTTTTCACGGCGCGCCTCATAGAAAATGAAGATCGTAATCAGGATTACCGCGCCCACAAACAGACCAATGGTTTGTGGTGAAAGCCAGGCATACTTCGATCCTGCCCAGGTGAAACCAAGCAAGAGCGGCACAGTACCCGCCGCCAGCAAAATCGCGCCGGGATAGTCGATGATGGCTTTGCCAACACGCTGACTCTTAAGGGTTGGCATAACAAAGATCAGAACGAGCAGTGCCACGATGCCAATTGGCAGATTGACATAGAAGACCCAGCGCCATGAAGCATTGTCAGTGATCCAGCCACCCAGGGTAGGACCCACGACCGCTGATAGCGCAAAGACGCTGCCAGTCACACCCTGCCATTTACCACGTTCGCGTGCGGTAAACAGATCCCCAACAACGGCAATGGCGATAGGCATCAACGCCGCGGCACCCAGACCCTGGAAGGCGCGGAAGAACACCAACTGCACCATCGTCTGCGACGCACCCGAGGCGGCCGAACCGAGAAGAAAGAGAACCACACCAATCAAAAAGATCGGCTTGCGTCCGAAGATATCCGAGAGCTTCCCGTAAATAGGAACCATCACGGTCGATGTAAGGAGATACGCAGTCGTGACCCAGGTATACAAGTCAAAACCGTGCAAATCAGTGATAATATGTGGCATTGCTGTATCGATAATAGTCTGATCCAGCGATGCGAGGAGCATCACGAGCAAAACGCCCGCCATAGTGGAATAAATCTCAGGCTTCGTAAAACGCGGTCTTTCGACAGTCTCGCTCTGTCGTGCCGCTGCAACATCATTCACCAGGGGGATATCACCTCTAGGCGATCCCTGCTGTGTGGTGGTCATGCATGTATCCCTTCTTGCTTACCTGAACGAAACGTCCAGTGTATAGAACAGGCATTATCCCATTTTCGTATGCATTGTCGAATCGAGTGATGGATGAGTAATACCGTTAAAGTAAATCTTTTGGAGATAAGAAATCAGTTCTGTCTGTGAAAGTTCACTATTTAAAAAAGCGTTCTCATATGCCTGTGGCGAAATCATGCAAAGAAACGAGTAGACCATTACGCTGGTAGGGATGGCCGCATTAAATTCTCCTGCCTGCTTGCCCACCTCAAACAATTCAGTGACGCGCATAACGATGCCATTCCATAACTCATGCATACAACCGCCCTGTTGCATCAAAATGCGCTTCAGATCAAAGCCGTTATACATAAAGGCCATCAGATGAGCTCGCTTCCCCAAAATGCCTGTATAGATGAACTCCATCATCCTCTCAAGGGTCGCCTGTGCGGTCGCTTCCTGTACTGTCTCAATTTCATCGAGAAACTTCTGCATATCACGCGTAAAAATGGCTAAGACCAATTCTTCCTTCCCTGGAAAATGGGTATAAATCGTGGCTTTAGAGATACCAACATGGTTTGCGATATCATCCATCGACGTATCATAGTAGCCCTTTTCAAACAGGATCTCTTCGGCGGCCTGAATAATCAGCTCTACCCGCTCCCGCCGCTGTTTTTCCTTTAAGGATAGCGTTGAGATATGCTTTGTATGCATTGTTAAGCCTCTTTGCTCACACATAGTAACCGAATAGACGAAAGGAGAACCTCGACTTGCTCTCTATAATTTGACCAGTAAACACTATTCGTGACAGATTAGTAATAAATTGACTCCTCAGTCATAATATTACTCCAAAGTTGTAATTCTGTCAAGGTAAAAGCAGTGTATCTGGCAAAATGGCAGATCCACCGTCTGTGAAAGAAACAAAAAATACCCTTAAAAGCCACCCTTCACTGGCAATACTGCTTCAATACCGAGAACTCAAGAACAAAAACGTAGGTGCGTGCCAAGGCCGCAGCCGAGGTGCGCTTTCCTCTCCCTCGTACGATACGCTCACCCGTAGACCTATTCTTCTGAAAATAGCTCTTTTTCATCGTTCAGGGTGCCCCCACAGGAGCATGGCTTATTGAAACGGTATTGCCCATCCACCCGTTTACGGCGGGGTTCCCTTTTCCTTCTGAGGATACAACTAAAAGATATTCGCGACGCGGCTGATCAACACGGCGACAATCGCTAAAGAAAGCAATCCTTCAATCATCATCAACATTTTTGCGCGGCGTGTCAGAGGATAGGTATCGGTTGGACTAAAGGCGGTCGCTCCAGTGAAGGAGACAAAAAAGTAGTCGAAGAACTGGGGCACCCACTCTATGCCACTTGCTTGCTGTGGGAACAGGAAATCGACGGCTTTATGCCCGGCTTCATGGCGCTTGCGTGGGCCACCGCCATCCATATTCCAATACCATAAGGCAAAGACAGCGATATTGGTAAGCCAGAGTAACGTAGCTGAACGGAGCAGTTGAAAGCCGCTTTTAAAAGTACTGATGCGAGAGATGAGCAAGACCACACTGATGCTCAAGGCGATTGTCACAAGTACTAACATAATAAGGAGCAAGCGGCGGGCAACAAAATGTGGCAGAGGACGCCCGGTAATCCAATATTGCCAGATAGGGAGAAGCAGCACAACTTCGATCACGATTAGGGTCCAACCGGGACCAATTCTCAGTTCATCTGGCAAGAAATAGTAGAATATACCAACGAGCAAGGTACCTACAGAAACGGTCACTTTAGGAAGCTGGCCGACAAGATGTGGTTCTTTCTCATCTGCTGAATGACTTATACTTGCTTCAGATACTGGCGGCTGGCTTTTCTGATCCATACAGTTGTTACACCTCATTTTACTCATG
Organism: Dictyobacter arantiisoli; assembly: GCF_008326305.1. GTDB lineage: Bacteria > Chloroflexota > Ktedonobacteria > Ktedonobacterales > Ktedonobacteraceae > Dictyobacter > Dictyobacter arantiisoli. The sequence continues at coordinate 33,779 of NZ_BIXY01000071.1, read as the reverse complement.
AGCATTCCTTACAGGAAAGAGTATAACAGTATCACGACTGGAAATGCAAAGAAAAGACATCCTTTTTACCACTCTGCAAAGTACTCCATTTCATCCATCGAACAGTAAGAAATGGTACACGCCATCATCATATCAGGTAGGAGCTGAAAAGGGCTTCTGCTAAAGACAGATCAACCAGGAAGAATTCTGGAACGAGATTGGAATTCTCCCTGGCAATTACTGTCATGTGCCTGACCACTCAATAGTACAAGTTTACATAAAGACTGGTAAGCTTTACTCTTGAGAAACTCCTTTTAAAAGAAGCTCTTCTTATGCAGGCACGACTGGTGATGGTTTTCCTGGCGTGGTTGTCGGGGGGAATGGTTTAGTTGGTGTCGGTTTTCCTGGCGTGGTTGTCGGTTTTCCTGGCGTGGTTGTCGGTTTTCCTGGCGTGGTTGTCGGGGGAACTGGCTTGATTGTCGTTGGTTTTCCTGGCTCAGTTTTCGGCGGTGTCGGCCTGGTTGTTACAGGCTTAGTTGGCTCTACAACTCCTCTGGAACGAGCTGCTATCGCGTGATGATGGACCGCGTGATGATGCGGTCCATGAGGCAATGGCACCGCTACAACTCCTCTAGAAAGAGTCGCTATCGCGTGATGATGGGCCGCGTGATGATGCGGTCCATGAGGCAATGGTGCCGCTTGAATGGCTGAATGAAAAGGTGCCAGCGCAAGTAAACCAGCGAATGCAAAACTAGCTACTACCGTAGCTACTTTCTTAGAAACATTTTGTACATGCATAATGCAAAACCTCCAAAAATCACTTTACGTTACTCTATTACGCTTATATAGAAAGATTATTTTCTTCTATAAGCGCATTGCTTGGTATTTCTCGGGTATATGCAAAAGGATATCTAAAACCGGCCTCTTGCGTTCCCAGACTAAGCATACTATATAAAATATCTTTTTTCAACATTTTTCTTCTCTATTAATGTATTCATGCCTATAACGTATTTTTATATAACAAAAGATAATAATAGCTGTTTCTGGCAAAATATTGCCAGCGAAGCTATTAAACGAGTATGGAAGCTGACGCATCAATATTAATGAGTATTAATAATTGAATTTTTTACATCGCTCATATAAAGAGTTGATTTTTAGCTTTCCGTCTGCTATTAATTTCTGTATAATGGCAAGTAACAGGACCTGGCCGGGAAGCCTAAAAATCTTTTATTTCCCCTCGGATATGAATTTTGTCTTTCATGTATAGCGTAATAATAATGAATAGTAGCCTGTTTTGATCCTCATCTGACAGCAACAAGTCAGGTTACCCGTAAAAAGGAGTATAAGCTTTATGGATTACCAGGAGGATTATTATGAATAAAAAGAAAATTTCTATGGATAAACAATTAATGCAGGATATCAATCAACATTTATTGCTGAACCTGATACGTGAGCATACCCCCGTGTCAAGAAAACGCTTGAAAGATCTTTCAGGCTTGAGCCAGGGCACGATAGTGGGAATTGTAGCGGCCCTGATGGAACGGCAATTGATTGTGGAGACAAGCAAGGTGCCTTCAACGGGCGGTCGCAAGGCGGTGTTACTTGAGTTATATGCCGATGGCTGGTATACCATTGGAATGAATGTCTATGGGGATTCTATTACAGGTGTCTTGCTTAATTTTCAGGCGGAGGTACTTTCAACTTATCAGTGGCCTATTTCACTACACGATTGCGGAGAGCAAGGTGTAGAACATATTGCGGCCTGCGTAGAGGACTTGATCAAACAATGTGGCGTCCCGCGTGAAAAGATTCTGGGCGTGGGCTGTGGTCTTTCCGGCTATGTCGATACCGAGCAGGGCGTCAGCATCGATAACTGGATGCTCAACTGGCATCATATTGAGCTACGCGATCCCCTGGCGCAAAAACTGGGCATGCCGGTATGGATAGATAATGCCGTCAATTGTCTGGCAAGCTATGAGAAATTATTTGGACAGGGACAAGGTATCCAGGACTTTTTGGTCGTCAATCTGGGACGCGGCCTTGGCCTGGCCTGCGTGATACGTGGCGATGTGTATCGCGGCGCACACAATGGCGGAGCGGAATTTGGACATATTCCTTATGAGCCACAGGGACGGCTCTGCGCCTGTGGGAAACAGGGATGCTATGAAGCCTATCTTGGAGATCAAGGAGTTTTGAGAACCTATCACGAATCAGGCGGTGAAGTTAACCCCATTTCTTCCATAGCAGAGCTTTTCGCGCTAGCAGAACAGGGAAATCACGTCGCACTAAAAACGGTCCAGCGTACAGGAGCTATTCTTGGTCAAGGGCTCGCGGTCCTCACTACCCTGTTTAATCCTAAACGTATTATTCTCTATACAGAACATGTCCCACTCAATGATGAGCTTTTTCAGACTGCAATACAAACATTGCACGCAAAAGCTTTCTCTCAATTAGCGCAGGAAGTACATGTTGTTACTGAAGCCCCCGCTGACTATACAAACTGGGCACGTGGCGCTGGCTGTTCTATCCTACTGCAATTCTTCCTGGATTCCACGAAAAAGAATCCTGTCAATGAGCAGAGCGCCAGCCTGGCTTTCTGAAACCAGGAGCACATGTGCCCGATAATTCGTCCATATGATGAGCACCTATGGGCTACCGCCCCCATAAGTGCTCATCATATGCGGGATTGTTAAGGGTTGCACCCTTAACCTGGGGTTCGGGGCTGTGCTCCGATCTCTTCCCTCCCTCTCGCCGTCCTTTGCAATCCCGCTTCTGTTCGCACCTATGGACTGCATGCACCTGCCTGCAAGCGAACAGCAACGTCCCTGGCGGAGAGGAGGTCTAACCGTTCTCAATGTTTCAGTCATGGGTTAGTTATAACTCAATGATGCTTTTTTTTGCGCTTGCGCTTGCTTCTTCGGCTGTGTATGTTCATGACAGGGAGGAATTTTCCCCAGGCAGTGCAGCCAGAAGGCTGGCGTTTTCTCGGAAACCTCTAACAGGTAAATCCCTGATTCGTCGCTACTGATACTCATACGAACCCTTTTTTGCAAGAATGCCGGTGCATGTTCGCTGAGACTATCGATCAATTCATCGGCCTTCCATCCACACAAATCTCCTACAGTAACATCTACAATTTCTTTATTTATGTCAATAACATGATTGGGATACCGACTACTCAATCCCTGGAGACACACGCTAAGAATATCTTCTAGATACATCTGCACACCTCCTGTGATGGATTATACTCCGCTCACCTTTCTCAAAATTGCTATTTATGGACAACACGTTCCACCACTGACAATTGAGGACAATTATCAGTATGCTGCAGTCTCAAATGACCTGTAGATCAGACAAAAACATTAGTTGGCGGAAAAATTTCTTGTGTCCAGGGGAGATGATATGAGGGCCGCTGGCAATCGCTGCGTACTTTTCCGGCGTTCCTCTGCCGCCCTGTTCGTGTTCATAGCAATGACTTGCTGGTAGATCTGTGTATATCTTTCGGCCATCCGCCGCGCGGAAAAATCACTTTCGACATGCAGACGGGTGATCTCACGATCAATCTCATGTATCCGGGCTATAGACTGTACCATTTCATCCAGGGTGTGGACCAGAAAACCTGTTTTGCCATGAATAATCAGCTCACGCGCCGCCCCACGATCAAACGATATCACTGGACAGCAGGACAACATGGCTTCGATGGTTACCATCCCAAAGGGCTCTTCCCAGTTGATGGGGTTCAGCAATCCCCGCGCACTGCCCAACAACAACCGTTTTTGTTGCGCATCGACTGGTCCAATATAGATCACTTTTTCGCCATCGATCTGTGGCTGAATCATCTCAGAAAAGTAGCACACCGATCCTGGCACATGGCGATCAATGGTTCCGGCAAGGATCAACGAGACATCCGCACGTCTGGCTGCTTCAATTGCCAGATGCGCCCCTTTCTCTGGCACGAATCGTCCCAACCAGACAAAATACGCACCCTGCTTCTGGGGAGGAAGCGAAATCTGGCGTGTCTCGACGCCATTGTGTACCACTCCAACAAAGTTGAGTGGAAAATGTGACTGTGCCCGCGCACTCTCGCTGATAGCAACTACAGGAACCGAGGGCGCCCAATCCATATAATACGTGTCAGCATCTCCACACCAACCATCCGGAGTATGATCAAAGGGAAAACAACTGTGCAGGGTCGTGACATGCGCCATCACAAGATGGGCGGTCAGAGGGAAGAGATAGAGATCGGCGCTACTCGAAAGATGCGTATGCACAATATCAAAATCTTGCGCTTCCACCTGCTCTAGAGCCTTTTGCAAATGGTAAAAAGCCTTGAGATGCATGGTCCAGGGCACATTTTCTTGGAGCAGCGAGTGTGGAAAAAATGACACCAGGCGGGCGGATGTCCTGGCATCGGCGGGCGCAAACAGAGTAACATCATGGCCCTGAGCAACCTGCTGCTCCACCAGATGAAACAGAACATTCTCCGTTCCACCATAGTTGGGTGGCGGAATCGGAACCCACGGGGGAGCTATTTGTGCTATTTTCATCGGAATCTCCTGGTCATTTCGCTGATGAGGAAAAGGGATAAGCTCTCTTTCATCCGCAGGATAGCTAACCATAATATATAACTCTTTGTCAGGTACGTTAGATCTTTAAGAAAAGTAACATCCCTCGCATCACAATGCGAAAGCAAACAGCCTGCTTGAGAAAAAAGCAGCCGATTTCATCCAGTTTTTTGCAACACAAACGCCCTCTGAAACGTTGATTGAGCAATTATCATACAAAAAGAAACCCATACCATAACTTACCTTGGAAAAGCACAGTACCAGTACCCGTTATAAGCAGGAGATACAAGATGACGCGGACAAGCCCGAACACGACCTCCACATTCTTCCAGGAACTCGGGGCCGTTGGTAACAACAAATGGACACGTGGTGTACAGGGATCCTGCCGTTTCGATATCGTAGGATTTGGCAGCCGCTATCTTAGATTGGATGATGGTAAGCTGACGCTCACAGAGAGTATGGATGCAGCCGATACGACGATCCAGGGAGATGTGGCCGACTTTGATCTGGTGGTGCGCGGAGAAAGCAATCTCTTAACCGCATATCTGCAAGGGAAGTTTCGCTGCATGGGAAGTCTGGCCCTGTTATATGTAGTGCAACGCCTCTTTCCACCACCTCCCCTGGCTCAGAAAAACAAACCGCTCCCTCAACATCCAGACGTGACTCCGCAGGTCACGCCAGCAGAAACGGAAGCGACACCGCCACTTCCAACCCAAACGGTCAGCATGATCAATGGCAGTACCTTTGTCATCAGTGATTTGCGCGGCGATATTGATGCCTCTCCGACCGATACGCAGGGATTGTTTAGCTGGGATACACGTTTCCTCTCACGCTGGAAATTGACAATTAATGATTTGGCTCCCAGAGCGCTGGCAATCGATGACTTGCAATACCACTCATTGCAATTCTTCCTGGTTCCCACAACTGGTACCGTCTATGTTGATTCCACGCTCTCAGTCATCCGTACACGCACGATAGGACATGGGTTTCGCGAACAGGTGCGCATTCTCAATCATGCTAACGAGGAAGTTGATCTGGATCTTTGCATCGAGGTCGGAGTTGATTTCGCAGATATATTTGAGGTTAAAGATGCATTACAGAAAAAAGGACACTATTCTCAACATATTGAGCAGCAACGCCTCGTGCTCAACTATCAACGCGAACGCTTTGTGCGGGAAACATGGATTGAGTGTACGTCCCCAGCCAGCATTGAGCCTGATAGACTTCACTTCGCCGTGCATATCGACCCGCATGAGGAATGGAGCACCAATCTGGATGTGATTGCCGCCAATACGGGTGTCGAGAAATATACCATTTCCTATGAGGGAAATGCGCGCGATGCCCTGAAGAATAATCTTGACTCCTGGGTGGAGACAGCGCCGCGCCTGTGGTGCGAATGGCCTGAACTGGAACGCATTTATCACCAGAGTCTGGTTGATTTAGCGGCCCTACGTCTCTATCTAAAATCGTTACCCGGTGAGGCGCTGCCAGCGGCGGGCTTACCCTGGTTCATGGCGGTCTTTGGGCGGGATAGTCTGATTACAAGCTTTCAGGCACTCCCCTTTGTCCCGGAACTCGCGGTGACGACGCTGCGCGCTTTAGCCTATCGCCAGGGCTGCTATATGGACGATTTCCGTGATGAAGAACCTGGCAAGATTATCCACGAGTCACGCTTCGGTGAAATGACCACCTTTGAAGAACGTCCCCATTCTCCCTACTATGGCTCCGCTGACGCGACACCTTTGTTCCTGATATTGCTGGATGAGGTCGAACGTTGGACTGGGAATACAGCGCTGGTGAAACAACTCGAATGGAATGCCCGCGCGGCCCTGATATGGATCGATCTCTATGGCAACCTCGATAAGGACGGCTATGTCGGCTATAATCGGCGTAATAAAGAAACGGGCCTGGAGAATCAATGCTGGAAGGACTCATGGAACTCTATCCTGTTCTCGGACGGCACCAATTCACGGCTTCCCCGCAAGTTGTGTGAGATTCAAGGCTATGTCTATGATGCCAAAAGGCGTTGCGCACGCCTGGCCCGTGAGATCTGGCACGATCCCAGTTTCGCCGAACGTTTGGAGAAAGAGGCGGCAGACTTAAAACACCGTTTTAACCGTGATTTCTGGCTTGAGCAGAAAGGACACTTCGCGCTGGCTATCGATGGTGACGGACGAAAAGTGGATACATTGACCTCAAATATCGGGCATTTGCTCTGGAGCGGCATCGTCGATGATGACAAGATAGAATCCTGTGTGCGTCACTTGATGAGTGAGCGCCTCTTCTCAGGCTGGGGCATCCGCACCATGGCAACGGGTGAGGGAGGATATAACCCCATTAGCTATCACAATGGAACGGTATGGCCGCATGATAACTCGCTGATTGCGTATGGCCTGGCGCGCAATGGCTATCGGCAGGAAGCGACACAGGTTGCGACCGGTATTTTACAGGCCGCAACCTACTTCAAATATCGTCTTCCTGAAGCCTTCGCGGGCTATGAACGCAAGAAAACCGAATATCCCGTCCAATATCCAACCGCGTGCAGTCCCCAGGCCTGGGCAACGGGAGCGCCACTACTGCTGTTGCGCACAGTGCTTGGCCTGGAGCCCATCGGAGACCATCTGCTTGTCAGCCCCCACATGCCTGAAGAGATGGGATGGCTGATGCTCCTCAATATTCCTGGACGCTGGGGAAAAAGAGATGCCTTCGGTCGTGGACAAAGCGATGGACCGCTCTTAAAGAACATCATGCAAAGCAATTAACCCACGGGATGCACAATGAGAGTGTTTGATTCCTACTCCCAGCGGGATCTTGCTGCTCACCTGTTGGCAGGCGCCTGCACGCCTGCGCCCTTTTTAGTGTGTGGTGCTGTAAATGTGCTATGCACATTTACAGCACCACACACTAAAAAGTGGTTTGAGCACCGCAGGTGCGAAAACTCATGCACCAGGATGGCGAAGAGCATGGGAATCAAACACTTTGTTAGTGTGGCGGAGAAAAAGTCCAAAGAACTTTTTCTCCGCCACACTAACAAAGTGTTTGATCAATTTCTATTGGATAGTATAGTAGACAAATTGCCAGCTCTGTCCACCATTTCTGGTATGAAACAGGTACATATTGTTGGTTGCGGTGATGAAGACACCATTGGTTCTATCCGTAAAGTCCAGGTCGCCAATCACGCCGGTTGAACCGATTTGTCGCCAGCTCAAACCACTATCGCTGGTGGCAAAAGCTGGTACACTGCGCAGTGTCACACCTGATAAACCGACAAGAGCCAGCAATCCCACCACGCCCAACCAATACTTTTTCATAGAAACTTTTCGCATACGCATACTCATATGTCTTTTCCTTCCTGATACATCGCTAGCAAAAGAAGAAATCGACTTTCTGGCGTTTTGCCGCCCGGAAGTTTTTAGAGATACGCTAAGTACCAAGTACCCATTCAGTGAAAACAGTGTTTTCACTATGGACAAAATATACAGCGAAAAGGCGTTTATTTCTATGAGCTACTTCACAATTTACCAACCATAAAAGAAAAGGGGCAGGAAAGAAAACGAGATCCGGAACGTAGCCTGTTCCGGATCTCTTGTTGCCGTCCATTTGCACACACCAACACATTTAAACAAATGCTTGAATTTAAATACGTCGCGTTCTTCTTGATGAACTACCGGCTTATGAAAAAATAGGCAAGCCGGGCCAGAATTGCACTAGCATCTCGACGTTAAAAACATTTGTGTTCGATTTGGTGTTCGACGGCGAATACTCAGCCTGGAGTAATAATCTTCTGCTCAGGAGCTCAAACGCGCCTCTTCCACATTGGGCTAACCCGCCGCGTATGGCGGGTGCAGGATTTGAACCTGCACTGAACGTTTTTCGCTATCAGCTTGAATCTTAATCTAAGCTTGTACTCCAATGAAGGATTTTACAGCAACAGCGACAAAAATGCAACTATTTCTGCGTTAAAATTTAATGAAAGAGATAATTGAGAAAAGCTGCGCCTACTTTTTGCTCGGTTATCTCCTGACCGTTTGCCTCTTCGCGCGCGAACTTGACGGCCTCTTGCAGTTTCTCAACACGATTGAGCAGTTCATTGACGCGCCGCGCCGGGAGAGCCCCGGAATACTTAATCGTGCGCCAGTTGCCAACAACGACATCCTCATAGTAGACCTCAACCTGGGCAGGATGCTTGTCTGTGGCCTGAGCCTTGACATGGTTGCGCGGGATCTTCTTCGTTTTGACCGTCTGCACTGGCTCGGTCGCCCAGCAGTCAGTGGAGGCATCAAATGTCCACACCTCTGAGGTATCCAGCTCGGGCAGCTTCTTGATAAAGGTATAGATATCAACAAGTTGCTTCTCTAGAAAGAGGAGATAGGTAGCGGGCACCTGGGCTAATAATACTGTGCCATCCACCACGATATCAGCCTTCGCCACACAGTTAGCCCAATCCTTGCTTGCCACTACATCGAAGAGCTTGGTGAGGGACTCAGTGGTGGTTGCAATGACTTCTTCCGCTCGTAATTGTACGCGGGTAGACTCAGGAGGCAATTGCTCTCCCTCCTCGTCCTTGGGACGGTAGGTACGTGAGATACCCGCCAGCAGAGTTGTCTTCTGCAAATTATGATGAGCCTCGGTTAACTCCTGTAAAGAACGGCTCTTCGTGCCCTTTTCAATCGCGATCACTTGATTCAGCTTCATGCTTCTGTAGCTCCATAAAAATTATTCAGTTTTAATTTCAGCAATATAGTATCTATTATAAAGATATCTGTCAATGTGCATCACTGTATAATCTATAACGTGATTATCACGAAGATTGTGTTTGATTCCCAATACCAGCGGGATCTTGCTGCTCCCCTGCAGGCGCGAAAACTCATGCACAGAGATGGTGGAGAGCATGGGAGGCTGACACTTTGTAAAAGAACAAAGGGAATCCTGACAAACAAAAAGGGATGCAAACGGGTTTAAGCTCCCTTTCGCATCCCTGATTAGTTGCTCTTGCGCTAAAAAACTCAGTTAGGCCGTCGTGCAGGTTACGCCGTTAAGCGTAAAGGCAGTGGGATTACTATTGCTTCCACTAAGGGAACCATTGAAACCGGGGGCAGAACTTAAGGTAGCTCCAGCCGGAATCGATCCATTATACGAGACATTGGTAACAGTGACGGCACTGCCCGTCTGCGCGAAGTTGGCATTCCACCCCTGGGTGATCTTCTGACCATTGGCAAATGAGAATTGCAGGCTCCAGCCATTAATCGCAGTGTTGCCTGTATTGGTGATGGTCAGCGTAGCGCCAAAACCGGTGTTCCACTGATTGGTTACGGCATAATGCACCTTACAACCGGTCCCGGTCACAGGTGTTGACGTCGCGGTTGGTGTTGAGATCGGTGTCGAGGTGGGAATCTGTGTTGGCTGAGTGGTTGGCGTTGGCGTGACACCGCTGCCCGCCGATAAGATTACTGTGGTGAGCGAGTACGGGGCAAGGGTGACACTGGAGGATGAACCGGTCGCGGATGTAATTGAGCTACTGTTCTCTCCATATGTGTAGACCGTTGCGCTTGCTGCCGCACTGTATCCATTCAGGCCCAGCGATACCGTATAGGAATTATTAGGATCTTTGTTGATCAGCATGACGGCCAGCTTGCCATTGGCCTGCTTGATCGCGTGTACCGCAACCAGCGACTGATTGGATGAGGAGGAGACCATCGTATCCCCTGTCGTGCCCAGATAGTTCAGCATCTGTAAGCCATAATAAGCCGGGAAGGGTGTATTGGCCGCCGGTTCACAGATACCCGAGGTGGATGTGGTACAGGTGCCATTAGAGAGGATGCCGTAATCCCCATACTGAGCATTACCATAGAGCGAAGAACTGGTATTTCCTGCTACGGCATTATTATGCAAGGTCCACCAATCCACATTGGCAACGCCATTTTCCAGCCAGGTAGCATAATCATCTGCCAGATATAAGGCATTGACGACACTCACTGTTTGCTTGCCTGGATTGGAAGAGACCGAATTGGTCTCGGTGACCATGATCTTTACCGCGCTGGCATGTGAACCACAGTATTGATTGATCTCGGAGCGCACTGTAGAAACCATACTCGCGATCTGACTGGGAGCGGACAGCAGGCTAGCATCGGCTTCATTGCCTGGATTCTGGGGATACCAGTGAACAATCGCAAAGTCAATCGATGAGCAGGCAGTCGATAAAACCGTGGTATTCCAGGGACTGGGAGAGGCTGAGTTGGTTATTCCATCCGGCCAGTTTCCTGGTGCGGTGAGGACAGCACCGACACTAATCGTCGGATCAACGGCCTTCATCGCCTGGCTAAAAGCAACCACATTCGAAGCATAGGTTGCGGAAGTCTTGGCATGATTATCATACTCCCAGGAACCACCATAGGTTCCATTCCCATATATTTCATTGCCAATTTCCCAGTATTTCACTCCATAGTTGTGACCGGTACTACTCCCGCCAGCATAGGTCGGCACAGGACCGTTATAGCCAGCGCCACCCTTGTTGGCATACTTCACCCAGTTCGCGGCCTCCTGTGCCGTACCAGAGCCATAATTAACCGTAATGATGGGTTGCGCACCAACGTTCTGAGCCATACCCATGAACGCATCGAAGTTATTGCTGGCATTGTCGGTCCCCTGACCAGGCTCATTCGTATTCGACTGCCAGTGATAGACATCCGAGGTCGAGCCTCCGGGATAACGCAGTGTATGAATACCTATATTCTTGAGCGCGCTGCTGGCTGCCCCATCCATTAAATTCCCATCCCAGACAGCGGTATTCACCCCTTTACTGAGATTGGTCAGCGTTCCCAGCGATTGAGCAGCATTGACAGTGACCTGAGCATTACTGGCCGCAGAAACATTGGTAATACCGAGAGGATTGAGCAGCGCGAGAGCAGAGAGTAACAAACATAATGCAGCCGCAGTAGCAATCCCGGCACCTCGTCTATGAGGCACACCAGAATCGGCAAACATCCTTAACATCGTACATCTCTCCTTCCTTAAAGAGAAACTGCATGGCAACAGAGCCATACAAGTACCATTCTTGTACATGAAAAATTACTTCATCTCCAAAAGCGGGAAAGAGCAGGCACACAGCCCGCGTAGCTCTCTAAAGATCTATTGCTAGCAGCTGCTTTCGTGGCCTTCCCTTTAGTGTATCATTATAAGTCACCGTTACTGAATATATCAACGGCATCTACCCACTGACACATAACTGACATATTTAAAGCCAGCGCCACTTCTTATACGCTGTCATCCTTCATTTGATGGGTTGCCCGCTACGCGGGTAGGTGAGAGGAAGAGGCCAGGGCACGGCCCTGGAACCCAGTCAGGGGATTGCATCCCATAGGTGCGAACGTAAGCGGGATTGCAAAGGGCTCGCCGCCCTTTGCAATCCCGCTTGAAAAGCCTTACATCACGGCCTTAGCGACGGCACGGCCAGTCACGCGACCAGAAAAGAGACAGCCACCCAGAAATGTTCCTTCAAGCGCACGATAGCCATGCATGCCACCACCACCAAAACCAGCCACTTCTCCCGCGGCATAGAGCCCCGGAATAGGCTGCTCCCCAGACTGGAGCACGCGACCCTCAAGATCAGTCTCGATACCACCCAACGTTTTCCGCGTCAGAATCGATAGCCGCACAGCGATCAATGGCCCCGCAGCAGGATCAAGCAGGCGATGAGGTCTGGCAACGCGTATTAGTTTGTCACCAAGGTACGCCCGCGCTCCACGAATAGCCGTTATCTGCGCATCTTTGCTAAAAGAATTCTCAATTTCGCGATCCCGCTCAACGATCACGCGCTCAAGCTTCTCCAGATTAATCTGCGCGCCATCAGCCAGCTTATTCATTTCCTGGACCAGTTCTGGGAGCGTACGGCGCACAATAAAATCGATCCCTTGCTTTTTAAAAGCCTCAATTGGTCCTGGCGCTCCCGGCAACACCCGACTGAGCGTCTTAAGGATACTGCGTTCCGTGAGATCAGGATTCTGCTCGGACCCGGAAAGGGCAAACTCCCGCTCGATGATGCGCTGATTCAACACGAACCACGAGTAATCATATCCAGTACTCATGATATGCTCGATTGATCCCAGCGAATCAAAACCTGGGAAGAGAGGGATTGGGAAGCGCTCGCCATGTGCATCCAGCCACAATGGCGATGGTCCACTCAAGATACGAATCGCATGCTTGTTCCAGAGCGGGGCAAAATTATGAATGCCTTCTGGATAATGCCACATCCGATCTGGATTGATGATGTTCCCACCGTTGGCGGCCACCACTTCCTGCATATACCCATCCACATGGGCGGGTACGCCTGAGACTAAATATTTGGGGGGCTCACCCAATCGTTTAGGCCAGTTGCGGCGCACCAGATCATGATTCCCACCAATGCCACCCGAAGTGACAATCACGGCTTGCGCATGCAGTTCAAATTCTCCTGTCACCACGCGAGAACTCGCCACACCACGCTCCACACTGCTCGACTCCAACACTTCCCCACCCACACCCTCAACCACGCCATTCTCTTTGAGCAGAGCGGTCACACGATGCCGGAAACGCAGTGTCACCAATCCTTTTTGCACGCCATCGCGCACCCGACGCACAAACGGTTCAATCACCCCTGGACCCGTGCCCCAGGTAACGTGAAAGCGCGGAACCGAGTTGCCATGTCCGCTGGCAAGATAGCCACCGCGTTCCGCCCACTGAACAATAGGGAAAATACGCACGCCTTGCGCATGGAGCCAGGAATATTTCTCACCTGCCGCGAAATCCACATACGCCTCAGCCCAGCGGCGCGGCCACAGATCTTCATCCCGATCAAAACCAGCGCTACCCAGCCAATCTTGCAGAGCCAACGCGTGAGAATCATGAATGCCCAGACGCCGTTGCTGCGGCGTGTTCACCAGGAACAGTCCGCCAAAAGACCAGAATGCCTGTCCACCAAACGATGCCTCTGGCTCCTGCTCAAGCAGTATCACGCGTCTGCCCCCGTCAATAAGCTCAGCAGTAGCTACCAGGCCAGCCAGGCCAGCCCCAACAACAATTACATCTGCATCCATACGCCTCAAATATCCTTTATTGCAACTACACAAACGCCAATCTCAGGATCTTATGCGTGCAATATCAGCGTTGCGCTTGCCAATTATTCATGTATTCCTATTTTATCATAGTCTACTGCAAAAAAAGCCAGCTTCTACTATACATGTGGATTGCCTTTGAAGAGAATAGAAAACAGGCCACGAGAAGGCATGGCATTCCAATTCTGATGCGTGGGGATGTGAGTTATCATTGCTAGAGTGTAATCAACCCCTGACGCAGGCCCAGACGCACGGCGTCGGTACGACTGACCGCTCCCAGCTTGGTGGAGACCGAGGCCAGATGAAACTTGACAGTATGTTCGCTGATCTGCAATCTACGAGCGATGAGTTTGTTGGGTAGGCCCTGTCCAACCAGTTCAAGTACCTCACGTTCGCGGGACGTGAGTGCCTCTTCCGTCCCGGGCAGGAGAACTACTTCTCCACGTGTTTGACGCTCTGAGATCTGACGGGCACTGCTGATCGGGAGTACGACAAGTCCCTGAGCAACGGCGTGGACGGCACTCTGAAGCTGTGTGGGCGTCGTCTCCAGGGGTACAATTCCCCAGGCCGCGAGTTCGGAGTTGGAGAGGAGCGGAAGGAGGCGCTCGGGCTGGTTCGTTACGACAACCAGGGTGGCTTGAGGAAACACCTGGATAATTTCTTCTATCTGTATATCATCTACTAACACAAGCACATCAGCCATAGACGCGCTTTCAGGCAAGCTCGCAGCATTGGTGGCATTGCCAGTAACATGAATACTCGGAGAGCTCAAGAGCGTCTGCAATCCTGCCTGGCTCATGGGCGTGGGAGCAATAATAAAAACGCGCATCTTGCTATCATCCTCTCATAAGCTCGTTTCCTCAACGTCGATAAGAACCAACCAGACAGAACCGTGTTGAAGTCTGCCTGGTTGGTTCTTATCGACGCTGAGCTAGCAGATAGTTGTACCGCCATCTGATAGATCAGCGCTCAGGCAGCCTGTTGCTGTGTTTGCGTAACCACATCTGTAGTCAGAATGCTTTCGCCGCGCAGGATGGTGAGGGGAATCGTTTTGTTCCACTCACCCTGGTTCAGCAATTGACGTAACGTACTGGCATCACTGACAGGTTTGCTCGCAACCGCCAGCAAAATATCCCCGATCAAAAGATCATGTAACTGCGTCTGCCGCGCAGGGATGCCTGTGACTAATAGACCGGTCGTACGGGCTGGCTGTAAGCTCTGGCCGATCTGCTCAGGAAGCGCTACCGGCAAGACTTCGATGCCGAGCGTGACACGATCTTTGGGAAGGCTTGCCAGCCAGGTTGTAACAGCATCACTGGGAATCGAGACCGCTAAATCGCCGCCCATAATCATCGCATTGATGCCGACGACCGCGCCATCCGCATTGAGCAATGGTCCGCCAGAATTGCCCGGAGCCAGGCCAACATCGGATTTAATATACCGGACACTGGCAGCATCCCGTAATGTAGCGGTACTGGTACTGTTAACAATACCTGCCGTGATCACCCAGCGCTGTCCCCAGGGATGCCCAATCGCAAAGACCCATTCACCAATGCGCAACTGTGCCGATTTTGCGAACGGCAACGCTTGAAAAGTATCCCCGGAAACTTTCAGCAAAGCCAGGTCCAGGCCAGGATTGCGCTGCAAAACCTGCGCTTTGAGCGTCCGCCCATCCACGAATGAGATCTGAACCCGGGCATCGTCTGAGGGAACAACATGGTTATTGGTAATGATCTTGCCATCATCCTGCCAGATCACACCTGTCCCACCACCTCGTCCTTCTGTATGCACCTGAACGATGCTCGGCTGTACCTGTGTAAATAGCGCCGTGAGCGCCGCCGAATAACTATCAGGAAGTGGCAAGGTGCCCCGCGTATCGTATGGTGTTGTATGTGTGTCTATATCTGTCATTATGCCCTACCTGTTCGCTTATTGACGCTGTCCAACGACGACTTGCAGGATTTGTAAGTTGCCTCCGCGCACCACCTGGATCGGAATCTCCTTGCCGACGCGCTCACCTGTGAGAAGAGGCTGTAGATCATCAGAATCGTGAACCTCATGCCCATCCAGCGCCACCAGGATATCCCCAACCAGCAGGCCACCCTTTTGCGCGGGACTCTGATCTTCAACTTTGATAATCAGCAGGCCATGTTCCTGCGTACGACCGGCGCGCTGCGCCTCGGGGAGATGGACTAACTGGCTGCTAACACCAAGATAGCCGCGTTTAATATAGCCCTGTTTGATCAATGCCTCCGCAATTTGCTGAGCAATCTGTATGGGAATAGCCAATGCAATGCCATTGATTAATCCTGTTGTCAGGACACCCAGTACAGCCCCTTCGGCATCGATCAACGGACCACCGGAAAAACCTGGATAAGGAGTAGCATCGGTACGGATATAGCGTTCGAGCGTCACGCCGCGTCCAGTTCGTAGAGGACCACCCATGCTACTGACAATACCCGAACTGGCCATTGGACCCTCCTCGGAGGCGCGGCCAACCGCCAGCGTCAGTTGACCGACACGGGCCGGTTGGCTGGCAACGCTAGCCGGTGTTAAACCTGACTCGGTCACACGTAACACCGCCAGATCGCTGGCTGGATCACGTCCCACAAACTGGGCAGCCAGCGTACGTTTATCATGGGTCTGAATCGTCAGATCATCCTCACGCTCAAGGACATGATCGGCTGTCAGGATAAAATCGGGACTATATACAATACCGCTACCCGGTTGGCGTTGCCGTCCATTGACAACCACCAGGGCTGGGCTGACACGCTCAACAGCATCGGCCATCTGATTTGAGAGAGCACGCAGCAAATGGGCCGCATTCGTTGCATTATTTGTCTGATCCAATACCATTTCTCTACCTCGCTGAACTATACGGAAAGAAGAACTTATGCATACTATATAGCTCAGACAGGTTGTGTGACATCAGTCATCTGGCTAGTTTTTGACCTGTCGAAATGGTCAGGATCACTTTGAGCACGGCACCATTTTAAGAAATGGATTTTTTGCATTTATGTTGTCCGATGCCTGGGTACAAATTGCCAGCGCTCTCTCCGTGTACTTTTCCTCGTTTCTCGTTTGAGCAAGAGCGCGGTTTGATGGTATCCTACACCCACTGCCACCAGCAGAAGATAGGGAGCAGTAACACGCGTGCTATAATAGGCCAGATTCACAGGATAGGTAGCAATCGTCATATTACCGAACTGCTCCAGCGTCTCTAAATATTCCCTGGGCCGCAATGCCTTTTGCCAATAATCGAGCATCACACGGGTAGCTTGATGACTAATTAATGCAACATCCTCACCTGTTAAACTGTGCTTCTCAAGCAATTGTTGTGCCATCGCGGCAGGACCAGGCAGAGCCTCTTGAAACGATTGGATGCCATCTTCCAGCAATATTTCATAGGTAGGAATGGGTGTATTGTGTGCATTCACCGGGAACTGCCATCTCCCATCAAGAAGGACTGGACGCGTGCGCATAGTCATAGCTCCATACTGTGCACTGCGCGTCTGGGTTACGTAATCAACCAGCACAAACTGATCGCTGATCCCAACGACCGCGGCACCTGCCCCATCCCCTACGCCCAGCGCATGCCCCTGGGTATAGTCCATATAGTTGCTCCAGTTTGTTCCGCACACCACAAGTGCATAGCGACATTGACCAGCTTCAATGGCTTCATAGGCATGAATAAGGCCAAGGAGAAAAGTGCTAAATTCATTGTTGATGGGAGTAACCAAGACATGTGGAGAAAGCTGCAATTCTTGATGAACTTTGTAGAGAGCATTCGGCGTAATATATGACGACACCGAGGCATATCCATAGAGCCGATCAATCTGTTCAGGTTGAATCTGAGCATTTTCGAGAGCCTGACGTGCGGCCTCAACCATGAGCGTTTCAACATGCTCATCAGGTAACAAATAACGGCGTTCCTTAATGCCTGTGAACAAATCCTTCTCCGCAATACCTTGCGAATTAACCTCTTGTGCTATCTGCTGAAAGAGGGGATCATCATTAAAACGAATATGCACTGGAACGCTGTAGCCACACCCCAGAATTCCAATATTCTTTTTCATAGTAGGAACCTTTCCTTGTGTAGAGAGACAGTACAAGAGGAAAGCCAGCGCAAAGAGTCTTTTCGCTGGCTTTCCTCTCACTTCTAGCGATGCTGTTTTCCATATTCAGAAACAGCTATCCTTGCTAGCGGATAGACGCTTCCTGGTGTGGTTCTGTCTTTTTTCCAATAAAGGAATTAAGCGTAGCAGCACGCCGCCTCAATGCACGTGGAACTTCTTCAAGATCAACTGTGGCATCAATCAAGCAAGGCTCTTGCATTCTGAGAGCTTCTTGCAGAGTAGAGACAAATTCAGATAAATTCGTTGCTTTCAATGCTTTGACACCCAATCCCTGAGCAATGCTCTGAATATCGAGTGGGGTGCGAAATACAGTCGTGCTGGTAGATTTTCCATTCATAAGCGTCTCGCCGTTATAAACCATACCATGCCCACCATTATTCAAAACCACCCAGATCACAGGTACCTGATACTCTACAGCCGTGTGTAGCTCCATACCATTCATCCCAAAGGCACCATCGCCGATCAGCGCCACGACTGGTCGTTCCGGCGCGGCCATTTTGCCACCAATAGCGGCTGCAATCGCATAGCCCATCGAGGCAACATTCATTGAACAAAATATTGTACCAGGTTGGCGTGCAACATAGTATTGGCCCGCCCAACTCAAGCTATTGCCGTTATCAACAAATAGTAGTGTTTCCGCTGGCAAAATTTCACTCATGGCCGCCACAACCGTTTGTGGTTTGAGGATGGGTGCATCCCCTTGCAACGTCTCGGCTTGATAGAAACGCTCCTCCTGCGCACGAAGAGAGTCCAGCAGGGGATAGGACTTGGCTTGAGGATGAGGATAAGGATTGGAGTTACACAACACATCCGCCAGGGCGGTCAAAATGGCATTGGCATCCCCAACGATGCTGGCTTGCACCGGATAATTTTTCCCGATTTCTAATGGATCGATGTCAATCTGCACAATAGCGCGCTTATGAGCAAGATTGGGATGCCATCCATGCGTCTGCAATTCTCCCATACCACTGCCAATAATAATCAATACATCAATTTCATCGGCAAGCATATAGGCGTCTGAAAGCGCATTTCCACCGATGCCAAAAACACCAAGAGAGAGTTCGTGCTCTTCGGGAAACACTCCTTTTCCTTTTAAGGTCGTTGCAACCGGGATATGCAACGCCTCGGCAATCCTGTATAAAGGAGCCCAGGCACCTGCCAGATTGGCTCCATGGCCCACGAAAAAGACTGGATGCTTTGCGTCTTGCAGGATGCTGGCAACTTGCGCGATGGAGGCTGGATCTCCGGCAGTTACAGCATGAGAGTAAAAACTACTTGTAGAGCTCTCATCAACTACAATGGATTGCTTCACAAGATCTACGGGGAGGCTCAGATGGACCGCACCTGGTCGCCCGGTAAGGGCAGTACGAATGGCACGGTGAAGCAGATGAGGCATTTGTTGAGGATTCTGAAGCATGACGGAGAGTTTGGTGGCCGTTCGATACATCTCAACAATGTTGATGTTCCAATGGCCGCCACTACTATCTTGCAATGCATTTTTGCCAAAAACGGCGGTCGATACTTGCGCGCCCAGAAAGAGCAAGGGGATAGAATCGCCGTAGGCACTGGCAACTCCTGTGAGTGCATTCATAGCACCTGGACCTGTTGTGGCGCAACAGACGCCAAGTCCACGATGAACGCGCGCATAACCATCAGCCATAAAAGCGGCTCCCTCTTCATGTTTTGCTAAAACAGGAAGAATGTTTTGCCGTTCACTCAGCGCCTCGTAAAAAGGAACCAGAGGGCCACCTGGAACGCCAAAAATATGGGTGACCCCTTCTTCTTCCAGGGTCTGTAAAAGAAAGTGAATTGCAGATATCATAGATGAGCCCTTTCAAAATAAGGAATATATAGCAAGCAAGCAAGCAAGGTTAGCTATATATTAAGCTAACCTTGTACAATGTAGATCAGGTATTTATGACCGTTGGTGGTCTCGGAAGGCAGCAAGCAATGGATCTAAGGCTGTTTTTGTTTGTACTGGCTGCCAGGGAGAAATTTTTCTTTGATTCAAACCATAGCTGTACTGTACAATTGCGTTCTTAAGCGTATCCAATTCAAGTTGAACCTTTTGAAGTTCCTGGTCGTTCTTCTGGGAATGTTTCAAACGCAATTGTAGTGCATTGTATGTTTCGATAATAGACCAGAAATCTTGTCGATAGGCATGCAGCGGTACGGTAATCACAACTTTCTTATTCGCTGCATCCGCATATGTTTGAGTGAGCCGCGCAATATCTTGCTGTAACACTTGCCGATCTTTTTCAGCCAGTTCCTTTTGTTTGAGTGCCTCTTCCTGAGCACTAAAGGACAGCGACATATATCTCATCGCGTTCGAGACCCAGAGATAGGAAACACCTGCGACAAGAAATTGAACTCCAATAGGTCGGAGAAGCAGCGGCCAAAATTGAGATTGGAGATCATGCGCCAGGATCGCTGTCTGAGGCTGATAGAGCAGGCTCAGGACAATAAAGAGAGAGTTAAAAATAGCAACCGGAAAAACACTGCCAGCGTTTAAGAGAGAAACCGCAAGTAGTTCACCAAAAACGAACAATTCATATTGTTGAATACTTGGCTCGTCAAGCGGTTGGGTCGTTAAAACAACCATCACAAGCGCGGCCTCAAAGGCAATCACCAGGAGTAAGCCTGCCAGCATTGTTTTTTTGGCGCGATTTAAAAATAACGAAATAATACAAATTGGCATCATACCAAAGTCAACGACAGTCACAAACTTGTTTGGCAGAGCAAGACAGCCGGGAATAAAGAGAAGAAAAACAAGCAGAAGCGAAAGAACGATGGCGCTAAGGAAACGTGATTTCCTGAGTTGCTCTCGTTCAAAAGTATTTGTTGCATGCGGTGAAATAGCGGTAAAGTTATACCACCATCGCAAAAATTTATTTAAGGCTACATCTTCCGTGACTAATTGATCCTCTCTGTGTTCTTTCTGATCAGAAGAAATGGTTGAGTCGTGCATATGATCCTCACCCTATAAATATAGATGGTCTAATAATCAAACCATCCAAAACAAATAACTTATAAAGCCATAGGTGTCGAAATAGCTTCAACTGGTTCATTTATATCACTGATTTGATTATCTGTCGAGAAAAAACTTCTAATATAAAACTCTTTGGTAGTTTTATCTAGAAAAAGTTATGTTTAGACTCAGCAATAAATCGTTTTCTTCCGAATGAAAAAAAAGCAAGACACCGAAAATAAAAAATTGCTGCTCTCCTGCTGCCACAAATATAGACATAAGAACACAGTCTCATTACCTTTGAAGAGAAGAAAAAAGAGGATGCCACAAAAAGGCAATAATAGTCACTTTTTGATCACTATTAGATCACCAAAGCGCTTCACTATGAATACTTCTGCAAGATATAATTTCCCATATAAAATGTAGTTAAAGGTGGAAAGGAAGCTTAAAAATACACCTCTAGCATAGCTCACAAACAGCATAGTAGCTGTTTTATCTAAAACACACTATTTATGATAGAAGAGGGATAGCGCATGTATAACATGCTTGATAGATTGATATTACCAGAGACGATAGATACTCATACCATTCAAATAGATGCATGGAGAGTGCAATCCGCAACATACATGGGCAAGGATCAGCTTTATCTTACTTCTATGTGCTATATATCAGCGTTTCCTATGCGCAATATGCGCATTTTAACCGAAGATGAGAGGATCATTCAGCGCTTACCCCAGATAGCGCCATGGAGAAACGACTGGGGTCGCGCTGGAGATATCGCGCTGATCGCCTTCGATCCCAATACACAGAAACGTCTGGGGGCCATATGGTGCCGTCTTTTTCCCGCTATGGATGATTTTGTAGCAGGCTTTTATGACCAACATACACCTGTTTTAGCCATGGCAGTCGAGGCCCCATATCGCCAACGAGGCATCGGAGGATCACTGCTTACTGCATTGAAACAGGCTGCCTATCAACAAGGATATGGCGCGCTGAGTTTAGGGGTTAGCGCAAGCAATCATGCCTCGTCGTTTTATCAGCAGCATGGCTTTCTGATCCAAAACACCCCGGATACCCATACACCATATAATCTTGTTACTATGTCCATTGATCTGGTTTCCACACTCAGCAGTACCCTGATGCCTTACTACAAAGCTGAAAACCAAACCATGAAATTGCTCCCAATTTCAGAGGAACCTCTATTTTCAGAAGAATAACGAGAACCATAATGGGAAGTGTAGGTGCGTGCCGAGGTCGCAACCGAGGTGCGCTTTCCTCTTCATCGTACCATCCCCTCACCCGTAGGCACATCCGTACCCCGAGAGCCCTGCCAGGCGACAAGAGAGAGCGTTGGAGCTCACTGGTGCTACGCTTGCCACCTGAATAGCGCGCAATCTCAAAGATGATCTAAAAATGACCCAAAAGTAACCAAAAATTTTCACAAACGCTTAACAGACAGGGAATTATGATATATAATAAAGGCAACTAAGAATTTACTTGCCAAAAACAAGCATTCCATTACATTTGATAAAGATGAATTGTAGGTATGACGAAGAAAGACCAGACACATTCTCCTGATAATCTCGCACTCTTTCGTGAGAAAGTTACTGCTGCTCGTCGTAGGGCAGGACGGCTTCAGAGGGAACTGGCGAAGGATTTAAGTATCGATTCTCAAGTATTAAGCCGCAAGCTCCACGGTGCGCGGCAGGCTTTTCCTACCCATACGGAGGTAAAGCAGATTATCAAATCATTGGCAGCATGGGATGCTATTGCGACGCGGGCCGAGGCAGATGAACTTCTTACATTGATGGGCTTGAAGCCCAATAGTTTTTCTGAACAGGAATGGCAAAGCGCGCCCTTAAAACGGCTTGAGGTCTCACCTCCGACCACCTTCTCTCCCATGACTCCTTCCCCGAATATCCTCCAGATCACAACTTCATTGCCAGCCCCACCAACTCCATTGATCGGACGCGAATATCATGTGCAGATACTGGTGGAGCGTCTGCGCCAGGCGTCCGTCCGTTTGATGACGTTACGCGGCACAGGTGGCGTGGGCAAGACACGCCTGGCGTTGGAGGTGGCCCATGCAGCCCGGCACGATTTTGCCGATGGCGTCTTTTTTGTCCCACTGGCAACGATTTATAATGTAGCGCTTATCCCTTCGTCCATTGTGCAGGCACTCCAGCGTATGGAACACATGGCTGAGAGCAGCCCCAATCGACCGAGCAACTTATCCCATGAAGATATGCTCAAACAATTTCTGCGCAACAAACAAATGCTGCTGATACTGGATAACGTGGAACAGATTCCAGAGATAGCTAGCTTCGTCAGTAATATGCTGAGTAGCACAAGGACGATCAAAATTATGGTGACAAGTCGGACCGTATTACATCTGTATGGCGAATACGAGTTTGATGTTCCACCACTCGCAGTTTGTGCGCCCGATCAATCGTCCGATCTTGCCTACGTGGTACAGTTTGCAGCCATTCAGCTCTTCATTGAACGCGCTCAGGCTGTCAATCCCACCCTTCCGCTTACGCAAGACACGATCGCAGTTATCTCGCAGATTTGCACTCGCCTGGATGGGCTTCCACTGGCGATCGAACTGGCTGCGGCACGCACCAAAGTCATGTCCTTGCCGAAAATCTTGCAGCGGCTGAACAATCAGATGAGTCTGCCTCTTCTGCGCACCACAACACGTAATACGTTACAACGCCACCAATCCTTACAGGCGACCCTGGACTGGAGCTATGGACTGCTCGATGCACACCATCAAACACTCTTCCGTCGCTATAGCGTCTTTCTTGGTGGCTGGACGGTAGAGGCAGCGCTGGCGGTTGTCATGGCAGATAATCACCTGGCGACCCTGGATGACATATTTGAACAGATGGAGACATTGATCGATCAGAGTCTGGTAAAACGCATGCCACAAGGCGAGAGCCTGGAACCGCGCTTCTCCTTTTTGGAGACGATCCGTGAGTTTGGGCAGGGACAACTGGAGGCAAACGGGGAAAGAGAAGTGATGCAGCGCTGGCATGCAGCTTATTACCGGACGTTTGCTGAAGACATTGCTCCCCCATTATTTGGTCCCGAACAAGCGACAGCTGTCGCACTTGTGACCCAGGAGCAGGACAACCTGCGCACAGCTCTGGCCTGGGCAATTGAACACAATGAGGCGGAGATAGTCCTTCATATCAGCAGTACGCTGGGACGCTTTCAGGAGGCGCGTAACCATTTTCACGAAGCCCATCGCTGGATTGATAATGTGTTCCGTATGAAGACAGAGACGCCAGCAGCAAGGCGCGCTAATTTGCTAATGGGGGCCGCGCGCCTTGCGCGTTGGGAAGAGGAACAGGAACGGTCTCGCGCCCTGGCCCAGGAAGCCTTGCAACTCTATGAGGAAGCCGGGGATCAGATTGGGAGAACCTGGGCACTTTTTCAGATTGGGGATACCTGGCATATGCATGGCGACTATGCACAGGCAAGTCAGTATCTGGAGGAGAGTCTGCAACTCCTACGCGAACAGGAAGACTGGCGCAACTATACTTTCACTCTGAGCAGATTAGGCGCACTGGCCGCACTTCAGGGCAATATTCAACAGGCTCGTGTATGGCTGGATGAGGCGATCATCCTATTGCGTGAATATAATGAACCTGGCTTGCTCAATGTCACGCTGGTCTATCTGGCGATTGGCTGCGTGATCCAGGATGATCTGACTGAGAGCATCACCTATTTGCGAGAGGGATTACGTATCGCGCAACAGACGAGCAATCACTACATGTTAGCTACCGATCTGACTATTTTCGGCTGCGTGCTGGGATTGATATGCGAACCTTCCTATGCGGCACACATATGCAGTGCCGCCGAGGAACTCTATGAAAAACTGAATGCCTCGGTTCCAGACGCGTATCGACCACTCTACAATCGCAAACTTGCTGAAGTAAAAGCCCGGGCCGACACCGCGAGTTGGGAAAAATGGTGGGACGAGGGCAGGCTTCTCTCGGCAGATCAAGCCTGTATCCTGGCACTTTCGGCAAGTGAAACAACCAATTGAATGCGATGATACAATAAAAATGCTGCAGGCATTGAAGCACCTACAGCATTTTTATTGTATCATCGCGCTAAATTCTTTTTTCACCTTTCTTATCGGGAGGAAACGTATCGCTATCTTTTCCTTCACGGATACGGGAGTTGCCCTGTTGCTCGACGCGGGCCTCTTCATGCTTCACAGCGTCGCTGACTTGCTGCGTTCCTTCAACCTCATGCTTACCAATCGAAACCTCGCCGGTCGCTTTCGTTTCCTTGCTCACTCTGACCTGCTCTCCGCTGAGAGGAATATTGATCGTCTCATCCTGTCCTAGTGGTACACCACTGTCATCAACATTCCCTCCTCCCACAGGATGGCGCTCAATATAGACCTCTTCATGTGACACCGGAACATCAATAGATTGCTGTTCCGTCACAACCTCTTTGTGTAACCCGACTTCTCCCGTTTGTACCCGCTCCTTTTCCACTCGCAGTTGTTCCTCGCGTAACCGCACATTGCGGGCACCTTCTTCATCAATATCACGAGCGCGGCCAGAGCGCGCCGCCTCACTCATACCAGTTCTACCAGCAATATTGGCCTGAGAAGGATCAATGCCACGATCCATATCTGTACGCGTTGGATCCATAGAAGGCTTTACACCACCTGCACCCATCCCGCTCTCAGGGCGATCCATCTCCCTACGCATAGGATCGGACGAACGCGTGGTGTGTCCGGTCCCTGTCCCTGCCTCCGTGGTTGAGCGGTCCATGTCAGCGCGGGTTGTACCAGTAGAACGGGTTGTTTGACCTCTGCCTGCTCCTGCATTATAGGCATGAGCGCCGTTTTCCTGCAGAATATTCGCGGCTTCCTGCTCACGGCCACTCTCTTTTACCGCGATCACAGGATGACCGGCCTCATACTCCTGCTCATAATACTGAACCTCGTCATCTGGAAGTCCCATTGCGGAGAGATCATCAGCCACAGTATGCTCTGATGTGCTGTCCTCTCCGGTAAAGGCCTTTTTCACGCCCGACAAAAATCCGCCGGATGTGTGGTGTTTTGATATATAAATGTGCTCGTGATTAAAGCCAGCTTTATAAAGGGCATTAAGCGCATTCTCTGCCGTTTCAGCATTCTCGAAGACGCCTATTCCAGTTCCAGTTGTAGCCATGTGTGTTCTCCAATTCTTCACGAATTAATAGATAAAGAGCAATATGCGCTACTTACACCTCATGCTCATAAACTGCATCCTACCAGCCGGCAGTGGTCTGGCAACGTAAGGACGCTATCACGATAAAGATTTACCATTCCATCAGGCGATAGGCAAAATAAGCCTATGCGAAAGCACGCTGCTGGATACTATGCCGGTGGTAGAGCGCTGGGAGCATCGGGATTTGTATCATGAATGATCAGATCCGAGACATCCCCTTCATGCTCAACGAGTGGCTCTTCACGCCGCGTCGTCTCCGTTACACGCTGTTTATCCTGCACAAATTGTTTGCCGATAGCAACCTCACCTGTGACAACCGTTTCTTTATTGATATTGACTTTCTCTTCACTCAAGGGCACGCGTATCGTCTCTCCTTCACCGATGGGGGCTGCATCAACTTGATCACCAGAGAGGGAACGGCGTTCAATCACCATCTCTTCGCGGCTGACCGGAACATCTATCGTTTTCTGTTCCGTGACCACTTCCTTATGCAGTTTGGCCTCACCAGTCTGCACACGTTCTTTATCCACTGCAAGTTGTTCCTCTCGCAACTTGAGTGAACGCCGCTGCTGGAATGCATCTCGCCCCTGCGCTAGTGTTTGATCAGTCATACCAACACCACCCTGGCCTGCTGTAGCTCTTTGCTCATCAATATCAGAAGCGGACATCCCTCTCTGAGATGCCGCGATATTGTCTACTGACATACCAGGAGCTGCGGTATCTCCGCGCGCTGCTGTCATACTTTGTTCAGCCATCTCAGAAGTAGCAGTCTCTGTTTGTGTTGGTGCCCTGCTTTGATCGTAATCCTCAGCACCATAGCGCCGCAATATAGCTAACGCCTCCTGCGTACGACCATCAGGCCTGACTGACACAACCGTTCGACCATTGCTAAATTCCTGGGCATAGTAATTGGCACGTTCAGTTGGAACATCCAGGTTGCGGAGCGCGCTTAAAAGATCAATATGCTTTTCAGTCGGTGCCGCCACACCAAGTTGCTCCTCGATAAATCCTGCCTGCTCGAGTGCCTTCAGTGCCTGTTCCGCCTGCTCCTCCTGGGCAAAAACGCCTGCCACAATTTCACTTCGTGTTGACATAATATATACCTCTGAGGATGAAAGGGGCGAGCCAAAATCGATCTCCTTCCGACTCCATCTCGACAGGTGATTGATCAGAAAGAGATGAATAAAGGGACATATTGCCTTTCATGCCATCAACAATAATAATGGATACGTTCGTTCATCTCACTCACAGAGCAGCATCAGCTCATGCTCTATGACTTGCTCAAAATGCTTGCTTTTCACCAATATGCAGCTGTCGACATGTTGTAAGGACAACAGTTTAAGTTGAGGTAAATGCTAATCCTCACAGGTAATACGAAAGCTCTATGGCAAAAGTTTCTGTTATAATCTCTGCACAAATAATAGACCTAACAATCCATTTCTCGTCATACAAAGATATATTCTGGCGACAATCGCGAGTATAAAGATCACAAAAATAAAAATTGTGATCTTTAGTAACCCCATCACCACCACACCAAACACGACCACCAACACTCCAACGATAGTCGAAAAATGTATTGATCCCACCAGGAACGATAAATCGCTAAAGTTTTCTCCACGTTTAAAGAACGCTATTTTTACAGAAAGCTTTCACAATAGCAATATTTCATCATTTATTTGTATTGAAGGTTAAAGTTCCTCAATGCCACATTGGTACTTTTATATTATCAAATACACTTCACGCTGAAAGAGGTTTTTTTTGTGTTATTATTCTCACAGATCCACTGAGGAGCGCCTTGAAACAAGTTGGCAAGGAATTGAGAGGCAGATGCATTCGTGAAGCATGCTTGCTCATACAGTCAACCTGATAACAGGTAGGCAGGTACTTGCATCGGTAAAATGGTGCGTAGCAGAACAGTACGATGCGTTCGATAGACAATAGTGGTTTGAAAAGACTTGAGTAGTATTTAGCAAGAAAGGTACTTTAAGCAAATGAAGCCAACATTCAAAAAATCAACGTACAACTCTTCCCGTCGTTCCGCCCTCAAAGGAGCTGTGGTAGGTGTCTCTAGCCTGGCGGCAGTTGGTGGTGTCGTTGGGGCTGGTGTTCTCCTCACACAACATCAAACCGAGGGAGCGCATGCTGCGAGCAATGATCAGGGTGATGCCAGGAAGAATCAAGCGATTCGTAACATTCTGAACATCGCAGCAACAGCAGAAACGTTGGCCGTAGTCTTTTATACTGAAGCCTGGTTGCATGCGGACCGCCTGGGATTACGAGCTACCAGTCGCTTAGATATCCGTGCGGCCCTCATCGAGGAACAAATGCATCTCAAGTTTCTGCAGCGACAGGGAGCGAAGGCGCTGACGAATAAATTTAGCTTCCCGTTCGGTATTCAAACATTTGAAAACATTGAACTTTTCCTCAGAGTACAGCAACAGTTAGAGGCGGCCTTCGTGGCAGCGTATCTGGCGGCGGTTAAAGAATTCGCCCAGTGGGGACGCGCTGACCTGGCACAGATGGCCGGACAAATCGCCGCGATTGAGGCGGAACACCGTGTGATTGGTCGTGTCATCGGAGCGCAGTTCCCGGCCAATAATGAAGCGTTTGCACCTCTTCTGCTGAAGGCGGTTGCCGATGCTCCAACCTTCCTCAAGAATGCGGGATATCTCACACCTATGAATGGAAATAGCTTCCTGTTCAATCCAGCTGCAACCAACTGGGATGCAGTGACCATGACAAATCCAACAGTGATGCCTGCAACTCCGGTGATGGCTCATTTGAAATTCTAAGTGAATGTATATGAAGGGCAAGACGAACACCTTCGCATTGATCTGGTCGTGTGGTGTTCGTGCTTTGCTCTCACACTTCTATGGGATTGAAGTGACAGGAAAAGTAGTATTGATAAAATACCTGTCAGTACTTTTATTCATGAGTGAAAAGATTGCAAAGGACGGTCGTGCTACTGATACTGAACATTCGTATTCTGATTGAAAGAGATTGAGGAAAGAAATGCTTACTAAATCGCGAGATACCTCAACACCAAGTTCATCCATGTATGGACGTAATCGACACCGGCGTCCTTCACCACTGCTCCTGATTGGGATTAGCGTCCCTGTATTGCTGGCGATTATTGCCGTGAGCGTGATAGTGGTGCTGCCACGTCTCAATTCCCATGCAGCAACGGCAGTCATCAATCCAAACTGTACGCTGGTCGTCCCGGCCAATGCATTGACCGCCCAGGGACTGGCGACCCCCTATCAGTTATTCGCGCCAGACGCCGCTGCCAATGGGGCCTGTAATGAAGCCAATCCTACCCAGGGGGCCTTTGTACAGGCGACTATTTACGATCCCGCGACCGGGGCATTCAGCGTTTACAACCCGCTGGTCATCGATCAGGGAACACAACCTGCGGTAGTTCCAACGGCTCCTACCCTGCCTGCCAATGCCGTGGTCGGTCTCTGGTTTGGTTTTAATGGCACTAATCTGACCTTACAGGGTGCTCAGCAGGATGCTAATGTACTGGCACAGGCACAATGCGCCAATGGTTTAAATGGTTCCATTTTCGGCCAGTTCTCCTACTGTAATGCGCCCAACTTCTTTGCCGCAGTCAATCAGGGCATCGCCAATGGACTGGTCAAGATTCCGGCTCTGGGCATGGCAAACGATGGTAAGCCCTGTCCCACTACACGGGATTTCAGCGTCGTCGATCAGGATCAAAGCGATAATGTCCAGACACAATATCTGGCGAACGCCAATGGTCAGACCGCTCAGCTCACCGCCGCCAATCAGGCACAACTGGCTAACGCGACCGTCCTGGGAAATCCCAGTGATAATGCCCTGGTCACCAGGTTTATTGATCCAGCTCTAGGTTGCCAGCCCTGGCAGGCGCCCGATCTGGCCAATGCTGGTACCATGACCCTTTCGCTGGCAATGGACGAGATTCAGGCAAACGCATTGCAGCAAGCTCCCATTGCCCTGGTTCCTCTGACTGATCCGATGGTGCTCGTCAACAATGCGCAGAGCCAGGACAAAACCATTCTCTATCGCAAAGGCGTTGATCAAAACCCTGGCAATATCCTGCCTACCGACGGTACAACCTACTGCCAGAACTATCTTAACGTTGGCCTGCCACATATCCAGGGCGATATGACCATCACTATCAATCGCACATCGCCTGATCCAGCAGCCGCAAACTCGCTCTTCACCTTCCTGGCAAATCGCTTTATGCAAGCCTATACCCTGCTGAATTGCCCAAATCTGCTCAATCAGCCCAATCCCGTCACGGTTCAGATGAATGGCAATGGTGTGGTAACCGCCGCCACGATTAAATTACCGGGAGCCGCAGCGGGCGGTGCCACAGGTGGTACGACAACAGGTGGTGCCGCGCAGGCCGCAACCGGCAATGCGACGATCACCTTAAATCCTGCTGCTGGTAACGCAACCCTTACATCGACTGTCACCTATCCAAATCATCCCAACCAGCAGATTAATCTTAATGTAGTCAAGCGCAGTTGCAAAAACAAGCCCTTCTTCACCCGGGCTGAAACTACTGATGCCAATAGTCAGAACATGGCCAATGCGCTTATCAACAATTTGCAAGGAAGGCAGAAACTTCCAGCGAATTGGTTCTTCACCGTCACCGATCCCGCACAGAACAATGCGGTAGTTGCTTGTGCCCCCATCGTTGCAAATGGTACTACCGGCACAGCCACCCTTGCAGGGGCAGCCGCAGGTACTGGCGCAGGGGCAGGCACGGGTACACCAGTTGCAGCTACGGGCACCGTGACAGCCACGGCTACAGCAGTCGCAGGTACCGGAGCACCAGCTACAGGTACCGCGACACCAACAGTTCAGCCCACTGCTCCCGCATCAGCTGGTCAAACCACCCCGAAGAATGCTCCCTATAAAGGGAAACGCCGTCAACATGGCTTGTGGTAGTGCTCGCCTTCCAATGGTATAAAGCATAATCTAGAGGCTGTGTGAGAAGTAGTTTCGCCTGGCCTGCGAAGCCAACTGAAGATAATCAGTGAGCGCTTTTCACACAGCCTCTAGTACTGCGTTACCCTTCATTTGAAAAGCGGGGATGCAAGGGGCTGCAAGCCCATAGGTGCGAACGTAAGGCTTTTCAAGCGGGATTGCAAAGGGCGGCGAGCCCTTTGCCGGGGTTTGGGGTGTCCCCAAATACCCCTTTTTCTTCTTTTCCTCGCCGCCGCAGGCGGCACCCTTCAAATGAAGAGGAACAGAGTACTAGCGCGACAGCGCATCAACAAAAATGACCAGGCAACGTGCTGTTGCCTGGTCATTTCTCTCTTTTTGTCTTGTCAGAGCATCACATATTCATCGGATCATCAAAGCATACTTCTTTAGAGGTCTGGCAATGTTCATCAAGTTCAGAATCACGTTTACGGGGAACCAGAAACCAGAACGTCGATCCACAACCTAAATTACTGCTAACCCCTACCTGACCATGATGCAAATCAATCACCGCACGATTGAGATAGAGGCCAAGTCCTAAACCATTCATGGAAGAATTATCCGGTGAGACAATATCCGGCAATTGATAGAAGCGTTCCCAGATCTTTTCCCGATACTCAGCCGTAAAACCTGGGCCTTCATCATGCACCAAGACCCCGGCGCAGGTGTCGGTGGATAGGATGTTCACTTCAATGGGTGAAGCCTTGCTTGAATATTTCATGGCATTGCTCAGATAATTGATGACGACCTGACTTAAACGAACAGCATCGGCAATCAGAAGCGTTTCTTTCTCTTCTGGTGGATGCAATATGATGGTTCGCTCAGGCATATAGACGAGGGCATCATCAATCGCTGCACGCACAATATCTTGCAGATTACAGGGGGCCATGGTTAGCGTTAACTTGTCTCTTTGAATACGGGACGCGTCAAGCAGATCCCCAATCATACGCACCTGCGTATTCGCCCGCAAAATCGCGTTTTCGAGCGGCTCTTGAATGCGCTCTAAACCTGCCAGCACCTCATTTCGATCTTCACATTGCCGCTTCATTTTATGGAGACGTCGCAGTGCCAGTTCCGCGTTGCCCTTAAAGGTCGTGAGTGGCGTTCTCAATTCATGACTGGCCAGATTTACAAAACGATCATAGCGCCGATTGGATTCGCGCAATGCCAGTTCACTGGCATGGACTTCCGCCCACTTTTGCAATAAATTGACTCGCTCGATCACCAGCGCAATCAATTTTGCCGTTCCGACAATCAATGCTATCTCTTCTTGAGGATAGGCCATGGCAACATTCACATATTCGTCGTCAGTTTTGGCAATCACAAAGTAGCCGATTAGTTCTTCCCGCAATACCATTGGCGCAATCAGGCGATAACGAGCCCCAAAATGCGAATGTGGTAGTGTATAAGGCCGCGTTTTCAGATCAATGGTAACAACATGGTCGGCATAAAGATCCTCAATAGCAGCTGTATCCAGGTAATTAGCCAGTTGAGCACCTTCGGCTTCTTTACGTAACTGTTGCTCCTCACTGTCAGAAAGACCACTTAAACCAATAATATGCTGGCGTTCATCTGGCGGCTCAATGGTAAATACATCAATATAACGGCAAGGAATAACCTCTGAAACAGCTTCAGCCAGCATGCGACCGGCTGCTATAATCGGTGTGATTTCTTTATTTTCATTTTCGCCCGCGGCATTGTCTTGATCGGGAATGACCGCCAACGCCTCTACCAGCTTTAGCAGGGAAGTGAATGCGTGGATTGTGCGGTTCTCTTGCTGGCATTCACTCGTGACATCACGAAAGATAGAAGCGCATCCAATTAAGTGCTTTTGCGCATCAAAGAGGGGCGAGCTGGTAACATCAGCCAATAATTCTCCATTGGAGCCCACACGAATCCACGCTTCGCGCTGGTGAATATGGTCATAGGGTGTATATTGCAGAATACTGGCGACGGGTAATTGCTCTGTCCTGAGTATCTTCCCCGGCTCGGCATGCACCCCAAAAAGCTCTTGCCATTCCGAATAGTGATGCCCGATAAGTGTTTCGGGTTGCACTGCCAGCATCTTTTGCAGAGCTTTATTGATATGCACAACGTAGCCAGACCGGTTGTAGAGGAATACGCCATCCGACATCTCTTCAAATACAGCTTGGAAGAGGTTCGCTAACACAGCATTATCCTGTTCTTGTTGATTTCCCTGCATGTGCAATGATTACCTCGCTTCCCAGCCTCTCTCTATTCTTTCCAGTAGAAAAGAACTCTTGGTTTGTCCTCGCCAGGAAATTTTCAGGAAACATAGGAAACAACAGACGATAGCACTGTATGCATATCAGAGCCAGAATAATTAGACAATGTTACATCGCTACTCGGTACATTCACCTTTTTACTATAGCACGCAAGTGCAAAGTGATCCATAGTATGAAGCCGGGAATACAGGCAAATCCGGGAAAGCCGGGAAAACACTAAAGAAGAGGAAGACACCTTTGTGGCTTAGTACACCCCTGCACTGCACTCCTTTTCCCAATAGGACAAACAGTACAGGGGATATACCCGAGGATCGGCTCAAAGTGAGAAGCAATTAGCCAACGATACCTACCCCGGAATATGTTGTTACTTCACTGACAACACAGGCGGTTCCAGAGAAACGGGAAAGCGGACCTCCGTTGCGACGTCGGGCCGCACCTACACTTCTCCATCATTCCAGGTATTCTCCTGAAAATAGCCGCTCCACAAAAGCAGGCAGCAGAGATCATGCCGTCTCTGCTGCCTGCTGTAATTGGACCTGGTACCCTAATTGCTCAAGACGGCGAAGCGCTCGACGTTTGGTG
>NZ_BIXY01000070.1 GCF_008326305.1 Dictyobacter arantiisoli | reverse complement strand
TCATCATCAGGAAGATACGTTATTCTAAAAGGCATAAGGAATTTTCTTTCTGGATCTATGTAACGTTTTTTTTATTATGCCAGAAAGAAACTTCCTTTTCTCGTTATTTAAGCGGTATTGCCCGTGAAGGGTGGCTCCTACGGGTGAATCGTTAAAGATCGTATTAGATGGTTGTCCATCCGACTAACCCATACAGGGAGTCAGAGCTGTTTATGTTCCATGTTGCAAATGCCTTGAGTGTGCCTGTTTTCACAGAACCATACATATACTGTTCGATTCCGTTAGAAAAGCGGTTGACAGGGATTGCATACTGGGAACCATCGCGAGAGATGGTATCCCAGCTGTTTGTAGCCGCGGATAGTAGGAATGTTGCACTACCGGGTGCGAATGCAGCGATCTGATGAAGATGTGTGCCATCTATATTGATGGTAAAGACTTTTATTTGATCAACTGCAATTGATTGTACCAAAGGCCAGATCATATTTTGTGTTGTGAATAGTAGTGTGGTTGGTGTTACAAAGCGAACATTGAGAATAGCTCGGGTATTATCTGTATAAATGGTTTTTTCTTTTCCATTGAGCATATGGAGCGTCAGGGTACTGGGACCCTCCATCTTAGCATATTGAGCATAATTGTTGATAGAGTAGGCGCTGGTTATAGTGAGATGGCCCAGGGTATCAATATCGAAACAGCCTGAGGTTTTTGTCTGTATTTGTGCCATGCTGAGTAGCTGTTGTAAATTGTTGGCCTGAGCTTTGACATCTTTTTTGATATCCTTGAGAATATATAATGGGGTTGGATATTGTATGGGAAATGCAGTGCCCGGTACGGCATCAATGGCGGTTTCAGTGATATAGAGACTGTGATTATTGAGCCATTCTCTGGGTACATAGCTATAACCCGGTGTGGGATTGACGGCCTCGGTCTGGACAAGTCCAGTGCGCATGTTTAGCAACATGAGTTTTGTTGTTACACGTCCCGTCTGATTGTTGTGTATCAGGTTGAAGACCAGCGCTGTTTGATCTGGTGAGAGCGAAACGTTATCAATCTGATCATTGCTACAATAGATGGCCTGCAAATCTTTGCCATCCAAACGTAGTATTTGGATGGAGGTATGACCATCCTGGTTGCTTTGGAACAGGAGCCATTGCCCGTCAGGTGATAACCTGGCCTCTGCTCCGCTTATTGCTAGTTTCGCGGGTAGTGGCAGCGTGGTGGTACGCTTTGTTACCGTGTTGTAGATGCGGAAGGCTTGCGTACCATCAACATTGTTGGCTGTACGATAGACAATGGTTTGCTGTTTTCCTGTTGTATGCATTACAGGCATAACTGGTTTCGCTACCGCCGGACAGGGTAATGGTGGTGGCTGCGGCGTGCCATACGCGCTGGTATGGTTGAAGGTAGCTGCTGCGACCGGCATGGTGAATAAGAAACCATAGGCGCTTCCCACGCAGAGCGCAATGAGGAGTATGATCATAGGTTGGATTCGTAAGAGAAAACGTGACATGTGAAAACCTTCTTTCTTTGCTTTCGACATCTGTTCCATAACATCCGTCGTTAGCAGTATGAAAGGTTGGAGGCTCTATTCCCACACTGTTTCTACATCGTTTGCACATCGTTTCCTCATTTTTTACCTGGTCCAGACCTTCGCGTCTTTAAAAATGGCCTGTGAGGGGGCCTGCTCGAGTGAACCCGCAAACACACCGATTTGTCCGTGTGTATAGGCGGCATCCTGGAGCGCGCAGACTTGCTGCCTGTTGATATAGAAGGTGAGCGTGCTACTTTGGGCACTTACTGCAATCACATTGCCTTTTCCGAGTCCTGTATTGAATACTTGCGTTGTGCTATGCTGTAACAGTATCGCATGCTCAATATTGCTATCGACAAAACGATACAGCCAGTACGAACCATCCGTGTGGATGCGGAAGATATAGTAATGACTATCAACGCTATTCTCAGAACGAAAAATAATCCCTCCGAATTCGCCCTGCTCGATAGTCATCGCTACCTCATAGGTGAAATTTGTGTAATCTGTCTTTTGCGCAATGCAGGCATGAAAATAGCCTGCATGTGGCTGAAAAGCCACATATCCCTGTGCTTCAAAAATGCAGCTCGCCTGCTGGCTATTGGTTCCTTCTTGCCAGTTTTCTGTGTTGTTCTGATTTTGTAAAGTATCGTTCAGAATGAGTTGACCACTGTGGGGAGGATATGGGTTGGTCGCATTGGGATTAAAGATGGCATTTAACGGACCAGACCATACTATAATCAGCAGACTAACCAGCAAAACAATAACAACTGTCAGAATTGCGCGCAATCGGCTTATCCGCTTCACCCCAACTGAATGAGATGCAGAGGCGCGATCTGACAGTTGTTTCTGTGATACCTCGGAAGGATCAGGGATATCAATAGGAGGAGCCAACATCTGTTGTTGTACAGACGATACGCTCTCTGATGCAGCAGAAAGATCCTCTTCAATCATGGCTAACAATCCAAGTTCTTGCGCATTCATATCCAGGCGTAGACAAAGCTGTTCCCGAAGGTACGCACCGGGGAGGGCAATGCCTCGTTCCCATGAACTGATACGATTGGGTGTGGCCCCAATCTCCTCGGCCATCTTGGCCTGTGACCAGCCGCGCAATTCCCGCTGGTATTTTAATTGCTCGGGAAACGTCCTCTTTTTTAGTGGCTTTTGCTGCTCCACTCTCTCTTTATCTCCTGCTCCTTGCATTTATGCTGCTTTCTATTTATATAGCATAACACAAAAGTGCAGGCCCTTTCTGTACGTTTTATCACACTTTCACAGCAAGTTTAAAGAGACGCTCTTTCCTTCTTCTCTCTCCACCGCCGAAGATGGATTTGACCTGAAAAGATATGAGCGCCAGAGGAGTTTAGTTGTTTTCTAACAATAATTTTCCAGGGTCGCCTCCTTTGGTGTAAGTGTGCGACTTAAAGGCGTTACAACCAGCATATCCTGGTTTCCAGGTTGTGTTTGAAAGCGAGCCACACGATATTTCACATGGGCTTTATTCAAGTAGGTAAGTAGAAGAGAAGTCGGATCACCATGTGGAACCTGATCAATAAGGCTAACGAATGATGCATGCGCGACGATTGTTGTGTATTCTGGAATACGATTTATTGTTCCAAATGCAACTGTTCGGGGATTGACCGCAATGATTTTTCCATCTGTTTTGAAGGTAATGGCATTTCCAAAGGAAGGTGTTGACCAGACGCGTGTAATATGTTCTTGCTGCATGTAATTGATCATTGGAGTGGGATTGACTGGCGCGAGGAGACAATTGAACGATTGGAACGTATAGTTGGCATCACTCTTGAGATATGAGTAACCCTGGAGACAAAGATAGCACAGCACGAAGCCAGCCAGTACGCCCTGCGCTATCTTGAAGGTAGGTGAGTATTTTTTTCTGTCAGTATAAATATAAGCACTACTATTTGATGTTAGGGATGCCATTTTCGATGTTGACTGTTGCATGCTTCTCTGTTCTATTAACATACGTGTGAATGTGATGAGCGCCGCCATGAAGAATGGCAGCACAAGTACCACTGGTGCCGCGTAGCGCCCTACTCCATCATGTATACAAGGTTTGAAAATGCTATAGCCCACTGCGTTACTAAAAATAAAGATGAGAATGGTTGTGAGCGCGAAAATGCAAGGCAACACCGACATTTTTTGTATTTGCCATAAAAGCCGCTGCTTAATTACTAGCGATGCGAGAAGTAAAAGGCCGACGATAGCGATACATGCAATGCCAAGCGTTATTAGAATTGCAAATGTAACAGGGCTGGCATGTGTCACTGATTCTGTATGCATTGAGCCGCCAATGACCTGGGGGCTTATGCAGTTCATATAATAGCTGGCCCTTCCCTGTAATATAGTAGAGGTAGAATAGGCAGTATGAAATGCAACGTCGCCCCCTCCATCACTCCCTGGTGCCGTCAGATAGGCAATATTAACCCAGTTGTGTTTTATACCGTAGTACAGAGAAGGCGAGAAACCCAGCAGGGCACCGGGGATTGCGACCAATACGAGCGCGAGATTTCGTATGTGTATGGTAATTGGAAGTGCTGGCTCATCGGAAAAGGGAAGATGGTGAAATGTGCGTGTGATGCTCATCATTAGATAGCCAGCGATCCATACTACAGCGGTTAGGATAGCATAAGAAATTATTGGGTAGATATATATACCAAAACCGATGATAAAACCAATGATGAGCCAGCGCAACCCCATCTCTAGTCCGGATGCTCCTTTTTTCCAACGTTGCGTAAGACGAACAGCGGAGAGTAGCAGCCAGAGCGAAAGTATATATATTTCAATATGCCCACCCCAGGTGCGCATTTCTACGATTGTGTCATACAAGGGTGGCAATGCAGCAAAGAGACCTGCAACAGTCTGAAACCAGCGTCGTGCATATGCTGGCAATCTGGCCACGTCAGCCAGTGCACCTGCTAATCGCCATGTCAAACTGACAAGCACCAGGCAGAGTAGTGTAGTTGTTGCGCGTAAGGCCCAGCTGGAAGTTCCCATAACTTTGAAGACAAGCGCGACAAGATATGCTTCCACACTACCCATATACGGCTGCCCATAGTAGTACATAGGATGTTCACCCTGCAAAATATGTTCTGCCTGAATTCCAACGAGATATTCATCACCATCTGCCATTCCATGAGTATGCCAGGCAAGCCATATACGTACGACTATAGTCAGGAGGAGACAAAGCCATAAAGGGGAACGAAGGAATGAAAACCAATTTTTCTGATAGATTCTTTGAGATGAAGTAATTTCTTCCCGGGAAGAGGTCTCAACAAGTGAAAGAGAATTTGTATTCATATACTGTGCACCCTTATAGTTATTATGCATCTTTGAGAAGCGAGCATCATCGGTACTATGGTGTGGCGGATAATTTTGTCAAACCACGCTTTAACCTGTAATTTTGGACTCTTTTACCTTATCAAAGGACATAATTTTTATGCCATATCTTAAATATATTACATGCAAATTCATAACAGCATCGCTAAGCTAGAATAGCATATTTTGACTCCATTAGTAAATTTTTAGGACCCCTTCAGGGGAATAGAATTCTTGTTCTGAAATGGGAATGACTTATGAAAAGGAAGATTGGTAAGTGTCGAGTTGGCATATTTAGCTGTTGACAGCTCTGAACTAGAAAAACTACAATGATTGGAAATAGGTCTCAATTTTGAGATCTATTTCTTTATATTTTTCTCTTAATACTCGTTTTCTCTTGATCTCTTCTCCCGGAGTATTTCATGCAGCGTCCGCAAATGAATCCTAAAGTTAGTATTAGTATTGTCTTTGTAGCAGCGATGTTTATGTCAATCATGGATGGTACGATCGTCAATGTTGCCTTGCCTTCGATTGGACATCAGTTTGGTATCTCCAGCACCTCGGTGGATACGATTGTCGTTTCTTATCTGGTAAGTCTCGCGGTGGTTATTCCTGTCTCGGGTTGGCTGGGAGATCGCCTGGGTACCAGGCGGATCTTCTTGGGCGCATTGTGCCTTTTTACGCTGGCATCAGCTTTATGTGGATTGGCAAATAGCCTGGGTATGTTGATTGCGTTTCGCGTCTTGCAGGGTATCGCTGGTGGCGCATTGACACCGGTTGGCAATACCATGTTGATGCGTACATTTCCGCCAGCAGAACGGGTACAGCTTTCGCGTATCCTCAATATTCCCACTGTGATTGCTCCCGCGACCGGTCCTGTGCTGGGTGGTCTTCTGGTTGACAAATTGTCATGGCACTGGGTTTTTTATGTCAATCTTCCCATTGGCATCGCCACGCTTCTCTTCGGACTTATCTTTTTATCCGAGCAGCACGAAAGATCTTCAAGAGGCTTTGATTTCCCTGGCTTCCTGTTCGCCGGTATCGGTCTGGCGCTCTTCATGTATGCGTTAAGTGAAGGATCAAATTATGGTTGGATCACACCAGCAATCCTGAGTAGTTTGATCGCTGGTGGGGTATTGATTGCCGTGTTTGTCTTCTGTGAATTGAGTACCAGGGAGCCGATGATTGATCTGCATCTGTTGCGCAATCGGCAGTTCCGCAACTGTAATCTGGTGACGGTACTCAGTGGAGCGGGCTTCCTGGGACTGCTCTATACCGCTCCTCTCTTCTTGCAGGAGGGACGTGGTGTAAGCGCTATCACATCAGGACTGACGACCTTCCCGGAAGCGATTGGCGTGGTGGTTGGTTTTCAGATCGGATCGCGCATCTATCCCGTGATCGGTCCACGCCGTTTGATGGCTGGCGGTATTATTATGGCTGCTATTATGATGACGTTATTGTGCTTGATGGGGAGTACGACCAGTCTCTGGCTGATGCGCGCCTTGATGTTCCTGACCGGTGCCAGCATGGCTCAGGTCTTTCTATCCACCTCAACCGCTGCCTATGCCAATATTACCGCCAGCGAGGCTGGACATGCCTCAGCGCTCTATGGCACTGTGCAGCAGATTGGTTCCGCGTTGGGCGTCGCCATCCTGAGTACTGTGCTCAGTTCTATTGGTATCATGCAACTGATCGCGGGGAAGCTGCAACCGAATCTGACGGCCTATCATATCGCCTTCTTAACGGCTGCTGTCCTCACACTGCTCGCTGTCATCTTTGCGCTGAACATTCGGGATAAAGATGCTGCTGCGACCATGCAGCGTACATCGAATACACGCGACACATTGGGTGGTGAAGTGTCGGCACCGGTAGAAATCGTCTAACGATGGCTCTAAGTAAAAAGCCACCGGAACAACATCTGTTCGGCGGCTTTTTATTATATGTCCAGGCTGAGATCTGCTCAGGATGAAGACGCTGAGGATTTATGCCTTTTTGGTAAATGTGCTAAGCTTTGTTTCCAGGGTCTTGTTCTGGCTGGCAACGCGATTCTTGCGCTTCTCGGCATAGGTACGCAGGCGTTCTTTGATGCTGGGATCGCCAATTGCCAGTTCTTTGGCGGCATGAATAGCGGCATTGACGGCTCCTGCATCTCCAATTGCCATCACGGCGACGGGCGCGCCTTCGGGCATCTGGACCATGGAGAGCAAGGCATCGACACCTTTGAGCGCCCCCAGATCACGGGGTACACCGATTACTGGCAGATCCGCCCGCAGATCGGCGATATTGCCGGGCAGATGGGCCGCACCGCCCGCACAGGCGATGACAACCTGAATCGATTCTGGCAGATTGTCGATATGCTGTACCACTGTACGCAGGTCCCGATGGACCGAGTTGATCTGGACCAGGCAGGGAACGTTAAATTCATAGCGCAGGGTATCCACTGCCTTCATCATCAACGGTAAATCAGAATCGCTGCCCATGGTGATCAGGACTTTGGGTGTGCCCTTGCCGGCGGGACCAATCCCTTCGGCGGAAACCAGTACGCCATGTTCCTGACTGGCGGCTGTGAGTACTGCTTGTTGCTCGTCTGACATGGTACGCT
Source organism: Dictyobacter arantiisoli (assembly GCF_008326305.1). Taxonomy (GTDB): domain Bacteria; phylum Chloroflexota; class Ktedonobacteria; order Ktedonobacterales; family Ktedonobacteraceae; genus Dictyobacter; species Dictyobacter arantiisoli. The sequence continues at coordinate 30,823 of NZ_BIXY01000070.1, read as the reverse complement.
TAAATCGAGAGCTCGGCCCTCGCCTCCTTTGCTTGCTTGTAGACGCTGTTTAGATTGTCACCAACCACGGTAATATGGCCCATCTTGCGATCAATCTTGGTCTCACGCTTGCCATAGATATGAGGGAAGACATGCGCATGATCATAATCATGCGCCCATTGCACTATGGCGGACCCATTGCGTTCGCCAAGAATATTTTCCATCACAGATGCGGGATAGAGCATGGTGGTGGGCGTTAGTGTAAGATTGGTGACGGCGCGCAGATGCTCTTCAAATTGTGAGGTCTGGCAGGCTTCGATGGTATAGTGTCCTGAATTATGCGGGCGAGGCGCAATCTCGTTCAGCCAGATTTTGCCGTCTGTATCCAAAAACATCTCGACGCCAAAGATGCCAATTCCTTGCAGGATATCGATAGTGTGGAGGGCGATGCGCTCTGCCTCTTGCTGTAAGGAGGTCGCAATGGGCGCTGGCGCCAGCACGCTCAGACAGATATCACGTTCGTGGATCATCTCCACGACGGGAAAGCTCATGCTCTCGCCGCGCTCATTGCGTGCAATCATAATGCCCAGCTCTTTGTCCAGATCGATACACTTCTCGATATACAACTCACGATCACCCAGCCTGGCAAGCGCGACCTCGATATCATCCGGCCCATTGATACGCGCATTGCCGCGTCCATCATAGGCATCCTTCTTCGCCTTCAGAACCAGGGGATAGCCCCAGGTCTGGATGGCCTGCTCGATATCGGTTGGCGTCTCGATAGACATATATGGGGCAACAGGAATATTGTGCCGGGCCAGAAATTCCTTTTGGACGAATTTATTCTGGATAATCGCCAGCAAATCGGGCGCGGGATAAATCTTCACGCCCTCCTGTTGTAAGGCTGTCAGCGCCTCTGTATTAATATGCTCAATTTCGTAGGTCAAAATATCCGCACGGTCGGCCAGCTGACGCAGGGCGACCGGATCTTTCAAACTGCCAACAATTTGATCCGCCACACTGGCGGCTGGACACTGCGGCGTTGGATCAAGGACGGTCACAGAGGCAAAGCCCATCTTACGGGCCGCCTCACTGATCATCAAACCCAATTGTCCACCCCCGATAATGCCTATGCGGGTAGTAGAGATAACTTCTGCTTCTTGACTATCGTGTGCTCTCTTCAATGCCTGGCTCTCCTTTACATGCTGCCTTATTGTAAACATGTGCCTTGAAGTGTGTCAATTCCCTCATTTTTTTGGTAGGCTTGAGTAGAGTTTATCTATAGATCCTGTTTCTCTGACTTGCATGGTTAGTTATCCTCTCATACAATAGGGACACGTAATCATTGCTGTATTTTTATGCTGCGAGGAGATCATTTATGCCGCGCATCCAACCCGATGACTCGGTTACACTACCAACATTCGCCACGACGGGCAGTTCGACCATGACATCGCTCTTTCAGACGATGGCACATCGGCCTGCTATCATGGAAGCATCTATGCAACTGGTCGAGGCCGCCATGCGTACAGGAACAGTCGAGTCACAATTAAAAGAGTTGCTGGCTATTCGTGTCTCGCAGGTAAACCTCTGCTTCTACTGAGAGAATGCACATACTGCCTTGGCAAGGCAGATGGGACTTGATGAAGCATTGCTCGATGCGCTCTTCAATATTGATCAACATCGAGCGCTGTTTACCGACCGAGAATTGGTAGCCTTACGTTACGCTGAAATTATGACCACGAGCGCGCGCGATGTAAGTGAAGAATTATACGATGAACTCCAGGCGCACTTCGACGATGGCGAAATAGTGGAGCTCACCACCGTAATTGGTATGTTTAATTTCTTTAATCGTTTCGCCGATGCTCTCAAACTTGATGAACACTAAACTGTTCTATGATTTACTACTAAGTGTGTCCCCCTTAAAGGGAACACGAAATGATAGAGGAGACTATCTATGCCCAATCCGAATAAAGAAGAAAAGTTTGATGCCTTGCTTAAGGATCTTAATGATCTTGGTATCTACTTACATGGGCGAGGAGATAAGACCCACGCCCTATCCCAGCAATTTGCTGAGAACGCGAAAAAAGATGCCTCCAACCGCGAATTTGATCTCAATCAATCGCGTATGCTGGATTATCAGCATCATCTCTGGCACGAGATTGGTGGCCTGGTAGAAAAACTCATCAAGCAATACGAGGACTAAGTACGCGCGTAAATTCACCGTTGGAACTCACAGAATGTGTTTGTTTCCCATGCTCTCCACGATCTCTGTGCATGATTTTTCGCACCAATGGTGCTCAAACCAATGTTTAGTGTGTGGTGCAGGCGCGCCTGCGCCTGCCAGCAAGTGAGCAGCAAGATCCCGCTGATACTGGGAGTTTGGCACACGCGCGGAAATCGTGGGATACGCTAATAGGACTGTTTCGATCCCAGGTATTGTCTGTTTAGAATACAATAGATAATGCACGTATCGAGTTTCATTAATTAGGAGCGATTCATATCTATGTCCATCATTGGCATTATCATTGCCATTCTCGTTATACTCATTCTGCTGCTATTAGTGGCAGTGAGCTTCTATTTTTATCGTGTAGCTGTTTTTCGACAACCCAAAACATTTCTGATGAATAATCCTGATCTGGCGCAAATTACAACGGATTCAGAGATTCCCGTTGCTGAGCCTGCCTGGGTTGATGCCCAGTCTTTTGAGATCATTGAATTGCTATCCTATGATGGTTTATTGCTCAAAGGCTATTATCTCCCGGCTCTTTCTCCTACCAACAAAACCGTCATTCTAGCCCACGGCTATACCGGAACTGCTAAGGAGAATATGGGTTCGCTGGCTCATTTTTATCATGAAAAGTTTGGCTATAATATTTTGATGCCGGATGCGCGCGGTCATGGGATCAGTGAAGGTAATTATATTGGCTTTGGCTGGCATGAGCGTAAAGATTATCTAAAATGGATTGCTTTGTTGATCCAGCGTGTCGGCGAGGATGCTCAGATCGTTTTACATGGTATCTCGATGGGTGGCGCAACGGTTCTGATGACCAGTGGTGAGCAACTGCCTCCGCAGGTGAAATGTGTTGTTGCCGATTGCGGCTATACATCCGCGGAGGATATTCTCTCCTACCAGGTAAAACGCATGTATCATCTGCCACCTTTCCCTTTTGTCCATTTGACCAGCCTGGTCTGTAAATTGAAAGCAGGATACTTCTTTAGTGAAGCCTCGGCGCTCAAGCAGGTGGAGCATGCACAGCGGCCCATCCTCTTTATTCACGGTGCGGAAGATACCTTTGTACCCACCGAAATGGTGCATCGGCTCTACAACCAATGCCCACAATATAAAGAGTTACTGGTTATACCCGCCGCTGGCCATGGCACGGCCTATTCTACCGATTCCGTAACCTATATTCAGCAAGTCGATACCTTCGTACGACGCTTCGTACAATAAGCGAAAGCGGGACAGTAAAGAGCTACATTGGCTCCTTGCTATCCCACTTTGCTATTCCACTTTTAAGTGAATTATTTGCCCGCACCAGCGCGGATCTGCATGATGTCGCCATCCTCTACGACATACTCTTTGCCTTCCAGACGATAGACACCCTTCTCCTTGGCGGCGGCGAAAGAGCCATATTTGATAAAGTCATTGTAGTGAATGACCTCGGCGCGAATAAAGGTACGTTCGAGATCGGTATGGATTTTTCCTGCGGCCTCTGGTGCTTTCGCTCCTTTGGTGACAGTCCAGGCTCGCACTTCGTCTTCACCTGCAGTCAGGAAGGTGATCAGATTGAGCAAGCGATAGCCAACCTGAATAACTCGATCCGCGCCCAGTTTGGGCAAGCCCAGAGATTCCAGATATTCCTGTGCATCCTCTTCGGGTAGTTCTGATAATTCAGCTTCCAGGCTGGCAGAGACGGCGGCAACCTCTGAACCCTCGCTACGTGCGCGTTGCGCAACCTTCGCGATTCCCTTTAGCTCATTGCTCAGACCTGCCTCATCCACCGCCTCGCCGGCAGCAATCTTTTCCAGCAGTTCATTGGCTTCGCCGAGGGCACCTTCGCTGACATTCAAGACATACATACGTGGCTTGATTGTCAGCAGGAAAAGATCTTTCAAGAGCGCCTGTTCGGGCTGTCCCAGTTCAAGATCCTTAATCAGCTTAAACTCCTCAAGGGCGGATTGCAGGCGGCGCAGAATATCAATCTCTTGTTGATACTTCTTATCGCCAGATTTTGCCGAGCGCGTCGAGCGTTCCAGACGACGCTCAACGCTCGCCAGATCCGTAATCGTCAGTTCCGCATTTAAATTCTCCAGATCGCGGAAAGGATCGATCGTATCATTGACATGGGTCACATTATCATTGGCAAAGCTACGCAGCACCACCGCCAGCGCATCTGCATTGCGGATATGTCCCAGGAATTCCGCGTTCAAGCCTTCTTTCTTATCCTTACCGCCCTGGGCGGCCTGCCCCATACCCGCGACATCGACAAAATCAACCGTTGTTGGTGTCGTTTTCTTGGGCTGAAAGATATCCGCCAGAGGTTGTAGACGGGCATCGGGAACCTGTACCATGCCAATATTTGCCTTCACCGTACTGGCTGCATAGCCGCTAATCGGCGCGCCAGCCTTCGTCAGCGCATTAAACAGGCTCGTTTTGCCACTTTGGGGCAATCCAATAATTCCAATAGTCAGAGCCATAATCTCTTCTTCTTCCTTCTACTACTATTCTTATGCCAATGTTCATTGCAAGGACATACCTACTGCAAGGCTTTCTAAATCTCCCTCAAACGGTGCAAGCAAGGGGTGCAGGGGACCGCAGTCCCCTGCCGGGGTTTGGGGTGTCCCCAACTCCTCCTCCTCCAATTCTCTTTTGCCGCCGCAAGCGGTGCAAAAGAGAATTGGAAAATCCTGGATCTCATTATAGCTAACTTGACGCAGTCAAAGCCAGACACTACAATATCAGTTAACAGAGAGCGTTTCTTATAGATTGGAGGTACTTTTTATGCCCTTGTACGAGTATTATTGCCCGGACTGCAAATCCAAGTTTGAGCTTCTTGTAAACCATAAACACGCTGACGATATTGTATGTATGAAATGCCATAGTGAGAAAGTGCGCCGTTTACTCTCGGTGTTTGCTGCTCCCCGTGGGAATAGCGAAGATTACTCATTCGACGATTCCTCAGATGGTGGTTGCGGCTGTGGTGGCGGCTCTTGTGGTTGTCATTAATTTGTGTGCATCCTATTCCTTTTTTTCCTGCTACCATGTCTTCAGAAGACGAAAACAGGTTTGTCTTTATGTTATCAAATAAAGTAAGCTATCGGCGGGGCATTATCGAAGGCTTGATCGTGTACGCTCTCGGTCGCCTTGGTGCTTTAATTACCCCCGCTGTGTTTCCCGATTGGACATTTGTCGCGGTACCCCTGCTTTTTATCATATTCCAGTACATTCTACCACCCGTGTGGGCGACACGCCGTGTCACATCCACTAAGCGGGAGAAGATGAGTAAGCGTTTCTGGTGGTTAGGACCGCGCCTGGCCGCGCTCTGTCTGATCTTTGATATCTTGATCAGTCTGTTTTGCGGCTTACCTCTAACCATGTTTGATGTACAGCAGGGGCCGGTCCTGCTGCGTCTGTTTGCGTCCGGTGCCAGCCATATCAGCCTTCTCGGATACGCTCTCATTGAATTGCGCACCGCCGCGTTTTTGTTTGTATTTTACACGATTGCGGTTGTCTGTACCCGCCTGGCCGGAAGCCCCTTCTTACGCTTCACCATGCCAGCCGGCGGTGATCGCGTAACCTTGTAGGCAGGTCTGATGCGCTACACCCTGTTTATTCTGTATTGCACAAATATTTTCAAAGAACTTTTTGTACAATACAGAATAAACTTTTTTGAGCTCCTCGGGCGCGAAAACTTATGCGTCTGGATAGTGAGGACCAGGGGAGTTAGATACATTCTATGCATCTGAATGAGTAATAGCGTGGGGTAGATGGACTCCTTTTTTATGTCCATCTACATCATGGGAGCATCCTCTTTCCCTGGCATCGTGACCGCCCTGAATTTTTTTCTGTTGTGTTATAGTTATTGTGATTATGCCTATTTTCTAATGACGTTTGACAGAGCATAAGTAGCAACTAAAATAATGATGTGTTCAACCAGACAATTGCTCGCCATCACGATACCTCAAGTTGCTTCTCACTATTACATTTGTTACAATGGCGTTGAAGCGGAGCTTTATGGTCTCTAACATGGAAGAGGAAAGGTACGGTAGCAAACTGTGTCAAAAGTATTTGCAATTACCAACCAGAAAGGTGGCGTGGGAGTGCGTCCGTAAGGCGCACTTTGCATTGCTCTGAGAAGAGCTACGGGTAGAGAGAACCCGTATGGTTAACTAGCTTACCGGAGGTGGAAACACCGCAAGGGAACATAGCATGCTAGTAAAGCGCCATATCTCGAAGTTTGCAAAAAGATAGTGGTGCAAGACCAAGAGTGATATGGTCAAAGCTGAATTGCTTTAAACCCAGTTTCTTCGCCTTAACCCGCCGGGGTATCCGTAAGCAAACTCATCGCGGATACAAGGGTAGCTTACAGAGGTATTTACCTACGACTTCTGTACTCTCTAGCAAGCCCTTCAGCGTATCGGAGATACGTTAAAGAAACGAACGGGAACCTAAACCACTCATATGTGCAAAGTGAAAGCTAAACGGAGATAGTCTAAGTCAGGATGCCCCATAAAGGCTATGAGTGTAGGCTCTGAAAACCTGATATGACTACGGAGCTTCCGTAGTAGTCCGAGGTAGGTAACACCTACCACATGGCGAAGGGAAGCAGGTCATTCAATTGATAGTTTACAAAGGTATGCGCAATGCAAAACGCTGAAGTAGTACTGTCAATGCTAGCTCAAAAGTCAAGCCAGAACAGCTTGTACGTTTTCGATAGACTGTACAGAAACCTGTTCAACCCGGACTTCTATGTGTTGGCATACAGCAACATCTATGGAAAAGAAGGAAACATGACACAGGGAGTAGATGGAAAGACCATCGATGGTTTCAATATGTCTAAAGTGCATGAAACCATCGAGAAGTTGAAAACCGAAAACTACTACCCAACACCAGTACGAAGAGTCCATAATCCAAAAAAGAATGGAAGCCTCCGACCACTGGGTATCCCTTCATTCATAGATAAGCTGGTACAAGAAGTCTTACGACTCATGTTGGAAGCAATATACGAACCGGTGTTTAGTGACAATTCCCATGGGTTTCGGCCTGAGAGGAGTTGCCATACAGCACTAACCCAAATCAAGACAACGTGTAAGGGCACAAATTGGGTGGTCGAAGGGGACATCAAAGGTTTCTTTGAGAATCTATCACACATGAAGCTCCGCGAACTCCTCTCAAAGAAAATTAGTGATGGACGCTTCGTCAACTTGATTGAAAAATTCTTGAAGGCAGGATATCTGGAATTTAGCCAGAAGCATCCAACGCTCTCAGGAACGCCCCAAGGGGGAATCGTGAGCCCAATACTCGCCAATATTTACCTCAATGAACTGGATATGTTCATGAATAACCTCTGCCAGCAAGAAACCAGGGGAAAAACGAGGAAAAAAAATCAAGCGTACCAGGACCTAAACATGGCGCGTTTCCTGGCGAGAAAAAATGGCGAACGAGAAAGAGCGCGAGATCTCCTCAAATCAATGAGGACCTTGCACACGAGGGATCCCTTTGATAAAGAATACATCAGAGTAAAATACACGAGATATGCAGACGATTTTGTTGTCATGATCATTGGAAGCAAGGACTTGGCGGAAAACATAAGAAAAAAGATGAGGGATTTCCTGGGAGAAGAGTTACAACTCGAACTCAACATGGATAAAACTGTCATCACCAACCTTAGCGACCGACGAGTACGATTCCTTGGATATGAAATATCCAAAACCAGGGAAGATGCGCAGCTTACCAAGAACACCCTGGGAATCAAAAAACGGGCAGCCAATGAAACGATCCAGTTACTCGTACCATCTGATGTAATCACGGAAAAATTGAAGCCATTTATGGTGAGAGGAAAAGCCACCCACCATAATGCACGCATCAATCAACCGCTTCTAGACACGTTGCAACAATACAATTCAGAAATTAGAGGATTGTATCAGTATTATTGTTTGGCAACTGACGTGAGCAAAAAGATCGGAAGATACAGGTATTACCACTACGAAAGTTTACTGAAAACGGTCGCCCGGAAAGAAAAAAGTTCGATGTCCAAAGTCATCAGTAAATATGGTGTGGAAGTCAAACTCAAACAGCAAGCGGGAACGAGAAGGATCTTTGGTTTAACATATCAAACAAAAGAGGGTATGAAAACCATGACCTACTTCAATGATTCAATCAAGAAGAAGGACAAGCCACTATCGGGGGTTGCAGCCAACGGTATTCTATTCAATGGCTTACCGGCAAGGCACCAGATAATTGAACGAATCAACGCGAAGAAGTGTGAGTTATGTGAACAAGAACTACCCAATAGGGATAGCTACGAAGTTCATCACATCCGAAAGCTCAAGGACATCAAGCAAGAACATGCTAGACGAGGCGACAGACTTCCAATGTGGAAGCTGACAATGTGCAGTATGAACAGGAACACCCTGGTGGTCTGCATACCCTGCCACAACGCAATCCATGCGGGCCAAAATGTACAAAGCATAAAGAAAGCTGTAAAGGCAAAAACAACAGAACTAGGAATGGCTGGAGAGCCGGATACATTGAAAGGTGTACGTCCGGTTCGGAGGGGGGTTCAATGAAACCTAATCTAGCAATAGATCAAGGCGCACGGTTCCTACCCTACAAGACCACCACAGCTATCAACCTTGCTACGTATCTAGCTGCCGCCGGGCGCAGGGTACTGCTTGTTGATATGGACCCACAGGCCAATGCTTCGAGTGGGATTGGCGTTCTGAACAACAAGCGCGCACATACCATTTATGATTTGCTTGTTCAGGAAAATGAAGAAATTTCTATCTTTGATGTAATTGTGCCTACCTCGCGGCGTGAGCTGGTTGTGGCCCCCTGTACGGTCGATCTGGCGGCAGCTGAGATCGAACTGGTGGGGGCGATTGCGCGTGAGCATCGGCTACAACAAATTCTAGCTCCCATTCGCGAGCGTTGTGATTATGTGATCATCGATTGCCCACCCTCGCTGGGTCTTTTGACCATTAATGCTCTTGTGGCATCCGATGGCATTATTATCCCTATTCAGTGCGAATATCTGGCCCTGGAGGGCTTGAGCCAGTTGCTGAATACCGTGAATATTGTGAAGGCCAAGTTAAATCCCAGCCTCTATGTGGTCGGCGTGGTGATGACGATGTTCGATTCGCGTACACGTCTGGCGGGAGATATCGTGCGGGAAGTGCAGAATCACTTTCCGAAAGAGATATTCCAAACGATTATTAATCGCAATGTGCGTTTAAGTGAGGCACCCAGTTATGGTCAGTCAATCCTGGATTATGATCCCAGTTCTCCAGGTGGTCTGGCGTATCGCGCTCTTGCCGAGGAGGTAATTGCCCGTGGTTAAACAGAAAGGTGGGTTGGGCGGCGGTCGCGGCGGTCGGGGATTAGATGCCTTAATCTCTGGCGCTTCCGATGTGATGTCGGCCCAACAACAATCCAGACAGCCGGTAACGGATTCAATGCCCCTGGTTTCTATCGAGACGATTATTCCTAATCCTCGTCAGCCACGGCGTATTTTTCGTGAGGATGATCCTCAGCTCCTCGAGTTGAGCGATTCGATTAAAGAGCATGGTCTGATTCAACCCATCGTGGTAACACGTCTGGACAGTCTGCCGGAGACGAGCGCCAGCGCGCCTGATTGGTTTGGCTCACATTCAGCGACCAATACCTCCGCCACGTCTGCAACTTCTGATAACGGCACATCATCCACGGTTGTGCCTTTATATCAGATTATCGCGGGCGAGCGGCGCTGGCGTGCTTCTCGGCTGGCCGGTCTGACACAGGTTCCGGTAGTTATCAAGGATGTGACTCCGCAGCAGATGCTGGAAATGGCCTTGATTGAGAATATCCAGCGTGCGGACCTGAATCCTATCGAAGAGGCGCTGGCCTATCAGGCTCTGACCCAGGAGTTTGGTCTGACGCAAGATGTGGTCGCAAAGCAGGTTGGCAAGCATCGCACGACGATTACCAATTCGTTGCGCCTGTTACAATTACCCGTGGCGGTGCGCGATATGTTGATCAATCAAGTTGAGAACTTTACCGAGGGGCACGCGCGTACTCTGTTGAGTATCGAGAATGAGGAAGATCAGATCAAGGCGATGCAGCAGATTATCTCCTTACGTTTGACGGTGCGTCAGGCCGAGGAATTAGCGGAGCGTATGAAAGCCACTGAGAGCGTCTCCACGGCGGTTGAACAGCTTTCTGCATCCCCTATGCGCTCACCCGAACTGGCGGGCCTGGAAGCGCATTTCCGCAACGCCTTGCAGGTAAAAGTGGACCTTAAGTGTAATGCTAAAGGGAAGGGAACATTGGTGCTACATTTTAATAATCAAGACGAACTCGATGGCTTGTATGGGCGTCTGGTAAATCAGCCGGAAGAGTAGCGCGGCGGTGAGCACGTCCTGGGGGAGGCTGTATGGCGGCATTAGAGATTCCTTTCGTCAGGGTTCGGCGTAAAATGGTGGCAGCCCGGATTGACTTTATGAGTCAACTGGCTGTTTTTCACCATGAAGATTTGCTGCGCCCTTTTACCGACGATGGCATCACTCCTCTGATGGTTGTGCAGCATCTGATTGATGCTGACCGCAAGATTCTTCAGCAATTGCGGCGGGTACAGGAGGATGACAATCCTCTTTTCGACACCTTTGCGCATCTGCTGCCAGTCCTGGTAGATTCTGCGCAACCGGCACCCTCGCTAGACGAAGCGCTAAGGGATATGGTCCAGTGTCGCGATGAACTCTTTGCCTATCTCAGTCAGCTTCCGGCCAGCGCCTGGGAACGTCCCTTCCACTCAAACTCCTGGGGAGTACGTAAGTTCTCTCAACTTGTGAATACGCTTCCACTTCATGATCGTCAGCACTCCCGACAATTGAGCACCTTCCATGCCCATTCCGCAACTTCCTGATCTTTTCGATTGGTTAGATATTTTAAAAAACAAAGCCTTGTTTCTGTTTGTGTACGGTCTATACTGAACATAAGGGAAGCATACACAATCCATGAGCCGCACTCAGGCGGTATTTTAAGATGCGATAAAAATACTTTGTTGATTACTGGTTGGAAGGAGTCCTTTTATGCGTTATCTCAATACAGATGATCATCGCCTGCGTACAACTGTTGCTACGGAGTCACTCGCTCTTCCTACTCCAGTATCAGCGCTTGAAGAGGGGCAACGCCTGGCTACTGGCGTGTCTGATGGCAGACATATGCCAACCGCCCAGCCGACGGCACAGGTACGCGTGTTGCTTGTCGATGACCATGCCTTGATTCGTGAAGGATTAAGTCAGCTTTTCACGCTGGAAGAAGATATTACGGTGGTGGGAGAGGCCGTAGATGGCTTTACGGCCTTAGAACAGATCCGCCAGTTACAGCCCGATGTGGTCCTGATGGATATCCATTTGCCGGTAGTAGATGGCATTACGATTACCCGTCAGATTGTCCAGCAGTTTCCCGGTGTTGCGGTAATTATGTTGACGATGCATCGCCAGCATCAATATATTGTGGAGGCGATGCGCAATGGGGCGCGTGGCTATCTGTTGAAGAATACTACGGCCCGTGATGTGGCTCAGGGTATTCGTACCGTACATGCTGGTGGCGTGGCAATCTCGCCATCCCTGACGGGCGTACTGGTCAACGAACTGCGCCGACAGCCAGAGACTAATCCTACCAGTCCACATAGTGGTCAGCATGCAGCTCAGCTTTCGGAGAAAGAGATCGAGATTATTCGCTATCTGGCGGCTGGTATGAGCAATAAAGAAATCGCAGAGCGCCTGGCGTATTCTGAAAAGACCGTCAAGAATTATCTCTCTATCATCTTCCAGAAATTGCACCTGCGTGATCGCACACAGGTCGCCATTTTCGCTCTGCGACAGGGCTTGCTACCCGATGAAGAAGCCACCGAGTAAGCCTTTACGGATATTGATAAGGGATCGTTGGGACTGGCTTACGGAACTGCGGCTTGAGCATATAGAGCACATAGCCATCAAACTCATAGCGTGTAAAGCGTCCCTTTGATTGAGGACTATTTAACCATTTTTCAACTAAAGGTAGACAGTTATACTGCTTGACCGTCGTTTTAGGATCTTTCTCACACATCCAGGAAGCGTTTAACCTGAGATTCATGTAGGTGCTTAATGGATAGTTGTATCTGGCAACACGATTATGGTTAATCCCTAATGTGAGCTTACCTTTGACCATCTCGACATCAGTGACGGTACAGAGAACTTTTTCTTTACTGACAAATGCCAGGCTGGCACAGGTCCAGTAGTCTGTGTAGAGAGGCGTTGCGCCTAGCTTGATCAAATGGTTGGCTACATCCAGACGTTGATTATCCGCTGCTTGTGCCTGTGGCATCTCGCTGAATGCGATGCAGGTGCCTGTTAAGAAAATAATTGCGATAGCTGCCAGGATGACACGACTGGCGTAGGTTCTGACACGAGGCCAGAGGGCCTGCCATTGTATCCGGCTGGCGGCTTCCCATAGTGGCGCGATAATAGCAGGTGTGAGAGGGATCAGGCTGATAATATAGCGAGCATGATAGCCTGGCTGGTCAAAGGGGCCTGAGCTAATGGTAAAAGCTGCAATAATCCCGACTGCGGTCAGTGCCATCGTGAGCCGTGTAACCTGGCGCACCTGATATTGATGCCGTTCGGTATGGTTGAGTGCTTTCCCTTGCAGACGGAAGTGGCGCAGGGCGATGATGGCGATTACGGCTGTGATGATAATCAGTGCTACATAACCAATACTCCAGCTGGATTGCATGATGCCGCATTGCAGTGTACGTGGCGTGTTGTCGCCCAGAAAGGGATACTCAATCACGGGACAGAATGGGAAGCTGGTGGCAGTTGGAATACTGACCTGGAACGTCTCGACAATATGATGCCATAATCCTGTCTGGTCAGGGGTGCCTGGTTTAGCCAGGAACATCGCGAACAGGACGTAAAGTGGATTGGAGGCGTTGGGATTGGCAGGATGCGGTTGCAACGAATAGAGAATGGTTGGTATCAGGCCAATCGAACCTCCGAGCAGGAATATGACCCAGCCGCCCCAACGTAGTATGTCGCGCCAGCAGAAGAAGATTAGCAAGAGCGTTGCCATACCGAGCAAGGGGGCACAAACCATATCGCTCCATAATCCCAGCCCGACGACGATTCCAAAACAGAGATAACCGAGCAGCCGTCGCCAGATAATCTGCCGGGAAGATGGTGTCTGCACATCATAGGTGATTGAGAGTCTGGCTGCCAGCAAGAAGGCGAGTGTGCCAAAAAGCAGGGTTTCCGTGGAACCACCGGTGGCGATGGTTTGGCGAGTCAAATAAGGGATGGAGCCGATGCTCAATAAGGCCAGGGTCACCAGGGCTAACTTCTTTGAGAAAATCAAGTTTGTGAAGAAATAAAGCGCTATGAAGAAACATCCCACCAGTAAAATAACGCCCATGCGGATGGCGGTAATGGATGGTCCTCCACTTAGCAAGTAAAAGAACGCGCCCAGATATGCTTCCAGCACTCCCATGTAGTCTTGCCCATAATACATAATGGGGCGTTCGCCATGATATGCGATATTCTGAGCCATGGCGGCCATTGTTGCTTCATCGCTATTGGTGGGCGGCCAGTGCATGACCACGAGAAGAATGCGCAGGGCGACCGCAAAAAGAATAATTGCCGCCGCTCCTAGTGTATATGAGTCCATTCTTCGCTTTTTGAATAATTGAACACCTGGCAATGGTGCCTCCTCTGTTTTAATCGCATGTGTGCATACATTGTCGCTTACTACAAAACGACACCGTTTTTCGAGAGCGTTTTCATTCTACTGAATGCAAATGGTAGCGTCAAGAATGTGTGCATAATGAGATAGCTTTTCTCTACCTTTCTAAATCCATCCTTGTGCTACCGCAGCTACTGCAGCTTCAGCTCGATCCTTTACGTGTAATTTTTGTATAACATGATGGATATGTGTTTTTACTGTGTCATTACTGATGGCTAGCTTTTGCGCAATGGCGCGGTTGGTAAAACCTTCAACTATTAAATGCAGAATCTCCTTTTCTCTGGCGGTCAGGTTATTGTTGGCGCTGGACAAAGGGAAGCTAGCTTTAATACAGGTTTCTTTCCCTGTCTGGCTCTGTATCTGCCAGTTGCCACCCGCCTCCAGGACTCGTTCGCGCATGGTCTGGAGTCCCATATGCGATGAGGGGGAGACCGTTGCCGCAGGATGAAATTGTGCTTTTTCGACATCCTGTAACTGTTGCGGTGTAATTCCAATACCATTGTCTCTTATTTCTATAACGAACAGGTTGTTTTGTAGATACAAATGTAACCTTATTTCTGTTGCATGCGCGTGTTTGTGAATATTTGCCAGCGCTTCTTGGAGTAAGCGGAAGATTGGTGTCTCCAGATGGGTGGGTAATTGCGTGAGCGCCGGCAAGTCTTGTTGGATGATAAGTTGAGGATTGGCGTTCTGGTAGAATCGTAAGAGATCAGCGAGCGCATCACTCAAGCTTTGCTGGCTGAGTTGAGAAGGACGTAGACCCTGGATGCTGATGCGGAGCTCCTGCAAGCTCTCGTCAAGAGATGTGGCAGCTCGTCTGGTTTCAAGTGTGGCGGCCTGAGTTTGATCCTGTTCCAGAAGCCGTTGAATAAATTCTAATTTGTACAAGGTGAAGGCGATCTGTTGTACAACGCTATCATGCAGGTCGCGGGCGATGCGGTTGCGCTCCTGCTCAAGCCACTGGTGGCGTTCATTGCTACGCTGATGATGATTGTAGAGCATCTGGCTGGCGACATGACCCATATAGGTGAGCAGGAGGCCCCGTGCATCTAATAAAGGCTCATGCCCCTGGCAGAGCAGAGCTACCAGTCCCAGCAGTGTTTGCTGACAATAGAGCGTGACCAGTATGACGGTGTGTTGCTCGATCTGACGTATATCCAGTGGTGCTACCGGTCCCTGGTGCGCGATGCGAGCGATTTCACATCCATCCAGGCCATTGGCGAGCAGACCCCAGGCAAATCTATCTCCTTGCTGGGTCACGGGAATGAAATGATGTTGGGCTTCATGATAGAGAAGCAGGCAGGCACCCCGGCCCTGAATAACCTGCCGCAAGTGTGTCAGAATATGTTGGCGCAACTCCTGATAATCCAGCTCCCCGCCAGTGGCAACTCCTGACGCATAGAGATCAGTGAGACTGGTCAGGCTCATCAGACTATACATGACTTCAGGCAGTGTGCTATTGGTGGGTGCGGTCGGCAATATTGATGAGGAGGCGTCAATCGATCTATTTGCTTGCTCCATTATGTGTTTCTCCAGTAGCATGAAATCACTAGCGATATTTCTATTTTCATCATACTCTGGCAACAAAGAAATACTTTTGTCACTTTGTTGCAGTTCTATTCGTAAGAAGAATAGTGTCATGAAATAGGACTTGCTATTGGATTATGACGTTCTGGAAAAAGATGAGCGTCCAGCCAGTTGCAACCTATCAATTATACAAAGAGTTTGTTTCTCAAACAGTGCGTTGTTCGTATCCTTTATAGGAGGCAGATCGAAATATTTTCCTATATAAGGAAAGAGGATATTTGACACCACATGCAGTCAAGTAGTATGATAGTTTTCGATACAGTTTCCTATAGAGCTGTACTATCTTCCTGTATTGATGGCAAGTGCCATACAGCAAGAGAAAGGATTACTCATGGCGGCCGAAGGTGAACAGCCGACGTCAAAACGGCGTATGAGAACAGACACTGGCAGTCACAATCCCCGTACTTCATATTCAAATACACGATCAAATAGCCGTGTTGATATGTCGCCAATTACCGGTGGGTATAATTTTGACGAAGGGATGATCAACCCTTCACGTTCGACAAGTGTCCGTTATAATACCCAATCACAGCGATATACGGGCTCTCAGCCGGTACGCTCCCCTGTACCTGCACGTCAGGGCGTGACCAGAGATATACCGCTGCAAATGCGTCCTACGGGCCATACTGGCCGGCAGCCTCATATCCCTCTGCCACCGCCAGCATCCTATTCGCCCAATAATACCACTCGACCTGTACAAAACATTACCCGCTCGACCCCTACCACCAATCGACCTGTGCGCAATCCAAATCCCAATACACGTAGCAAGGAAGTAACGCCCAAAGCGGCGCGTCGTGTACACT
The DNA here is from genome assembly GCF_008326305.1 of Dictyobacter arantiisoli. GTDB lineage: Bacteria > Chloroflexota > Ktedonobacteria > Ktedonobacterales > Ktedonobacteraceae > Dictyobacter > Dictyobacter arantiisoli. Next base: position 14,479 of record NZ_BIXY01000070.1, on the reverse strand, counting down.
GGCTCTTGCCTGCTGGCGTGGGCATGGTCGCCATGTTAGTGTTGTGGATGCTGGGAAGTTCAGCGCTGGTCTGGGGAACAGATCAGTACAACAATTACAAATATGGCTATCCACGTACCTCTCATACCGATGCCCTTGTAGGTCATGGCGATAGTGCCGCCCATCCCAGTAGCTTTACGGCGATAAATTATAACCATCAAGCGGTTGTGATCGAATTTAAGGGTGGCGACGCCAGTAAGTCGGTCAGTTATGTCTTTAATTTGGTGAACAGCGACAATGTTGATCGGGCGCCTATCACATTGAGTTTTAAGGATCTCAATGGCGATAACAGTCCGGATATGATCATACACGTTCACACAACCAACCAGGATGAGGTTTCAGTCTTTATCAATGATGTTAAACATCAGTCTTTCCGGCCTTACAACAGCAACACCGATAAGTTGACCGCACCGATAAACTGATCTGTTCGCGCTGACGATTGCGGCATGTATCGATTTGTATCTATTTGCATACGTACCCTTTAGGGTGAAAGCGGGGTGCAGGGGTGGCAGCCCCAGACGGAGCGCGATGGCAGGCATGCCGGGGGCATGACAGTCCTCGCAAGTTCCCTCTTCCACTAGCACCCGGAAAGACGGAGAAATAAAGAGGGGATGCTTGAGGTATCAAAAGCTGCCCCCAGAACCTCTCAAGCCACATTTATAAAAGATGTGTGACTTTTGTTTGCATCCCTGGTGCCGGGGAAAATGGAATGAAGGCTAATCTTCTCCTAAAAACGATCTACATTAAATCTTTATCAAAAATTCTTCTATAATGCTCCGAGACAATATTGGCTGGAAAGAAGCGCAATAAGCTCACGCCAATCAGGACGAAGGCCAACCAATCAAAGCCCGCATCTATTGGAACCCCCAGGATAGTGCCGATAACCGGTAACACGGTACTCATGATGGCTTCGTTGATGAGGTCAGGAAAGAATAAGACGACGACAAAGGCCGCGATAGAGCCCATGAAGAGCAGCTTCCTGATCACAGGAACCCGAGGATCGAAGAGCAGATCTTTGACTAATCTGGCAGTCTTTACGCCATGGAAAATGACATCCCTGCGTTTTGGATGTGCGAAGCGCCTGGATAGTTGCTCCTGGGGATAAGGTTGTTGGGTTGAACGCTGTAGCATAAAATTTTCCTCCTGCTAATCGCTACGTATGTAATACGTGCAAGTGCATTTTTCGGTTGTGCATGATTCATTGTATCGCTATTTGCCGGGTTGAGGGACGCGAGAAGGCTTCGGGATGTGATGGTCTTGAGCTGGTTATGGGGATGTAAAAGATTAAAAGATAAGGAAGGCATCAGGTGTTGGCGTAACGGCAGTAAGCGTATCCTTTGGGTGGCTGTGAATCTCTGATGGCTTCCTTATGAGCGTATTCTTTTTGTTGGGATTAATGGTGGAAAAGTACTGGTAACAAGAGTTGTCCGGCATAGACGAGATGCCAGATGGTGAGACCAATCGTGGTGAGAACCAGTAGCACATGGAAGATGCGCCAGTAGCGGATCAAGGCCCGGTAATATTGTTCGCGTTGTAAGGCATGCTGCACCAGTTGAAGCTCTTCAATTTGCTGGTTGTAGCCCGGCACCAGTGCTCCGGGTCTGGCCAGAGAGCTTTTGCGATCCGGGACAAAACGATATTGTTGATTGTTGCGGCTGACTTCCTGGGGTGTCTCATCCAGTGTGAGATAGGCGATATCCCATGAACTGGGGAGCGTGGAGCCTCCCAGGCTGGTGGGATTGGAGGCGACCAGCCTGGTCTGTGGTAATCCTGCTGGACCAGGGGCAGCATCAGTCTTGAAGGCACGTAAATTTTGCGTATTGTATGCAACAATATCCTGCACGTTGCGTGAGATATTCTCTATGCGGTCGTCACCTTGCTCGGTGAGAGCCTTGCGGACCTCTTTGGTGATCTGGCGTGGTACCAGCCGGTCGATGATACGTCCGATAAAGCCGCTGATCACCAGGGCGATCATGCCATAGAGCGCATAGGTGCCTGAGCGTGGATTGAAGTTTCCAAAGGAATGAATCAAGAGGATCACGATAGCTGCCGTACCAAAGCAGATGTGCCAGTTCAGAGAGTTATTTAACTGGCCTATCTTGCGTTGCCGGGTGCGTCGAATACGTGTATAGCCAAAGGTCGCCAGCAGCATGAAGATGGTTCCTACAATCGCATAGGTATAGCCTGCGGGACTGTCGGGCGAGAGGTCTGTTCCTACGCGGTTGTAGATGATAAAGCTGATGATGGCGAGCATACAGATAAGTAGCGTGGTCGTCCACGTCCTGGTCAGGGGACGCCCCATATCCAGAAAGAACCAGGGATACCCTTTTTTATCATTCATTCTCTTCATGCACTTTTATCTCCACTGTACAGATACAACGTAACTTCCACTACTTATTCCTCCTCAACCATGCTCAAGAGTCTCACTTTTAGCCATAGCATCATAGCATCACGATGCAGTCCAACCGGGCAAGGAGAGACGCAGGCGCCGCACTGATAGCAGGCACGTGCGAAACGTGCTACCGGTTCAGATATTGGTCCACTGATCGTTTCGCGGTTCAGCATATCAATCGTGATTGGCTCGGCCACCGCCGGACAGGCCAGGATACATTCGTTACAGCCAATGCAGGCCTGGATTTCCTGACCAACCTGCGGCCTGGTTTTATGCAGGATGATGGCATTTGGTTTCAGTAATCTCAACATCTAGAATATGTCCCCCTCTTGAATATTGGGCACGACGTTATCTTGAGCATCTAGTGCTGGATCGATATATGACCATAACTTGTAGTGCAACTGCTTCTTATCCGAAGCTGCCAATACGTTATCCCGAGCATAATTTTGCAGTGGTGGATTATATGTCGGGGTAACTGGACTATTTCCCCAGTTTTCGATGCTGTTCCGTCGCACCGATCTTTCGGTGACATTCAGCTCGACTTCTGGCAGGCTACCAGTAAATGGATTAAAGTCATCGTCCGGTAGAATGGGGGTATCCACGATGCGTGAGGGCTGTTCTGGTATGTATTGTCCTAGTGGTCCCGTCTGCCGGAAGGTCGGGGTGGACGGTTGGACGGGCGTCGTAGGCCGTGGTAGCGCCAGGGGATCAGTTTGCCGTGGTATCCTGTATGAGTTCATTTCATCGGTGGTAGGCATACGCTGAACAGCCGTTGCCGGTCGCTCTTCACGTTTAATGAGATTGGGAAGCTGTTGCGTGAGCAGATTTCTGGTGCTATGCGAGCGCTGGCGTGAAAGATAGGAACGAGCATCGAAATTACCCTTGAGTAAGGACTTGAGCACGCTGCGAACAGGTGTGCCTTCATCGATGATGCGTTTGATCGCCAGGCTGTCAGGCTGTGCCGCGCCAAGTGCCAGATAGCCGACGAGCCGATCATCGAACACTGCCAGCCGCCGATAGCCTCCCTGGCTGGTATCGGTATAGCTTTCGATACGTGGATTGTTACTGAGTGGTTCACCTACCGTCAGCATCGATAGTTCTCCCAGATGGGTTGCATGCCAGTGGACGCCGAAAATCTGCTGCGCCAGCTCCTTATTTCCCACCATCATGGAGCCAGCGATACGTCCCTGGGCAACGGCGGCATACCATTGCGCTCTCGGCTCATAGCTACCAGTTTGAGGATTTTTCAGGGCGGCCACGTCACCGGCGGCATAGATATCGCGTACGCTGGTGCGCAGTTTGTCGTCAACCATAATCCCATTTTTGAACAGCATCGGAACACTACAGGATTTTGCCAGTGCGGTCGCGGCCTGTGTTCCTGTACAGGTGAGTACCATTTGGCAAGGGATCATTTCCTGATGGTTGGTGATGACGCCTGCTACGGCTCCTACACGTCCAACAATGCCAGCAATCTCGGTTTGCAGGTGAATGATCGCCCCCGCTTTGCGCACATTGTTCAGTACGATCTCAGACGCTGCTTCATCCAGCATACGTCCCATAAATGTTTTGCCGCGGATCAACCAATGGACGCGAATACCCCAATAAAGGAGGCCCATGACCGTCTCAATCGCATGGACGCCACCGCCCACCACCACTGCTTCTTCTAATTCTCCCAGTCGTCTGCGCAGATCCAGATAATCTTGCAAGCGATGCAGTGTCAGTACGCCATCGAAATTGCGCCCCGGTGTCTGTTCCGGTAGACCCTGAGGATTGCTTCCCGTGGCGATGAGCAGGCTATTATAGCCAAACCCACGATTGCCACTCAGGGTAATATATTTGCTCTGAGCGTGAATCTCGGTGACATGCGAATGGACTACATGGATTCTCTCTGCGCGTTCTGTGCCAGCCGGGTATGCCAGCAATTGCTCTCGTGTCAACTTCCCAATCGCGAACTGTTTCAGGGCCGGCGTATTGATAGTCGGATGGATCTGACTGGTTACAATTACAATCCGCTTGTCTGGGGAGATGTGACGTGCTTCTACAGCGGCGGTGAGACCTGCAATTCCATTGCCGATAATGACGATATCTGCATGGTCAAGAGATGAATTACTCTTATATTGGTGGGGTACTAGTTGTTTATTCGGCTCGTTGATCACAATCTCACATCCTGACGACATATGATGAAAACGCTTAAGCATTTTAAGCACCATCTGCATAGTAGGTGGCTAAAATGCGTCAAAGAATGGGCTCGCGTCTTCTCCTTTAATCTACGTCTACAGCAATCATTGTGCCATCGGCAGTGCGCATGTAATACACATCAGTGTGAGCATGCTCATTGATATGCCGTTGCATATGCGATTGTGCAGTCACACATCGTTCATTACATTGGAAATGCGTCAGAGCGCCTGTCGCTGTTTTTAATACAAAACTGCCATCGGTATTCATACTCATGATAGTGCCAGAGGTATGTTCGGTATTCGGGCCATGAGTTACTGCCGTTCCCACACTATTGACAATACCTATAGAGAATAGTGCGATAAGGGCGATGAGTAGCGCTACTGTGATAAAGGCTGTTGAGCGTGATATACCCATGTTCAACTGTCCTATCCTATCTTCCAACGGATGGAATGATTTGTATGGCAGATACAAATAATCCCTTGTCGAAGGGCAAGAAGATTTACTTTTCCTAATTGCTGGTTACTATATGGTATTGTATATCAGGCTGTTTCGCTCTTCTCGAATTCAGGCGAAAATTAGCCTATATTTCTTATAACCTGGTTGTAGTTTCTTTTCTTTTGTATTGTATAAATGAGATGCCAGGCGAAAAAATAAGGGAAGGTGTGATAAGCGAGGTTTTTTTTAGGCACGCAGCCTGATGAGGCCGTTTTGGGCGGCGAGGGAGACGGCTTCTGTGCGGTTGGTGGCCCCCAGTTTGCTCATGATTGAGCTGACGTGAAATTTGGCTGTGCGTTCGCTGATGATCAGGTGTGAGGCGATTTCTTTATTGGGCATGCCTTGTGCCAGTAGATGCAGTACTTCCAACTCGCGCTCAGTGAGTTCTTCGATTGGGGTAGGAGGGGGCGTACTCTGAGTGGGAATTTTGCGCTGTTGTCCCACATGACGCAAGAGTTTGGTGGCGACTATCGGTTGGAGAATCGAGCCACCTTCCATGGTGATACGCAGTGCTTTGAATATTTCTTCACGTGGCGCTTCTTTCAGCAAATAGCCATCCGCCCCGGCCTGGAGGGCATGTATAATGCGTTCGTCATCGTCAAAGGCGGTGAAGATGATAATGCGGGGATGTTGAGTGAGCTGTTGGATCTGGCGTGTTGTCTCGACGCCATCAATGACTGGCATCTCCAGATCGAGTAACAAGATGTCTGGTTGGCGTTGGATCACGGTACGCAAAGCCTCTTCGCCAGTGGCACATTCAGCGATTACTTCGAAGTCTGGCTGTGTCTCCAGCAGGGCATGGAGTCCTTCCCGTACAATAGGATGATCATCTGCGAGCACGATACGGATCATGGTGTTGTGCCTTTCTCTGGCGTTTTGAATAGAGCTGTTTGTGCATAGTATAGTGTATAAAATCTATTTCTGCTATTTCGTTTCCTAATAGGGTATCGATATTTGGATGTAGGTGCCGTTTCCTGGCTCACTGAGCAGGCACATATTGCCTCCCAGGATGTGTACGCGTTCCCCCATACCTGTCAGCCCGAAGTGGCCGCTGGCGGAGCCGTTCTGCTGCGTTGCCTCTTCAACATTAAAGCCAATTCCATCGTCCCGCACGGTTAAGTTAATCCATTGCTCTTCAGCCTCTAGTTTTATTTCGATCTGCCGGGCTTGAGCGTGCTGGTAGGCATTGCTGAGTGCCTCCTGTGCGATACGATAGAGTCCTGCTTCTATGCGTGCTGGTAGCGCTGGAAATCTCTGTCGGGGTTGGTAATTATAGTGTATCTCATGAGCTGGATCAGCGGTAGCCAGGACCGCCAGCGCATCCGGCAAGGTACGATCCTGTAAAGGGGCCGAGCGTAGATCCATTACAGAGCGGCGCGCCTCTTCAAGATTATGACGGGTCAGTTTGAGGGCGCGTTGAATGGCGTCATGCGCCCGCTCAGGACGTGTGACGAGCAGGGCATCGGCTGTTTCCAATTGCAGGGCTACTGCGGCCAGTCCCTGAGCCATGGTATCGTGGATTTCGCGTGCCAGACGGTTACGCTCTTCGGTAGTTGCTAATCGCGTGGCTGCCTGCGTATGTTCGGCTGAGAGGCGGGCGCGTTGCAAGGCGAGACCAATCTGATCGCTAATAATATGTAGTAATTGTAGTTCTTCCAGGCGTAGTTCGCGCCAATCCTCGCTTGCCACATTCATAACGCCGAGCAATGTCGTACCGGCATAGATCGGGACGCTGGAATGGAAGCGTAGTCCAAGTGCGCTGGGATCGCTATCGCGCTCAGCATTTTTGAGACGGCTACAACGCAACACATTAATATTCGAGGCCCCTTCCATATTCCCTTCCATAAACGTATCCAGGCAGGCGCAGGTACCACACATACGTTCGGGATGGTCGGCAAGATAAGGAGGGAGATGCTGAGAGGCGGCGACGATTGGTTCTCCTCTGGCGTCGAAGAGCCAGACCCAGCTAGTACGCAAGCCGAGCAGATCAGTCACATGCACCAATACTTCTTGTAACGCCTCATGGACATCCACCTGACGATTCAGATATCCCGCGATAGCATATAAAACTGCCAGATCACGGTTTCCATGCAAAATAGAAGTTTGCTCAGGCTTCTCCTGTGACTCTTGCATCGTATCACCCCCATCCTTTCAAATCTCCGATTGTAGATCGTAGGCCAGTAACCCCGCACCTCATGAGAGTGGTCTATATTTTTTCCAGGCGGGCGAAATCGAGGCTGAGGCGTTTTTTGCCGGTTTTGCCGGGGAACTGGACTTCCACAAATTCGGTTCCCTGTTCCATTTCGCTTTTGAGAATGATACCGTCTCCAAAGCTGCTATGACGTACGCGCTCGCCTGGTTTAAAGCGTTGCACTCTGGGGGCCTGTTTGCCTGGTTCCGGTCGCGTAAAACTACTGGCGGTTGGTTGGAGGTTACGGTTCCGGGGCGCGGATGGCAGGCTGGTATAGTCATGAGATGGTGAGGATGTTCTGGCGGTTCCACTACCACGTCCGAATACGCGACCACCTGTCTCTCCATAGGGGTCCTGATTGAAGTCATCTTCCCAGTTTTCCTGTGGACGCGCATATGTACTATTGCCGCGACCCATGTTATATCCTGTGCTGCTTCCATAGCTCTTCTGGGTATTCTGGGTTGATTGACCACCTTTTTTACCAATCAACCTTTTATCTATATCCTCCAGGAAACGCGATGGTTCGGTATAGCGCGTTTCGCCGAAGACGGAGCGGCGGCGGGCGCGGACCAGATAGAGGCGCTTCATGGCACGCGTGAAACCGACATAGGCCAGGCGCCGTTCTTCCTCGACCTGTTCAGGCTTGTCGACCGAGCGAGAATGTGGCAATGAACCTTCATCCATGCCGACGATAAACACAACGGGATATTCGAGTCCTTTGGCTGCATGCAAGGTAATCAGGGTGACGGCATCGGTGTTTTCCTCAGACATCAGCGTACCATCTTCGCCTGATTGTACAGTATCGGCTCCGCCCACCAGGGCCACATTCTCCAGGAAGAGTTCCATGGCGGTACGCGTCTCGATCTCTCCATAATCCTCGGCTACGCGGCGCAATTCAAGCACGTTCCCCCAACGATCCAGTCCCTCATTTTCGGAGGCAGCGCGTAACTCGGGACCATAACCGCTGCGCTCGGCAATGCGATCCAATAGTTCGGGCAGATGCAGTTCATCGATGGCCCCACTGAGATCGGTAATCAGCTTATGGAACGATGCCAGTGCGCTTTTGGCGGCCTTCCCAAGCGTTGGATGATCTTCGATAGTGTTCAGGGCTGCGTAGAGCGAACTGCTACGCATATCGGCCCACTGTTGCAGTTCGCCAAGCGTCTTGGGCCCAATCTTGCGATTAGGTACATTGATGACACGCCGTAAGCTCAAATCATCGTTAGGATTAGCAAGCAGGCGCATATATGCGAGCATATCCTTAATTTCTTTGCGATCATAAAACTTGCGGCTGCCGATCACCTTATAGGGAATATTCATGCGCAGGAATTGCTCTTCAAGGGCGCGGGATTGGGCGTTGGTGCGATACATAACGGCGACATCGCTGCGTCGCTCGATCTCGCCTCGCGCCAGCAGGCGTGAGATTTCCTGGGCTGTATAGAGTCCTTCTTGCTCTTCATTATAAGCTTCATGCACAGTGATCTTTTCGCCGATACCCTGTTCGGTCCAGAGTTTTTTGTTTTTGCGCAGTGTGTTGCGTTTCACCACACCCTGTGCGGCATCCAGGATATTCTGGGTCGAGCGATAATTTTGTTCCAGCAAGATAATGCGTGTCTCAGGAAAGTCGCGCTCAAAGCGTAAGACGTTCTCCGCACTGGCTCCGCGCCATGTATAGATCATCTGATCATCATCACCAACCACACAGACATTGCCCTTGCCCTCATGTTCGCTATCCGTTCCGTAGCCCAGCAGGCGGATCAGCTTATACTGTGGCAAATTACAATCCTGGAACTCATCCACATGCAGATAATGCCAGCGCCGCTGATAATGTTTCAGGACTTCGGGTTCGCGCCGCCATAACTGCTCGGTAAGCATGATCAGATCATCGAAATCGACGCTATTATTCTTGCGCATCGTTTTCTGATAAACCTTATAGATGCGGGCCGCCACCTCTTCAACATACTTATTGGCCTGCTCCGCCATCTGATCAGGATTCTGCATGTTATTCTTGGCCTGCGAGATCATGGATTGCATTGCATAGGGGCGATACTGCTTCTCATCCAGATTCAGCTCTTTGATCGCTTGCTTGATCAGAGTCTGTTGATCATCGGTATCCATAATCACAAAGGAGCGCGAAAGACCCATCGGGGCGAGATGGTCCGCTTCGGAGCGGAGGACACGGGCGCAGATCGCATGGAAGGTACCAACCATCATCTCTTTGGACTCGTTGATGCCGACCAGCGTTTCCATGCGGTCGCGCATCTCGCGGGCCGCCTTATTGGTGAAGGTCACGGCCATAATGCGCCAGGGCGAAATATGCTCATGCTGTACGAGATAAGCGATACGATGGGTGATGACACGTGTTTTACCGCTCCCCGGTCCGGCCAGAATCAGGACCGGGCCCTCTGTAGTTGTTACTGCCTCTTGTTGCGGCTGATTGAGGCCCGCTAATAGACCATGTTGTTCCAGCATCTTCACCCTCCATAGCGTGGAATATCGGAAATAGCTCGCCGTGGCGTGGCTATTGGTTGCAAAAAAACTCTCTTGACTGATTGTGGTAGATCGTCGCTATTGTATCACAGATGGCTGTAAACCACGGAATATGGAGTAGCTAACCAGGGACTATTTCCTTTAGATACCATCCTTTCAGGCATACCGAGAAGCTCCACTGGTCTGATGTGCTATGATTAATTGCAAACCGAGAACCTGTATGGGTGGAGACAAACCCTTTGTAGGTGCCACCCTTCACGGGTGGAGAGAAGCGCCCATCTCACCCCGAAGACGCGCCTGCAGGGAGATGAGAACCGGGTGCGAGAGGATCGTTGGCCTCCACCCGTGAAGGGTGGCCCCTACGGATGGATCGGCATTCTGCAATAAAGATAGAGGATTTTTTGCATGTTTGGCACTTTGATTAATTTCTCGACTGTGATGGTGGGTGGGGTCTTCGGGCTGTTGATTGGCGAGCGTTTGTCTGAACGTATCAAAGCGATTGTCATTGCGTCTATCGGATTGATCACAGTAGTGATGGGCGTCTCATCAGCGATTGCGACCCGCAATACCTTGATCCCGCTGCTGGCCCTGGTGGTCGGGTCGGTGATCGGAGAATTGATAAACATCGATAAAGGTATTAACTGGCTCGGCGATTGGTTAAAGAAGCGTTTTAGCCGAGCCGATAATCCCCAAAATTTCACGGCAGCCTTTGTGATCGCCAGTTTACAGTTCTGTGTCGGCCCCCTGACCATCCTCGGCTCGATCAACGATGGCCTGACGGGCGATTTCCGTTTGCTGGCGATCAAGGCTGTGCTGGACGGTTTCTCTGCGATCATTTTTGCCAGCAGTTTTGGGATTGGAACCCTATTTGCGGGCGCAACGATCCTGATTGTACAGGGTGGTATCTCGCTGCTGGCCGGACTGGTAAAGCCGCTCCTCGTCTCTGATCCTCATCTCAGTATGGCTCAGCAGCCACGCGTCATCGAACTGGCCGCTGTAGGTGGCGTCATCTTAATTGGGCTGGCGCTCAACATCCTGGACATCAAGCGCATCAAAGTCGCCAACATGCTGCCCGCTCTGCTGATTGCGCCCTTAATTGTCGCCCTGCTGAACATATTCGGCATCCCCATCGATTTTGGCCTGGGTGGTCATTAAAGGAAAAATAACGAAAATCACGAAGAAACATGGAATATACTTTTCCCTTTATTTTTTGTTTTACCAGTAATATCTTTTTTGATAAGCTTGATAGTATTTTTTATGAAAAAAGATATTGGTAGCACCAGACAAAATCTGTCCAATATTAGTCTGCTATTGAGTACAATTTTATTAATTATAGATATAATATTTTGGATGATTGCATCTGCCTGGTCTTTTTGATTTTACATGCACTCTGGGCCTACCGCAATGATGGCTGATAATGCGCTGCTTTGTTGTGGTACGATTATCAATATGTATTGATACTGGTGATTGTTCTATCTCAAAGGAGTGCACATTGACTCATCTGACTACAAATCTGACGTTACGACCCGACTCTTCTATCGATTTGCATATGCACACTACGTATAGTGATGGACATTGGCCTGCTCAGCAGGTGATCGATTTTCTGGCGGGAGAGCATTTTGATCTGGTTGCAATTACTGATCATGATCGTGTGGATAAAATCGTTGAGATTCAAGAGCTTGGCGCGGCTCAGCAGTTGCCTGTGCTGGCCGGGGTTGAGATGAGTACAAATTGGAATGGTCCCGTGGGTCTGGGACGTATGGGCGATATGCTCTGCTATGGCTTTGATCCCGAGAATGAAGATCTGATTGAGCTGACAAAGAAAACGGTCCGTATCCAATTAGAGAATACCCATGAGGTCAATAAGACATTGCTGCGGCAGGGCTATAGCTTTCCGCGGCAGGAAGAGATCCTGGCGGCGAATGGCGGCAAGTTGCGTTTCCCGATTGATAATGTGACGCTCTTACGTGAGCACGGCTATATCAAGGGGCGGCAAGAGGGGATCGAGATTATTACGCAGGCCGGTTACTATTCTGTGCGGGCCGATATGGCTGAAACGATAGATGTGGTCCATCGCAGCGGCGGCGTCTGCCTGATTGCTCATCCCGGTCGGCATGGCCGCGAATTCACCTTCTACGAGCCCGCTTTATTGGATCAGGTACGGGCAGAAATGCCGCTGGATGGGATTGAAGTCTATCATCCCTCTCACAATCCAGCTTCTGTCCAGGGGTATATTGAATATGTACAGCAGCATGATCTGCTCGGTACTACCGGCTCTGATTCGCATTACATTCCATCACGCATGCCCATCAAATACCGCGCCGACCTCAGTCGGCGCTTCCTCGAACGTGTCGGCATCCACGTTACCGATTAGTCCTATCTTCATGTAACTGAGAAGGTGGAACGCCACGCCATCCGTAGTGCCACCCTTCACGGGTGGCACTACGGATGGCGTGGCGTTCCACCTTCGCGGTATGGGCTGAAATGGCAGGGAAGGTATGGTTATGCGTTGTGCTGGCGGACGGCTTCTACGATCAGGATGTGCTCTTGTTTTTTGAGCTTTTCGTGGAGGCTGTCGGCCGTGTCGCTGGCTTCGATGAGGATCTCGGCGCGTCTGATGACGGGTCCGGCATCCACTTCTGGGATTACGTAGTGGACGGTGCTGCCGGTGACTTTATGACCGGCAGCCAATGCCTGTTCTACGACGTTGAGGCCGCGCAGGGCCGGTACGGTGCTGCCATCGCTGGTAGTATAGGTGTCTCCGCCATCGTCTGGCAGCAGGGCGGGATGCAGGTTGATGATGCGTTGAGGAAATTGAGAGATGAATTCGGCACTCAAGATACGCATGAAGCCCGCCAGGACGATCAGATCGGCCTGGAAGAGTTGTATCATGGCCGCTATCCTGGCTTCAGCCTCGGCACGGCTCTTTTTCCAGGGAATATAGGCGGCAGGAAGCTTATGCTGAAGCGCCCGCTGGAGGCCATAGGCATCCGCTTTGTTACTGATGACCAGCACAATCTCTACCCCTGGTAGTTCTTGTCCTTCTACGGCATCAATGAGGGCCTGCAAATTGCTACCGCTCCCCGATATCAGTACGGCCACGCGCAATGGCTTTTTTGCCGCTGTATTATATTGACTCTGCTTTACCTCTGACTCAGTACCACTCATCCCTTATTATCCTCTTGTCTGTTTTTAAGCTTGTTTGTGCTTGTATGTCTGTTTGATTGATTATCTGATTGCCTGCTGCGGCTGCTTATTTGCTTTCTAATCCCCGGTGTGCGATATCTTTGCGATAGTGCATGCCCGGGAAGGAGATATAGCGGGTGGCATCATAAACGCGGTCCACTGCCTCCTGAAGCGTTGCGCCACGTGCGACGACGCTGAGTACGCGTCCACCAGCTGTCACCAGTTGATCATCCTTCAGCGCAGTCCCAGCATGGAAGACGTGCACCTGATCAAGTTTATTCGCCTCATCCACACCAGATATCGGCAGGCCCGACTGATATGGTCCGGGATAGCCTCCCGAGGCCAGGGTGAGACTGACGGCTGAACCGGGATGCCAGAGGGTCCCTGGATCAAGCTCTTTGCCATTGGCGAAGTCGAGGACATCCAGGACATCCTGTTTCAGCAGTAGCATCTGAGCCTGCGTCTCTGGATCTCCAAAGCGAGTATTATGCTCGATCACCATCGGTCCCTGTGCGGTGAGCATGACATTGGAGTAGAGGACACCTTTGAAAGCAACGCCAGCGTTTTTCAGCGCATTGAGTGTGGCCTGTACAATCTCTTGATAGATGCGTTCCTGGACGCTTGCATCAGCGAATGGGAGTGGGGTAAAGACACCCATGCCGCCTGTATTCAGTCCTTTATCATTATCCAGTGCCCGCTTATGATCCTGCGAGAGGAGGAACGGCAGGAAGCTGGTACCATTGCAGATCGCGGTCGCCCCGATCTCATCGCCTTCCAGATAATCTTCCAGCACCACGATATCCCCTGCAGCTCCGAAGATGCGATCCACCATCATCTGTTGCAAGGCTTCTTGCGCAGTTTCCATATCCAGCGCGACAATGGCACCCTTACCGGCGGCATTGCCATCGGCCTTCACCACAATCGGGGCACCATGTTCTGCCAGATAAGTGCTTGCTAGCTTATAGTCACTAAAGGTGCGATGTTGTGCCGTTGGGATAGCGGCGTTGGTCATCAACTCTTTCGCGAAGGCTTTACTGCCCTCCAGTGCGGCTCCGGCTTTATTGGCGCCAAAGATTGGCAGGTTGCGTTGTTGAAAAAGATCGACAATGCCATCAATCAAAGGTGCTTCAGGTCCCACGATGGTGAGATCAATCTGATTTTTCTCGGAGAACGAGGCCAGTTCGTGTAATTGATTCACCCCGATCTGGACACGTTCAGCGTATGGAGACATGCCTGGATTGCCCGGGGCGGCATAGATTTTGGTAACTCGTGAGCTCTGGGCCAGTTTCCAGACCAGCGCATGCTCACGCGCTCCTGATCCAATCACAAAGACGCGCATGATAAAATACTCCTCCAATACTATGTCAGGTACTCAAATCAGTGTAAATATGAGTCATCCCGGATTTTTGGATAACCCGTAAAAACCTTCAAACGATAAAATGAAGCAAAGCCAGGAATTGCAGGGACTAGGCAAAAATGGCCTCCTGGTCTAAACTGTTGATGAACAA
>NZ_BIXY01000069.1 GCF_008326305.1 Dictyobacter arantiisoli | reverse complement strand
AAAATCTCCTTTACTACTTTTGCCTTAAATTCTGCCGTGTGTTGTTTTCTTTTTTGCTTTTCCATGAATCAATTTTATCTTACGAGCCAACTTTTTTCTGTCTGAATTTCTAGGGGCATTATAAACAACCAGCGATCGGTCAAATGCAAAAGCGTCGGCGGTGCCGTTAGTGCAATAGCATCTAACTCTTGAAGACGACTCTCGGCAAAACGGCTGGCGTTCCACAGCTTTGTAACCAGCCGGCGGCCCAACGCTAACAGCTCTGGATTGAAAGGAGTATCATGCCCAGGCTTAACCGACGTGGCCCAATAACGTAGAGCATCCGCTGACTCTTGTTCGATCAAAGTCATGGAATCAACAGAACTGTTTCCTTTCGATTTAGAGATTTTACTTCTCTCTGTTGAAAGCGCATGACCAGATATCATCACTTCTTGCCAGGGAGGCAAATCTGTATGATAGATGCCTTTGACAATAGTATAGAAAGCCCAGGTACGAATGATATCATGAGCCTGAGGGCGCAGGCTAAGCGGATAGTGCCGCTGAAACCAGACTGGATCATCTGCCCAATGCCCAATAATCAAGGGCGTACAAGAGGATGTTGCCCAGGTATCCATGACATCCGTTTCAGGTTCAAAATCTTTCGATCCACACACGCAAGCGCGTCCGGGAGCGGCGAGAAGAGGATCAACCGGCAGATCATCTAGCTCTGCCAGCAGCAACTCACCACAGGCGCGGCAAGTCCAGGCAGGAAAAGGACCCCCCAGGAAACGCTGTCGTGAGATACACCAATCCCACTGCAAATTCTCAACCCAATGTTCGTAACGACTACGCATATAGGCAGGATTCCAACGCATCTGACGGCCAGCTTGCAAAAAACGCTCTTTTTGATCTAATACACGAATAAACCATTGTCTAGTTTGCAAATACTCAATAGGTGTACCGCAACGCTCGTGAATTCCAACGGTATGTTCAATTGTTTTCTGTTGCAAAATCAAGCCTTGTTCAGACAAACGTTGAAGAATTAACTTGCGCGCGGCAATGGAGGTCAAACCAGCCAACGGACCAGCCAGAGCAGTCATATGTCCATCGCGGCCAATTGCCGCATGTAATGGCAGATGATGCATACGCCACCAGCGCACATCGGTCGCATCACCAAAGGTACAACACATAACAGCGCCACTTCCCTTAGCGGGATCAACCAATTCATCAGCTAGAATAGGAACTTCAATTGACTCTTGCGAAGAAAAAGCAGCGCTTGCAATATGTGCAGAAGAACCAACCAGGGAAGCATAACGCTGATCATTGGGATGAACAAAAATGGCAACACAGGCAGGTAGTAGTTCAGGACGTGTGGTAGCGATTGGTAGGGATCGACCATCAGGTAGCTGGAAAGCAAAGGTCGTAAACAGTGTGGGTAACATCTTATCATCCAACTCGGCCTGAGCAATTGCAGTCTGACAATCAGGACACCAGAGTGTTGGAGCTAATTGTGCATACGCCCGACCGGACCGATAGAGTTGAATAAACGACCACTGAGAAGTTTGCTGTGCTATAGGAGAAAGGGTCGAATAGCGATAATGCCAATCAACACTCAGACTTAAACGTCGCCAGAGAGCCTCAAATCGATCTTCTGTCTGTTGAGTCAGCGTTAAACATGCGGCGAGAAACTCCGCACGATCCATTTCAGTTGCCTTACGCTTGAGTATTTTTTCAACAAAACGTTCAGTAGGCAATCCATTATCATCAAATCCCATTGGATACAAAACACGTTCACCTCGCATACGATGAAAGCGGGCGATAACATCCGTTTGAGTATATGAATAACAATGTCCAATATGCAATTCACCTGAAACGGTTAGAGGAGGGGTATCAATTGTGTAGAGTGGACCAGATCCATGCGGATCGAAGGTGTAAAGATCAGTATCCGCCCACAGGCGCGTTAGCCGAGGTTCAACCTCACGAAACTGATAACGGTTGGGCAACATAGTAGTACTCCTTATAGTGTGTACTAACAAAAAAAACGTTGCCTCCTCGCAAGGACGAGGGCAACGCTACTCGTGGTACCACCTTGTTTTGATAGCTGGCACGCCCAACCTGGTCAATACAAGCTATCCTCAATCGTGCGTTAACGGACACACCCGAAGGATCTTAACGACCTGTAATCCTCATCACAATCGAGGCTACCATGCATTTCAGATACCCGACTTCCGAGCCACATTCAAGAGACGTACTCGAAGGAGGCTTGCACCCGATGACCTCCACTCTCTGACGAATCGTATCTCTTTACTCCGCTCGTTCATGGTCTTTATTG
This sequence comes from Dictyobacter arantiisoli, assembly GCF_008326305.1. Taxonomy (GTDB): domain Bacteria; phylum Chloroflexota; class Ktedonobacteria; order Ktedonobacterales; family Ktedonobacteraceae; genus Dictyobacter; species Dictyobacter arantiisoli. The sequence continues at coordinate 36,068 of NZ_BIXY01000069.1, read as the reverse complement.
ATTTATTGTTTCTTATGAAGAAGAGTACCGCAAATGCAATCTTTTGTCAAGCAACAGAGAACTGATCAATAAACCAGCATAAGATTTAGTGAGCTCGACTTTGTACAATCTTGAAAATGTGAACTCAAAAATGCGTCGCACTCGACCTTTTTCGCAAGCTCAAAAGCTTAAAAATGTACAAAGTCAAGGTGAGAGAGTGTTTGGTTCCTACGCTCTTCATGTTCTCTTTATAGGAATTTTCGCACCGATGGTGCTCAAAAGAGTTTTAGTATGTGATGCAGAATGGGTGCGAAGCACCCATTCTGCATCACATACTAAAACTCTTTTGAGCACAGGCGCGCATGCGCCTGCCAGCAGGTCAAACAGTAAGATCCCAATGGTGATGAGCATCAAACACTTTGTGATAGATTTGGACTAATTTCTGGCTTTCTTCTTCCCAGGTCAGGCCACTTTTAAGCGCTGTTCGCGTGTTAGCTTGCATTCGCAGAAGTTCATCCTGGTCAGCCAGCATCAGATTAATGGCCTGCCCAATTTGATATGGTGTATATTCATCAAGCACGTGCCCAATATCATAAAGCTGGATCATTTCAGCGATAGCATCTAAACGAGATGACAGGATGGGCAAACCAGCCATCACATATTCAAAAAATTTGTTGGGCAAACACAATCGAATACTGAGAGAATATGTGGGAGGTAAAACCGTTAAACCAATAGTGGCCGAGGCAGTCCAATCCAATAGCTGAGCATATGGCACAGCAGGGATAATTTTGACGCGATCAGCTAACTGCTCACGCTGAATAAGTGTCTGCAAGCGGCTTTTACAATTTCCATAGTCATCCCCCATCATGACAATAGCGATGCCAGGATTTAGATAAACGGCTGCCAATACCAGGGTGTCTAATTCTCGATCCTCCTGCAAATTCCCCTGGTATAAAGCGATTTGCGTTTCTGGAGCAAGCAGCAATGTTTGCTGGAACAATGTATTCTCAACCACCACGCGATGGGGAGGGATATGCCGTATAACCTGGACGCATTTATTGCCATAGAGGTCAGTCAGTATTGGTTTATAGAGTGGCGAACCTGTAATATGCACAGTACAATTCTTTGACATGAGGCGAATAATCCAAATAGCCATTTGTCGCAATAAAGGCCAGCGTAGAATATTAGGACCAAACATTGTGAGCTCAGGCGTATCAAAGATTAAGGTTTTTCGACGTATACGTGCCGCGAGATAAGACGCGAGAAACGTATGCTCCACGTGGGCATGATAAATATCAGCCTGCGTCAATAACAAAGAAAAAGTACAACGCATGATCATAACAATCAGTTTCAAGACAAAGCAGAACTTAAATTGCGATGGTATAAACCAACCTGGAGCCACAACATGCTTAAAAGAAATCCCTTCAATAACTTCCTTTGTACAACCGTCACAGCTCCCTACTACATCTAAAATAGTAACTTTATAACCAGCCTTGTGCAAAGCAAACGCATCATTCATAACCCGATAGTTATAACGAGCCGGGCCAAGCACATGCATGCAAACCTGAAATTGGGGCTTATTCACATAAGCATTCAAACGTATATGCTTCACAATCTTACTTAATATCATCATCCATCCTCCCATTTTCTCCTCCGCTATTTTTCCCTGGCTACTTTTTTGCTGGTATGTGACCCAACAAAAACAAGATTCCCCCATAGAGGCATCCAATCCCACCTAAAATAATCCAATGCATCACGACACTTTGACCTCGCAGTAAGAGCATGGCACCGATATACCAAACTATACCTAAACATAAAGCCAATCCAAACAAACCAATTTCAAACGGAAGGGGATAGATGCGCTGATTTACAAAATAAGCCACACACGCCAGCAGAAGATAGGCAACAAGCGTTGAAATCGCTGCCCCGACTATGCCATAGTTTGGAATAAGCAAACAGTTTAAGGCAATATGAACAACCGCCGCCAGCGGTAAAAACAAGATGGTAAAACGAACTTTTTCTCGTAACAAAACGCCAACCATAAAAAGCTCAAACAAACCATAGAATACATTCGCAAGTGCTATAAAAGGAATGATCATCTCTGCAGAAGCGTAAGCTGGAGGAAACATCCAGGTCAATACATCATTTGCGAACAACGCTACGAAAAAAGCGCAGAAGAGTAATGCCAAACAATACCAACGGAAAACAAAACAAAAGATCGTCGACGCATTTGTCCGCCTGGCAATACCATACATGGTCGAGTACCAGGCAAGAGAAAAAGGCATAATCACTAATGGACCAAGAACATTTCCTAATGTATAAGCCACTCCATAGCCAGCGGTCTGTGATAAAAAACCCAACCAGCTCAAAAAATAGCGATCCGAAAGCTGCAAGATCCAGACAGCTAAAAAACCCGGTACTGTCGATAAACCGAAAACAAACAGCTCTTTTATTATTTTCCAATCTAAACAGAAACGAGCGCGTCGCCAGATGATAGGCAATTGGCAGATTCCCACACACAAGGAGCCACCACCCACTGCAAGCAAAGCTCCACTGCTTCCCCATTGCAAAATGCCAACCAATACATAGGTCAAGCCAGCAGCCACAAGTAGATTTAGCACAGATAGTAGACAAAAAAGATTGGCTCGACGTTCTGCCCTCAGAAGTGCTAATGTGGGCACCACAAAATTTTGTATAAATAATACAGAAGCCGCGATGCGAACTACTGAAGCATAAGCACTATTGTGCAAAAGCCAGCGCGCAATCTCCGAAGCTGCACATGCGATTATCAACAAACAAGCACATGAAAGCATAAACATGAGCAAGCAAACAGTGGTCAATACTCGACGTTGCGTCTCTCGTGATGTATCAACCCGGTGATATATTTGCACAAAAGCACTACCCAGACCACATTGTGAGAGGCCAGCTAATAAAGCAATGGTTGTATTCAATAATATAAGCATCCCGTAATCCATATACGTAAGGTGATGCGCTAAGAACGGAGATACAAACAGGGATAATAGCGGCGATAAGCAGGAAGCAATAGCATATATCCCTGAATCTTTTATCAACTTCGAAAGTAAAGCCATTGGATTGCCATCTTCGGATATTATCGAAGGCATTTTTTTCAGGCGCTCCAGAGTAGCAACTGCCGGAATCAACCAGGTGAGTTGTTGATCAGCAGGTACCTCTTCGACATCGAAAGAAGGTATTACAGATACATCACTGTCTGGAAAGGATGAAGCACATGCAATCGGCTCACTAGCTTGCATATGCTGTGCTGCTATAAACGGCGGTTTCAACAAAGCATATACTGAGCTTTGTTCTGAGCTAACCTTCTCAGAGAATAAAGTCGTTGGATCTTTTAATAAAGAAGGTCGATGCATACGCACAGCGCGGGTAAACAATGGATGAGTATGTGCGTTATTTTCTTCGGGCTGGGCCGGTGGTGGAGTTGTTGTCATGGCTTCACTTACTCGCTTTCCTGTGTGTCCGTGCTACCATCTTTTGTACAAAGTAATGGCGATGAGATTGCCCCGAGAATTAGCCATGCCATCATAGCCAGAGCGAAATGTGTCCAACCATTAATGCTGATGCTATTGATGCTCAATGTAACCATCGCCGCGATTCCAGAACCAATTAAAGTTCTTGAAGCACCACGGAAACAACGCCAGTTGCGATAAGCCAGCCACAGAGTGGCAATCAGCAAGGAAATGAATATACCAGCCACAGGTATTCCGGCCATTGCGGCCCATTCAAGATAAGAATCGTGAGGATGCGAAAGCATGACAAATTGCGCTGGCACACGATAAATATTGGACTGAATCAGATATATCTGGTGGCCTAGTCCAACTCCATCCCAGGGGTGGGCTCGTATCACTCGCAATGCTGTCTGCCAGGTTGCAATGCGTAGTGAAAGCTCATTGTTCGCACTGATGTGTCGCATTTGCAATGCAATCTGGGACGGGAACAACGTTGCCAGCAATACGGCAACACAGAAGGAAGCTATCGGGAGTGCAATACAATACAACATCTTGCCAGAAAAGAGACACAAAACACCTATCCCAAAGAGAAAAGCTACCCAGGCTCCCGTGCTATATGTACACATCAAAGCCAATAAGATAACCGTCATCATTAGAAGAGCACAGAGTTTTCGCCAACAGTTGGTTTCTGAGATAAACAGACCTGTTGGTAAAAAGAAAGCCATGGCTAAAAAGGCCCCATTCCAATTTGGATCGATAAAGAACGAGCCAGTACGTTGAACATTGGTGCCAGACATCTGATAATAGGCAACATCAGATTGCGACAAAAAAACAGCCACTTTTGACGAGGCAAAAAGGATAGTCCCAGTAAAGTTTTGATACAACGTATGCAACGCCAGTAAGGAAGCCAGGCAACTAAACAGGAAAAAGAAGAATCGTAAGCGCCATTTATCATACACAATTAACGATCCAATCCAATACATAAGTAGTGCACCCATAATATCGCTAGGATAAAAGGAGGCAGCATCGTATGTCATGACAAGACCTCCTCGAATTGCAGGATAAATGGTGAACCCTAAAAAGAGCCCCCAGAGCCAGAAACAGCGCAATTGAACCCAGGGATGGCGCGTAGAACGGGTAAGATAATAGGCAATCAGTAACATAATTGCGAGGAGAGGAGCGATCAAATGCAATCCCAGATACCAATCAGCATACAGATGAATCACAACAACGATCATTGCCGTAAGAATATCTAAACGTAAAATGACAAGAATTGTGAATACAAGTGCCATAACGGCAGCCATAAATGCATATAGGCCCAACCAAGTCAATATTCCACCGAATAAAAACGTCCCACAAATCATCCCCCATAGTCCAATATGCCATTCCCTGCAGCAATATCTAACATGGATCTTCATTTGTGTAACCAAAAAGTTTCTGCCCCATCTATTGAACACTATTCCACCTACCATCCTTATTTCACTATTCCTTATGTTCTTTACCAATTTCTGGCAGCTTCCACTTATAGAACAACAGATAACGCTCTACGCTAATGATCTATTGCAATGGAATTGTCGGCGTTTGCATTTCAGATTGCGCATCAAGAGTTGAAGATTGATTTAATAGAGGAATATGACTTACCTCCTCGCTCTGTTCATTGTCACGCGTATAAGTCTGCTCATTGGAATGATGATAAGTAGTATAGTAAGAGGAATGTGCAGCAGAACGACCAATTTTTTGTTTATTCAAAACGCACCCGATTACGTGTGCATTGGCTTGCGTAAGAATAGTATGAGCCTGACGCAATTGAGCCTGATGAATCTGCTTCGTATCGATTACGACAATGGTTCCATCTATCTTATGAGCCAGAGTCGTAGCCTCTGAGAGGCCAAGAAGGGGCGTGGAATCAAAAACAATGATTTCCGCTCCATAATGATCCAAAAGTTGCAGGAAACGCTGCATTGCCTTAGAAGCCAGTAACTCAGATGGATTGGGAGGCAATGGCCCCGATGGCATGACGCGCAAATTTGGAATGTTTACCGTATGTATGAAAGGATTAAGAGAAATGATAGGGGGGACTAAGTTTATAGGATGTGCATGCGGTAAAGATGCCCGATTTGCAAACATGGTACATGCTAAAAGAGCATTACTAAATCCTGGCTTATCGGCTTCCAGGCCAAATTTTTCGTGCAAGACCGGGCTACGCAGATCCGCATCAATCAACAAAGTATTCTTTCCTGCCATTGCCATATATATGGCGAGGTTTGCAGCAATTGTGCTCTTTCCTTCATCCTGGAAGGCGCTTGTAACCAGAAACGTGCGCAACTGAGAAGTATTAGCAACAAAAGTAACACTCGTTCGTAAACTACGATATGCTTCTCCATTGACATCGGAAGATTGGGGATGGTGCTTTTGTTCCGCTATATCCCAGATCATGGCAAGCAGAGGCCAATCAACAAGACGTTGAATATCATTAATATTACGCACACGCTGATCCAAATAATCCACGATGATAATCAGCAGGCATCCCAATAAACAGCCAACACCCAATCCTCCCCCTGTATTCAACCAGATATCTGGCTGTATTGGTTCCGTAGCCGGTTGAGCAGCCTGAACAATCAATAAGAAATCACTACTCTGGGTTTGAGTAACATCTAACTGTGATAATGCTGACTGCCATTGGCTATTATGCTGCTGCAGCATTATCAATTGATTTTCCAGGTTATCCTTTTCGGTCGCCTGGACCCCATGCATCAACTGAAGCTTGATCTTTTCTATCTGGTGACTAATGCCTGATATCTTTTGTTGTAGTTCTTGCTCTTGTTTCTGGTTTTCCTTTTGATGAGATTGCTCCTGTTGCTGAATAAACACTCCAGCAATCTCATTAGCCAGATCAGCAGCCTCCTTTGCGTTTGTTGACTGCACATTCAAAACAAACAACTGAGTATTGATTCTGGTTTCAGATGAAACCATCATACGCAGTTGCGCCATCGTCAATGCAGGATGATGCTTGGTTACTTCTAACAAAATGGGATCGCTTGTCGCTAATTGTGCTTCTGTTTGTACAAGTTGGTTACTTGCTAATAGTGCATTAATATCGCTCTGGTCAACACCAGCATGCACAACCACTTGTACAATCACACTGGATCGATAGACCGGGGTCATCAGTAAACTGCTCGCGAATGCACCAGCACATACCAAAAAGGTACAGATAAGTAGTAAAGACCAACGCTTACACAGAATAGCCCAGAACTGCTCAAAAGACACCATACACCTCCCTACCAATAATAGAAGCAAAAACAAACCTTAACGACCAGAGCACCAGAATATTTCGATAATTGTTTTAAACAATATACATATATCCAGCGTAAATGATTGATGCTTAATATAGTAAAGATCATGTTGCAGCTTAATGGCAGACTCAGGGAGGCTACTGGCATAAGGAGCCTTCACTTGTGCCCAGCCTGTTAAACCTGGCTTGATAGCTAAGCGATATTGAAATAACGGTAGTGCCTGTTCTAATGGAAGAACAAATGACAGACGTTCTGGGCGTGGACCGATCAAGCTCATTTCACCACGAAGGATATTGATAACCTGAGGTAGTTCATCAAGATGGAGAGCGCGTAAAATTCGCCCAACTCGCGTCACACGAAGGTCCATTGGCGTAGCCCAACTCGCGCCACATTGCTCGGCATCTACGCGCATTGAACGAAACTTCAGGATACGAAACAAACGACCACGATGACCTACGCGCTCTTGCCAGTAGAAAATGGGGCCGGGCGAGTCCAGACAAATCAAAGTAGCAATCATAGGCAGAACAAGAATGAGGAGGCAGCTACCAAGCAAAGCAAAACACATATCCAATAACCAATGCCAGCAACGATATCCTAAAGACAGTTGCGTATAGAAAGTCAAGACTATTGGCCACGTATTTTCAGCATGGATTGAGGCAACTTTCCCCATAGACAATTCATATAATTCAGCCAGCGAAAAGATATAAATCTCATGCGGCGTTGCATGTAATATATCTTGAGAAACTAGCGACTCAAAAGGATTGTCAGTTGCTACAATCAACATATCCACACAACCATGCTGGATCATAGAACATAATGCATCCTGTCCTCCTAAGTAAGGGCAAGATAACATCGACTGATTATCTGTTGCCTGTTCACTGACATAACCAAGCAACAACGGGGCTGGCTTTCCCGCCCAACACAACTCATTAATGAGGATATCGGTCATTTGATTGGTGCCAATGATAATAGTTCGTGGTCGAAAAAGAAAAAGATTCTGGCAATAAGCAAAACACATGCGCCAAAACCCGAATGATAATAAGATGACCAAAGCATAATTCAAAATGATATGCAAACAAAGCAAGAGATTGCCCTGTGAATATGTCAGCAAAAAAGCGCCCCAGGTACAGAGCATTCCCCATATTGCACAATATCCTGACAATACACCACGACAAAAATTCAATAGATACATCCGATCATATGGATTAGCAATATGTACGCCAACCACCCATGCCAGTACGCCTACAACAAACCACCACAGCAAAACGGACGCACTCCCTGGGAGTGCGTTAGCCACAATTGGTACAATTTCCTGACCTTGATCAGATAATAGTAAAGTATAGAGAATGGTAAATAGCACAAGAAAGGTATCACCAACGATAAGAATAGAACGCCAGTGCCAGGCAGACAATATAGATTTTTGCATCAATGGATTATCGCAGTATGGAGTAGATTTAAATGCAACCATCCTAACCTCCCCGGTATATAATTTCATCTCTCTATGTATTTATATACTTCTCGAGGCCACGTAATAGGAAAGTTTTTTAGACCAATATTTCATACCTCCTATTTTTTGGATATTTTGCTCATATAGATATATGCATGAGCTCCTATGACCTCTATCTCTAGACAAAAAAAGGATTGAGAGGCAACAAAGAAAGAAAGAACTCAAGAATATGAAACTTTTCCGTAAAATCAGTCGTGACTACGAATAGATATCTTATACGACAAAGAAAGAGGATATTTATGGGAACGTGGACCCAAAAGAATTTACATAAACACATGATTGTTTATTCTTCTGATAACCAAAAAATTGGGCATGTAGAGGACATCTACGAAGATTCATTCATGGTAAAAAAGGGATTTCTTTTCGCAAAAGATAGCTATATTCCTTATAAAGCCATTCAACAAATAGAGGGCGATTCTATTCATCTACAATTGACAGCTAAAGAATCTCAAGAAAAAGAATGGCAGAAGCGGCCAGATTATGAAGATCATTTAGATGATCCAACCCAGCTTTTCTATGACCGCGGGCATGGTGTTCATGATCCATTTGATGAAGAAGATCCTAACCAGGCCTGATTCAGTACTATTCACCAGGTAGTGGGATCTTACTGCTCATCTGCTGGCAGGTGCATGCGCGCCTGCGCCCTTTTTATTGTGTGATGTCGGAAAAGTTCTTCGAACTTTTCCGACATCACACAATAAAAAGATGTTTGAGCACCGTAGGTGCGAAAACTCATGATAGACCTTCTATTCTTTTATCAGCAGCCTGTCAACAACAAGTGTTTTCATACAAAACCCATCCATAAAAATGTCAAGCTCGGACAGCAAAACTTTCAAACGAAATTTCTCACATTAAGCGAAATCTTCTTGTCAGGTAAAGAGAATATACAGTTATAACCTGATTGTATTTCAGGTGATCACCTGATGTGACTTCATATCCAGATTCTATAAAATATAGGCTAAACATAGTATGGAAATATGGACACGTAATCACAACACATTCGAGACATCCCTTTTACATGTGTTATACTCTGCCTGTGAGGGCGCTACCCACAAGGCAATACGGGTCCGACGCTGATTTTGTCGGTGAGTTTCCTGAAGGGAGCGTGGAATTATGGCAATTGTTAATCCTGTCAGAGAAGACCCAAGGACCATGCGCACCACAACGAGAGAACGGCATACCCAACCGCTCCCATCCAAGCTTAATATCAATTTCGAGGATACCTTGCTTTCAACCGTCACTACACGGGTCACAGAGCCACTCGTAGATATTGAAATTACTCTGGATGAGGATACGAATACGCTACTCGAAGATGATGCAGAAAGTAGTACAGATATACTGGAAGAAACCACTCCCCGCCGCCGTGAGGGAGGTATCACTGGAACAAAAAATGCTTCAGGGTCTGAAGATGCTTTCCAGAGCTATCTACGCGATATTCGTCGTCATGGTCTGATTACCCACGAAGAAGAAATCAATCTGGCCCGCCGTGCGGCTGCCGGTGATGATATGGCGCGACGTATTCTTATCGAATCAAATCTTCGCCTCGTTATAGCTATCGCAAGGCGCTACATCAGCACTGGCGTTCCGCTTATAGACTTGATTCAAGAAGGAAATATGGGGCTGATGCGTGCAGCCGAGAAGTTTGACTATCAGCGCGGTTGCCACTTTGGGACTTATGCAACCTGGTGGATTCGACAGGCAGTCAGTCGTGCTGCCGGTGAGCAATCTCGTATGATTCATCTCCCTGAACACGTCGCTACGCGCCTGCGTAAAGTACGCCGTATCGCAGCTCAACTTTCACAAGAGAATGGATTAGACCCACTTCCAGAAGAGATTGCAGCTGCCTGCAACATTGATGTCAATGAGGTTGTAGATCTGCTGAGCGTTGTTGAACAGCCCGTTTCCCTGGATGCACCTGTGGATGAAGAGGCTCGTTATTCTCTGGCCGATACGCTAGAAGATAGCACCACTCCAGCACCCGCCGATACAGCATCGCAACATCTCTTAGGAGAAGAATTGCACCGTGCCCTCGCGTTTTTGACACCACGTGAACGTGCAGTGATCACGCTTCGCTATGGGATCGGCGATGGACGCAGCCGCACATTGCTAGAAGTCGGTAAAGAGCTCGGCATTTCAAGAGAGCGCGTACGCCAGCTCGAAGTTGTCGCGCTGATGAAACTACGAGGAATGAGCGCAAGCATTTCTCTCCGAGAATGTGTCTGATCCAAACAAACAATTGGGAACCTGGGGTGGGTTCCCTTTTTTTGTGCCTTTTTCTTCTCATCAATGCTGTGGTACTAGCCTGCTCGACGCTCTTCCCATGAGTATGATATACTAGCCCGCGATTAACAAGGAACTTATATCTACTTTTTACATACCTATAAGTGCCTGCTTATACTCTTACCACAGTAACTGGGGGAAATATGCACACCAGGCTAGAACATACAACTGGAGATAATTCACCTCAATCTTTGCCAGCATCAACGTCTACACCAATTCAACACAAACCAAGCATTGAATTTTTTCTTCTGATTGGATTGGCTGTTGTCACGCTTATTCCTCGCATTCTATTAGCTCGCCAGCTCGATGTTGTTACTGATGAGGTTGTCTATATCCTCGGTGGCAAAGTCTATTTGCCACTCATTACCCATGCTAACATTAGTTCATCCCAATGGTACACATTCAACTACGAACATCCACCGCTTGCAAAAATCCTGATGGGATTATCAATTGCATTTAATAACATCTTTGGACATCTCTTTAGTGAGTTATTCGCGGGCCGTATACCCAGTATTCTCATGGGAACACTGCTCGTCGCTGCGGTGTATTGGCTTGGAAGAGCCCCCTTTGGTCGTACAATCGCGCTTATCGCGGCATTGAGCCTGGCATTTAGTCCCTGGCTCGTCTATTTCAGCGCGCTGGCGTATCTCGATATGACCATGACCGCATTTATAACGATCGCCTTCCTCACGCTCTGGCATGCTATTCGTCGGCCCTGGCTTTTTCCAATCGTAGCTTTACTCGTTGGATTAGGGGCTGCCAGTAAATATACCGCTGTGCTGGTTGTTCCTGGTATAATCCTCTTTGTCGCATACTATTATTTCTTGCTACGTCCAATGATGCCGGTTGAAGAACGGCCGATACTCCCCTGGAAGTGGTGGGTTATCGCGATTATTATTGCTCCACTCGCCTTTTTCATCGTAGATCCTGCTCTCTGGCTTAATCCTCTAGCACGCCTCTCTCATAGCTTTGCATTTGAATGGAGTCACTCAGCAAATGGACATCCTACTTTTATCGCTGGGCAGTATTACCTCCATGTACCACATTGGTCTATTGTCTATATCATCTTCACGAAAATGAGTGCATTTCTGACCATACCAGCAGCGATATTTGTTGTAGCCAAAATTGTGCAGTTGATACGTTTTCATTTCAACAAAAGCCGGATTGATTACCATAAAGCTGCTCGCCTGGCTTATATCGTCATCTGGCTGCTGAGCATTCTCGGCATGTTTAGCCTTCTCAATATTGTTGTGGGCACTCACTATCACCTTCCGCTTGCTCCACCTGTTGCAGTAGCAGGAGTGTCAGGTCTGGCAATGATTATTCACTTTATTGCGGGTTTCATTCACAATAAAGGGACAAATGCCGTTATCTCCTCGTCAACCCCAGACGCACGTGTAGCAAGCAAACCAGCGGTGCTTCTTCCAATTATACTCCTGGCACTCCTCACCATTGTTCCCCATTTATATGGATTAACCACCGTCTATGCTGCAGAAGGATATACCAACGAGTTTTTCCAAAATAACGAGAATAGTACCCTACAAGTTGCTTATCCTGGTTATCGAGAAGCGCTCCAATGGCTTGCAGACAATCATGACACGCATAGCAACGTGGGGCTGATTGCTTTGCCTGGCACACTCAATGGTTACAGTTCTTCCGCCAACTGGTTTTACTACAACACAGATATGTCTAAACTTTTTCAGTTAAAAGAGGCGCATCCAAAGGATCAGAGCTTCACGCAATATAAGTATCTTGTCTGGCCTAAACATCTGGTACAACGCGGTTATCCACTCCCTTCACAGACAAAGATGATACATGCCATTACCGGTGGCAATACTATCTATTGCTACATCCTGGAGGTGGATTCAAAATAAATGCAACATCGTCCAACACGAGATATACTCTGGCTCTGGCTCTGTACGCGCCTGCTCTTAGTACTTATCACATATATTGCCTATATTTTGCTGACGTCTAAAAATTATACTGATACGCCAGTAAATATAGCAGCGTTTTTTAGTACATGGAATCACTGGGATGCGGCTAACTATACCCATATCGCACAATATGGATATCAGAACGCCGATGAACTGGCCTTCTTTCCTCTCTTTCCTGCACTTACTGCAGGTGGAGCACGCCTATTAGGAGGTGGAAGTTGGAGTTATATTCTCGTAGGGACGGTGATCAGTAATGCCTCATTACTAGGCATGTTGTTTATTCTCTATCAGCTAGCCTTTGATCTGGTAGATTCGGAACTCTCGCAGCGTACATTACTCTATCTATGCATCTTCCCAACCGCCTTTTTTTTCTTCGCTCCATACAATGAAGCTCTGTATTTGCTCTTTGCGTCAGGAAGTTTTCTCGCACTGCGCCGTCAGAAATGGTGGTTAGCAGGTGTGTTGGGGATGCTAGCAGCCCTTACTCGTTCAGTCGGAATCATTCTAGTCATTCCTTATCTTTATGAGTTATGGGAACAACGTGCCCATGTGCTTATTCGTTATCGTACGCTTGTTATCAGTCTACTTCCAGTGGTGCTTATTCCACTAGGAACGCTGAGCTATGCCTGGTACAACTGGCGAACATTTAACAATCCGCTGGCCTTTATTGCTGTTCAGGCAAATTGGTCACGCCACACCACCTGGCCATGGATGGGACTCTTCCAGGCCATCTGGGCTTTATTTATCTATCATCCTCAAGCCTTTGGCTCCTCCAATCAAGCTCACCTGCTTTTGGATTTAACGGCCACACTCAGCTTTATCATACTAGTCATCGTCGGGTGGCATAAACTACCAAAAAGTTACAGTTTGTGGATGGCAGCATTCCTCATCTATATTCTAGTGAATCCAGCGCAGAAACCAGACATTTTGCTCTCGAACCAACGCTTTGTCCTGGAGATGTTTCCTGCCTTCATTACCCTGGCAATAGTAGGAAAGCGCTTTAAGCGACTCCATTCTACTCTACTGTTTCTTTTCCCAACCCTTCAAGCAATACTAGGGATTGCATTTCTGATGAATCGCTGGATCGTTTAAAAGGAAAATCAAGCAACGAAACTAACTTGCTGTCCAAGATCGTGCTCTTATAAAATAGCAGAAGCATGCACCATTCAATAAAAGGCAATTTATTTATGAAACGCGCTCCCACTCGAGACATTCTCTGGCTCTTCCTGGCCACTCGATTACTCCTACTCCTTGTCACTTACTTCGGATATATCTTACTAACACAAGGAAAATATTCGGCTAGCCCGGTGGCATTCAATACACTGCTAACAAACTGGGATCAGTGGGACGCAAAAATGTATGTACGTATCGCCCAGACAGGGTATCACCCTCCATACGACCTTGCCTTTTTCCCGCTGTTCTCTCTCCTTATCTCCATCCCAGGGCATCTGCTGGGAAATTGGAGTTATTTTCCTCTTGGAATGCTAATCAGCAACCTGGCTTTCCTTGGTTCTCTCTTCATTATTTACCAACTGGTAATAGATGCTGGTGGAGAGCAAGTTGCACGGCGTACAATTCTTTATCTTTGCCTTTTCCCCACCGCCTTTTTCTTCTTTACCGCCTACAACGAAGCGCTCTTTTTACTCTTGAGCACGGGAACATTCCTGGCACTGCGCCGCCAGAAATGGTGGCTAGCCGGCGTTCTAGGGCTTCTGTCAGCCCTTACACGCAACACTGGCGTATTGCTAGCCATCCCTTATCTTTATGAACTGTGGCTGGCCCGAGAAAGCGTTTTAACAAGCAAGCGCAAATGTGCAGGTTCTCTCATACCAATTGCGCTTATTCCTTCAGGTACCGCACTCTACGGTATTTATAACTGGATGCTCACGGGTAATTTTCTCACCTTCGCCAGTGTACAATCCCACTGGTCACGCCAATTGAGTTGGCCCTGGCAACCATTTATCCAAACGATCTTTGAACTATTCTGGCACCAACCCTTTGGATCCTTTAATCAAGTCCAGATTTTAATTGATGCAGGAATGACCATCACATTTATCATTTTGGCATGGATCGGCTATAAAAAGTTGCGCCTGACTTACACTATCTGGATAACCCTCCTGCTACTGAGCTTCATTTTATCCCCAAGCCTGGGGCAACGTGATGCATTCATCTCCAGTCGGCGCTTTGTACTGGAAATATTTCCAGCCTTTATTACCCTCGCCATGATAAGTATCAAACGTCCCCGCCTTCATCAGGCACTCTTATGGATCTTTCCCGCTCTGCTTGCTACCCTCAGCCTTCTCTTTATCATGGGAAAATGGATGGTTTAACGATGTGGTTTGGTGAATTTACATCCATTCAGCTAATGAAGAGCCCAATCGCGACGATGGCAAATCCCAGCGCATTGGATTACTCTTCTATTGTCAACGGTGGGCTGAGACGCTGCTTTCTCTTTTTAGGGAAGACCTATTACCATGAAGTTGCTCAGGATTGTGTCTCTCTCTGTGCATTCAGCTTCTCCAGTAAGCTAGAGGCGGCCTGCCAGCACCACTTGCATTGCTTGTAGAAGAGGTTGCCGCCTTTGCCAGAGAAGGACGAGCGGCAACGCTCATCTTACGCCTGCTTTTGAAGGGATCAGATAATTTGCTGTGATGCAGCGGTCGCTGTGTCGCCGGTATTTGGCGTTCCTGTTGGCTCAATCAGGAGAAGATGCGTTTCTTCTTCTGCGAACGGCTGGTGCTCAAGGCCGCGTGGTACCACAAACAATTCGCCCGGTCCCAATACCACGTCGCGATCGCGCAAATGGATCGTCAAGCGTCCCTTGAGAACCAGGAAAAAGTCATCGGTCTCATCATGCTTGTGCCAAACAAATTCCCCCTGAACCTTCACGACCATAATATCGTGTCCATTAAAATGGGTAACGGTTCGTGGGGACCAGTGTTCTGAAAAGAGGGCAAGCTTCTCTGCAAGGTTAATGTTCTCGCTCATTAAGTTCCTTTTTCGTCTCATACAAATACAATGCCAGGAAAAATAACACGGCTTTCGATCAAAGTAAAGCCAATTTCACCGTATATGTGACCAATCTTTTGGTAGGAAATGGCAAACTTTCGGTAATCGGCACCCGCTAACCGTTTTTCACAGTTACTTCCGGGCGTGACAATGATCGTGGGCAAGATCCTTGCTCTCCATTTTACTCTATTTACAGACAATGATACAGATTTTGAACCATATATTGGGTCTGGTCCACTTTTGGTGATAGATGAGCTTATCTTCTTCGCCCTCTCTTATTTCTCAAGCTCAGAAAAACAGCTAGACTGGTGTTATTGCAGGGCTTATCACCAAAAGTGGGTCAGAGCCATAGTATGCTTCAAAAGTTGAACAGCAAGACAAATTTATCATGCGCTGAAGCAAGGAATGAAGCCAAGTGGTGGTCAACTTATCCATCAAAGGATTGATCGAGATTGGGTTCAAATCACAACGAGCTAAAAGGCATCCGGGCAGAGCAAAAAAAGAGCCAGCAGCAGAATAACTGGCCGGCTTCCTTTTCGTAAAAAACAACTGCTCAGGACTGGGCTGCGCGTTCTTGCATAGTATCAATAACCTTATCAGTCTCGGCTAAAAACAGAGGCTGCCGGGATCGGTTACGCGAAACGATGTAGAGGAGAGTGATCGTAAAGCCTGCTAATAGCATATTGCGGGCTGTCGCGGCCGGAAAGAAAGGTGGAAGATAGGGCACTTTTTCAATATGATGATTCATACGATAAATGTATGGATAAATCCAGGTTGTCAAAAGTCCGATCAGACTCCAGGTAATCACCCATGCACGTTTGTCACTACCGACATAGGCTAACAGAGGAATAATCCAGATCAGATATTGAGGGCTAAAGACTTTCCCGGTAACCATCACTACCAGTAACGTCAAGAGGCATGTTGTTGCCAGATCAATCTTGCCTCGCCACTGCAACCAGAACACGTAGAGCATACCAACAACTTCAGCAAGGGTTGCCAACAACGAGATCACTGCCGCACCAGAAGCATACATATTCAGCGAACCAAAGGTGAATGCATAGGTAGGAGGCTTAGCAACAAGCAAACTTATGATCCAAAGTAACGAAGCTGGCAATGATTCCACCTGGATGGGTCGACTGCTAAAATAGCCAAAAGGAGAAATTGTGCCCTCAACGCTCAGTAACAGTGAAATACCCATAATAACGACACAAGTTAAAACAAACACACCAAGCGGAACAAGACGTCTCCATGATTTCCAGGGTAGCAACGCATCCTTCTGCTGGGCAATCAAAAACGGGAGAAGGAGAACTACGGGATAAAATTTATAGAGGACAGCAAGGGCAAGAAAGAGAAAACTCCAGTTCCAGCGCTTCTTCATCGCAAAGATCACTCCTAAAAGTGTCAAAGCTGAAGGTATGATATCAAAGCGACCAGCCAATGTTCCCCAGGCACCCACAACGATCATGACAGCATAGGCAATAGCTGCACGCCGTGAACGCCAACGTAGGAGCATAAGATAGACAAGCGCGGCCACTACTAGCATCCAGAAAGCAAAAGCAACCTGAAAAAGATTCATTGGCACTAATAAAGAAAGCGTAAATGGCACCAATGTCAACATTGGATATTCATAAGGGAGAGCGTGAAACGCTTGATCAGGGAATTGTCGATCCACAAACTGTACTAAGGCAGAAGGAGATCCTGCATCTTGCAGTTTTTTGACCAACTCTTGATGTGAAATAAGGACCAGTTGTGCACGTTTACTAGGGACCGTTAAAAAGTCACATTGCCCTGCTGGAAAAATACTGAGTGTGGATGTCCCGTGCCAAAAGGCGCGTGTATAACATTGATATTTTGCAGCATCTGTATTTTTCGCAAAAATCTGCCAGGATGCTCCAAAATAAAGCAACCCGGCCATGACGAGTATAACAATTATATCCAAAAGAGAAATACGTTTTGTCTTTGTATTGGTTGCGATCATCTTAAGGCCTTACTTTATATTTTTTGCGCCAGTGGTTACAAAAAAATAACCTTTCGTTCGTAGCTTTGGACGTTTGGTAGACAAAAATGTCACTCAACCAGGACATCCTCCCTACAATCTGTTGAAGCATTTAACCAGTATAGAGAGTATGGCGCTTCTCTGTCAATCAAACCTGACTGTCGGACAGTTCCAATTTCCTCTTCTGCTGGCATTTAGCGCTCATAGTGAAACGCATCACTTCGATGAATACGTACATACTAGAAAGAGAAGGAAGATTGGCATGGAACAAAAACTCTCAACATACTTCTTACATTCCTTACTATCTAAACCAGCACTCGCTCTGGCGAGCATTAATTTCTTGCAACTGTTGCAAGCAACGCTACACTCACTTGGCTATCCGGCAGTTGTACTGTTTGTCATGATAGAAAGTTCTGGCATCCCTTTTCCTGGAGAAACAATGCTCTTGCTAGCATCATTCTATGCCGCAGTCTATCATGATCTATCCCTACCCATCGTTATCATCTGCGCAGCTGGAGGAGCGATCATGGGTGATAATCTAGGCTATATGCTTGGCCGTACCGGAGGAAAAGCACTTGTTGAACGCTATGGGAAACACTTCTTTCTCAAACCCGAACGTCTTCAACAAGCTGAACATTTTTTTGCCAGACATGGAGACAAAACTGTTTTTTTTGGACGCTTTGTCGCCGTCCTACGTGCGTGGGCAGCCTTCCTTGCAGGTATCAACAAAATGGCCTGGCAGAAATTCTTTCTCTACAATGCCCTGGGAGGCATTCTCTGGGCAATCATCTATGGCTTACTCGGTTTTTATGCCGGCCAGATTTTTCATAATAACTTTGCCCAGGTAGAACGCCTTGCCAGCAATGTTACCTGGATACTCGCCGGTATTATCCTTATAGGAGTTGTAATTGCGCTTATTCTCTATAAAAAATGCAAGCAGAAATCAGTTGCGGCTAAATAAAAAGTGCATACCAGAATAATGAGAAAAACATTCATCTCTATAACTATTCTGAAGCATGCCGATATGGTACAATAGAATGCAACAAAGACATATTTAGGAGCCAGAATGAGGGAAAAGTATGCAGGTATTGTCAGAAGGGAAAAAGTTTGAACGCTATCGCATCCTTCGACCACTAGGTAGCGGCATTTCAGCCAGCAGTTATCTTGCAGAGGATACGAGACAACAACGTGCAGTGATGTTAAAACTTATCCATAATTGGTCTCCACTTTCTGATGCAGCACGTCGCCGTTTTTTTCGAGAGCTTCAAAATACCAGTAGCCTGGCGCATCCTCGTATTGCTCCTATACTCAACTATGGAGAAGTACAAGGTCAACTATTTGTTGCACGCATGTTCATCCCATCTGGTTCTTTACTCAACGATATTGGCCGTACTACATTACGCCCCCCACTTGGTGTACCAACAGCCATCGAGTATGGTCTTCAAATCGCAGAAGCCCTTTTCTATATCCACCAGATGGGATGTGTCCATGGCTCCCTTACACACTCCAACATTCTCATTAACAGCGATCCTTCAGCTGATGCAAAACTACAATTAATGCTTTCTGATACCAGCCTGGCGACCTTTGTTCGGAATCATGGCAAACCACAATTCTCATATCTTCCCATTACGATAGCGCCTGAACAATTGAGAGGGCAAAGCGTACAGGCAAGTGATCAATATGCCCTGGCTATTTTATTATATTGCTGGCTTGCTGGTCATCCACCATTTATTGGTTCATCGGAAGAAATAGGGCGGCTCAAAAACCAAGAAGCTATTTTACCATTTTCCCACTTTGCTATCGATGCTTCTGAAGAATTGGAAAGAAGTTTACATCGAGCATTGAGTGCACACCCAAAAAACCGCTATGCAACGATTGGAGAATTTGCTCAAAGTTTGAAAAGAATTCAGCGAACAAAAAAACAAGCACAGAGCATTCTTCAAACTTCAACAATTTTAACTCCTCAATCTACACAACATCCAGAACCAGTACGCCGTATTGAGCCAGATGCGCCACATCCACAACCTGATCCTGAGTCCACACCACAAATACAACCAGCAACACCAACAGAACCCCAACCGGCAGGTCCGCTTCCTCCAGCACCTGATATTGCTCCAGGACTGCCTGATGCCACACCATTTACTCAACCAGATGCCCCTATACAGCCAGTACCACTACCTGATCCTGCTCCCGATAAAGATGCACCTCAGCCCCCGGCCCCATCAAAAGATGCCTGGATTGTCATCACATCGCCAACACAGACAGAACCAGTAACCTATTCAATCACGCAACCAGAAACATCTCTTGGACGTGCTGGAGCTAGCGATATATTGCTAGAAAATGACAATACCATTTCACGACATCATGCGATGATTTGTAAAAACGATCAGCACTATATTATCTATGATTGTCGTAGCACCGATGGTATCTTAATAAATGGTCAAAAACTGACAGAAGAATCAGGCACTATATTGAAGAATGGTGATCAAATTACCATTGGAAGATATACACTTACCTTTTATCGTTCTCTTCCACCTGATGTGATAAAAAATAATGAAAAAGAGATCGCACATTTGTGAAAAAAAGAGAGTTTCTCCATGGTTGCTTGCATGCAGCAACCATGGAGAAACTCTCTTTTTGTGCTAACCTGAGCAATATTACGCTACAAATGTACATCCAGGTCCGGCAGCAGCACGACAAATATCGATACTGGCCCGACGTCCCGTTCGTTCAGGATATTGCAGCTCAATCGCCTGCTGTAATGCTTCAACCGCTTCATGGCGTACCAGATTGATGGTACATCCTCCAAATCCACCACCCATCATACGAGCGCCCAATACACCAGGCACATTACAAGCGATATCGACGAGAGCATCCAACTCGGTACAACTGACCTCATAATCATTTTGCAAGCCAGCGTGACCCAGCCAGAGAATCTTTCCGGCTTCCTCTATATTGCCAGCTTCCAATAGCTTTACAACTTGAAGTACCCGTTCATTCTCAGCAATGACATAGCCAGCTCGCCGCTGTAGCAATTCGGGCAGTTGCTGTTTATAGCGTGCAAATTGTTCTGGAGTAATATCACATAACTCTTTAATATCATGAGCCAGTTCATTTGCTGGCTCAGCCTGTAATATGCTCTCTCTAATTAGCTTTGTCGCCTCTTCACACTGCTGACGCCGCTCATTATATGCAGAATCTGCCAGTTCACGCCGTACTCCGGTATCAACGACCACAATAGAGATAGTAGGATCGGCAAACGGGAGATAGCGATATTCTAACGAACGACAGTTCAAAAGTACCGCCTTACGAGGCTGCCCTAAACACGATGCGGCCTGATCCAATATGCCACACATCACACCAGAGGCAATTTGTTCTGCATGTTGACAGAGGCCAGCAACCAGAATGGGTGAAAGCGTAGCATTCTCTTCCCCAATCGTAAAAGCATGGTTAGAAAAAAGTGCATATGCATGTGCCGCAGCAACCTCTAACGCTGCGGAAGAACTCATACCGCCGCCCAATGGAACATCACCACTGACAACCGCATCAAAACCTTTCAAAGTAATACCAGCGCGGGCCAGTTCGGCAGCCACTCCAAGAATATAGCGCGCCCAGCCAGGAAGCTCAGCTCGTTGCTCATCAAAGGTATCAGGTAAGCCTTCCACCGAAAATTGCGCATATGTCTTAAAATGGATTGACCAAAGGCGAACGGTCTGATCTGCACGCGTGCGACCGGCGAAAGCCGACACACGATCAACCGCCAGCGGCAAAACCAATCCACCATTATAATCTGTATGCTCGCCAATAAGATTCACACGCCCGGGAGCCCAGGCAACACCAAGTGAGCCTACATACTCAGTTTCATCGTGGAAGGCTTTCGGAAATTCAGCTAAAGCCTCCGTCACAGGAGGTAACAACGACGTTGTATCCATAACTACTATTACGCTTTCTCTTCTTTCTCAATTGCCTCGCGTAACTCTTTTGCCTTCTGCACAGGCGAAGAGTCGTTTGACCATAATCCCCATACTGACTCAGAGGAAGCAGCGTATTTCAGCTTGCCTGGTGCTCGTCCAATCGCCTGAATCTCAATATGAAAATGAAAACGCTCATCAGCTAACTGATGTAATCCCAATAAATAAGGCATCGGCGCCATAGCTCCATCATTCAAAGCATTAAAACCTCGAATTACTGTCAACAGGAGCGACGCCAGATCGTATAGTTCATCATCCTGCATCATACCAATATTGGCAACATGGCGTTGTGGATACAAATGAGTTTCGTAAGGATACCGTACATAGGGAGGCACAAAGGCTTGCCAATGAGTATTGTCTGCCACCTGCTGCTCGCCATTACTCAATTCTTCACGCACACGGCAGAAAGGGCACCCACTACCAGATTCATGATCGAGAATAACTGTTTCTAGCTCTCTTTCCAACATCGGGGGAATGACTGAAACGCCATAGGCTTGCCCATGAGGATGTTTTTGCGTCTGTCCAATTGAAGCACCGCTATTTTCAAAAATCATCACGGCTGGATAGCGGGAGACAACATCCAAATACAACTCTCGCCAGAGCTTTGTAACCGCAAAAACCTCATCTACAGTTAATTGCGTAAAAGTACGATTATGATCTCGATTATAAATCACGACATGCGCTTCGCCAACGGGCGCTTTTAAAGGAGGGAAATCGTTTGGATGTAACCAGACTTGAGTATCAGGGTCAACGAGTCCATTGGTAATATCCGCGCAAAAAGGACATTCATTAGTTCCTTCACGACGATTCATTCGGTGAGCCGCATTCACCAGATATTGGCGGAGAATGGGATTCCACACAAGTGGAGTACTATAATCTTGCATAAAAAAATATATCCTGACTTATGAATGATGATGATTGTGATGAGTAAGCTGACTACCTAACAATACACAGCGTCCTTGTCTCACCAACGCGGCAAGTAGGTCGCCTTTCTCATTATGTGAAGTATCCGCTTGTTCGACAGAAGTAGCTTCGGTTAAAAGCCACTCATCCCAGGTTGTCTTATCCGTAAAGAGCGCCCAGGCTACTGGAGCAACCAGTTTTTCTGCAGTAAGCATCAACACTTGAGCATGTGTAAATCCCGGCTCCAACTGCGCGATAGGAGGCAGGTCATCCGACGTCAATGCATCAAACGTTCGCATTGAATGCACTTCACCGTTGATCACCTCACACACACAACCCAGCCACAAATCCTCGTGCTCGAGAGATACATCAATTTGCCAGACTCCAACAAGTAATGAGCAATGAACTGGCAAAGCTTTTAAAAATGCATCGAGATCTTTTTTTTGCCATCCATGCCACGAATAGGAAGCAGATTGCTGCTCAATCCGCAAGGCAATATCTAACAATGGACGCGCTGCATTCCATAATGGAGATGCTGCATCAATAACGGAAAATTCTTCAGCTAACACGCATTATGCTCCTCCGCACATAGCTTACACATAAGAAAGAAAAACACATTAAAAGCAAGGGGTATTCTTAAATAGAACCCCTCAGACAACAATGAGACATCCTCTTTCTCACCTGTTTTCAAAGTATACAATACATAACCATAGCATGATATATCTTCAACACAGCCCTGCCAATTCTCTGTTAAATACCAGCTTCCACCACGTCCACCCTGAAGACAACATTCTTTGATCCGCACCATCCAACTTCCGAATTCTCCTGCACAGAACGATTCTGTCCCAGGATACTCAGACGGTGATACGTTGAAAAGCAAAAAACACACGTTTAGTTAAAGAAGAGCGAGAGTCTGCCCCTGGCAGTACTTTTAGTACTATAAGAAATAGGTGGTGCCAGACATGGCTGATCTTCCCTGGTATGTACATTTTTTTGGTGAGGACTATATCCGGCTTTATGCCCCCTTTTTGCCAACAGCCAAATCAGAACAGGATACCAAACATATTGTCAGATTGCTCGGTCTCCATCCCGGGGATCATTTACTTGATTTATGTTGTGGCTATGGACGCCATGCTCTGGCCCTGGCTCGTTATGGATGCATTGTCACCGGACAAGATTTGAGTCCATCGCTCCTACAAAAAGCACAGGATGAGGCAAAAAAACAACAGGTACACGTCAATTGGATACAAAGCGATATGCGCACTATCCCATTTGAAGCCTCTTTTGATGCGGTAATTAGTATGTTCACATCCTTTGGCTATTTCCAAAGCGATGAAGAGGACCAAAAAGTACTCTCACAGATTTCACAAGCCCTCAAACCAGGCGGTCTATTTTTGCTAGAAACGATTCATCAACCACGCATTATCCGTACAACAACTCCCCATAGCATTGTTCATTATCCCGATGGCCTCATTGTGCTTGAAGAACGGCATTTCGATCTCTTGACCAGCCACAATACTGTTCACATTAGCCTTATCTATCCTGATGGGCAGCGCACCCAATATATCCAATCCATCCGCACTTACACACTTACCGAGCTCGTCCGCATGCTCAAAACGGCTGGATTAGAGCTCCAATCTTATTATGGAGACCTGGATGGAAGCCCATTAAGTATAGAAAGCCGCCTCGCACTCATCAGTCGAAAACGCTAACACAGGAAAAAAAAACGGCAAGTACTCAAGATTCCGAAGTTAAGACACCATGTAAAAATGCACTAGTTCTATAGACTCATGGCCGCTAAATGCGCTATAATGAGCAAAGCTACCAATTTTTTCAGGTACTCGGTACTACTCTGGAAAGTGATACCAAGCAAATACCAGACCCATGAGTGCCAGCAGTATGCCATTCTTACAGATACTGGCACGGGCTGTGTTTCCATCGTTCCATAATTCCACGGTGGAATTAAAAAATATGGTCACAGATATTCTGGCATGTTTTCATCAATTACGGTAGTGTTTATAAGACAAGGCCTATTCTATGATTATAAATGTATAAGGAAGGTACATAACCGTGCCCTGGTGTAGATTTTTTATCCCCAAAATTGCTTCGCCCAGTGTCAAGCCGGGTGATCCTGACTTAAACGAACACATTTCCTATGCGAAATGTGTCAAAGGCCATGTGCTACGCGACGCCAATGGTTGGATTCAATGTGAAAATTTACCTGCTCCAGATGCAAAATGCTGGCAAGAAGGTGGAGACACACTGTTTACATTGAGCGTGCGTCGGCGCCACGAGGAAAAAGAGGCTTCCTTGGATCAAGAAATCCAGTCAAAGCCAACTATACAAGCAAGTAAATCCTGAGGTTTCATGGGTAAACACACAGCATCCTCAATGCTTTCTTCTCAGATTGCACCAAATGATAGTGCACAGGTGCACGCGTCGCTTCTCTCCTGGTACGAACAGGAGCAACGCGCTTTGCCATGGCGTACAACCAGTGATCCTTATGCAATTCTTGTGTCTGAAGTGATGCTGCAACAGACACAGGTGGATCGTGTCTTACCAAAATATCAACAATTTTTGTCTGCCTTCCCTACCCTGATCGATCTAGCAGCAGCAGCAACTGCTGATGTGATCGCCGTCTGGGTTCCACTTGGATACAACAGACGCGCCGTCAGCTTACAAGCAATTGCCAGACAGGTCGTCGATAAATATGATGGACACATTCCCGATACTATCGATGAATTGCTGACGCTTAAGGGTATTGGACGCTATACAGCGGGGGCAATTGCCTGCTTCGCTTATCGTAAACAGGTAGCAACCGTTGATACAAATATCCGTCGCGTCTTGCATCGCGTTTTTCTAGGACTTGAACATCCAGAGCCGAAAGCGAACGATGCTCAAATGCTGTCACTCGCGGAGCAGATTCTGCCAGAAGGCCAGGCTTATAACTGGAATCAAGCACTAATGGATATGGGAGCGACAATTTGTAGCAGCAATAACCCTCTTTGTGGTTCCTGCCCGCTCCAACAAAATTGTCGAGCTTATACCGAGATGGGACAATATAGTCTCTTTCCATCAGGCGCCGTACTCCGCCAATTACGCAAAGTAGCTGAGAAGAAAACATCGTATCAATCCCAACCATTTACCAGTAGCAATCGCTATTTTCGAGGGCGGATCGTTGATTTGCTTCGTTCATTAACAACACATCAACGCATTCCTCTTGCAATATTGGGACCCCAGATCAAGCCTGAGTTCAGCGACCAGGATTTCCCCTGGTTACAGAAAGTCGTGCAAGGTCTGGTAAAAGATGGTTTAGCAGATGAGAACGAGGATGGTGTGCGTTTACCCTGATTCTTTAACATGTATACAAAGGCTGTATTTTTCTCAATCATCTGAAACCATATCTCATGGAGGAAAAAGAGCGTTGCAACTTACTAGTACGAAAGACATAACAAGGCAATATCGCCATATTTTCCTTTCTCCACATCTTGATGACGTTGTGTATGCATGTGGGGGGACGCTTGGTATGCAAGTAAGCTCCGGTCTGACCCCACTGGTAATTTCTGTCTTTACCGGAAAACCTGCAGCCAATCAGAAGCTCAGTCCTCTCGCAGTTGATGTGCTACGTGATTGGAGCGCCAGTGATACCCAGGGTGCCATTCGCGTTATGGAAGAGCGGAAACAAGAGGATAAGGCGGCATTGGACTACTTACAAGCCGATTACCTCTGGCTCGATTATCAAGAAGCAATTTATAGAGGACAACCTGGTTATTATGCCGACAAGGCACAATTAATGGGTGGAGAAGTTCACACTACTGATCGCTCCCTTGATAGTGAATTAGGCCAGCTGCTCGTTGATCTGCACGATCAACTTCCTGATACCGCCTGGTATGCACCATTGGGCATTGGACGGCATGTCGATCACCAGATTCTCTTCTCTGCTGTAGATCGCCTGGTTCAACGCGGCGCAAAAGTGTATTTTTATGAAGATTTTCCGTATGTACAACGCGATAAAGGAGCGTTGGATGCACGGCTACAAGAACTGGGCGGTGAGTTTGAGTATACGCTTGTGGAAACATCAGAAATGCTTCCACTGAAATTAGCTGCCGCTGACTTGTATGCTTCACAAATTCAGTCCAACTTTGGTGGTCGCGAAGCAATGCATAAAACAATGGATAGTTATGCTCATACTATTCGTCCTGTGGAGACGATTCGCCTCGAGCGCTATTGGATTGCACGTTAAAATACCTATTCTCTACGGAATATGTTACACTTCAGGCAGAGGGTAAGCAATACCAGTTCACCTTAAAGGAACACCTTATTCTCTGCCACTCTGTTATAGCAAGTAATTGTCATTATTTGTATTGAAAACAGATAAAAACAATTATATAATGAACATAGCTTGCGTTTTATAATAGTATAACTGGCCTGGGCGGATGAGGTAAAAGTAGGAGTGAGGATTAATGAAAGGGTTAGAAGGTTCAAAGCTCGGACGATACGAACTGCGCTTTCGGGTAGCCCAGGGAGGGATGTCTGAAGTCTATCTTGGATATGATCGCCGAGTCAAACGCTATGTTGCCGTAAAAGTTCTTTATGGAAGTGATGAACCATTTGTTCATCGTTTCGAACGCGAAGCACGTGCTGTTGGTACTCTTTCCCACGACCATATTCTCCCACTTTACGATTTTGGCGAACAGCGTCCGTGGTACTACCTTGTGATGCCTTTTGTCGAAGGCGGAACGTTACGTGATTATCTTCATAAACGAGAACGTTTAACACTCCAAGAGGCAGGTAGTTTTCTCGAACAAATGGCCTCTGCCTTACAACATGCTCACGACCATGGTGTCGTACATCGGGATGTCAAACCATCAAATATCTTGTTACGCCTGGACGGCCATGCTTATCTGGTAGACTTTGGATTGGCAAAAGCCAAATTAGAAGCTGAATTTCAAACCCATTCTGGTGCGATGGTGGGCACCCCCGAATATATGGCCCCTGAACAATCTGATGGATGCAATGACTCTCGCAGTGACATCTACTCTCTTGGCATTATTTTATATCAGATGCTTACCGGTCATGTCCCGTTTATGGCTGATTCCCCAGTCGGCGTAACGCTCAAGCACATTCAAACCCTCCCTACCCCACCCAGTCAACTAAACCCAGATATTCCATCTGCGATTGAAGAGATCATGCTTAAAGCATTGGCGAAAGTCCCTGAAGAACGATTTCAAGAAGCACAGGCATTTGCGCTTGCCTACAAATGCGCATTGCTAAAAAAACATACCTGCGATTTAGGTGAGGAGTCTCTGGCTTGTGCATTGAGCAGCGAGAACAATCTAAGCATTCAAGGAACAATGTCTCAGCACACGGATAGTACGCTCGCTGCCATTGAACAAATCACAACACAACTCAATATACCATCCACCAAATTGCAGCTCTTTCCATTGGAAAGAGATAAGTCATCCTTTATTCCTTATACAGCCGAGATGTTCAAAAAAAAGCGACGCTTTAGCCCGATTCATACTGTTTTTATCAGTTTGATACTCGTTTTATGTGTCACATTATCACTTGTATTGATCTGGCAGATGAGGCCCATCCATAAAATTATCAGACACCACCAACAACATATGACACATCCTGGCTCACTATTACTGGCAACACAGACAGCAGTTGCCCATCTACACCTGGAGGCAACACTGGCGGCACAGGCGCGTATACAAGCGAGCACAGGCATTACAGCTGCCATCGGCGCCGGGAATATACTCTACTATAACGCTATGGATAAAAAAAGTATCGGTTGGATTAACGATGGAAACCAGTGTTACTTCACCCCTCAAGGCTATCATGTCCATACAGGCCTGGCACACGCAGTTGCCTGGTGTTACTCAAATCAACAGCGTTTTACCAATGCAGCTCTGTCAGTACAGGTACGGATGCTCTATGGGGACTTCTGTGGTATGGTTTTTCGCCTCAATCCTTACACCAAAACATTTTACGTTCTGGAACTCAATAGCTATGGAGAGTATCGTTTACAACGCGCACTGGGCAATGATCCGGCTCGCTGGCTCACATTAATAGACTGGAGTACGGCCGATGCCATTCAAAAAGGCTATGGACAAGTAAATACCCTGCTTATTGTTACAACCAACAATCACTTCCGTATGTATATCAACCAACAACTCGTCGTGTCGACGTTTAGTGATAGTACTTATGCCGCGGGCTTAATTGGACTGCTTGTAGGAGGAGATAGTATGTATGGGACAGAAGCTGTTTTTAACCAGCTTGCAGTCTTCCAGAAATAACGTATTCTCTGCCATAAAATAGACATTCTGGCAGAGCTAAAAAAACACAGTTTTAGTCATGAGAAAGACTTTTAATCCAATGAATGATGATATTCCTGTTTCAAATTCAACTCAACATCCATTCCAGGGCTATGAGCATATCATCTACCTATCTCTTGGAACAAACATCGGAGACCGCCTGGATAATCTTCGTCAAGCATTAAAAAAATTACAGTTAGTTGTAACTATCCAACGCATCTCCTCTGTTTATGAGACAGAGCCAGTTGGCTATCTTGATCAACCTGATTTCTTCAACATTGTCTGTTATGGAAAAACGCGATATACGCCAGCGGAAATTTTAAAACAAGCAAAATGGATCGAAAAAGAGCTAGGCCGTCAAACTACCTTTCGCAATGGTCCCAGACAAATAGACATTGACATTCTCTTGTATGATAATTATGTACAGAAAGAAGAAAGTCTCACCCTTCCTCATCCACGTATGAAGGAGAGGGCGTTTGTCCTGATCCCACTCGTCGAAATTTCACCCGCTGTGATTGATCCGCTTAGTGGTCTTACCGCTCAGGAACTCTTACAGGATATCTCATCAGACGGGGTTGTCAGGGCAGCCGTGCAAATGTAACCTGCGGGAGATTATCTACGTACAAAGAGGAGGGACGAGCGCAAATAAACCAAAATCGGGGTAAATATCTCTGGGCGATTTGCCCTCTTAACAAGATGTGACCGATCATGCTATAATGCGGTTACGACAATTATTATAATTGGCTATGAACAATTTACCCGCACGTCATCTCAGATGTGCATCACAATAGGGAGCACTCGTGGAGGGAGTTCTGTTAGATATAGACCAGCTAGCTAAGGCAGTCGTAGATATTGCATCTGACAAAAAAGCATCGGACATTCTCTTACTAGATATTAGAGATGTAAGCGTCATCGCCGATTACTTCGTTATCTGTAGCGGTAACAATAGTCGTCAGATCCTGGCTATCGCCAATACGATTGATAAGGATTTAAGTAAACATGGGGCGACATTGTTTCATCGTGAGGGTAGCGCAGAGTCCGGTTGGATTTTACTTGATTTCGGTGATGTAATTGTGCATATCTTCGGGCCAAAAGAGCGCGAATATTATCGACTAGAGCGCCTTTGGAGTGAAGCCAAAACAGTTGTTTATCTACAATAATATGTGTAGAAAAGGTGGCGACGATGACATTTTTTCGTAATCGTTTGTTCCTTGAGGGAATTGCTCTTGGTGGCATCTGTGGCATTGTCATAGGCTCCGTTATTGCTTTTACTATTGGCGAAAGCAGCGTAGAAGCCGTAAAACGCACTATGCAAGATAGATTCCCGGGCAAACGTGAAGTGCCTTTTAAATATCTTTCGCAATAGGTTTTCCCCTGCTGAGGAAGCCTGTTACTAAAAGGGCATTTGAGAATAGTAATCATTGACCGATATAAATGGTCACGTTCACAATACTTTATGAGCAGTACAAGAGTGATGGAGGGGTGGAATGGTGAAGTTTTTCGCGTTTGTCTGTCTCGCTTGCGTTATTTTGAGCGTGGCCTTTTTTTCTGTCTTTACCCCGGCACACGCACAGGCTTGTATGGCATCTGACGCAAATTCAACACCCACGCTGACGGCAACTCCTATATCGGCAGATCAATCACAATTAACATCACTCGTGTTTAATGAAGTGTTACCCTTCCCTGTGAAATCTCTCTTATATTGTGATACCACCATCACAAATCCACAATTATATGGTCCCTGGGTAGAACTATATAATAAAAGCGATCAAGCGCTTCAACTGAATACAATCTATATAGATAGCGGTCCTGGTTCCAATCCACATCTTATTCCCACTCAAACGATAGCGGCCCATAGCTTTATTGTTATATTCTTATCAAATTATGCATTTCATTCTGGTACACCCACCCTACGTTTGCTATCGGCTGGCACGCTTATCGATACCGTCACACTACCACTTTTACCTCAAGATACATCCTTTGCACGCATGAAAGATGGAGATCCAAAATGGCATAGCACAACCGCTACAACGATTGGGGAAAGCAATCTTGATATAACCAAAACCAGGCCGAAGCCTACACCAACACAAAAAGTCACCCCGACACAAAGCGCCCGGAAAGTATCAGCGACACCCAAAAATTATAGTGCTCAGCCAGCATCTCAGACGGCTCAACCAATTAGTAAGGCAAGTACTTCCAAAATTGCGAGTACACAGGTTCCACCGATACAACCAACCTGGAAGAGTGCCCATTTCCCTGCCACCACAGCGACCCCCATCAGCAACGTTGATACAAGCGCAGTCGAGGCAGCCACAGCCAATGCCCAAACGCCACAAACACCTGATACAACGAAAAAAGTGCTTCTGTCGCTATTGGTAATCGCGCTCATAGGTACACTCTGGTGGTGCCGACGTCTCTTCTTCAAAGATTAATAAGTACTCTTCTCTCAGCATTTCAGGAACATACGTGATCTGTAACAAGCAAAAGAGAAAATTCAACAAAAAAATAATATAGTAGACATACCAAACAAAGTCGGTAGCATGTAAAATCAAAAAAGCGAGAAGTAAAAACCATGCAATTATCGAAGATCGAATCAACAAATACACATCATCCTAAACACAATGCAAAAATCGCAATCATTGGTGGGGGAAGCCTGTATTGCGCTAGCTTTATGCAGAGTATCTTGCATCAACCGGAAGCCCTTAACGGTTGCACGATTGTGCTGATGGACAAAAATGAGGAACGCCTGAACATTACATATATGATCAGCAAAAAACTATTTCAACATGCTGGATTGAATCTTACTATTGAGCGCACGACCAATCAAGAAGAAGCCATTGAAGATGCAAATTTTGTATTGACGACTTTTCGTACAGGTGGCTTGCAGGCCCGTGTGTTCGATGAAAAAATACCAATCAGCCATGGTTTGATTGGTCAAGATACTATCGGACCGGGTGGCTTCTTCTATGCACTCCGTACTGCGCCGGTGGTAGCAGGCATAGCAGCAGAAATGGAAAAAATTGCGCCAAAGGCCTTTCTACTCAACTATACTAGTCCCAGTAATATCATTGCTGAAACAATCGCTCATTCAAGCGGTATTCGTGTTATCGGGCTAGAGGATCACCCGTTCCTGGAAACCGAACGTTTGGCCAAACTAATGGGAATTGCACCACTGCTACCTAAACGTCTTCATCCACGTCGCGTAGGTATTAGTCATGGAAATTGGACCACTGAGCTCTGGCGTGAGGGAGAAAATATCCTCCCCCGGATTATTCAATGGTGCGAAGATTTTGTTCAACACAATCCCAATATGACTGAAGATAACTATCAGGAGATTCTCCTTGCTACCCTGACAATGCAATATAAAACAATCCCATCTTATTATATGCATTATTATTATTTTCCTGAAATTGTACAAAAATATCAACGGAAACGTGCCACGACCCCTTCAGAAGATAAACAACAACAAAGGTCGCAGTTGCTTGCAAGTTATAAACAGGAAGCGAGCAAAGATCTACCTGATCTTTCACAACTACCAGGAGATCCTGGTTTAGGAAATTTTGCCCTCTCAGTTATCAGCTCTATCCTCGACGATACAGGAGAAGAATGGGTACTTAGCGTGACGAATAATGGAGCACTTAACTTTTTAGCTGATGATAGAGTTGTAGAACTTCCTTGTCGCGTTGATGCGCGTGGAGCTACACCGCTTACACAACAAGATGGCGGTTTGAGTATTGACCAACGGGGATTAATCGCTGCCCTGGCCGAATATGAAGGCGCGACAGCCCGTGTGGCACTCTGGGGCAATCGACGCGATGCAATCAAGGCATTGGCAGCTAACCCGCTTGTGTGGTCTTTTGGTAAGGCAGAACAGGTTTATGACGATCTCGCGCAAGCTCACAAAGCCTATTTACCTGAGCGCTTGTTAAAATGATTGATAAAGACTGTTCTCTATTAGTTTTCCATTGCAATAATAATTACAGATTGGCAATGTTCATTGAAAAGAGTACAATACCCATCACATACCATAGTAATAACGCGCTCTAAAGAGCCACACCCATCGTGCTCTTGTGCAAACAGAACGGTCCGCACAAGATTACAATAAACAGATCGATACGAACAAAAAAGTGTGGGAAAAGATAAAGAGCAATTTCTTTCTTACACAGCATCTCAAAAAGTAACTTGACCTACATGGGCCTTTTGTGAGAGGGAGATATTGAGGAGGATTGTGAGTAACATTGAAAATTTTTGTCTGGTGACTGCCCAACCCGAGTTTATAGATGTAGCGATTGGCGAACTCAAAGTATTTGATAAGAACCTTAGTGAAGTCGAAAAAATTGCAGCTGATATTATCCTTTGTGAAACATCAAATGCGGCTCGACTCATGAGTATTGCCAGTGACAAGCGTCCAACATTTGCACGACACATTGCCCCTGTACAAACTATTATCGATTTGAATGGGAGCGAGCAGGATATCGGAAATATTGCGCTGAGTACAATTGAATTGCCTGGAATGGCGCAGCTAGAACGTAGTGTACACTTTTCTGTACAGACACGGCTGGCACAAACAGATAAATCTCTCGGTGAACGAGCTTATACCAGTGGGCAAATCAATCGTACTCTCGCAGAGGCTCTTGCTGAAGAAACAGGGGCTGTCGAGGATATAAAAAAACCGCAGATTGTAATCTCTCTTCTCTGTACTATGCAGAAAGGGTACCTGGGAATTTCAACAGCCGATTCCAACCTTAGTAGTTGGCCAGGTGGGACACGGCACTATTCGCAAACAAAAGAGCAAGTCAGCCGGGCTGAATTCAAATTATTAGAGGCTCTTGAAGTATTTAATATTACCTTACCATCCCAGGGACAGGTGCTTGACCTGGGTGCCGCTCCGGGTGGATGGACCAGACTTCTTCTAGAAGCAGGCCTTCAAGTTATTGCAGTAGATCCTGCCAGACTTGATTCCAGGCTTGATCGGCGAAAAGGACTCGAACATTATCGTGGCTATGCTGAAGATTATCTTGCCGATGCCGTTCAAAAACATAAAAAGTATGACCTCGTTGTTAATGATATGCGTATGGATGCCCGTGAAGCGGCAAGGTTACTCGGTCAGGCTTCAACTTGTTTACGGTCAGAGGATGGATTTATTGTCAGTATCCTCAAATTGCCGCATGCTACTATAGGCATTGATCCTTTTGTAAATTTAAAAGAGGCCTTAAACATACTCAGGAGAAGTTACAATATTGTGCAGGTCCGTCAGCTCTTCCATAACCGGCAAGAAGTGACCGTTGTAGCAGCTCAACCAATACCTCTGACAAGGCGTCGTTAATGTCTTGATATCAATGTCTTGATATCAAGGAAAGTAGGTAGGTAAGAAAATGAATTCAGAACAGCTCCATAATCTGCCATTAGAATTTATTGCTCCAGACGAAGGACCATTGCGCCGTCATACACACACCTATAATCTCATGCGCCAATGTATTCACTGTGGTTTTTGTCTACCTACCTGTCCTACCTATGCTGTGCTTGGAGTAGAAATGGACTCACCTCGTGGGCGCATTTATCAAATGCAAGCAGTAGCAGAAGGCAAACTGGATATTTCTGAGGATTTCGTTGAACATATGAATTGTTGTATTGGTTGCCGTGCCTGCGAGACAGCCTGCCCTTCTGGAGTACAGTTTGGAAAGTTGATAGAGGCAGCACGTGAACAAATACAACTCATAACCATTCCAATGCCAACTACGGAAAAGATCAATGCTTCTAGTGGATTTGAGGACGCTGAAGAACAACGTTTTTCGGCCAGGAGAGCCAAAAATAGCAGGTCAAGCAAGCTTCTTAAGTTATTCTTCTTTAAAAGTATGCTACCGTCACATACGGTCCTCTCAATTGTATTTGGAGGGCTTAAAATCTACCAGCAGAGCGGACTCCAAAAATTTACACGCGGTACAGGTCTACTGAACAGAATAAACAATCTTCCAACACCATTTCAGGGTCAATTGAAATTACCTGAAGAGCTTATGGATTCGGCACGTGGAAAGATTATACATACCTCCTTGCCTGTCACTACGCCAGCGTTAGGAACACAACGCTATCAAGTAGGCATGATCAGTGGCTGTATCATGGATCAAGTTTTTCATGACATAAATGAGGCAACCATCCGTGTACTTGCGGCTAATGGCTGTAAAGTAATTACCCCTCGGCAACAAAACTGTTGTGGGGCTTTACACATTCATAGTGGTGAAGCAGAACAGGGACGTGAGTTGGCGCGTCGCAATATTGATACTTTCGAACAATACAATTGCGATGCAATCATCATCAATTCAGCTGGCTGCGGCTCGACGTTGAAAGAATATGCTCATTTACTCCGCGATGATCCAAAGTGTGCACAACGAGCGGAGCGATTTAGCGCCAGAGTCAAAGACATTAGCGAATTTCTACTCGATATTGGATATCAACAACCAAAGGGGGAAATTCAGCAGACAGTAACATATCATGATGCCTGTCACTTATTACATGGACAAAAAATCAAACAACAACCGCGCCAATTATTGAAATCAATACCAGGCATTGTATTAGTTGATCTTAAAGAGTCAGATTGGTGCTGTGGGAGCGCGGGAATCTACAATCTCACGAATCAACAGATGGCTCAGGAATTACTAGAACGTAAAATAGCTAACATCGAAACAACTCGAGCAAGCATTATTGCCACTGGAAATCCAGGTTGTATGATGCAAATAGCCATGGGCGCACGACAACGCGGTCTCCAATTAAAAGTGATGCATCCGGTAGAACTATTGGATGAGGCATACAAAGCAGAGGGGGTTTATTTGTTCAGTCATAATGATACTGTTACTAAAAAAACACCGAAGCCAGTTATTGCCATCTGTACAGGCTTTACAATGCTGGCAGTTGCTCTCTTGCTACGTTATAGACGACAAAGAAGGATCAATAAAACGATATCCAAATCGATATAAAGAAGAGACAAAATCGTACTTGAAATAGGATTTTGTCTCTTCTTTATAGGGCAACAAAA
Source organism: Dictyobacter arantiisoli (assembly GCF_008326305.1). GTDB lineage: Bacteria > Chloroflexota > Ktedonobacteria > Ktedonobacterales > Ktedonobacteraceae > Dictyobacter > Dictyobacter arantiisoli. The sequence goes on along the minus strand of NZ_BIXY01000069.1, from coordinate 364 downwards.
AAGACTTTACGCTCTCTGAGAGCATAAAGCCTACTTGTTTGGGTCTGAACCACTGAAACGTGCATTTCCTCAATTTTGCCGAGCGCTTTCCTGTCAGCTTCGTTGAAGCAGACGACGCGCCATCCATTGCAGAGCCACGATGAAGATACAAAAGCGTGAAACAAGCCGTACGATCATTAGGGCGGCTTCGCTGCACCTGTTACCAGGCTTCCACGTGCCGTCTATCTACCAGATGTTCTCTCTGGGATCTTGATCTCACGAAGAGATGGGAAAACTTATCTTGGGTGCGGCTTCGCGCTTAGATGCCTTCAGCGCTTATCCCTTCTCGACATAGCTATCCAGCTCTGGCCCGGGCGGGCCAACT
>NZ_BIXY01000068.1 GCF_008326305.1 Dictyobacter arantiisoli | reverse complement strand
CAGTAAACGGGCGGCAATAGCGGTTGGCCATAGTATTCTGGTGATTTACTATCACATGATGAAGTCAGGGGAATGCTATCAAGAAAAAGGCATTGAGTACCTTAAAGAGCTTGATAAACAACGACTCCAACAGCATCTGGTTCGTCGGCTCCAAAGCATGGGTTGCCAGGTGACCATTGAGCCTCCCTCAGTCGCCTGAATGAGGGAAACACCTCAATAAGCGGTTTTCGCACGGCTTTTAGGAGGGCTTTTTGTGTTTTCTGGCCGCCGTTTTCAGAAGAAGGCGGATCGTTTTTCTTCTCTGCACATCTCCTGCATTGTGACTTGACAAGGACGAACCGAAGAGGTATATTTAACAATGAAAGAAATTTTCATTCATTGAAAAAGGGTAATGGAATGCCTCGAACGTCAGAAGCGAATCAACGCCTGCGCGAAGCGCAGCGTGCAAAGATTCTGGAGAGTGCCAGGAGCGTCTTTGCTCGCAAGGGGATGGAGGCGACGATCACGGATATTGCCGCTGAAGCTCAGATCAGTATTGGGCTAGCTTACCGCTATTTTGCCGACAAGGAGGCGATTTTCTCTGAGCTGGTTAAGCAGACTGTCCCAGACGATTCTTCCGAGTTCCAGAAGCTCGTGGAGATGCCTGGGACGCCAGGGGAACGTCTTGCAACGCTGATTTCGAATATCGTGGGAGCACGTGGGCAACGCGAGCCACTTGAGGTCCATCAATTGCTGAATCATGCGCTCGACGCGGGCGCGATGCCCGAAGAGATACGCGAATTGCTCAGCAAACGCTATCAAACGTTGCTGGCGACGATGAGACAATTGATTGTTGAGGGTCAGGCCACCGGCGAGGTTGCGCGGGGCGATCCGGATCAACTGGTAGCGGTGGTGAGCGCCTGTCTTGATGGCCTGACTCGCTGGGCCCTGCGAGATCCAGAACAATTCCGCACCTCTGTTCCTGATGCCCAGATCGTTCTGCGACTTTTTCAGCCCGAAGCCGCCGAGAAGAACGTCTCAGAATCATCGTAGAGCAGCTTGCTTAAAAGCTAAAGGAAATATCGCTTTAGCAGATAGTATGTCCTGATATTCGCCTGTCCTTTTCTTTTGTTTTCTTGTTTGAAGGAAAAAGTATCCGAAAGGAAAACGTGTATGAAGCTCAATAACACCGAAACAGCCACGCAACACAAACGATCCCTGCGAGCCAAGGGTATCGGTTACGACACCGGATTCAGTTTCGACAGTGTCACTCGCCGGCCGTTCGACCACGCGCTCGTCCGCCGCGAGTTGCAGATCATCCGCGACGACCTGCACTGCACTGCAGTGCGCCTGTTCGGCAATGACCTGGACCAGCTCGAATTCGCCGCGCGCCACGCCGCAGACCTGGGTCTGGAGGTCTGGTTCTCGCCGTTCTCCTACCAGCTCAGCCCCGAGGCGATGCTCAAGCTGCTCGCCGACGCCGCCGAGCGTGCCGAGAGCATTCGCCGCCGGGGAGCCGAAGTGGTGTTCGTCACCGGCGCGGAACTGAGCCTGTTCAACAGCGAGTTCCTGCCAGGCAACAGCCTTGAGGAGCGGACCGGCCGCCTGCTCCGGCGCGAGCCGGGGACACTCCAGATGCTGGCCGGGCTGCCCGCCCGCATCAACGACTTCCTCGCCAGGGCCGTCACCGTGGTCCACGAGCGGTTTGGCGGCAAAGTCACCTATGCCTCCATCCCGCTTGAGGGCGTCGACTGGACGCCGTTCGACATCGTCTCGGTCGATGCCCACCGCTCGAAGGAGGTCGCCCACATCTACCAGCAGGGCATCCACGCGCTGGTCGCGCAGGGCAAGCCGGTTGCGATCACGGAGTTCGGTTGTGCCACTCACCGTGGCGCGGGCGACCGCGGCGGCCGTGGCGGCAGTGAGCTGATCGAGTACGACGGGACCACCCCGGTGCGGCTCAACAGCGACTACATCCGCGACGAACAGGAGCAGGCCACCCACCTGCGCGAGTTGCTGGACATCTTCACCACCGAAGGCGTCGATGCCGCCTTCGCATGCACCTTCGTCTGCTACGGCTGGCCGCACCGCAGCACCCCCCGCGAGGACCTCGACATGGCCAGTTGGGGCGTGGTCAAGGTCCTGGAGAACCGCCTCGGCGACACCTACCCTGATATGCCCTGGGAACCCAAGGCAGCATTCACTGCTCTTGCCGATTTCTACCAGGGCTGACCGCGTCAGAACTGGATCAGTGACTCTCTTCGCGCTGTCACTGGTTGATGACGAGCGCGCAGTCTCTCCTGGAAACGTCATGGATGTAGGCTCATGACGTTTCCATCTTCTCAGAAAGGAAGACGCGATATGGAAGAGCAGGATGAGAAAAGCCTTGAACCCTCTCCAAAAGCGTATCTGATTTCGCTCATGCAAGCGGGACATCCCGGGCCTAAGGCTACTGCAATGGCAGGACTTCACATCAGTCGATCAACTGCGTACTGTCTTTTACAGGCGATACAGACACGGGGAGATGCCGCGATCCGCGATGGAAGACACGGGCATCCAGCCAAACTACGAGAAGCCGTGCTTCAATGGCTGGTTACAACCTGCCACGCCAATCCACAAATGCCAAGTCGGGAGGTGCAAGCAGCACTGCAAGAACCATTCAGCATCCAGGTCAGTATTGGGCACCTTAATCGAGTCCGTGCTCAACTGGGCATTGGGAATCACGTGGGGCGCTCGAAAAAAAACAGCAAACGGTCTCTTCTCCTCCTGGACCGAAGTTCCAGGAAGGCGCAGGTGCTTTGCTCCTCGTCGCTGCTGTACACGAGACAAGATTGCTGGAAACCTTAGAAACTGCTCTTTCCTTCTGTGCTCCTCTGGCTGGTTCACGTCTTGCTCATCTCTCTTCTTCATCACGTCAGAGCCTCTTGCGTACCCTGCTCTTTCTTGGCGTGGTTGGTCTCTCGCGCACCTGGGATTTACGCAGCTACACAGGTGATGCCCTCGGTTTACTTATCGGGCGTTCGCGGTCATACGGGTATTTTAACACATAACAGTTCCTGTTAGACGTTGCCAGTTCCAATGGTGCTGAAGTATTGACAGGCGCTCTGGCTAAGTGGACAACTGGTCTCTGGCAGGCCGAAGACCTTGCTGATACGGACAAACAGGCCCTCTTTTACATCGATGGGCACCGCAAGCCGGTCTACACAGATGCCTTCATTCCTCGTGGGTTAGTAGGGCGACTCTCAACCATCTTGGGAAGCCGAACGCTCGTGTTGCTCCATGATACATCTGGCCTCCCCTGCTGGCCACTACCCATCGTGGCGATCAGCATTTAACCGGCTCATTGCCGATCACAATCAAGCGTTATGAGCAAGAAACTGGTCTTGGCACTGTCCAGTACATCGTCGTTGATCGTGAGGGAATGGCGGCAGAATTTCTGGCAGCGCTCAAAGAGATGGGACGAACGGTTATCTCTGTTCTCCAAACCGATCAATATGGTGGCCTCGACTCCTTCACGTACATTGGAGTGTTTGTCCCGCAGCGGATACTGTTGCTAAATTCATTTGCCCGGCTGAGATCGATGAGGAAATATACACTCACGCTGAGCACAGAAAAACAATTTAGCAACAGTATCCGCTGCGGGTCTCAAAACAAGGAGACGTTCTTCGCGAGGTCGCCCCGCTCCGAAACTCATTCTGATTGTGAGCACAGCGGAAACCATCGACGCGGTGGAGCTTGCCGAAATCTACACTCCGCGTTGGCCTCTCCAGGAAAATATCATCCGTGATTTTTTGCTCCCCTTAGGGCTGGATACCAACCACGGCTACAGCAAAAGGCCGGTGGAAAATTCTGAGGTCGCGAAGAAACGAGCCACTCTGGAAAAACGCCTGGCTCCCTTTTTCCATCTGCCAGGGCTGGTTACACAGGGGCAGGGCGCCGTGGAGGTATCGCTCCGGCCTTTCAATGACAAGCGATACAATCAGGATCTGGAAACGCTCTGTGAACGGGTCAATGCCGCCACGCTTACCTGATGGGCGTCGTTTGCAGCTTTCAGTGCAGATGAATACGGTGGCGCGTCCCATTCTAGATGTGCAAAAACGTCGAGTGGCCTGAAACCCTGCTTATCTGTCGAAATGAGGGCTCTCTCGAATCTGAGGGCACTTTCCCTTCTCGACAATCTATTACAACCCCCTTTACTACAGACCCCTCCACCAGAAATTGTTAAGCAGGGCATATCTGCTATTCTCATCTACTTGCAGGCATTAGATGCGGCCCATGTGCATTCTGCGGCTGGTGACCAGGGTCTGAATACTGGCGTTCAAGATGTCTACAACTTAGGTTGGAAACTTGCGCACGTTCTGCAAGGAGGACTTGTCAATGAGACTCCTCATGCTTGGCACGAACCGAGCACAATGGGTGGTATGGGTTGTGGTGGATGGTCGGGATGGTGAGGTGAAGGTCGGGTGAAATATGCGGTGTTCAGCTTGCACCTCAAGCGCAGAATAGAAGTGTCAGAAGAGAAGTGTCCATGCTTCTATTGATAGCATGGAACTCACCTTTCTTCGTGGAGCGTGGATACTGGAAGTTCACTTCCATGTTCGTGTGGCACACGTTGCTCCTACGCTCCGCAATGCCAGGCGACGAATTTACATGCCTGAGTGGAAGGAAACCAGATGGAGCACGGGATGAAGAGGCGACTTCACGATGATTCCCATGATTCACGTCAATTTTCCATCCTTCAGTTCAACATCTGGCCACCCTTGAGTTAAATTACCACCAGCTACGGGTACGGGCAATCGCTGAGAGTGCCCGCGGTCGACCGTATTACAAAGGAGAAGGAACGTGAAAATACTGTTGAAAATACTGGTGGTCCTGACATCGCACGACCAACTGGGAAACACGGGGCGCCCGACTGGTTTCTGGCTTGAGGAATTCGCGGCCCCCTATTTCGTATTCAGGGATGCTGGAGTTGAGCTGACGCTCGCCTCTCCGAAAGGCGGGCAGCCTCCGCTCGATCCGAAAAGCGATCTGCCTGAAAATCAAACGCCGGCGATGGCGCGGTTCAAAAAGGACGCGGCGGCGCAACAGGCTCTCGCCAACACGGTCAAACTTGCGGACGTGAAGGCGGAAGACTTCGACACCGTTTTCTATCCCGGTGGGCACGGCCCGATGTGGGATCTTGCGGAGAGTCCTACGTCGATCGCTCTTCTGGAGGCCTTCTACAATTCCGGCAAGCCAATCGCACTGGTGTGCCATTCGCCCGGGGTGCTTCGCCACGTTACCTACCAGGGCACTCCGCTGGTGAAAGGAAAACACGTCGCCGGTTTCACGAACGGCGAGGAAGAGGCGATGCAGCTCACCAAGGTTGTGCCGTTCCTGGTCGAAGACGAACTGTTACGGCTCGGCGCCATATTCGAGAAGAAGGCGAACTGGCAGCCTTTTTCTATCACTGACGGCCGTCTCATCACTGGCCAGAATCCTGCATCGTCGACCTCGGCGGCTCAGGCGCTTCTGAGACTCATGACTGGATCCGAATCGGAGCCGTCAATAGACAGCGTACAAATCGGACACAAGAGCTATGAGATGCCCCCGCGGGAGGGAATCAGCGTCGCACATTTTCTCACCGTCGCCGACATTGACCGATCGCTTCGCTTCTATGAAACGGTCTTCGACGGCCGCGCTCTGAGCAGAGGCGACAGCAAGGGCGCGCCTGGGTACATTCAGATCGCGAATACATGGCTCCTGGTCAACGTCGGGGGCGGGCCAACCCCCGACAAGCCGTCGGTAACGCTCACCGTCCCCGACCCGGATAAGATCAACGGCTTTATGAATATCCGCGTTGCCGATATTCAAGAGTGCTATGAACTATGGAAAAGTCGAGGAGCCGAGTTCATCACGCCGCCGATCCCCAAGTACGGCGAGACGCGCTGCTACATCCGCGATCCAGACGGTTACATTATCGAGGTCGGTCAGAGCACCGAGCTCAAGTACGGTTAAACGCCCGGCTGGGATCGGAGTCCGGACTAAACGCGCACGGCCAACACTGTGGCTTGAAGGAAAACAATACGGCAGCTTTCAAGAACTTTCAGCGGGCAGTGAATAGCCCGCGTGGATGAACCAAGCGACCGCATCGTCGCAGGTGATGGCGTCGACCGCTAGGCGGATGGCCTCCACGAGGGCGTCACGGATCCGGGCGCCCAGCCCGCGCAAGATGGCTTTGATCTTGGAGAACACCTGCTCGATGGGGGTAAAGTCGGGCGAATAGGGCGGCAGGAAGAGCAGCTCGCAGCCGCGTGCCTCGATCGCCTTGCGGATGCTGTCTGCCTTGTGGACACTCAGGTTGTCCAGCACCACGATCTGCCTCGGCCGCAACGTCGGCCCCAGCACCTCCGTGACATACCGCTCGAACGCCGCGGTGTCCATGGCGCTCTCAATGGTCCAGGGGGCCTTGCAGTCCACCAGGCGTGAGCGCCGCCACCAGGGTCGTGTTCTTGCCATGATTGCGCGGCACCGAGCCGGTCGCCCGCTCGTCATGCGGCGCCCAGCCATAGAGCCGGGTCAGGGAGGTGTGGGTGCCGCTCTCGTCGACAAAGACGAACTGCTGCGGGTCGCGCTTGGCGATCTCCTCGCGCCAGGCCGCCCGCTGCTCCTCGTTGCGCTCGCAAGCTGCCAGTGACTTTTTTTATGCGTCCAGCCCAGCCGACGGATCGCCCGCCACATCGGGGCCTCGCTCAGCTCTTGGCCCTGGTGCTCCGCCCACCAGGCACAGTGCTCCAGCACGGTGCCATCCGGTTCGGCCTGCAGCCGCGCCAACAAAATCACTTCCTGCTCGCGGCCAATGCGTCGTGGGTAGCCCGGAATCGGCTTGCGCGCCAGCAAGCCAGACGCGCGCTGCTGCACCACGGCACGTTTGACGGTGGTCACGGCAACGTTGAAACGGCGCGCGGCTTCTCGTAGGGGCAGACCGTCCGCCCTGTCTTTTACCCACATTTTTGGCGTGAAGAAGTGATAGAATAGAAGAAAGGAAAAGTGAAGGAAAGAGAGAGAGAGAAGAAAAAATGGAGCAAGAGCGCATACAGACTGCTGAACAGTGGGCCGTCCTGACCTATGGGGCAGCGTTGCTGGCTGATACACGACACACGGCCCGGGCCGTTCAGGTCGCCGCGTCCATGGCTCGGTTTCCGATGGAGTCATTGCCCGTTCAAATGAGGAGTCAGGCCGGCACCAAAGCCGCGTATCGGCTCCTGGAGAGCCCGAAGGTGACCTATGAACGGCTCATCCAGCCGTATGTGCAGCACACCCGCATGCAGATGCAGCAGCAGAAACGCGTGCTCCTCATTCAAGATACGACCGAGGTGGACTATCAGCACCATCCCACCACCACGGGATTGGGCCCCATTGGACAAGGGGATCATCAGGGCTATTTGCTGCAAACCGTCTTAGCCGTGTCCCCCACCAACCGGCAGGTGTTCGGCATCGCCGCCCAAAAGCCGTTTTTGCGCCAGCCTGCCCCGGAGGGAGAAACGATGCACCAACGGGAACGACGCCAACAAAAAGAGTCGCAGGTGTGGCAAGAACAAGCGCAGAGCATCGGGATGGCACCTGCAAACTGCGAATATATTCATGTCGGGGATCGAGGCAGCGATATCTTTGCCTTCATGGAGGTCTGTCAAGCGTTGGGATGTGGCTTTGTCCTGCGGGTCAAACACAATCGCCGCATCGATCTGCTGGTGGATCAAGGGGACACCCCGATCCCAGCCGCTCACCAGCGTCGCAGCAAGCAGCGTGACGCACACCTGCCACCCCGATCAACCATCTCTTTGAGGAAGTGAGAAGCTGGCCATCGCAGGGGCAGCGAACCCTGACCTGAGATGGCAATCACAAGCGCCCCAGCGAGATGCGACCTTGTGCGTGAGTTGGGGAACAATGCGACTGTGGCCTCCCGATGGAAGAAGGGGCAAGGGAGCCGTCCCACTGATCGTGACCGTGGTCAGAACCTGGGAACCCGACCCGCCTGAAGGTCAGGATGGGCTGGAATGGATGTTGGTCACCTCGGTAGCGGTCAACAACGAGGAGCAAGCCTGGGAACGGGTTGACTGGTTCGCATCCGTTGGATTGTGGAGGATTATCATCAATGCCTCAAAACCGGCTGCCACATTGAAGCATGTCAGATCCAAAGCTATGAAGGCTTGCGAACGCTGTTGGGATTTCTGGCGCCTCTGGCCGTGCGGCTTCTGCAGTTGCGAGAATGCGCCCGTCACGATCCCGAGCGACCGGCTTGTGAGGTGCTGCCGATGGATGTCGTCAAGGTGGTCGCGTATCAGGCCAAAGTAGCCTCCGAGCGTTTGACCACCAGACGCTGTTGGCATCGCATTGCGCAGGCTGGAGGGTATTTGGGACGCAAGGGAGATGGAGAGCCAGGCTGGAAAACCCTCTGGAAAGGATGGTTATACATCCAAACGCTTGTAGAAGGAATTCACCTGGCTTCTCAACTCACACTTGAATAGAAAAATGTGGGTAAAAGACAGCCTATTACCGCCGCGCATTCCAAAACAGACCCTTAGTTGGACCATTTATGAAATTGACCCATATCATGTCCAACTTTTTTTGAATCATATTGTGTCCGAGGCGGCTAAAACGTTTGGCAAATCACAACAGCTACGAGAAGCGATCTCTTTTCTCTCTTTTTTTGATGGTGCGCCATTTTATCTGGCAAAAAGTTGAGAATGCTTCAGGAGCGGCTCTATAAAAGTAATGCGCCAGATTATATGGCAAAAATGACGTGTTTTCTGCGGCTATCTTTCTCAAAATAATTTATATGAAGGACGAGAGGAAGCGAAACAAAAGCACCGCCATTTTATGCAACAGAGCCGATTTTGTGGCCTTCAGCCTCTTCAGGCCACTCACGTCAATTCGACGCCAGTATATCTGGCGCTAAAACGCCCATCGGTTAGTCGGGACAGCAGTGTCCGGCCGAGCCCGATGGTGGCGCCGTGGCGCAGTCGCTCATTGTCCCAGGAGCAGCCATCGCGCAGCGCGACGTGGACGCCCTCATCGGCGTAGTAGTCCTGCTGGTCGGCGATGGAGGCGACCAGTTCCTCGTGCGGGCCCCGCTCGACGTAGGCGAGATCGATTGTGTCCATGGATGTCTCTCCTTGATTGTGTCACGGCTATGGAGAAGTCGCCGCCTTGGCCGCGCGAAGTCGCGATCATGCTCTCCCGGGGCCGGCGGCTGAGGCCGATACCGAGAGAGAGATGTGACGAAATCGCTTTTCCCGTTCTCATTCTCTTCACGGTTTCCCTACACGTTAGTGAGGCACTTTTGCGATCGCGTCTTCTAAACGGCTGATCTGATCCAGTTCGGGAATGCACGGCCACAGCAGCAGTTCGTCCACTCCCATGTCTGCAAACTCCTGGACAAGGCTACGCAGGGTTTCTGGCGTGGTACGTACTCCGGCAGCTACCTGTGCCACCGCTGGTCCTAAGAACGCGTAGTAGTCTCGCACGGTTCGGTTCACCCAGTCAGTCACATTGGGACCCAAAGCATAGTGCGAGGTCACGACCAGGCGCGGCTTGCCAGGCCTGCCAGCCTCCTGCCAGGCCTTTCTGGTCATCTCCAGGGATTGGCGCACCATCTCCGGGCCTCCACCGCCTACACCGACAAGTGCTCCATTGCACCAACGAGCGATCCGCTCACTCGCTCTCTGGGAGTACCCCCCCATCAGCAGCTCCGGCCCGCCTGGCTGAACGGGCACCGGGCCGACCTCTCCCATCGTCCCACTGACGGGCTGGCCAGACCAGATCTGAGTCAGCAGTGCGAGCTGCTGATCGAAGCGCTTCCCGCGATCGCGAAAGGAGGCCTCCACCGCCAGGAAATCATCCTCGCGCACGCCAACGCCCAAGCCGAGCGTCAGCCGACCGTTGGAGAGTGCGTCCAGGCTGGCAGCCTGCTTGGCCAGAAGGGCCGTCCTGCGCAACGGCGCGAGCAGCACCGCTGTCATTAAACGAATGCGCTTCGTCACACTCGCGGCCGCCGCCAGGGTTATCAGTGGCTCGTAATTCGGGTATACCACTCGGTCAGTCACCCCCAGGCTCGAAAAAGCCGAGCCGTCTGCCCGCCTCGCCCACTCCAGAAGCAACTCCCCCTTGACCCCAGGAATGTCCGCCGGCAGACCAATACTAATGTTCATCGTTCACCTTACCTCTCACGTTCTGATCCTCCTGGTAATTTAACTCAAGGGTGGCCAGATGTTGAACTGAAGGATGGAAAATTGACGTGAATCATGGGAATCATCGTGAAGTCGCCTCTTCATCCCGTGCTCCATCTGGTTTCCTTCCACTCAGGCATGTAAATTCGTCGCCTGGCATTGCGGAGCGTAGGAGCAACGTGTGCCACACGAACATGGAAGTGAACTTCCAGTATCCACGCTCCACGAAGAAAGGCGAGTTCCATGCTATCAATAGAAGCATGGACACTTCTCTTCTGACACTTCTATTCTGCGCTTGAGGTGCAAGCTGAACACCGCATATTTCACCCGACCTTCACCTCACCATCCCGACCATCCACCACAACCCATACCACTCATTGTGTTCGGTTCGTGCCAAGCATGAGGAGTCTCATTGACAAGATAGCGATGGAAGAAGCCGTAGTGGGGGCGCATGGCCTGGAGACGAAGCCCCGATTTCCAACATTCAGATCAAATTTCCACCTTTCAATACAAAATCGGTCCACCCTTCAGTGAATTTACCAATGGTTTCCTCAATCTCTGACAGATTTCCAAAGTCCCCACCGGAAAAATAGGCTTCCCGATGATATTGAAGCAGTTGTGTAATTAAGGACACATCCTGAAGGGGCTGTTGTTGCTGCTGAGAAGCAGCAAGCCCTAACCCGATTAAAGGCAACGTTGGCAATGCTTTTAATAAATTTCTTCGTGTGTGAATGTCGTTCAAGGTGTGAGACTCCTTCTCCATGCGAGATACCAAGCATCTTGATATCCCCAGTTTGCTCGCCACATCCTGCTGTGTCAAATGTAATGCGAGGCGATGCTGACGCATAAGTTGGAACTCCGTCAGCTTTGGTGAATAGAGCTTGTCTGCTTGAAGCGAACAATGCTGATATACTCCTCAAAAAAGAAAAGAAGCGAGGAGAACATGAACTCTGTCGAACCAGGGGGTTTCACCATCCGTCCGACCACACTCTCCGATGTGCCAACGATCTATGGCCTGCTCCAGTCTCATGAACGTGCGCTCTATGGGTATACAGACAAAATTCTGGCCTATGTCCAGGCGACGTATTCCCTGCCTTCGCTCGATTTCGCAGGAGATACCTGCCTGATCTTTGATCGAGTTGGGCAACTAGTCGGCTCCATGCTCTTAAGTAGACGTTCATGAAAGTGGTTTACCACCCGACATGAAAGTTTCCTTTCAGAAGAGTTACCACTGCGGAAGGTACGCTCGATCAGTGTGTAAAATCAAGGTACAGAGTGGCATCGATCGCAGATGTTGTATCGATGGGACCCGAGGTAATCCATCTGGGGATGAGGCTTCAAGCAATCAACTTTCACCATAGTGCGCGGTTCTTGCATTAATTACTCCTAAACATCTTCAGAGCACTAGAGCTTTTCATGCGTGATATTGTTCCCTCCGCCTTTCGGCTTCAGGTGAACACGATGACCCAAGAATCTCCTTTCAAATTCTTCTCGACTGTATCGGGGATATCAGGTCGTGTTCCACGGCGCACCACACAACTCGGGATGGTGTCCGAGCGGGTCTTGTCTCATTGTATATTCTGCCGAAGAGACCCCAAAAAATGGAGTAGCGCTTCTCTATATTGTATGGGCTGTTCCACATAGGCCATGTGACCTGCGTTGGGGATAATGACCAGTTCACTCCCAGCGATGCCGGTATATAGCTCGCGAGCAGCTCGCGGGGTACTGATACGATCATATTCACCTGTCATGATCAGTGTGGGTTTGTTGACGTGATGCAACTGGTCTTCATATTCGATAATACTCTCGACTGTATCAAAATACTTAAGAACATCCAGTGCATAGATGGTTTGATCGTTGTGACAAAACTGTTGATAGGCGTCGGTATTTGTTTGATAGAAGTGAAAGGGCAATTCTACCTGTCGGATGCGGCGGGCATCCTCCTGCGTCTGCATATCGTAGATAGCATTGCTGGAAGACAATAGAGTTTGTCTGACACTTTCCGGCTCAAAGGTTTCGAGGTTCTGGAGGATATCAGCGGTGGATTTACTTCCACTCGCCGACCCTGATGATAGAATGTAGTGCGTCGCTGTTCCATAATGAGCTGCATGGGCAAGAGCAATCATCGCTCCATAGGAATGTCCAAAGAGGGCGAAGTGCTCAAATCCCAATGCATGAGCGATATGATTGATATCGTCTGCAAAGAGATCGAGAGTCAATGTGGTAGGATCTACCGGCTGGGAGCGTCCCTGCCCTCTTTGATCTATATAAACAAGCAGGAAGTTTTCGCTCAGAGCATCTAACCAGGGATGAAGCATGGTATGGTCAAATCCTGGTCCTCCATGTAACATAATGAGCGGAAAATGGAGTGGAGATCCCACCATTTTACAGTAGAGTCGGGTTCCGTTGATTGAAAGATCCATAGCTTCGCCCTTTCGTATCACTACTCATGATGCATAGATGGAGATTGGTCTGTGCAGACAGATGAGATGCATATTGTAGAGAACCAGTGTTTTTAAGAAATATACGTCGTCGGTAAAGTTTGTGCTACAGGTGATTTCAAAGGGGACACTTTCTGTTTTCTGCGCCTGAATATCAATGGAGACAGGAGATGGATTGATGGTATAATCACCTATCATGAATTTTGTGTACTCAATCCCCATGCCAATATGGCATGTTAGATTCTCCTCGGTTGCATTTTGTATCTGTAAGCGTAAGACAATTGTTTCACCAGGAGAAAGTGAGCTGGGGCCGTCGATCGTGACGGTCAGTCCATTGTTTGGTGAGTCGCTGACAATGCCACAGCGAGGGCATAAGAGAATATAGCGTTCGACATGGCTCATAATCGGATGGACAAGCACTTGGTTGTACAATAGCTCTCCACAGAAGCACTTTTTGTTGGTCCAGTGACACGATGTGTAGGAAAATTGATCGATATAGCGTTCCGTAAAGGCCAGTGTGCCATGGGAAAGACGCGCTAATAGCACCGTCAGCGTTTCTTTTTGGAGCTTATTTACCAGCAGAAGCATTTTTGTCTTCTGTTGACTGGCTTTTTGATAGGCAACGACGTTCCGTTTGGCACGCAGAAAGAGTGTTGCGTTTTTGACCAGATTTTTTAATTCGATCTGTGTATTGACCAGTTTATGAGAGAAATGCGACAAAGCCATGAGGGTCTCGCTCTGGAGAAGGGACTGATTGAGTGTGATAGCTTCATCTTTACTCATCGGTGCCAGTGCGGTCAATGTGAGATGGAGCGTTCCCGGCCCGAAAGAGGATAGACTGAACATGATAAGAAGAAGTTCATCTGGTTTGTTGGATGGCAAAAAGAGATAATCAACATTGAGCTTCTTGTGCTCTTCTGCGGGCGTTTCAATGGCGCTTAGATAGCAGTTTCCGCTCTTCACCCAGTCAGAAAGGGAAGGATGAGCTACGCGTATGACGGCGGTGGTGGTTGTCGTTATGTGTGCCTGGTATGTAACTGTATACTCATCGCTATGGATGATGGTGGCAGAGGCAAAGGGTTCGGGAGGGGCCACGCATACTAATGGATCACCGACCAGAACATAGGCCTGCGGGTCTGAACTGAGATTGGCGAGTGTCGCATTCACAGCTTGTAATGACTCGCCGATGGAACAACCGATATTCATCAGATGAAGAAAGAGTGACGCTTCAGGACTCACGCTATTTTTGATGGTTGTTGGAGCGATATAGCATGCAGGCCAGCCTATGACGAAGCCCAGACCAATGTTTTGCTCAGAAGGATAGAGTCCATGCGTAAATTTGATCCCGGTACACATATTGGCAAGAAGTACCTGACAATGGATAGCTGTGGTGGGAAGAGAAATACCAGTGGTTGCTTTTGTTCCATTGTCGAGCAGATGGGATAAACGCTGACCAAAGCGAGAGGAACTGGCGGCCTCTAGAATATCTGTGCCCAGGAAAATGCAATCTTCATGGCTATGACTGTAGAAGGCAACGGCTGTACGGGGGGGGTCTAATAAGGCTTGAATTGCTGTGGCTGAACAATCTTCTCGGCAGAGCGTATCATGGTTTTCCGATGGTAGGACGGTTTGCTTAGAAGCAAATGGAGTGATAAGTAATGGTTTTCGATTATTGTAGATTGACGGATAGGCATATGTTTTCAGTAACAAAAAACTGAGTGCGCCTAAGTTCGGTGCTGTCAGGAAGCCAATGGGGTGGCGTAAGATTGGGCGATGGGGGAAGAAGTCCTGGCTGAGGGCGCCGAAGAGACGATTTAGTGCACCTTGCTCGAAGAAGTTTTGCTCTGCACAGATTGTAATAGTCGCGTCGCTCGATAATGTGCGTGTCTGTAGTGCTGTAATGAGGTCCTCTAAGCTCTCTACATAGAGAAAATCTCTGTTAGTGATATAGGCATGTAGTACTGCTGTATATGCATAGGTACTATTATGGAAACCAACGACGAGATGTTGCTGTATTGGTCGTGTTGGAAACTCGTCAAACAACGTAGCGGGATCGGGGAGGGCATCGTTGTGCAGATTGTTGATTACCAGTTCTTCTTCAAACAGATCTGCCGGAAAAAGTTCCTGTGCTGCGGCTTCATTGCGCCAATTGCTATACACGGGCAAGACCGTTTTTGTGGTGGAGGTTTCGAACCGTATCAGCATTCGTATCGCCGTGACATAGTCACAAAGAGAATCGGCAATTAGCAGTCGCATGTGTTGAACTCCTTTTATCAAGAACAAAGCCAGGATCTAAAGAGGAAAGCGGGAACATGGTGAGCATTTTTCTTTCGAAGTATCATCCTGTTTTGTTGAGAATGATCTGCATCAAGAGGTATATGAATAAGAATGATGAATACATCATTTCTAAAGTAGTTGCTGGCGGATTGTATGTATGTGGTTTCCTCTGGACGCATGAAGTATAGTCCTAAAAATGGGTGGTACCGGGGGAAGGAATCGAACCTTCAAGAGCATCTGCTCACCTTCCATACTGGCTGGCGCGTTTTCCATTCCGCCACCCCGGCTACCTTTAGGATAGATTAAAAAGCGAAAATAATCAATACTCCTGGGGTAGTATATTCAGGGTCTGAAAATTATTGCTGAGACGAGAGACTCCCAAAGCTGATAAGATGGAAACATCACATTTCATCCCAGTATAAAGGAGTCTCTGTCATGAATTGTACCGCAATTTCCCAACCGTTATCGTCATTGACTGCTGAGCAACGTGAGCAATTATGCAAAGATTGTGCACTTTTGAGTCTCTCACAAGCTTTTGCTCATCTTCCTGATCCCCGTTCGTCTCATGGTTTACGCTACGACCTCCCGTTTTTGCTCACCTGTCTGGTCGCCGCATTGCTCTGCAATTGCAACCATAGCGAAGCAGTTGGACAATGGTGTCAGGGTCAACGCCCCCTTCTGCAACGCGTGTTTAGTCAAAGACGTTTTCTCAGCCCAACGGGAGCACTCTATCGCTGGCTGCTTCCTCAACTCTCGATACAGGCACTGGAAAATCTGCTTTCCTGTTGGGTTCGTGCCACGCTACACCCTGCCTCACCGTCCCCCATCGCGTTGGATGGCAAAGTGGTTCGCGGAGCCAAAACGGCTGACCAAACCGCCCCCAACCTCCTCTCCTTTCGCACGCATGATGAGCAAGAGACGCTGTTGCAGGTCCGTGTGCAAGACAAAACCAATGAAATCCCTGTCGCTCAAGCCATGCTTCCACTCATCGTCCAGCCCGAACGCATCTACACTGCTGATGCCTTACACACGCAAGTGAAATGGATGCAGGTTGTTCATGAATGCCAGGATTTTACTGTTTTAACCGTCAAAGAAAATCAGCCCACGCTTTTCCTCGATTTGCAAACGTATTTTGCTGATCCGATGCTCACTGCACCGAGGATGAAACCTGGGATCGTCGTCGCGGACGTATTGAACACCGCAGCATCCGCGTCAGTTCCGAGATGAATGCGTACTTACACACCACGTGGCCACACATTCGTCAGGTGGCTCAAGTGACTCGTGTCGTTACCAGCAAGAAAGGCACAACTACCGAAGTCGTGTATCTCATTACCAATCTTTCTCCTGCCCACGCTTCCCCTCTACGACTGCTCACCATCGTGCGGGGGCATTGGTCTATTGAGAACGGCTCTCACTACGTTCGCGATGTCACATTCGGTGAGGATCGTTCTCGCCTTCGTTCGGGAGTCGCTCCTCAGGTTTTGGCGACGTTGCGCAATCTGGCGATCACGTTGATCCATCGAACTGGTACAACGCACATTGCTGAAACGCGAAGAACGTTCTCCCATGATCCTGCCCTGGCCCTCGACCTTTTGTTTCGTTTTTGGTTTTCCCAGCAATAATTTTCAGACCCTGGGTAGTATATTATAGCTTAATTTATTTCGCTATAATATCTACAAATGTCTTTGGGTTGTGAATGTTTCTCAATAGGAGAGAAGAGGCCTTCTACATACGCAATCATGACAGCCTCTTGCTGAGAGTGGACCTTTAATTTTTTATAAATATTGTTCTTATGTTTTTTCACTGTTTTATTGCTAATACAGAGTCTGTTAGCAATGGATTCTTGATCATGCCCATGGCAGATAAGATGTAATATTTCTTTTTCGCGCTCGGTCAAAACTGTGTCTTGATTGGATTGCAGGTACATCTCCGATTTTTTGATTTGCAAGAGTGCGGACTGCTCGAGGGTATTTAAGAGAAGGCTACAGATCTGCGCCAGTACACTTACCATAACCAGAGAAAGCTCAGAGGCGTCTGGATAGGATACTTCTGGCGAGACGAGGAGTGCTCCATACGTAAAACCATGAAATTGTAATGGAAAGCAGAACGAAGAAGCTTCAATGGGACAATTTCCTGTATTACGTATCTTCATGGGTAGGAGCATCATCTTGACAGAGCCATGAGTCACGTTGGTAATGGCAGTGGCAATGGTTGCGATATCGGTATCTATGTGATAACTAAAATGCTGGCTCAGGCTCAGGAGGTGGTCAAAAATACCGAGCTGATCGTGTTCAAAGAATGATGAATGTTCTTTTTGTCCGATACTTTCAAATCCCTTATGAAACACCAAATTAATTTGAAGTTCTTTCCCCTTCTCACCATGATTTCTATTGACGATGGTCGGTTTATCTGCAATCATTGATACAATCCTCTCAACAAAATAATTGAAGTCAGCAATGCTCTGGCATACTGCCTCTGTCTAAAAGCTTGTATTAGCAACAACCTGTAATACTCTCTCTCGCTTATTGTCGTTTGAATCAATTAACTTCGTTTTTCTGACTCATAAATTTTTCGCTCGCTCGCTATAAAAGAGCGAGTGGAGCCAGCTAAAGCCGTAGAGCAGTGAAATGGTCCTGACCCGTAACTTTTCCAAGCAGCATTTGACCATTTTTCTCGAAGCAATCCATAGCCGGACAAAAGGAAAACACATACTTTCTGACGCATAACCATTCATGCAGTCCAATGAAGTTGTTTCTGGAGCAACTTCAAAAGGTATCATTTCCGACCCATATATTTTCGCATCGATGCGAAAAAAGCCGTTTGGAGCGATCAGAACACCCAGAAAACTCTCGGCTTGCTGTCTGGAAAAGAATTGTGTCAGAGAACATCAAAAGTGTGCTCCTTTTGCTTCTTAACTATTCAGGTACACGAAAATTTATGGCTCAAAATGCGAAAAGAATTGGAACTTACGCAGGTTCGCTGATAGTTGGTGGAATCTCTTCGGTTGAGAATGCACCGATCGACGCCAGAAGCGAAGACTCCTTTTTCATATCAGCCCATGATCAGCTAGAATCAGCGAACCTGCGTAAGAACCAAGAATTGATTCAAATGACACTTATTCCTCTCTCGTTTTCGACTTTGTGAAAAATATATAACGGGGATAGCTAGTTTTTGCCTGCTCAGAGATCTGTAGATCAATTTCAACCGAAATACAGGGTTGTTCTGGTGAGGTAAGGCAGATGATATTACCATCCGGGTCAATAACCCAACCACCACCGCTAAATACTCCGTCTAGACTTACTCTATTCGAAGAGGCGCAGAAGGCACCGGAGACAATGGCCGCAGCACGCCCTCCGACTAGCCATTTATCTAGGGTACTACGTTCTGTTGTGCGTGGGACAACGAGCAGATGGGCTCCCTCAGCCCCATATGCTCTTGCTTTGTCCAATGCCCATAGTTCAGTGCACAGGAGCATTCCTAGACAGAGATCGTGATATCTCTGGACAGTAAAATCTTCGTTGCCCCTCTCATACCAGGACGCCTCCCAAACACCTTCTTCATTGGGTAGATAGTATTTGTCATGTATTGACCGGTAGCCGTCCTGGCTGCCCCAGCTAAAGCCAGCGTTTAAACGTTTCCCATCACGATTGAGGGGATGACTGCTCAAAACAGTGGCAGGTGCGAGCGCTGATAAAGATGTCAGAGCGCATTCATGTGCTATGACGCTGGCCTGCCAGCGTGATGCCTCGAACTGTGCCGTTGTTCCCAGCCAGGGAGAGAAAGGCATTTCTGGAAGGACAACAAGCTGGCTTTGTTCGTGCTGGACATGTTCAATCAGATGTTGCCAGTCTTTTGCAAACACATCTGGTTCATTGTGGAGCTCGCAGACAGTTATTTTGATGCGCAAGCGTTTTCCTCCTCGAATGGATATGTATTGATCTGGAGAACCTGTCCGTTAAACCATTTTTTTCTGCGGAGCAAAGCAATTGTTTATCCACCGATTGGTAGTGCATATTCCTCCCATGTATTGGATTGATAAAACCAATTGGGCTTCAGTTGAATGCTTTCATAGTTTCGGTGGTAGACCGGAGTTGTTGATCCTGACATGGGTGGTACTATCCATTTCCAATCGGCATGGACCTGACGACCTGCTTTTTTTTCTTGTTCTTCATGGAGCACAAATTGTCGAGTGGCTGTGTGATGGTCAATCATAGTAACTTTTTTCTGTGTATAAGAATAGAGCAAGGCCCTGTTTAATTCCACCAGGGCTTGATCTTTCCACAGTGAGCGATCGGAATTGGTATTCAGCCCCATTTTTGCAGCAATCTTTGGTAAAAAATTGTAGCGGTTCACATCTCCAAAGTTCCGTGCTCCAATTTCTGTGACAAGGTACCAGCCACTAAAAGGTGCAGCTGTATAGCGAATACCGCCGATCTCCAGACACATATTCGAGATTGCAGGGAAGGCATACCACTTGAGATCGAGATCAGCGAACCACTGATATTCTGGATGGATAATGGGAACCTCAAGGACAATATCGGGCGGTAAATTAAAGAGCTGGGGTTTTTGACCGGGTAGTTGAAGAATCAATGGAAGAATATCAAATGCGGTTCTTTGCGTTTTCTCCGGCTTCCATCCAAGTTCCAGAGCAAAGCGGGTAAAGTTGACCTCCGCAGGATCACCTAGAATGGTGCCATCGGCGTTTTGATAGCCTGCATAGCGGATGAGTTGAGTGTTCCATATGCGGATGCCGGGTTTGCCGAGTTCTTGAGGGGCAAAGAGTGTAATGAAGGGTTTGATCTTTCCTCCATTGGTACTGAGTTCGATATGCTCGATCAATGCTTGAAAGATATCGTCACTGTGAGAAAGATGGCGTAGATCTCTGACTTCCAGACTATTCCAGTGAAGCCTGCCAATACAACGAATTGCATGTTTCCATGCCAATTTTGTTCCGACTGAAACTTCGTTGTACGTTTGATCGTAGGTTCCTGATCGCCGAATTTCTTCCTGAATATGTTCTAATCGTAGTTCGATATCTTTTATTGGGAGACCAAGCTCTTGCTGATATTGAAGATAATACTCAGCTACATCTTCAAAAGATATATAATCATAATTCTGAGGTAAAAAGAGATGTCGATCACTCAAGGTCCGTTCCCTCTCTAACATCTAGATGTACAAGAAGATGCTACTTTCTTCTCCGCAAGATTGTTCATCCTTACCTGTAAAAAGATGGTCTCCGAATACTTACATCAGCTTTACATACAAATCCTTCTGCTGCTGTCCATATTTGACGATAGGATGAGCTCGCTTGCATGAGGATGGTATGTAGCGGTTGTTCTACGGTTCTGATCAATGGAAGAATGGGTTCTAACTTATTGGCCCATTGACGTTGTACCTCGGAATTGTATCCGTCGGTGGAACGAAATGTGCCGATGCAATGGGGAGTGTTACAGTGGCATGTGAGTGTCCAGGGAGGGTCGCTACTGAATGTACGATAATCGCATGTCACCTCTTCTCCTGCCTGTATATTTCGTATAGCTACACAAAAATCTAAACCGAAATCGAGTGTGGTTGCTTCACAGGAGTGATTCATCTGATATGCATTATGACACGGAAGCAATGTTTTGCCATTGTCGAGCGTATAACCGTAGGTATCGAGCCATTGCGCTTGCTCAGTGGACATATTTTTTAGCTCTTGCTCTGACCAGACACGACATTCCGGGCAAGGGAGCCAGACGACACATCCTTGAGGAATATCGCGGGTTGCTATCAACCCATGACCATCGATCGCGCTTGGTTTTACAATGACTGTTGGCAATAACATGGCAATCCTCACTCTTCACAGTTTTGAGCTATACGCCAGATCTCAAAAAAACAATGATCACTCGGATGTATCGTAGCCCCTATTCGACGGAGATAGCATAGGCACGGTACAGAAAAGTGATAATTTGATGAAGTTCCGTAGATGCTCTGGCTGTCTGCATTGGACTATATTGTGCCAGTGCGTTGCTGATCGTGATGGTTGCGCCCGTATTCAAGAAATCGAGCAACTGGGCCAGATGGATCTCGGTGTTGATGGTGGCACAATGCCCATTGGCTGCATAGAGAAATGTCTGCGGATCGAGCTGAGTGTAGAGAATTGGTCTGGGTGAAACGTAATGGATACTCTCTGCCTCAGTGAACACTTTCTCTGGGAGCAACTCCAGGGTTTTTGATAAGCTCAGATTTGAGGCTCTTTTGAGCCAGCGTTCTAGCAACGCTTGCTGAAGGAGTCTGGTGCTGGTGAGTTCTTTGATGATGGCGAAGGGTTGGTGCAGACTGGCAGGGAGAGCACTCTCAAGGGAGGTATTGGTACTTGTTGGAAATGGATACGCTGGAGCAATGTTGCTGGAGCCAATGTGTTGTTCAACCAGTTGTTGAACCGTTTGGAGTACCTCCTGATAGGGACGACCGTGCATATAGATTGCCAGTGTGATCGCCATACTTAGTTCTGGTGTCTCTCCAACATGCCAATATTTGGAGGGCCAGTATAAGATATCACCAGCTTTTCCTCGGAGCGCTTTGGAACCATGACGAGTATCGTTCAGGCTGACATCTTCCAAAAAGTATTCTTCCTCATGGCTAGTTGGATCATGTTGCAAGTTCACTGATAATGTTTCAGTATTCCAGGTACTTTCAGGCCAGGTATGCATTGTCTTGTCGCCATCGATTACCCATTGGAAGTTAGTACACTCTTCTTTATGAATGCCACCGGGCGTATAGGTGTAGCGGCCTAAGAACAACTCTAATTCGGCATGACCGGCTGGAATCCCTGTATGTTGAAATAAATGACTCAGAAAATCTTGAGCGCGATGATAGAGCTTGGCATTATAGCGCTCAAAACCGGTGATAAACAGGATAAAGCTTTCTGCATTGAGCTCGCGTTGTAAACGTTGCTCATATCCTTTGGGAGACCCGTCCTCAGTATGTGGAAGATATTGTGGCAGATCCTGTAAGATCTGTTTGCCATTCACATATAATTTGAGATAGACCCCCTCCTCCTGAGCGCAGTATTTTTCACATGCCAGTATGACCGTCTGAAAGATATCGTCAGCGCTTGACAGGACAGTATCGTGTAAAACGACAGGTTCTTTTTGCCAATATTGACTAACAAAGGTATCCCAATCTTGAAATCCTTCGGACGATTTTGCTGTAGTAAAATTTTCCATATGTACACTATCCTTCTTTGTCGTCTTTGGGTACATACAATCAGTAGTAGTAATGATGATCTCTCTTTAACAAAGTGTTTGATTCCCATCACCATCGGGATCTTACTGTTTGACCGGTTGGTAGGCGCTTGCGCGCCTGCGCCCTTTTTAGTGTGTGGTGCAAGAAAGGTGCACAGCACCTTTCTTCCACCACACACTAAAACCCTTTTGAGCACCGCAGGTGCGAAAACGAATGCGCAGAGATCGTGGAGAGCATGGGAATCAAACACTCTCTAAGCTCGACTTTGTACATTTTTAGGCTTTTGAGCCTGAGAAAAAGGGCGAGTGCGACGTATTTTCGAGCTCACATTTTCAAATTGTACAAAGTCGAGCTTAGAGCGACACTGGGTGTGGAGTGTTATTTATATCCGCCGTAGAGCGTGTGACCTGCGATTGCCCAGAATACGTCGATATCTTTAAATCCGGCCTCCTGGAGCCATTGTAATTGTTCGAAAATCTTTGAGGGCATATCGATAGGATCATCTAAGTAGTTATAATAATTCCACTCTTCTGACAGAAACTTTTCGTATGCCTGGAGATTGCCTGTCAGTTCTAGAGATCGACGTCGCACTTCTCTATCCCAGGCATTTGCCATTTGTCGACGACCAGGTTCACTGGTTGGAGCCACCAGGTCAGCAATAATCAATCCTCCATGTGGCTGTAATTTATCGAAGAGTGCATGAAAGAGGTTTTTTTTGCCTGCTCCATCCAAATGATGAATAACAAGACAACTGATGATATAGCGGATATCCTGTAATTGAGAGAGCCACTCTGACTCTTCCAGCTTAAAGAGGTGGAACTCGACGCGATCTTTAAATGCAGAGAGCCGTTCCTGGGACTGTTGTAACATCAAGTTTGAGCCATCCAGAGCGATGGCACGAGCATGAGGAAAATGCTGGAGCAGGGTTTCTGTCAGCCAACCTTGCCCACAGCCCAACTCTACAAAAGTAAAAGCCTCGTCTTTTTGGGCGGGGGTAAGATCGATGAACATCTGCCGCAAGCTTTCGCGCCATGGTGTAAAGGCTTCACCCAGATCGATGAAAATCTCTGAACTGGATTCTTTCCAATGTTCTTGTTCTATATTGCTCATATTGCTGTCTATCCTTTGCTGATTTAAAGAAGATTGCGTAGTATATCTTCTATTTGTAATGCACGTTCAACGTTGTGGGCGAAAAGGATGTAGCGGAACTTCCCATCGGTCAGAGTTCCATCGGCAGTGATAATCACACCCTCCTGCTTTTCTGGACGAAAAGCAATCTGGGCCTGCTCCATTTTCTCAAACAGCGTTGCAAATGAGGTATTGTTGGTGCGGATGCTTTCCGCCAGGGTCCAGTAATGAGTTAGATAATCTTCTCCCAGCAGTCTGGTGAGAATGATATGCATATGGGTGCCGCCCGTTGTGCGCAGATTGGTCTCTGTAACGATCCAGTTACCTACTTCGTTGGCAACCCCATCGACATCAAATACTCCACGATATCCAGCCTGATAGAGATACTTCCCAAAGGAGAATGCTGCATTGGTAATAGCTGTATGAAGCGAGGCTGGTAGGTCTAACGGGGGGATAGACATGCCAACCCAGGAGTTATTCAAACATCTTTGATCGCATGGGTATAACAGGTGTGGGCCATCGTTGGCAACAGCCAGTTCGATGCTGGGTGCCCAGCGTTGGGCCAGAAAATCTTCTACGATATAGGGAACAGATAACATTTCGCTGGCAAAATGTTGTATCTGGCTATTCACATCCGGATCATTTCTATCGATAACGGTATGTCCATACCCATTGGAGCCGCGATCCCGTTTGATAATAATTTTCGTGCTTGATTTAAGGTGATCAGTGGCAACCTGTATAAATGTCTGTGGAGATGTGACGACGTGTCCACGCGCCACATGTGCGCCAAGCTCGACCATCGTGTTGCGAAAGTGACTTTTACGGTTCATCTGATAGATGATATTTTCCACAATCGCTTTTTTCTGTATATCTTCAGCATACAGGCCGCCATACAATGAGATGGGAATATGTAATTCCTGTGCCAGTGCCATAGCATAATTATCGAGGAGAAAGGGGTAGTATTCTATTCCGGGCCGGCTTTGTATGAGTTGTCTTAATTCTTGCATCAGGGTTTGATCAGCAAGAATGTTTTCAGTCAGAAAATAAGATAGGCGTTGAGCGGGCGTCAAACAGACGATATTGTCCGGGTTTAAACCAAGCGTCTGGCATGCATACTGCTTCATATGCGCGGGAACGGCAACCGATGTAATCAGTATATCGCCTTCGCGCATGGTCCAGACCTTACGTGGCATGCCAGCTTCCATGCGCTGGACATAATCATCGTCAGGTTGGTCCATGACAGCATCAGAAACGACATTTCCAATGATTAAGCGCGGTTGTGTCCCCAGTAATTTTAACATGCTTCTCTACCTTTTCATGCGATTTTTAGGAGATCTGTTTCTAGTACTCTGTCAAAGTTGATTGGAAAAGAGAAAAATTCGTATGAACTTTGACAAACTACTAGATATGTGTGGTGGCTGCATTACTGGTTGTTAATGGATAGGAATGGGTATCGCCATAGATATCTTCTACGATCCATTCATGCTCATTGCGTGTCAGATAGGGTGCATTAATTGGTACTTTCCCGTATCCACCAGGGATATCCAGTACATAGGTCGGTTGACAAATGCCCGAGACCCGTCCGCGTAACGCCTTCATTATTTTTTGACCTGCCTCGATGGTGGTACGGAAATGTCCTGTGCCGCGAGCAAGGTCCCCATGATGGAGATAATAGGGCTTAATACGTATCTCGACCAACTTGCGCAATAGTGCCTCCAGCACCTCGGGTGAGTCATTGGTATCTTTGAGTAAGACACATTGATTTAGCAGTGGGACACCGTGGTCGACCAGCGTATCGCAAGCATCTTCTACCAGAGGGGTAATCTCTTGTGCATGATTAATATGTGTTACCACATAGACGGGTTTGCGTGGTTTGCCTCTACCTCGCAAGATCAGGGCCAGGTTTTCCGTGATACGTGAGGGAAGGACTACTGGAACACGAGTATGGAAACGAATGATTTTGACGTGCTCAATGGCTCTCAGCCGGTCTAATAATTCTTCGAGTCTACTATCAGCTAATGTTAAGGGGTCGCCGCCAGTAAAAATAACTTCCCATATCTGCTTATTCTGCTCAATATACTCCATGGCCTTTGCAATGTCCTCGCGGCTTAGCGTCTCTTCTGGATGGCCAACGGCATATCTGCGAAAGCAAAAACGGCAATAGACGGCGCAGGTATGGGTAGGTTTAAAGAGGACGCGATCAGGATAGCGATGTGTGATACCACGAACAGGAGTATAAGAAATATCGCCGATAGGATCCAGGCGCTCTTCATCGGTAATATGCAGTTCATCCTCGGTAGGTACGACAGTGCGCCAGACCGGGTCGCTTTCATCGTTCCTCTTGATGGCTTGCATATAGATTAAGGGAATTTTTGTGGCAAACTGCTGGCGGATCGTATCCACTTTCGTGATCTGATCCGCAGCAATCAATCCATGCTCTGCCAGTTCTGTTCCGCTTTGGAGTGCATCCTGTAACTCTTTATTCCAGGTTTTCATTATTTTTGGACCCCTTCTGTTTCCGCAAAATAGTTACGAACCATTTGAGTTTGTATAGCTTCTTTCCATTGCAGTGTTTCATACCATTCTTTGGTATAGGCAGTGATGACAGGAGTTGTGATTCCATATCCTTCTATGCATTGCTGTAGCGTTTTCCAAAATGCGTCCATGATATTAGCGTGGCATGCTGCTATCTGAAGTTCACGGCGGTCAAATGCAGGGCCTTCAATACGTACTAACCGAATATCATAGCAACCACGGTAGGGGTGTTCAAAAGCCATAAATGGTGTTTTCCATAATGGTGCTCCAGGAACGCGTATGGAGTACCGTACCCTGGCACCAGAATGTCCTCCATGCCGCAGATCAGACCATTCTGCAATATCCGGCATCCTTGGAGGGAAGTAGTAATGGCGATTGAGAGGAATCTCTTCGCGTGAATAATTTCCTACAATAAAGTGCCATCGATTAAATTCCATCCGTAATGCTGAAGAGTAAAGAATGCGATGGACATGTTCCATTGGCAACTGATCAACCAAATGGGGGTGTGGAAGGACACAGCAGTAAAACTCTTGTTTAGAGAGTGAGAGTGCTCCTGAAATTCTCTGCTCAGAACTCCCTTGAAGACGATGGGGGATGCGAAAACTGCTCGACATTCCGTAGTCTGCATCGGCCTCTCTCACCGCGGAAAAGACGATCGCTTCAATGATCCGATGAATATAGTCAGATGATCCAGTGGCGCGAAAATGGTGGAAGGCATCTCTTGTAAGAGTTTCCACTGACTGGAGAGGCTCGTTTTCTAAGGTGGTTCCTAACTCATTGCTGAGCAGAACGAGTGTATCTGGTAATGCCGTTACTGCATGTGCTATTTTATCGGGGGGGAAAAGATATTCTTTTTTGACAAATGTCAGCCCGTTAATTCGTCGAAATCGCATCCACCCCGATGTATCGACATTCTCTGCACGCTGCCCGACATTCTCTGCTAACATCAGCAGTGGCATTTTCAAGAGATCTTCGGTTATCTCTTGTTCGGTGATCTGACTGTAGATATGGTATTTTTGTATAAGCCAGCGACGTAGCTCCAGGAGAGAGAGTTGTCGGCCATTAAATTCTTCAAAACGGATCGAGCGACCAGTCAAGAAAAGGCAATGAAAACCGATGACAAATATTTTTTCTGCTTGTGTCCACTGGTCTAGTGGATACTCCAGGAGCTTCCGAAAAATACCATCTGATTTGTTGTTCAGTGTCGTTCCACCTGCATCTGAACGTGCAAAGACGGTCTGTCCAATATAGACATAGACGCTTTCTACATGTTCGACCCAATCCATCAGTTGCTCGACTTTATTCCTCAATATGCCGCTGGTTTCCCAGGCTTGCAAAAGTGTCTGGGCTTCTTTTTGTTCTTTGTTTTCCATCACCTCCAGCGGTAAACATTCATTGTCCAAGGAATCCAGTATGGCTTGAATGATAGTGAGTCCGCCGATAATGATGGTGTTTTCTTCTATGATTGCTTCTGGACGCTTGAGGAGTGTGACTTTTCCAAACTGAGAATGAGTTACAAGCACATTGCAAAGAGCATAATGAGGATCATCTGTCTGGTATAGCCTGATATCCTCTCTTCCTATCAACATCATAACCATATTTGCCTGGTAATGAGTAAGGCTTGCCAGGCCATGATGAAACGGTAGTCTCCCGTTGAATGTAATGAGTCGTACCAATCCTATGTAGGCAGGCCCGCGATACAATACCTGGGGATCTCGTGCCTCATCCATTACACAGGAAAAAACATCTTTGATATGTGGAGGCGAAATTCCCTTTTTTGTTGTGGACATAGTTCCAACCTTTCTTACCGGGAAAGTTATGTATGAAAAGCTGCACTTTTCGTGAAGGAAAGGATTTATGCTTATGCATGCATAATAGAAAGATTTCATTTTGCACAAAATGAATTGCTACTGGTCGGGTGTCCATATGTTTTTTAGTGCCTGACTATTACTTTATGCAGGTCTAATGTAAAGTATAAGCATATCTACATGTTTGTCAACAGCGTGATAGGAAAGGATTAGTTGCTAATGATTCTCTTTCCAGCTACCAGATAGTAATAGAGGCAGCGATAACACGCAATTTTAAGCTAGAAGAAGGTTTATGGCTAGTAGGGATTGAGAAGATAGAACTGAATGTGAAGGCCATTTGCGATACTCATAATAATATAAATGTTGGCCGAAAATAAAAATGAAATGAGTTGAAATCGTTACTGAACTAGGAGCTTATATGAAATTATTTATAACGGAAACTGTGTAAGATATGGTTTATGAGGAAAGTACTCCTCAAGGTGTATGGACAAGCTTTTCTGATTGGTTTATTCTAAAGTTATATTGTGTTCAAATGCTAGAGCGATTGATACAAAGGGTTGGAGTTGTTCATCCCTAAGAGAAAGTACGGCTATGTCTTTTAATGCCTCTCATTTCCAGGTCACGCTTACCCATTCCAGACACCAGTATCAAGCCATGGTTGCTTCTGCCCTTTCATCCCAATTCCAATCATATCCTTTATTGGTTAGCTCTTCTCCCACACCACTGACCCTCCTGCAGTCCCTTGGTATAGAGATAACCCATGCTCAATCGCAGCATTATGTGAGCGATCATGACCTCTGGCAATTATACAGCCAACGTTTAGAAGGTCACTCCCCTATTCCACAGAGACAGGAGATCTATCGATTGATTGATTGGTATAGAAGCACTCTTCCAGAGATAAACCATGTGGTCGTTACATTGGATGATGAGTCTTTTGCCGCAGCCGTTCTCTATGCCTCTTATCACAGATTACCCCTTTTACATATCAGCCAGATAGATATGATCAAAAACGGAGTAGACCTGCTGGCCGCTAAATATTTGACGCTAATTGCACCTTCTAATCGATTTTCTAATGAGGCATTACAACGTTTGTATAATCACCTTGGACAGACACAAATACAGAAAACTGCCTGGCAACAGATTGCCTTGGGATTACTTACTGGGAGAGATCTTTGTAGTGTGAGTTGGTCTGTCCTTAAAGCCACGTTATTTCCCGCTCTTCTCCCCGCGCAACAATCTGTTCTTACTTTGAACACCAGTAAAGAGACCCAATCAACATCACTCAAGCTATTTGGTCACAATACCTCTTTTGCAGATGCTCTACCAGCGATCAGCCAGGGTGATCGGGCTACGATGCCTGATCTCTTGCTTATTGAATCGCATGGTGGTGAACATTATGTACATTTTAATTCTGGTGTTCTTTGTGGAATGGCACCAGAAGAGAGCCGAAGCTCCTCTGATGCTGTGTCGCTCCTTCAACCATCTTGTGCTTGTGGTCAGGGCTGCTTTAAAGCGGAAGTGTTTCCAGCGTATCGTATTACTGCCAAACATATCTTTGCGAATACGTGCAATAGCTTACAACTCTCGCCTACTATCTATCCCAGCCACTATTCTATCGGGCTTAATATGATTGAAAGTATTGCTCTGACCTATGTGGGAACAGCGCTCCTCAATGATGGACAAAGCTATGAGGTGTATCTATATGCAGCGGCGTTACGCTCGGGGATGACCGTTGGTGAAGCAGTCTGTTTGCTCAATAATCTGCCCAAGCACTATTTTCCGACGAGCTATACGTATTTGTTAGCTGGAAATCCTCGGTCGTATGCTCTGCAAAAGACACCAAGCGTGTATACCGCGGAGGTTCAACAAGAAGCGGATCAGCGCTGGCATGTCATGGTTGAGGTTGAGATCACAGCACTGATTCTTGTTGAAATCCCCAACTTTTATGAAGGAGATGGGGCGACATTATTCTGTCAGTTGCACCCTCTTCATGAAAAAAAGGTACAGACACCAAATCCATTGTATTTTACATTTGTCTTCTCTGAAGGGAAGACCTTGCTGTATTTATATCCTGCTGAAGGAAATATTGGAGCAGGAATATATCACTTCACTATCTATGCACTTGCGACTGATATACAAATGCGGGTGCATAGAGCATTGCAGACGTATCAAAGATTCATCTCGACCCATCTTTTTTCAGAGCAAATGTTTAAAAATCGGATACGTCAACTAGAGCAGGCGAGTACAAAATTAGGCAAGCAGCTGTCGCGTATCACGTTGCATGGAGAGACCATAGTACAATCAATCCCTGCTATCGAACACACACTCATCGCTTTAGAACAGCAATTAGAGCAAGCCGATCAAGAGATGTTACTCTCATTGATACAGACCAATGGAAATAAGCTCTATCCTTATCAAAATAAGGTGTTAGAGAGCTTTGTCCCCTCTGTTGTGAAAGGGAGACTACCATGTATCTGTGGAAATGACATGTCGTTACAAACTATGCGGCATATTGTTTTTGATTATACGTTGCTTGGAGGCTTCTGTCCGCGTTGTGGTGTTATCTATCATGGACCGGATAATGGTATTTCTACGCTCTGGCACCATATCTCACTCCCTGTTGATGGGCAGGAATGGATAGCAGATATTCTGTTGCAGAATACAACTTCATATACAGTAAGAGGATATGCTGGTATCGTCTTGCTTCTTCATAATTTACCAAAAGTTCATGGTGAAGTGCATTATGACCCACAGCAGATCGTTATGGAGTTGGCACCAGGGGAAAGAAAGATACAACGATTTCGCTTGCATACCCAGGGGTTGATCGCATTGGATTATGAGCTCTTTGGATATTTTGTCTCGGATCTGACTATTTATTGTCTCCATCGGGAAATTTTTCTGGCATCTTCAGAGTTTCGTCAGGAATAGAACTGCTAGAGAGCTCAAGGTGTACAGTGTTTGTCAATTATTGTCGTTTGACTCATTTCTCCGCCGAAACTGATTTTTATGTGTCAAAAAGTCAAATGGCATACAATACATGCTCGCTCTATGGCTTTTGCATCCGCCCGTCGGCAGCGTGACAAGTCAGAGAACGTTGGAAAATGTCCTGGAATATGGCTTACTGACACATAAGTTCGTCTAAATTGGCACTCAAACTGATTTTTGTCAGAAATCCAACTGCATCTGTGCTCAGACTTTTCGAGGCGGGTTTATGAGCCAATTTAGGTTTTCGACAATGATATGGGTCAGGAAAAACAATATGCACTCATCAGTTCAAGCTCAATTTTTGGCAATGATATGGTTCATGCCCACTCTTGGTGCATATAGGTTGCTTGCTCCTCAAGAGGGGAGAAAGATGTGGGAAAGCTTTTTACCGAAAAAGCCCGAGAGGCTTCTTATGAAAAAAACTTCTCATTACAAAACATGCAAAATACTATTAAAATAGAAAATATGTAATAATATAGTGAATGATATATGATATGATATGCATTAGAATTGGTGAATACATGGTAATTATGACAATTATAATGATTGAAGTTTAGATAAACAGGACCTAACCGAACTTGTCAAACACGTTCAGTGAGAAAGGGAAATTGTTGAAAATGCGTGGTCAAACGGCACTATCCGGTTGGTTTTTTGGCTGTGTCTTTTCCTTTTGCCACCACCTCATAGCGTTGAGCAGGCTGGGGATGAAATTCCATCGCACGACCAGGCGATTTTCCGCGCTTTTGGCACGGACGGGTCGGTGTTCCAACCTGCCGCAAAATCGTGCTCATCACGCGGCGCACTTGTCGTGGGGTGAGCATCGTGCGCCGTCTTTCCCACGGCCGGTAACAGACCAAGCCCAGATCACGAGCCAAGCGCAATTGATTCATCGTGATACTGACCACTTGGCTCCAGCGCTCGAATTGTTCTGGCGTGCGAACATGCACATGGGTCCAGAACAAATCTTGTTTGAGATAGCGATAGCCATGCTCATGGGAGAAACGATGGCTGTAGATGGGCGCGATCTGCGACAAAGGCACGTGCTCATCCAAGAGGACAAACCAACTGTCGCGTGGATCACGCTTGCTGTCAGGCGCCGCTTCTCTTCGCACATGGACCACACTCACCTCGATCTCACGAGCCGTTTTGAAATGCAGCTGGGTCCAGCGACGAACCGTCACCGGCTTGCCGGTTGGCAAGGTCCCACTCCACTGGTGGGCAACGCCATCCAACGTCTCTTCCCGCTTGGGTTGCAGCAACGCTCCATCCAAGGGAGGGCGTCCTTTTTTCTTCGTTTAGTTCCCAGACCGCCGATACAAACGGCGATTGCTCTTGAGGCGAATGAGGACCTGAATGCCCAAGTGCTGACACGCGCGCAGAAACGCGCTGGTGGCATACCAGCGATCCGCCAGGAGGATCGCCGGTCGTTGCAGCAAAGGAATCAGCGCTTGCAACTGAGCAATGGCAACCTCAATCGCCGTCTGTGCGGTGGGAATGCGTTGTTGATCCAAAATGCCGACCCAACTGCTGGCTGCTTCTGGCAGCAGCATCATTGTCGAGAATTGCCAACCTACACTGATTGGTTTGGCAGCTCGTGGCAAATTGGATACGTGAATGATGCCACGAGCTTGGCTGGTATGAGCATCAGGGCGGGCAATACTGGTAGCATTGACGCTGATCCAGAGCGGCTCTGCCGCAGGAAGATCAGCCAGCAACGTCTTGACCCAAATCTGTTGCAAGGCTTCGGTCTGAATGCGGCCGTGGTCCAAGGCTTGGTACAAACTGGGTCATTGTCGTTCAAAGTGAGGCGACAGCGAGAGCTCCGGCAAGCTGCGGGCACGATCTTCACACAGCAAGGTATCGCACAGATTGAACAAGACATCGGCTCCTCGTTCAAAGCTGTCATAAATGTGCTGACGGATTTGCTTCAATGTGGTAAAGTTCACGGTGTAATGTCCTTTTTTGTTTTGGATTTGATACAAGAACATTACACGTTTTGGCAACCTTTGGCAACAGAGGCTGCCTTTTTTTGCTCGTTTATCTAAACTTCAATAATGAGAAGCCGCTTGGTATATGTAGGAGAGAGAAGATACTGGTGTTTGATCGTTTGTAATCATTACAAGGAGCCATACGTGAACGCAACTTGGTCAAAATGGGGAAATTTTGCACGTGCTTTACAGTCTCGTACATTTGCACTTTTGTGGCTAGGACAGGTTTTTTCTGCCATTGGTGATGGTGCTTACAATACCGTTCTGGCTTGGCAAGTGCTGATTACTACTGGCTCTGGAACCGCTATGGGCATTGTTATCATTGCTGCCAATCTGCCGATGCTGCTATTGACACTGATTGGTGGAGTCGTTGCCGATCGATTTCCTCGGCGCACTATTATTCTCGTAACCGATCTGATACGTGCATTAGCACTGATGCTTAT
This sequence comes from Dictyobacter arantiisoli, assembly GCF_008326305.1. Lineage (GTDB taxonomy): Bacteria > Chloroflexota > Ktedonobacteria > Ktedonobacterales > Ktedonobacteraceae > Dictyobacter > Dictyobacter arantiisoli. The sequence goes on along the minus strand of NZ_BIXY01000068.1, from coordinate 5,650 downwards.
TGTGTTTCTGGGGACGGTACATTGGTTATTGTTCTGGCATCTGGTCGTGTTATCTTTGATTTTAGGTGCGGCGAAAGGTTTTTTCTACCCAGCATACCAATCACTGCCACCTGATTTTGTAAGTAAAGATGCTCTGCCATCTGCGAATGCGCTTGTGAGCTTAAGTCGACAGACTAGTGATTTGATAGGTCCACTCGTTGGTGCTGCATGCGTTGCCCTAGTGGGAACTCTTGCTGGTTTTGCGCTGGATGGAGTGACTTTTATTATCTCATCTGCATGTGTACTGCTGACATTTGTGTTGTCGCAAGATGCTCTGACAGGTAGTCGACGATTGTCACCATCTCAAAATACGGGCTTTCTCAAACACTTTGCGCATGAGATCGTAGAAGGGATACAGTATGTTGTACAGGTAAAGTGGCTAGGGATATCTATTCTTGTGGCCTCATTGGCAAATATTGCCTTCGAGGGTTCTATAGTTGTTGCCTTACCCAAACTTATTCATGATGTATATCATTCCAGTGTATGGATCCTTGGCTCAGTCACGGTTACTGGCTCTGTTGGTGTTGCCTGTGCTACTGTATTGAGTGGTTATATCCAGCATTTACGACGCCGGGGTATTTTGGCCTATGGAGCGGTGGTGATATGTGGTATTGCTCTTGCCTGTTTCGGTCTGCCTTTTTCGCTGAGGATTGGATCGATAGTAGTTATTGTGTGCAATGGGATTGTTGGTGCTTGCCTGGGCTTTTTTACAGTTATCTGGCTGACGCTCTTACAAGAATTGGTTCCCGAAGATAAATTAGGGCGCATTAATAGTATTGACCTTCTTGGTTCTCTTGGTTTAGCGTCACTGGGATATGGAATAGCAGGTATTGTAGTTGATCGCGTTGGCCCAGCCCAGGTCTTTCTGGTCTCTGGTTTGCTCGTTTTCCTACTGGCTGCAAGTGCTCTTATTTTTCGTAGTATTCGTAATTTACAATAAAATATTAAGCTCTGTCTCAAAGCTGAAAAAACTCAAAATCCTACCGAGGAAGAAAGAGCCAGAGAAGAGGCTGGAGGATATTGTCAACTTGTTCGTAGGAATGGGGATAATTGCTGAGTTAGAAAGGGGAAACAGGTTGCAGAGCAGTGAGAGGTATGGGATAGCGAGCAGTTAGCTGACCAGTTTTACTCCGGTGACCTCATTCCAGGTCTGGAAGCGGGTCTGTAAAATGGCACGGTATTCCCTGGCACCCAGACGGTGTCGTCGCGGTTGGAAATGTTGAGAGATCGGGCCAAAGGCAGAGAGAAAGCGTTGTACCTGCTTTGCCGATTTAAACCGCCGCATTTTCTTCTCTCGCAGTCTCGTGGGTTGATGCGAATTTTCCACTCGATTGTTCAATCGCTTGTGCTGTCGATGTTCCACTCCAGGCAAGATTTCGCGTTTCGCTGCCCCATAACTCCTGAGCTTATCAGTAATAATCACTCGCGGGACGTATTGCAGCCCTTTGAGGAGTTTGCGGAAAAATCGCTTGGCTGCCTTTGTGTTGCGTCGGCTTTGCACCAGGATGCCGAGCACGTTGCCATCTTGATCCACAGCTCGCCAGAGGACCTGTTTTTTGCCACGAATGGTGAGCACGACCTCATCCATATGCCAGATGTCGCCACAGCGAGGACGGCGATGGCGCAGTTCGTTGGCATACGATTGACCAAATGTAAGGCACCATTGACGCACCGTTTCGTAGGTGACGACGATCCCTCGTTGTGCGAGAAGCTCTTCGACATCGCGAAAACTGAGCGAGAAGCGAAAATACAGCCAGACAGCGTGACTGATAATCTCGAGTGGGAAGCGGTAGCCTTTATAATCGGGAGCAATGGAGTTTGTTTTCATGAAGCTATTCTAACATATTGTTCAGCCAGGTTGCCAACTTGACAATACCGTTGCAGGCGTTCCCGCGGCCCTTGCTCTCAGCTAATCAGGAGGGACCAACGCTCAAGAAACCTGTTCTATGATGGATGGTATTTCTCTCTCTGAGCCGATCATGAGGGCCAGGGGCCTCTGTCTGCTTCCGCCAACCCCTTGTGATCTCCTTTTCTCTCTTCATCGCCCGCTTCGCCCGTTTGCTTATATCTCGTTGCGCATCCTGTGGGCATTAGGCGATCTCATGCCCAAGATAGTGTGCAATATCAAGGACGTTCGCTCCAACAGCAATTGGTGTGCCAGGTTGGGTCACTGTTTCAATCTGCATGCCGGATGTGGAACCGAAAGTTATAGTATTGGTGACAATGCTGCTACTGTTCGGAATGAAAAAGGGCCACAGGCCGCTTGAGGTGTTACTCAGAATCGTCTGCTGATCAATTCCCGCGTAGGTTGCATTGGATGTGACGATAATGTGCATTCCATCCATCACTAAGAGCGATGCAATCAATTGATGCATGCTGCCCGTTGGGGCAAAGACATCGTTCCAATTCGGATGCGCATTCGCAGGCCATGGCGGAGTAAATATGTTGCTGTAGGCATTATTCAGTAAAGAAGAATTATACCAGGTGCCAGGTATCGAGCGCCATATCGTATATGCTTTAGCATGGACCGTCACTGTAACCTTGCTGCGAGCGAACTGTTGACTCAAAGGGGAGGTGCTACCACATCCGGTCCACAGGCCGTAAATGCCTGTGTCTACCCCCCCTGTCCAGGTATCGGAGACATCACTGTTGCTCGTGCTACTGTCAAACGAGAATTGCACACTCGACGATTGCTGCAGTATCTGTAATAGTTGTGTGAAACTGCCATCGAAGTCAACCGGTCGTGCGTTCGATCCTTCATATAGTGCAAGCGAGTGTTGTGCGTCCTCGATGAGTGCCCTCTGCGTGAGATCAGCGGTTCCCACCTGCGCGGCTGCTGGGGCGAGTTGTATTGCCCAGTCATGGAACACTGCAGGGATCTGATCTGGGGTGGGAGAAGGCTGTAGCTGGCTTACGTATCTTGTCCATTGCTGGTAGGCATCGACACCAATATCCTGCTTGAAGGAATCTTGCGGGAACTGAAGTTGGCGAATCACGGACGCATAATTGTCAAAGAATTGTTTGCTACGGTACAAATCAGTGTTGAAGGTGAGCGAGGCGGGCGGAATGGTGTTCTCATACGTCCACAAGCCAGCGTTGGTTTGCCGCATGGGAGGTGCGGGCTGAATAATCTGAGCAGTTGTTGGGCTAGCCTGAAGCCCAGCGATGAATCCGTTATACCAGCAGTTCTGCAGGATAGTCATCGGATCAAGGGATTGGCTGAAGGCGTCGATGTCCAGCATTGGATTCTCCTTTGGCGTCTACCTCTACTTACCTACCTATTATTCAGGAGCCTCCAAAGCTTTTTCGGCTCAGATTTTTCTTGACTCGATAATATTGCTATCCCCTGGGAACCACCGTCAATTATCCAATAGCGCAGCGCATGTGATGGGGGAGACATATGGAAGCTAGCACTTATGGGATGGGACCACCATCGGCGCTAACTTCCAGTATCCTCACGTAGAATTTAGCGAGCGCTGGCTACCTTGGCCTGCTTGCTAAAGATGCGCTGACCTTCGACGGCATGGCCGACAAACTGATCAACAGGTATGACGTTGCCGCCTATTACCACAGGCACGCCTGGAGCGCTGTTGATCTGCACTGTCATAGCGCCTTGGCTGTCGAATGTCACAGTTGTAGACGAACCACTGCTGCTACTTGTAGTGTAGAATGGCCACAGACCCGCAGACGAGTTGTTCTGAATCGTTTGCTGATCGGTCGAGCTGTATGTCGCATCGGACTCGATCTGGATGTCCATGGTGTCGAGTACGATCAAGCTCACCATATAACGTGCCATATTCCCCTTGTTCGGGTCAAACGTATTCTGCCAGTTGATCGTCGAGGCAGGATTCCATGGAGCACCGCTCTGATGGCTAAACGCATCACCCATTGCCGAGGAGGTGTACCAGACACCTGGTGAAGCCTGGAACGTTAATACGTGAGCAAAGGATGCCGATATTGTTATGTGGCTGGAGGCAAACTGCTCGCTCAATGTTGATGTGGAACTGCTGCCGCCCCACAAACCGCCGAAACCCGAATCATTGCCTCCCGTCCAGGTATTGGATACGTTTGAGTTCATCTGACTGCTCTGGAAGCTGAACGACAAGGTCGGAGCAGTTGCAAGTTGCTGCACAAGAGCAGTATAGCCAAGGCTCCAGTCAGGCTGCAGCCTATAGTACGGCATGAGTGCGAGACCTGCTGAACTAATAGGATCGAGGAGCATTGCAGACAGGTCAGCTGAGCCGATATTAGCGACTGAAGGATAGTTGATCAATGCCCAGTTAAAGAAGATGTCCGGTAACTGACTCGCTGCAGGTCTCTTTTTGAGGCTTTGCAGGTGCACCAACCACGCATTGTAAGTTGTCGGTCCAATATCGTTCACGAAGTTGTTCGGTGGGGCCTGGAGCGCTGAGATCAATCCCTTGTAGTCACTGAAGAACTGATTGCCGCCGCTAGCGATATAGTTCTGCGTCAGAGAATACGGCGGGATGTTATTGAAGTAGGCCCACAGAGCACTATCTGAGTTATAGGGGAGCGGCGGTGTGGGTTGGAGAATCTGGAAGGTATTGGTAGACAGCCCAAGCCCCTGGCACAGGCCATTATAGAAACCGTTCTGAAGGTCAAGGAAAGATCCCGCAGTGCTCATCGCCTCTTGACCATCCGATCTCAGTGTGTCCTCCTCCATCAGTTCTCGGTTTATTATATCGTGGATTACCGGACCAATGCGATCTCGAATTGTTGACTTGGTTTTGACTTCATTATTTTTGACGGACATTGTCTTCCTCCTTCTCACTCAATAGTCTAACTAAGAGTGATTGGATACTGGTACATTGTTGAACACGGGAATACGCCATTGCTGCTTATCTCCTAACAACCAGCACCTCCAGACTGCTCTTTATCTGAGAAAGACTGCAATGTTGCTACAACCAATTCAAAAAATCCTGTGCCAACAATGACTCGTCAATAATCTTTAAGATTTTTTACTTGTGGATTTTAAGGTACCCCTATATCCGTTTGCATGTAGCTACTATAAATAACCGACGCTTATCATGCATATATTGATACTCATGCGCAGTAAACACATAAACATCATGACTCCTGCTAGAGTGCCGGTCGAGAAATAGAACAGGGCAATCGGCATGCAAAGGGATTGCCCTGGGTGAGAAACGGAAAAAGTCAGGTCAGTTGTAGAATTCGGGAGCTTTTTTGAGTGTTGGCCACAGATTTTCATCGTGTCCAAAGATGGTGAGCGTCACCTCTTCGCGCCTGACGAGTTCGAACAGCTTCCTTGCGCTCTCATGTGCTCCCCCTGGGTCCAGATCGGCGCCATTGTTCTCCAGGTCGTTTTTGTTCTGGTCCAGTCCGAGATTGAAGATGGACAGCTATTACCCCATCTCCGGGTCCTCGTCATTGAGAGGGAAAGGGTGAGATGGAGGCGTTTCTTTGAGCCGTTTTTGTTCTTCTCGTTGGAGTTGTTGGATACTCTTTGGAACTTATCCGAAAACGTGGAAGGAGATGATAGAATCAAGAACAAGGAAAGGAACACGAATCCCCCAAGCAAAGGAGAAACCAAGATGGCCCGAACCAAACCGTGGGAAGTCAGTGACCAATT
>NZ_BIXY01000067.1:31341-39087 GCF_008326305.1 Dictyobacter arantiisoli | reverse complement strand
TCATCATCAGGAAGATACGTTATTCTAAAAGGCATAAGGAATTTTCTTTCTGGATCTATGTAACGTTTTTTTTATTATGCCAGAAAGAAACTTCCTTTTCTCGTTATTTAAGCGGTATTGCCCGTGAAGGGTGGTTCCTACTGATGGCTCCTCTCGCCTTCATTCCTCTTCATGAAGCGGTATGGTAGTGCACCCAAAAAAACGCTTTCAAGCACGCCAGGATCAGCTTATTGAAGCAGTATTGGGCTGGTCCCTGACGAAGCACTACAATTTCCTTCATGATTCTCCTTATTTTAGGGTATTGCCTGTAAAGTTGGATACTACGGGTGAAGCGGCGTTCTACATTCTCGGTATTGAAGTGGCGATGGGGAGTTGAAACTGCCAACAGAGAGGGCCCGATTGCAAGGGTTCGGGCCCTCTCTGTTGGCAGTTTCAACTAAACAAGATGTTTCCACCCAATTGGGTGGAATGGAAATTATACGCTGGTTTTGGCGCGTGCCCAGAGGACCTCCCATTCGGCTGTGCTATAGGAGGTAAGGAGACGCTCTTCTTCATGGGCAATGGCTTCCATGCTCTGGAAACGCTGCTGGAACTTGCGATTCGCCAGACGCAGGGCTTCTTCAGCATCAATCTTGAAGAAGCGCGCGAGTTTAGCAGTGATGAAGAGGAGATCCCCAATCTCTTCACGTTGTTCTTCGAGCGTTGTAGCAGCTTCAATCTCCGCCATCTCTTCTTTGATTTTGGCATACACGTCCGGCAAAGAGGTAAACTCAAAACCACTTTTTGCGACACGCTTCTGATATTCCTGCGCGACCATTAAAGCCGGTGTGGCCTGCGGCACGCGGTCAAGGATACTTTCCTGCTGGATATCAACACCGGCAGAGGCACGCTCTTGCTGCTTGATAGCATCCCAGTTCTGGACAACCTGTCCAGCATTCTCAACTTCGGCGTCGCCAAAGACATGGGGATGACGGCGGATGAGTTTGGCATTGATCTGCTCATAGACATCTCCAATGGTAAATTCGTCGGACTGACGCGCTACTTCGGCGTGCAGATAGACCTGCAAGAGGAGGTCGCCCAATTCTTCGGCCAGCTTGTCCATATTCTGTTCCTCTAACGCCTCCACAACCTCATAGGTCTCCTCAATAACATAGCGTTTGAGGGTTTCGTGTGTCTGCTGGCGATCCCAGGGGCAACCATCAGGTTCGCGGCGCAGGCGTTCGGTGATAGAGCGTAGGGTTTCGGGAGCGCGTAAGGCTGCCAGCGTACCAACCGGTGGCACATAGAGCGTGCTGAGATGATTGGCAAAGTTATTACGGTCCAGTTCATAGAGCGGCATCTCCAACACCGCTTCATCCTCGCCCACGCCAGCGGCACGCACCAGTTTAACGATCCATTCATCAGGATAAAATTCTCCCAGTGCCAGTTTGACTTCGGTCGCCAGGCGGCGATTATAGACCTGCACGACCATCAAAGGCACCGTCGGGATGACATGTCCGGCTAATTCGTCAGGACGTAAGGTGGCGAGATTGGTAGCATCAACGATCTGAGCGCCTACCTCAAAAGGGTCCAGAGAGAGCATATTACAGACAGGCTCGATAAACGAGAGTCCTGATACGATGCGGGTAGCAATACCCCGCGCGCGTGCCTGCTGCAATACCAGTTGTACCGAGGTCTCGCCGATCAATGGATGACCTGGCACCGCGTAGAGAATGGATTGCTCCTGAGCACGATCACAAATCTCGGTGGCGATCTGCTGATAGAGCATACTCCAATCCTCCGACTCATCATAGAGTCTATCGAAGGACTCAATACGTAGTTTAGGTATATCTTGTTTTAATGGCTCAACAGTAGGATGAATTATAGTACGGAAGTAAACGATTTGCTCACCCTCCGCCGCCTCAAGCAATACGCGGCGAGCCTCAAGTGTTAAATCCTGTATGCCACCTGGCCCAAGGCCAACGATAATAATTCCAGAATGCGTCATTTCAGTCATAAAAAAAGATCCTCTCTCCTTACGCTGCCTGGCTGGCAGGAGCGCATCGGTTGAGTATAATCAAGACAAATAAGAGATTGGGAAGCTCTCGACATTGTCGAATACGAATCAACATGTTATGCTATTTTTAATGATAAAATAGCAATCATTGCCTATTCATTAGAATGAGCAATATAAGGAGGTTCTAGATGGCGTCCGCTGAAAGCCAAAAACCAACCTGCCCGGTATGCAATCAGGCAGATCAAGTAAAAACAATGCAAGCAGCGTATAACACTGGAGTCACACGTTGCGCTCCACCTGACATGCCTGTACGCAATGTATCGATGATGAAAACCATCATACTCTGCGGTGTCGCACTCGGCGTTTGTATTTTTCTCATCATTACCCTGATCGGTGGTCTGGAAAGTAGCCTGCCCCAGATCGCTCAGCTGATCATTGTCGTCGTTACACTCATACTTATTGTTTCCGCCCTCGTGTCATCCTATCGAGCCTTCCAGCGTATAGTGACCGGCGACGATGAAGCAACCCTGCTCTTCCCCGCCTGGGATAAAGCAACCTCGGAATGGAAAAACCTGTATTATTGCGCTCGTAACGACGTGGTCTTTGATCCCCAGACCAATCAGACTGTCTCGGATGCTCAACTTGCAAAACTGCGTGACAGCACGAAGTTGGGGGTGACGCCAGAATTACACGCCGCAGTCCAGCACTAATAGTATCATCATCATACAATACAACACAGCAGGGGGTCGTTTATCAAACGGCCCCCTGCTTTTTTACAGGCTGCTTCTTCTGTACGGCAGTGTACAACGCGCCCTATCGCTTAATACTTCTTCTTAAGAGGACGCCGGGCAGCGGGCTTTTTCATCTTCACAGTTGTCGGAGGAACCTGGAGTTGAGCCCGTTTCTGTAAGGTAAACAGTGGTTGCTTGCCCAACAAATGCTGCTCTTTGAGACGCTTGCGTTCCATAGAACGCAGCGTACGCGCATTCGTTTTTGCTCCTTTTTTTGATTTCGCAACGGTATTTGAACGCAGGAGCGATGGACCCAGTGACGTTTTACGCTTTCGCGAGGATGTAGAGACGATTCGATCCTCTAGCAAGAAAGGTAGCACCACCTCCGCGACCAGAGGTGCAGCCATCATGGGAGCACTATGATTGGCCGGGATTACTACATCGTGCGGACCAAGATGGCGCGGACGCGCAATCAAGGCATCTCTCCCACCCCAGATAAAGAGAGTGGGAACGGGCGGAATATAGAAGGGAGCACGACCCTGCTCTGGCATTTCATATAATGAGCGTACCAACACATCAATTGGCTGAAGTTCAATCTCATCTTTCCAGATTGAAGTATACTGGTGCCGCTGCCAGTTAAAACCAAAGGCACGCACCAGACTATGGATACGCCAATCAGAGAACACCCACTGTGTCAGGGTTGGAGGATGAGGCACATCTAATAAACGGACAAATAAGGCCCAGATTTCCAGAATATAGGTTGGACAGAGGAATATAGCGTGGTTGAGGGATTGGGGATATCGCTTCGCATACGCTTCGGCAGCCCGCGTACCCGATGAATAAGCGAGCATTGCCCATTGCTCAATCCCAAGAAACTGACGAACTTCCTCTATAGCATCTGCGCACACCTGATAATAGGGTTGATTTGGGGCAACATTGGGGGAACCACCATGGCCTGGTAACTCAACCATAATCAGCTGGAAATGTGGCTTCAACAACGGGGCCAGACTTTGCCAGATTGCATAGGTGACGCCCCAACCATGAATGAGGAGGAGAGGTGATCCACTTCCTTCAAGTCGGTAACGTAGCATAAGGTTTTTCGCTTTCATCAAAGTGCCAACAGCACAGAACGATGATTTATCTATCAGATAAGGATAATATCTTTATTATAGACGCTTTTTTACTTTTACGTGGCTCTTTATCCTTCCGGGTGATTGGGAAGGGGAATAATTGCGAAGACACCCCGCTTTCACCCTACAAGACAGAGACCCTTTTATGTAATGCTTTTTAAGCGTTCAAATCAATTATCCATCTCTACAATAGAATTACGTATATGCCTCCAGTCAGGTAGTGAACAGCCAACCATTGTTACCAATAGTCATACAGGCTTTCTACCAGAATGGCTATACGGTGGAGTCGAATACGCCAACTTTCTCTATTCTATCATTCCCTACTATACCTGCCAAGCTTTTTGTCAGAACCCACAAGTTTTTTCGCACCGATAGAGCTCTGCCGACACTCGCCGTATGATGCTTGAAAGGGGTGCACACTCAAATTGGGCAAAAAATAGTAGCTCCACTGGCTCAATGGCAGATGCGAGAAGGAGCAAGAGGCTCAAAAGGGTTTATGGTAATTGAGTTACCGTACTCGTTTTCTTGATGGAGGGCCCCGGACTACCTCCACTCATCAGAGGAGGTTTATGTATAGCCTACAAGTCCGTCTTTCGCAAGAAAAAAAGAGCCAATTGGCTCCTTTACGCTATACAAAACATCAGTACATGCAGGCGTTTCATTTTTTGACTTGACGAGATCTTCCTAGAGCAGCGATCATTGGTTGCTGCTGATAGACCAAACAATGGAGCGAAACAAGGATGTCACAGTCACCATTTTCCTCCTGGCAAGCTGGATCGCTCCCAATAGGACAGTCTGCTCTCACCAACATCTCTCTAGATGAAGGTAAACAACAGGGGATTGCTGTGATCAAAAGGCGTTGGTGGACTACCATTTTCCTGGGAAGCGCGCTGGATCGGATCTTCCTCGTACCTGCTATCACAGGTCTCGATTGGAGAAGCAGCGAAGTAGGTGCAGCTCTCAGACAATACATACCGAGAATCTAATTAACGCGATGTGCAAGTTTTCTTAAGCAACCAATCGATCAAACTGAATATTTGGCAAGACAAACTTGCACATCGCGTTATATAAGTTCTCCGCAGGGACCGATTTATCGTGTCCGGTATTCCGCTTGCAGGGTTCGGCGGACACGATAAATCGGTCCCTGCGATGGTAAACAGAGCATCAGCGGCCAGCAACCTCCATCTTTTCCACCTCTGGAATGATCCTGGTTGCCAGGAGATCCAGTGGCTCCAGATCGGCAACATTAGGCATATAAACGATAGCCTGGTCAATGCCCAGCGCGGCCAGCCCTCTGAAATACTCGATGGCAGCCTCCGGTGTATAGCTGTTGTTGCGACCGTCTCTGGTGACATAGAGAGGATCCATCGTGGTTTTCTCAATCTCTGTGTAAGGGCGACCGATTGACTGGCAATGGTCGCGCAGCACATTGAGCTTGCGCTGCAATTCGTCTTTGCCCAGGCGAACGAAATTGCAGGCATCGCCGTACTGGGCCACAAAACGCAGCGTCTTGCGCTCACCTGTACCACCGATCACGATAGGTGGATGTGGCTTTTGCACGGACTGTGGCGAATTAAGCGGTCGCTCAAGTTGATAGTATTTCCCCTGATAGGGTTTCTCGTCACCTGTCCACATCTGGTGCGCAATTTGCAGCGTTTCTTCCAGACGCTCGAAACGTTCAGCCGTGGGTGGGAATGGAAGGTCCAGGCCGCGATGCTCCTCCTCAGTCCAGCCTACACCGATGCCAAAGTAGGCCCGCCCATGCGAGAGCACATCGAGCGTGGTCGCCGTCTTAACAAGCAGAGCTGGTTGACGATAGGTCACGCCGGTAACCATCGTACCCAGCTTAATGTGATTGGTAACCCCTGCTGCAAAAGCCAGTGCGCTCCAACCTTCCAGCATCTCATGCTCTGCGGGACCGTTGAGTGAGATCTGGAAGAAGTGATCCATCACCCAGAGACTATAGAAACCAGCCCGCTCAGCACGCCGCGCGATAGTTGCGAACGTATCGCCGAGTTGCCCCTGATCATCTGACCAGGTGAAGTTAGGCACATGCAATCCTACACGCATAAAAATCTCCTTTGTTATGAGCTTAGAAGAGATTGCTCAAAAAAACTGAGAAAAACGATAACAACGTTGCTTCTCAGAGAAATTTGGTTTGATCGTCATAACACTTCCTTGCGTATCATCGAACGAGCATGAGTTATCCCGAATTTTTCGGACAGGTGTTCGATCCGCTTCAATCCGCTCTACAAGCGGGGTTGCAAGGGGCGGCTAGCCCCTTGCCGGGGTTACAGGGGCGTCCCCTGTCCTTTTTCTTTTTCCTCACGCCGCCTGCGGCGGCGTGCAAAAAGGGGAAAAGAAGTATGTGGGGGCATCCCACACCCCGGCAGAAGGCTTCGTCCTCTGCACTCCCATTGTAGCGAACATTTGTTTCAAAAGTTCGGGATGACTCATGAGGCGGCTTACATTGGGAGACAAAGGCCTCTTCGCGTTAGACCTGCGCCATACCGCCATCGACTGCGAGATCCACGCCGGTGATATATGAACTTTCATCGGAAGCAAGAAACACGACGACGGCAGCGATTTCCTCGGGCTTGCCTCTGCGGCCGAGCGGAACTTGCGAGGCGAACTGAGATGCCGCCTGTTCTGCCTGTTCAACGGTAAGGCCCGCCTTCTCCAAAGCCAGCGTTTCGATTGGGCCTGGACTCATCGAATTCACACGAATCTTGCGATCCTTTAACTCCATCGTCCAGCCGCGCGCGAAGCTGCGCACGGCTGCCTTGCTAGCGGCATAGGCGGTAAAGGCTGGCACTCCCAGTACGTTTGCGTTCGAAGAGGTTAGGATGATCGAGCCGCCATCTTTGAAAAGAGGAAGAGCTTTTTGCACGGCAAAGAATAATCCCTTTACGTTGATATCGAAGATCGTGTCGAAATGAGCCTCGGTCGCCGTCGCAAGCGGCGCGACTTTCCCTCCGCCTGCGTTCGCAAAGAGAATGTCGATGTGACCATGCTTCTCTTTCACAACGGCATAGAGCCGGTCGAGATCTTCTAAGTTCGAGACGTCGCCTGCGACCGTCGTCACGTTTCTCCCGATGAAAGCTGCGGCCTCAGCCAGCTCTTTCTCTCTTCGCCCAGTGATCACGACATGCGCACCTTCTTCGACCAAGCGCTTGGCTGTGGCCAAGCCCATACCACTATTGCCGCCTGTGATGACCGCAATTTTTCCTGCTAATTTTTGTCCGTTGTTGTTGCTCATATGTTTTTTCCTTTTATCGTTGTATTTGTTGATATGGATTTAAAATTTCATTTCACCGAATTCCAACATTTACAGTTACGACAGCTAATTATCACAAAATTACGACGGAGCGATTTAATTTACACTTCGATTAGTCGAACTTGGCCACGTCTTGGAAAATGAGTTGGCCCCACGTGTTGCCCCGTGCCTGGACGAGCAGCCCGCCCTCGCCGAGCTTCCCCAACTCGATCGGCGCGAAGCCGAGCCGCTCGACGAGGGCTGCCACCGAGGCGCTCGCCGCGTCGTCGTCGCTGGCGAGAAACACGACCCGCCGCCCCCCTGGGGGGTCGTCGATCCTTGGGCCAGGACGCCTGCTGGCAGATGGTTGAAGGCCTTCACCACCTTCGCGCCCGGCAGCACCTGTGCAATGGCGGCGGTTGAGGGCAGTCCGCCCAGCTCCTCGGGTGGGACGCCAAACGCATTGGTGGCGTCGATGACGATCTTTCCTTGCCAGCTTTCGACAGCTCGCGCGATCTCCCGGTGGGCGGCGAAGGGCATGGCCAGGATGACGATGTCAGCCTTGACTGCGTCCTCTACCCGCAGGGGGATGAGTGACGGGCCAATCTGCGCTGCCAGCGCGTCCACGGGCCG
>NZ_BIXY01000067.1:0-31243 GCF_008326305.1 Dictyobacter arantiisoli | reverse complement strand
CGCGCGATCTCCCGGTGGGCGGCGAAGGGCATGGCCAGGATGACGATGTCAGCCTTGACTGCGTCCTCTACCCGCAGGGGGATGAGTGACGGGCCAATCTGCGCTGCCAGCGCGTCCACGGGCCGCCTGCCTGCAACGGCGACTTCGATCCCCTGGTGGGCGAACGCCTGGGCGATGGCCGTCCCAATCTTGCCAAGCCCGATAATTGCATAGCTCATTGAATGCTCCTTTGATAGTCGTCGAAAACAGGGCTATCGCCTGGGCGAACGCCCGCTCCAGTCTGTCCCGACGAGTAGTTGACATGACCTTCGGACATCAGACTTGGCCGACGCCACCGTCGTTCATCAGATCCGCACCCGTCATGTAGGAACTCTGGTCGGACGCCAGGAAGAGCGCCGCGTTGGCAATCTCCTCAGCCCGAGCGAGTCGACCAATCGGGATCATGCTCAGGTACCTGTTCACCAGAGACTCGCGCTCTTCGGGGGTTGTCACCTGAGAGTCGAGAATCGGGGTGTCGGTTACACCGGGGCTGAGCGTGTTGACGCGGATGCCGCGATCCTGAAATTCCGCAGCCCAGGTGCGGGCATAGGAACGCAACGCTGCCTTGGTCGCCGCGTAGGTGGTATGACCAGGAATGCCCATGACGTGCATGGCCGACGAGACCAAAATGATCGACCCGCCGCGTGACATCAGCGGCAGCAACTTCTGCACCAGGAAGACGGGGCCGCGGGCATTAAGGTTGAAAGTCTTGTCGAAATGCTCAGGCGTGAGGGTGTCGATCGGGACCTGCTCCACGAAGCCCGCGTTCGCCACAATGATGTCGACGACATCCTTCTCGGCTCTTACTGCCGCAGCGACACGGTCGAGGTCATCGAGGTTCGCAGCGTCAGCCTGGACAATCGTCACATTCTTGCCGATGAGGGCCCTGGCCTTCTCTAGTTCAACTTGCCGTCGTCCTGTGATGAAGACGTAGGCACCCTCGTCAACGAAGCGCTGGGCCGTGGTCAGTCCGATGCCCGTGCTGCCGCCTGTGATGACAGCTACTTTTCCTGCTAATTTTTGTCCGTTGTTGTTGCTCATATGTTTTCTCTTTTTATCGTTGTATTTGTTGATACGGATTTAAAATTTCGATTAGTCGAACTTGGCCACGTCTTGGAAAATGAGTTGGCCCCACGTGTTGCCCCGTGCCTGGACGAGCAGCCCGCCCTCGCCGAGCTTCCCCAGCTCGATCGGCGCGAAGCCGAGCCTGTTGACGAGGGCTGCCACCGAGGCGCTCGCCGCGTCGTCGTCGCTGGCGAGAAACACGACCCGCCGGCCCCCCTGGGGTGTCGTCGGTTCTTGGGCCAGGACGCCTGCTGGCAGATGGTTGAAAGCCTTCACCACCTTCGCGCCGGGCAGCACCTGTGCAATGGCGGCGGTTGAGGGCAGTCCGCCCAGCTCCTCGGGTGGGACGCCAAACGCATTGGTAGCGTCGATGACGATCTTTCCTTGCCAGCTTTCGGCAGCCCGCGCGATCTCCCGGTGGGCGGCGAAGGGCATGGCCAGGATGACGATGTCAGCCTTGACTGCGTCCTCTACCCGCAGGGGGATGAGTGACGGGCCAATCTGCGCTGCCAGCGCGTCCACGGGCCGCCTGCCTGCAACGGCGACTTCGATCCCCTGGTGGGCGAACGCCTGGGCGATGGCCGTCCCAATCTTGCCAAGCCCGATAATTGCATAGCTCATTGAATGCTCCTTTGATAGTCGTCGAAAACAGGGCTATCGCCTGGGCGAACGCCCGCTCCAGTCTGTCCCGACGAGTAGTTGACATGACCTTCGGACATCAGACTTGGCCGACGCCACCGTCGTTCATCAGATCCGCACCCGTCATGTTGAGATGATGTCCTTTTTGTTTTCCTGGTTGAGAGACATGCGTTTTGTGTTTCCTCAACCACTGTGATAGAGTATAGAAGAGGGATTTCCTTATGACAAGTACTGACTTTTTAGTAAGTATCATTTGGGCTCAAATTGCTCGAAAAAAGGCACATGGAGGGGTTTGTGAGGACCGCTCTTTGCCGTTGCTTCCGAGGAAGGGAGAATGGTGCCCTGTGCTGTTCTCTGTGGAGGTCCTCACCATTTGAGAAGGGGGAAGGAGTTACCGGGTATGAAGAAGACACACTATTCCTGTGGTCTGGATGTCGTTCTCGAACTGATCGAGGGCAAGTGGAAGTTTCTCGTCCTGTGGAACCTCGCCAGCGGACCCAAACGGTTCGGCGAGTTGCGAAGGCTCGTTGGGGGAGTCAGCGAGAAGATGCTCATCCAGGAGCTGAAAGAGATGGTGGCGGACAACATCGCGATTCGGCAGGACTTCTTGGAAGTCCCTCCGAAGGTGGTCTACTCGCTCACCGAAGGTGGAATAGCCCTCGCCGAGGCTTGCAAGCCACTGTGTATATTGGGAACAGAGATCGCGAACCGAGAGGGATTGACTATGGGGTTATTTGAGTTGAGTCTGGAGCGATAGAAGAGGGGGTATCGTTCCAGAGAAGAAAGCGACGCATCTGGATGGATGGAGGCGGGCCAGAAGCCAACGCGGTTTTGATCGAATGATGAGAGGGCCGCTACGTTGGTTTCTGGCTGCCACCGAAGACGACACAAAAGGGTTTTGATTATTCAGGCAATAATAATGCCTCTTTCGTCTCCACGTCCTGGCGCGCTGGGGCTTTGCGTCCATTTAAGCGTATACTGAGTCCCAGGATCAGGAGAGCCAGCAGGATAAAGCCTGCGCCGATCCAGTTAAGCTGCGTAACGGCAACCACACGCAACGCCACTCCACCCAGCGCGGCCCCACCGGCGATACCCAGATAGAAGGCGGAATTGTTCAAAGCCAGGATTACATTGGCATGCTCTGGAGCGATACTTAATAAGCGATGTTGCTGCGGAATAAAAAGGACCGAAAGCAATACGCCCCAGATAAAAAGGATCACCAGCGCGCCAACAAAGGTGGTAGTTGCCAGTGAGAGAATAATCTGTACAAACACCAGCACGATCAGAAAAATCACCAGCGGACGATTTGGTCCGAAACGATCTGACAATTGCCCACCAGACCAATTCCCAATCACCACTCCTACGCCAAAGGCCACCAGCAATCCACTGATCTCCAGGATATGCAAATTTTGTTGCAAGAGAGGAGCAATATAGGTATAGGATGTATATGCTCCTAAATTCCAGAGGAGCGATGGCAAGAGGGCCAATACTATGCGTGGTTGCGCAATGGGAGCCAGACGAGCCTTTAATGATAGAGCTGATGGCGCGGCAGCTTTTGGCAAACCACTGAGCAGAAGCACGAGAAAGGCGATCCCGGCCAACCCTGCAACCAGGACGAAAGACATACGCCAGCCAAAGTGCTCACCAACATAGGTACCCAATGGTGCGCCCAGGGCGGTCGCGACGGTCAATCCAATTACGACCAATGCCAGAGCCTGTCCACGTTTGGCAGGTGGCGCGAGCGATATACCAACGGTATAGGCTAATGGTGCATAAGTAGCGGCAAAACAGCCAGCCAGCACACGGGTTACCATCAAGGCAGGGAAAACAGGTGAGAGGGCTGATGCCACGTTCGCGAGACAAAAAAGACCCAGAGAGCCAATCAACACACGATTAGTCGACATACGGCCAGTGAGGGCTGCCAGAAGGGGCGAACCCAATCCATAGGTCAGAGAGAAGGCGGTGACCAACTGTCCGGCCAATCCTTCCGTAACTCTGCTCTCTTTGGCGATCACGGCTAAAACACCCGATACAACATAAGCATCCGTGCCCAGAGCAAACATGCCCAGGGCCAGAAGGAAGATACGCCGATTGATTTTGGCCGAGGGCTGTTGTGCAGCCGCTGCAATAGGTTGTGACATGCGAAAGAACACTCCTTTATTCTCGCTATACTCTTTTTCTGTTACATGAATGAATAAAGGAATATATGATTCATCGTCTCCCCGGGTTTTTCCTCATTGTAACATCTTTGCTTACAATGAAAAGCAAAAAAACGAACCATACACTTCCTGTTTGTCGCATGATGAATATGTGGTGCGCACAGGCGCACCGACTTTTCACCATCTGGTTCATGTATATTGTAGTTCCGCATCTGGCAACGGCAAGGCTTCCCTGGCTTGTCGCTGTCGGGCAATTGTGTCACGCAAAATGTCGGCAATAGTTGTGCCTGCCAGTTCTTGATCCAGCGCTTGCTGGGCATGTGCATATACTTCTTGCAGGGTTGGGCTGATGCCATAACCAATGATACAGCACTGATTCGGAGGTGTATGATGCAGCGAGAAGAGGGGATCTGGCTTGACTGCGCGATAGGCATCCAGTAGCGTAATCTCCTCTGGTTTCCGCGCAAGCTTCCAACCTGCATTGTTTCCACGCTGCACGCTCACCAATTGCTGTTTCGCCATCATACCCAATAGCCCACGCAGAATCACAGGATTTGTGTTCACGCTATGAGCAATCTGCTCTGAAGTGGCAAACTCATCAAGATGCACGGGTTGTGCCATCCAGGTAAGTGCATGGACGGCTAATGTTAAACGACTATTGGCACTCATACTTATTACCTCCCTTTTGCAGACACGCCAATATGCTTCTGCCTCGCATTGTAACGTACTTTGTTACAACTGGATGTAAGAAGTATAGTTACAATATGAGGTATTGTCAAGAAGTGTAAAGAAAAAAAGGAGAAATAATAGTCAGATGAAAAGAAATATGTTATAGTCCTGATTATCTAGACCGCAACATGATGTGTCCACGACGCGAGCGAGGGGGAAGGGACTATGGTGAGGATGCTGGCGGGATAAGTATGATGAGCGCCATGGGCGCGAGAAAAGAGCAGCGAATGACGCGTACAATCTTAATTCTCACCTCAAAAACTGGCGGAGGCCATATCAGTCTGGCAGAAGCTTTGCGCGACTGCCTGCAAGATGCTGACACAACCATTGAAATGCTCGATCCACAATCCAGTTTCTTCCACTGGCATTATCGCTTGCTTAGTCGTTACGCACTCTGGCTCTGGTCCACCGAATTCCAATTTCTCAATACACCTCAACGCTCGCACTTTACCCATCGCATCTTCGCGCGGCTGGTAGCTAAAAAGCTAGGAGCGGCGATCCAGCGCTTGCAACCAGATCTTATCATCACGACGTATCCCTATTTGACCTATGAGGTGGTACAGTGGCTCAAGCAACAGAAGATGAACATCCCCTTCACGATGCTCTTCACCGATCCCAAAGATGTTCATGCATCCTGGCTCACGGAGAAACGGGCAGACGCAACCCTGGCCCCCACCAATGAGACCTATGAGCAGGCTATCAGCGCAGGTTTTGAAGTCAAGCGCCTCCATCAGGTCGGCTGGCCGGTACGCATGCAATTTGTAAATACCGATACCAGCCAGCGGGATGAAACACTACAGGGTCTCAATCTCGATCCCGCTAAGTTCACGATCTTCTTACAGGGAGGCGGTGAGGGCGCGGCACGCTTTGGGCGGACCGTGGAACGCCTGCTCAGTATTGATCCCACTATCCAGATTATTCTGGCAACCGGAACCAATTATAGCCTGCAAGAGCAATTCAAGCACGTGTCCAATATTTATCCATTATCGTTTACCAAAGATATCGCTCGCTACATGGCGGCGGCGGATGTGATTATGGGTAAGGCTGGTCCTAATATGTTATTTGAGGCTGTAACGCTCGGCAAGCCCTTTATTGCCACAACGTATATTCCTGGACAAGAAAAGGCCAATCTGGCGTTTATCCGCCAGCATCGCCTGGGCTGGGTCGCGCTTACCATTGATGAACAGATTACTTTACTCCAAAAGCTGGTCAGCCAGCGTGAGATCCTCCACGAAATGGAAGACGCAGTCGCAAAGTATCAACAATATAATACCAATCAGACCGCTCTGATTGTGCCAATCCTGGAACAACTCTTGCAGCCCCGTTAGTAGGCTCAATGGAGATTATTTAAGAGTGCGCGAGCGATGAGCATCCGCTGAATTTGATTGGTGCCCTCAAAGATCTGTGAGACTTTGATATCACGCATATAGCGTTCCAACGGATAATCGCGCACATAGCCCGCACCGCCGAGGATCTGCACCGCATTGGTGGTGACATCCATCGCCATATCGGTTGCAAAGCACTTTGCCATGGAGGCATACATACTTGCAGACACGCCCTGATCCATCTTATAAGCTGCCTCATAGACCAGCAAACGAGCTGCCTCAATCTTCATCGCCATATCCGCCAGCATAAACTGAATGCCCTGAAAAGTCCCGATGGTACTGCCGAACTGTGTGCGCTCAGAGGCATAGGCACAAGAGACATCAAACGCGGCCTGCGCCACGCCAACCGCAATTGCCCCCACATTTACCCGGCCACCATCCAGAGCGGATAGAGCAATCTTAAAACCCTGTCCCACCTCGCCCAGACAGTGTGACGCTGGCACCCGACAATTGGTAAAGATTAGCTCACGCGTGGGAGAAGCGTGCAAACCCATCTTACGCTCCAACTTGCCAAAGGTAAAACCGTCCATCCCCTTCTCAATAATAAAACAGGTAATGCCTGCCGCTTTCCGGCCAGCACTACTGCGCGCCATCACCAGATAGACATCCGCCTCACCACCATTAGTCACCCATAGCTTGGTGCCATTGATCAGATAGCTGTCCTCCTGTGGCTCTGCATGGCATTGCAGACTGGCCGCATCCGAGCCAGATTCCGCCTCGCTCAAAGAGAACGCACCCAACAACGTCCCATTTGCCAGTTGCGGCAACCAGCGTTGACGCTGCTCCTCATTCGCAAAACGCACCAATGTTCCTGTAACCATATTGTGCACACCCAGGCTCACTGTAATCGCCATATCGCCACGCGCCAGTTCCTCATAGACCAGGGCACTTGTCAAGCGATCCAGCAACAGGCCGCCCACATCCTCAGGAGCCGCCATCCCCAGCAGGCCAAGGGCCGCCATCTGAGAAAAAAGAGCGCGTGGAAAATAGCTCTCCTCATCCCAGGAAGCTGCCTGTGGAGTGATTTCTTGCTCGGTAAAGCGCCGCACCATATTGCGAATATCCGCTTGCTCTTCATTGAGATCGAATTTCATCAAAAATGCTCCTTATTCATCTCACCAGACATAAAAGTGCGTTCCTAATAGTGATAACATATATTGAAACAACATGCAATCTTTTCAAGCACCGGGCACGGTTTTCCAATGCTCTGCGTTGGTGGGGAGAGAAGAGGAAGAGTGGGATTACTGAGTTTGCCAGATCTGGATGCTGCGGTCAACGCCGGTGGAGGCGATGCAACTCCCATTGGGAGACCAGGCGATGTCCATGACGTAGCCGCTGTGGCCGTGATAGATATAGGTTTCCTTGAGTTTTCCGATGCTCCAGAGATGGACCAGTTTGTCATTGCCACCTATGGCAAGGTGCTGGCCCGATGGTGACCAGGCGAGCGTGTTTTTATAGGCGGACCTGTCTATTTTGAGGGTTGTCGATAGATAACCTGCATGGAGACCCCGAATACGGACCTGATAGTCGGTGGAGCTTGAGGCGAGGCGATGTCCATCAGGCGACCAGGCGAGCGCGCTAATCTGGCCCTCGTAGCCACCCAGGATCTTTTCTTTGCTGGCGTGCGGAAAGAGGACGCTGAAGAAGGTGCGTTTGGGCTGGGTACGAATGGGTTCCCAGATTTTGATATGGTGTTCCTTTCCACCAGATGCGATCAATTGTCCATCAGGCGACCAGGCAACGGTGTGGATCGCATCGGAGTGCTCACGATAGGTGGTGCTCACACCATGCTCGCTATTTAATCCTTGCCAGATCAAGACCAGGGAATCTTTCCCCCCCGATGCAAGCAGGCTACCATCGGGCGACCACTCGACAGTATGTACCGCTGCCTGATGTTGCTTAAAGATATACTCGGTACGGTTCGCCAGTGGTTCCCAGAGATGGACAGTATGATCGTCACTGGCCGACGCCAGGATTTTGCTATCCGGTGACCAGCGTACATGGTTAATACGGGCAAGATGGCCTTTGTAGGTGGCGATATGCTTGCCGTTTGCCGCATCCCAGACCTTGACGGTTTTATCATAACTGGCTGAAGCGAGATATTTACCGTCGGGCGACCACGCAACCGAGGTGACACGACTGGCATGACCCAGGCAGACAAAGAGCATGTTGGCCTGAGGATAGACTCTAGGCGGTTCAGCGCGTTTAGCCGGGCGCTTCGTCTGAGTTGTCGTGGATGACTGATCAGGCTGAACAGCAGCAATGGCGGTGTTATCAGTTTTCGGTGGGAGCGGCGCCAGTGTTGGAGAGACCAGTTGTGGCACGGTAGTATGTCCGCTCAGACGTGGCAATGTCTGCCCCATCGTATACTCCAATGCGATACGCTGGAGTTCTTGCTTTACCAGCGTAATTGTCGCTGGACGCCGGGCAATATCAACGTTGACCATACTCATCACCAGCGTATCCAGGCCGCGCAAACGAGGATCAGAAAGATGTAGCGAAGAAAATTGAAAGGGAGTTTCGGATGGATCTTCGCCGCTGAGTAGTTGATGCAATGTCGCGCCCAGACTATAGATATCGGCCCGCGTGGTAGTCTGAGATTTGCCGTATTGTTCGGGCGGCGCATAGCCATAGGAGCCCAGCGCCGTCGTATCCTTCTCTTTGCCGGGCGTGAAGAGACGAGCAATGCCAAAATCGATCAGATAGACATGGCCCGCCGGGGTAAACATAATGTTGGCTGGCTTGAGATCCCGAAAAATGATCGGTGGCTGGCGCGAATGCAAATACTCTAATACCGAGCAGAGTTGTAACATCCAGTCCAGAATCTTATCAAGCGGCAGTTTCGCTCCCTGTAAATGTTCCAGACGATGTTCCAGGGTTTCACCATCAATAAAATCCATGACCAGATAGGAACGCCCATTTTCCGTAAATTGCTCATAGATGCGTGGCAGATTGGGATGTGTCAGACTGGCTAACAGGAGCGCTTCATTATTAAAGGATG
Source organism: Dictyobacter arantiisoli (assembly GCF_008326305.1). Taxonomy (GTDB): domain Bacteria; phylum Chloroflexota; class Ktedonobacteria; order Ktedonobacterales; family Ktedonobacteraceae; genus Dictyobacter; species Dictyobacter arantiisoli. Next base: position 22,226 of record NZ_BIXY01000067.1, on the reverse strand, counting down.
CGGTCGCCTCACTCAATTCTTGCTCACTCAGCGTACTCTGGCTCATCTCCTTGATCGCCACCAGACGATTCCCAAAGGAGAGATCCGAGGCCTTATAGACCGCACCAAAACCTCCACGGCCCGCCTGCTCTAAGATCAGATAGCGTTGCTTGAGCATTGCCTGTGGCGTCAAGAAACCGGTCAGCGTCGGACTTGTTACAGTGACATTGGTAACAGAAATTAGCAACGACTGCCCACAAACTCGGCAAAATTGAGCCTGCAGACGATTCGCTGCTCCGCAATGATCGCAAAACAATGGAGAAGAAAGCGCCATGAACTTTCCTGACTAACCAGTATTGTACTGTCAGAAGCACCGCTCCACGCGGTCGGAGAACACCCTGTACCCTTGCACGACATCCTTGATATTATCATCGTTGCCCGGCGATTGAATCGCTAGCAAGCAGGCGCGTACCACCATCTGACTCCACGCATAAATATTTGTGTAAACTGAATGATACACCTGTACAGTAGTACAAATGCAAGAATATTGTCAAGGGGGGCATGCAGCACCTATGCCTTTTTGCAGGCCATAGCAAATCATCTGCCTGTTCTTCACAGGTTGAGGAGATGTGAGAAATGATCTTTCAGGCGTTTAAATAACCAGGAAATCGCGTTTGCGAGCGATCATCCAAAGGACACATTGATAGAGGGCAAAGAGTTCAAGCGAAAAGGGAAGATAGCCCACATAGCCAAGCAGAGGCATCTCAAAGATTTTCCAGAAACCAATATAGGGGACGGTATAGTACCACTTGGGCAGCGAGAAGTAGTTCCACATCTCCCAGAAGAAACCACAGGTCAACCCACCGAGTGGCAAGACAAAAAAGCGCCAGTCGCCAACTGCAATATGCGCCAGTGTCGACTTGCGCCCCATAAAATTATTGATTGGATCAAGCATAAAAATCAGACTCAACCAGATCAACGCAAAACAATACCCTGGAAAGGCCAGGGGCAGAATAAAGCACGCAAGGCCGATCAATTCTAATCCAACCAGCATGGGTACTGGGAGGCGCGGACCAGCATCATGGGCGAGCAGGCGTGGTTGCCAGCATAGGAAGGTACAGAAGAATTCAGTGGTCTCCAAAACGGCAGGTAGTACTGTACTAAAGCTTATGCTCGCCAGGAGCACGTAGACCAGCGGATTATAGGCTTGATCGAGTACATAGTGCCAGTTCTGAACGGCATTATTCATACCCTCAAAAAACCACCAGAACAGACTGGAAACGAGAAAGAGAAAAGGATAACGCCAGCGCATACGCCTCAATAGCGAGGTACCATGGCGCGAAAATACCAGCGCATCCATGAAAAAGATATAACCTAGCCAGAGTGGAAAAAACATATAGCGACCAAGCGGTTCAATGTGCAACCAGGCACCTGTCCAAGCCATCAAACAAACAAATAGCGCCAGCAGACCATAGCGAGGAAAAAAAGCTGTGTCTCTTGAATATAATGTACTTCTTAGACGCACAAAAACTCGCTCCCATACTATATGAATACATCCACAGAAACCTACGCCATACGTCCAGAACTCATTACACCTATACACGCCGACAGATTATAGATCGTAGATAGCAAATAGAAATAGACACACGCTCCTGGCTGCTACGCTTGCGATGAGAATGGGAGACTGGAGCACAGAGCCAGATTACAAACAGACAGAATTATGGCTGGGCTGTCCTTTTTTCGGCCACTTCATGCATAATGGACTGTAAAGAATCGATAATGTGTGACAAATCGCCATTGATATAGACGCCTTCGGGAATAAGGATATCGGGATGGGGAATTTGTAGGAAGGCCTGTCCACCAAATACCAGGACCGGTCGTACAGGCTCGGGAAGGGTATGAACCTGTTTGGCTAGCCTCATTACATCAGCGATGTAGGATGGAAGTGTCAGCGAAATACAGACCATTGCCGGGCGTACTTTTTTGATTGTACGTAATAAGTCAGCCGTTTCAATACTCTGTCCCAGATAGGCTACACGCACACCATGACGGCGCAAGATGAGCGCTAACATCAAAATAGATAGTTCGTGTGGTTCGCCAGGAGCACAGCAAGCCAGGACCAGTGGCCCATAGCCAGGACCACGTGTCACGTGAAACATATTGGTCAGTAAAGCGCGGAAAAAGTTACTCGCAAAGTGTTCTACTGAGACAGTCAACTGACCCTTCGCCCAGAGACGACCAATATCCCAGAGTGTTGGCACAATCAATTCGCCACATACCTGCTCAACAGGATAGAGGGAGAACATATTACCCATCAAGACGTGAGCCTCAAGCTCGTTCATATCCTGGAAGACCTCAATCAATTGCTCCCGTGTCGTCTGCATATTATAGGAGGTTGGATAAGAAGAGCCTATTGCTGGATACCGATAGGAAGCTGTTTCATGGACCATGTTTCGACTCACGCTTACCGCCAGCCCGCCTTCGCTATCCTCATTCACTGTAATGTGCGCGGGATCGGGAATGGGAGAATTAAATGCGACCTGAAATGCAGCCGGGCTATTCTGAGGAATATCAAAATAAACATCGACCGTATCTGCCCGTGGCTTTTGCTCCTCAAGATGACGAAAGAGGGCCACGGCATGGCTGATTGAAACACCATTATCCACACGCTCTTTGAGCCAGCGAATTAAAGCGACATTGCGCTCCGAATAGAGGCGGTATGCATTATCTGCCCGCTGGGGAGTAAACAGGGCATAGCGCCGTTCCCAGGCGCGTAGCGTTGGCGCCAACACTCCTGTTAACTGTACCGCTGCTTTTGTATTGAAGATAGGTTGATCCGAATATTGTTCCAGATTGGGCCACTCTATCGACCCCTCATTAGATATCATCTATTACTCCGATTAGCCCGGCCTCATTTTTGGTCAACACGGCATTTATCAGCAATTCCAGCGCGCATACAAACTTACCCGTTGCGCTATACCATAACACATCAGATATGTGCAAGTCTAGAGTTTGCATAGGATTTGTTACAGCTATTTTCATCCTGTACAGAGACGCTTACAGAAAAGATAGTGGATAGAACGAGCGAGGTATGGCAAAAACGAAGCCTTCAGATCAAGCCAGGAAGCCGCTACAGAGCAAAGAAGAGGACTGTGGTATCCAGTAGCATCGGTCAGCAGGATTGGAGAGAGGACAAGAACACAGCTATTTTCTGTAGCCAGACTGTTACAGTGTATACAAGTAACAGGCCATATACGCCATAACAGTCCAACGCGAATCTTGGAGCAATCTATTGCTGGAAGGTGAGCTTATAATAGAGAGAGCCGGTTGCGCTGGAGCCGGGCTGGACTTCCAATAAATGAGCCATCTGTTGGCGCTCCTCGCCCTGGATAGCCAGATTAATCGCATCGGTGGAGCAGGTCTGATGTTCAATGCAGAAGAAAGGATCTTGCGCAGTCGCTGAATAGATTACCGCATGTGTGAAATCGTCAGTAGACGTGATATGAAGCTGTATACCGCGCCCACGATAATCAACCACAACAGGGGCACCCGGTTCGAGCTGTGTATACACATGATCTAATTTCAAATTGCTGACAGCAACAGGCTGTCGCAAATCAAACATTGCATACATAATACCCGACACATCCAGCACACGACCAGTCGGCAGCAATAAAGAATCCGCCTCCATCACCGCTTTTGCGGGCAGGCTAATATATGTCTCCTGCTTGTTTGAGAGCGTCGAGAAATAGGGATGGAGTGCAAAGCCAAATGGCAAGCTCTGGGTGCCAGTATTTCGTACCTGATACGTAATCTGTACGCCCTCCGCCGTCAATGTATAGGTCAACGAGAGGCGGCTCTCAAAAGGATAAGCCTCATACCAATGATCATCGGCAGCAGTAACATCCACAAACGTGGTCACGCTGGCGGAAGTTGCCGTCACCACTGGCTGCTCATATTGCCAGGCACGATCAAAAACCAGACCATGAATCAGGACAGTATCAGGCGTAGGACGCTTCACAGCAGCCAGTGAATACTCCTTCCCCTGGTACGAATAACGCTTATCGCGCACACGATTGGGGAAAGGCCACAACACAAAATCGCCAGTAAAGCCCATCTGCTTCAGCAAAGCGAGATCCCGATAGATAATATCATGCTCGCCAGCGCGCAAACGAAACAGATTACTCCCCAGATCAGGAGCGATCTCTGCGTTCAGATTACGGGATGCATCCTGTGCATCCTGATAAGATAAAGACAAAACGGTTGATCCAAGCTCAGCATCCTGTCGAATCTCCGCTGAAAAAGGACTCTGTGGATGTTCTAATGCCATACTAAAAACCTCATGCTCATTTTTTGGTTAACCGCTAAAACATCTTTATCTTACCACCCCAGACAAAGCACTGGCGCGCCTGACAACGCTTACAGGAGTGAAGGAGTTGTAAGGGGAACGCATTCCCCTTGCCGGGGTTCGGGGCGTCCCTGAAAAATCCTTTTTATTTTCTTTTACCCGCCGCCAAAGGCGGCAAAAAAGACAACATGAAGCTTGACAGAGATTGTAATCATTGCTATCATAAGACGACGCAAATGATAGGTGGCATCACCATGTCAAAAAAGAGCTAGTAACTTCCCCTCAAGAGCCCCACAAAAGCTTCTTGTGTGGGGTCAGCCCCCTACGCTGAATGGGTAAAAGTGTTTAAATCGCTATGCCAGCATGTCAGCTTCGGCCAGACAAATCATTTGAGAAAGTCAAAGAAACAGCATCCAGGACCAGGGAACTGTTAAGGATGGCGCACCACCCATGCCTCCGGCGTATCCCCCTGGATTTATGCGTAGGGCACATTTATTAGGAGAAACAAACACATGTTTGCAATTATCAAAAATGGTGGACGGCAATACAAGGTTTCCGTAGGCGAGAAGCTCGAAGTAAACCGTCTTGTAGCTGAAGAAGGCGAGCAAATCCGTATCGGTGAGGTTCTCCTCGTCGTGAATGGTAGCGACACCTTCGTGGGTGCCCCATACGTGGAAAAGGCCGAGGTTGTGGCAACAGCTGAGAGTCACACTCGCGGCGAGAAATTGATCGTCTTCAAATATAAATCCAAAAAGCGCTATCGCCATCGCCGTGGCCATCGCCAGGAACTGACAGTTCTGCGCATTGACGATATTGTCTCAGATGGTAAAAGCCTGGTTGAGAAAGCAAAGTAAACAGCCAGACGGCGTACTACCGATAACGTAACGGAAGGAAAAAAACATGGCTCACAAAAAAGGTATGGGTAGCTCTCGTAACGGTCGAGATAGCAAACCTAAGATGCTTGGCGTCAAGCGCTATGATGGTCAGTTAGTGACAGCTGGCAGCATTATCGTACGTCAGCGCGGAACCAAGATTCGCCCGGGTGTCAATGTCGGCGTTGGCCGCGACCACACCCTGTTCGCATTAACCGATGGCTATGTCAAATTTGGTCATGCCACCCGCGAACGCAAATTAGTCAACATTGTCAGCGAGTTTCCAGATCGCCCATCGATTGCCGAGCTGCTCGCAGCTCAGGAAGCAGCCCTTGTTGCTGAGTAGCCTGATCGGGCTATCTCAAAAACACTGATCACAGACCAGCCGCTTTGCAGTCTTCACTGCTGAAGTGGCTGGTTTTTTTCTTTTTGCATCTCACATTACCTTTTACGCACTCCATAGTGTCCTCTCATCAAGCCGAGGCATTAATGTATATAAGAAAATCAGCATCTTATCCGAATTTGCGACAGGTTTGCGACAGTTTGTCATAAATATGTGACAAAAAAGGGTTATACTTCAAAAAGAAAACACATACAGTATTGGAACATATACCTTTATCATTATTATGATTTGCATTCTGATAGCTGTATTCAACAATTTATACTTTTTAATCTTGCACATTACAACCAACCAACCAACCAAGGAAGGAAGAACTCATGGTGTATGGACCGACAACTGTGCCAGACACACAAGATTCACAGATAACTTCCCAACGCTCCAGCGAGGTGGTGCTGAGCATCCATAACCTCAGCAAACAATATGGGCAGCGTATGGCGGTGAATAATCTGAATCTTGAATTACATAAAGGCGATATCTTTGGCTTTCTAGGCCCCAACGGCGCCGGTAAGACTACGACAATCCGCATGGTCCTGGGCTTGATTACGCCTACCACAGGCGAGATCCAGATTCTGGGCAAGGAACTCAAACAGCATCGTGCGCAGGTCCTGCCGCGCGTCGGTGCCTTGATTGAGACGCCCGCGCTCTATCTCTATATGTCTGGCCGTGACAATCTACGCGCCATTGGTGACTCACTCGGTGGGGTCTCCAAATATCGTATCGATGAGATTTTGGAACTGGTAGGCCTGACCAGTCGGCAGAAGGATAAGGTCAAAACCTACTCTCTGGGTATGAAACAGCGCCTGGGTATCGCGATCTCGCTCCTGCAAGATCCAGACGTGGTAATTCTGGACGAGCCAGCCAACGGTCTTGATCCCGCCGGTATTGTTGAGATGCGCGATCTGATGCACCAGCTATCCGCTGAAGGCAAGACCGTCTTGATCTCCAGCCACTTACTCAGTGAGATCCGACTGATCTGTACGCGTATTGCGATTATCGCACGTGGCTCTCTGATCCGTGAAACAACTATTGATGAGTTGTTACAGGGCGAAGGCCAGTTTAACGTCCAGCTTGAGAATGCGCAGAGCGCGTTACAGATCGTCAAGGAACAGCCCTGGGGCCGCAATGCCTATGTAAATGATAAGGGTGCTCTGGTCACGCTGACACCCACCGGCAAGGGCCGTGACCTCAATCTTTTCCTGGTACAGGCAGGCTTTGCGCCTGATGCCTTGACGCCTACCACCAAGGATCTGGAAAAGATATTCCTGGAATTGACCAATAGCGAGGCTGGAGAATAAATATGAGCACTATCGCAAATTCCAAGCTTGTCACCAGCGCAGAGGAGCGTGCACAGCTTCGCGCCTCTACCCCCAGCTTTTTCGGCCTGGTGCGCGGTGAACTACTCAAATTGTCGCGCCGCTGGTCCACCTGGATTCCCCTGGTGATCACCTTGCTCTTTATCGCGGCCTGTATGTTCTTGCAAACGCTCCGTTCGGGCCTGAAGGACTATCTGACGACCGATCCACTCCATGCTCTCTATGGGTATTCTGAGAATGGATTGGGCTTTACTCGCGCCTTCATCGGACTCTATCTCCTGATCTTGACGGCCTATGTGATTGGCCTGGAATATCAGATGGGTACAATCCGCGTGTTGATTTCGCGTGGTGTGGGTAAGCTGCAATTGCTGGCTGCCAAAGTTACCACGATTGCGATTGTGGCCGTCCTGGTACTCATCGTCGCGCTCATCCTCAACGTCATCATGATGGGTGTTGTACTCATTATAGGTACGGGTAATCTGAACGCGTTGAATTCGCTAACCCCACAATTCTGGTCCGACACGCTCGTCTCCCTGAGCACAATCCTGGTCAGTATGCTTGTCACGATCCTGCTGGGGACAGCAGCCAGCGTGCTGGGACGCTCACTCACGATTGGACTGGCTCTGGGCCTGGCCTGGTTCCCGGTTGATAATATTGGATCACAATTCTTTGGTCTGGGTTATGAGCTCTCCAAGAATAATTTCTGGCTGGATGCGACTGCCTACTTCCTGGGCCCGAACTTGAACCGCATGGCTGGCGCGATTTTGCCCGCCTCGCTCCATGTCACAGCGATCCTCTTCAAGCCGCTGGTAGAGGTTGACGGTTCCCATACGCTATGGGTAGCGGCAGTCTACGGAGCCATCTTCCTGGCAGCATCCATTCTGCTCACAAAATTCCGCGATATCAAAGAATAACCATTCTTACTCCTGGCGTATGCCAGATAACGCACAGAGGCCTGCTGAGTTCTCGTGAAGAGTTCTCGCAGGCCTCTGTGCGTTATCTGGCATACGCCAGGAGTTACAAGTAATTAGTTACCCTGTGTATGACTGGCTGTGCGCAGACTGGCATCCACAGTGATAGCTCCATCGGTGCTAAGCTTGATCGGGCTCTTGATGCCCAGAATGTGCTGGCAGTTCAGACCATTGGCCCCCCAACTGGTGTTGAAGCGCTGGGCCAGAAAGGTGAAAAGATTGTTAGCCAACATCACATCCGCGGAAGGTTGCAATTGGGTATAGGCACGATCCGCAAAAATGCGCTGCGGGGCGGTATTCAAGAGGTTCTGACAATAGGTCGCCGTACTGGCATCAGCACGACTGGCAACCTGCGCCTGATTCACGCTAGCTCGATAGAGATTGAGCTTGCTTAGATCAGCCTTCCCATTCACCACGACCATAGGATCATTGTTGGGAACCAGAGCCATTGGAGCAGCCTGATGAGCGGCGGCCTGCAATTCGTCCAACGGTTGCGCGGTAACAGAGTGACCAGCATCAGCCAGATCAGGAGCGGTCCAGGGCTTGCAGCCCAGCGCATTATCCAGGGCAACCGCTAGCAGGCGGTTATCACTGCCGTTGGTGACGACGGTCGCTTGCGGCAAGAGCGCCGTATTGGCAGCGGTATGCTGCGCCAGACGACCCGTCTGACGGTCAAGCAGATAATCGCTATTGACATTATCGCTCTGATCCTGGTCGATCAGGCTAAAGTCACGTACACTGGGACAGGTCATGCCATCGTTGCCGGTGCCCAATGCTGGCACTACCAGCTTGCCAGCCTGGATTGCCTGATTGGCGGCCTTATAGAAGGCGGTGGCGTTACAAAAAGCAACCTGTCCAAAATCTGAGCCGCGTAATCCATTAACACAATTACTCACCTGCAAGTTCTGGTAAGAACCTGCCAGGGTGAGATCGGTACCGTTAAAACCAAACCAGAGGCCCACAATCGCGTTTTGTGGCAGATTTGGCACTACCGGCGCGATAGCAGGCTGATCCCCTTTGTCGATGACAAGAGGATTATAAATAGAGATCTGGTTGGTCTGAGGATCAAAAATAGCACCCTGCACAAAGGCTTGTTGCTTGATATTCGATTCGCGGCAGGCTCCCTGACCACGATCAGTCGCAACCAGGCGATAAGGAGTCGCCAATCCTTGAGCAGTCAGGGGATTGGGCGGCACGATCAGCGTACAAGCTCCATTCACAGCTTTAGCCTTGTTTCCCTGTGCATGAGAACCGAGGGTGGGTTGAATGAACAGGTAGATGCCTGCTCCTACCAGCAGAATGAGTGAGCATAGAGAACCCAGATAGACAAAGGGCGAAAAACGCCGTGAGCCTCTAGTATGATGAGATGACAACCGAACATGCGATACGCGCGACCGCTTTAATCTCTGCATAATGGTACTCTCTTCCATTCAGGATAATCCTGATTATTTGGTACGCATCCATGCGGAGAAGACAGAACAACGCAACAACTCTACCCATCCTATATGCAGATCGTTACGCACAGTTCTGTGCTAGAAAACAGCCACAGTACACCACCATGAACCGATAAAAATATTTTTGCGACATAATGACTAATATTGATACATGCAAATAAATAATAACATACCGACAAATAGGGATAGATATTCAAGCCACGATTTTAGTACTTTTCTACCATCCGCTTCATATCTCTCAGCGGCGACTACGCTTTGCGGGCCAGGGAGATAATTTCTGCGATGATGGCGGCAATGAGAATAATAAGGGCGGTGAGCACACTCCAGCTATGCAGTGCTCTCAGGATAAGATTAAGGATGATGATCAGGGTAAGCAGGCTGCCCTGTCGGAAGGCCTGCTGACCGGTGGCCTGGTATCGCCGTGTGAAGAGGAGGCGTTGCCCGAGGAGGTAGGCACTGGGAACAAAGATAGTTAAAAGCGCCAGGGCAAGCAGGACGAAGAATGTCAGCAGAGGAAGGGTCGAGGAGGGGCGAACATAATAGGTGAAATAGAATAGACCGCCCCAGGCAACCGGGGCGATCACGAATAAATGCAATAATGAGAAGCGTTTCTTCATAATAAAAACAACTTACCTACCTCATAAGATTGAAGCCTTTGTTGCCGTTGAGCGGGGCATCCGTGCGACGGCGGCTCTCCTGCGTTTCAGACCTGAAGTATTGTTGCCAGAGATCCGGTGCGTCTTTGCTTTCTCCTCCATGCTGCGTATAACGGGTACGCACGCGACAGATAACAGGAGTGTTGACAGCGGCTCCTGCGACGATGACCTGTCCTTTGGAAAGGGCTGGCAGGTTCCCTAGTAGATCACGGCCAACACCTTCAATCGCGGCTCCTACACTCTTCTGGTCAAGCTCATTGACGATACGCATAATACACTGCGTCTGACATTGACTCAATACATCAGCATCCAGTTTACCGGGACGCTGGCTGATCAGGCCAACCCCAATACCGAACTTTCGTCCTTCAGCCAGGACTTGCTTGAGAATGCTTGTCGATACCACTTCAGTGCCGCCCGGCGCGAAGTGGTGGGCCTCTTCCAATAGGACAAAGACAGGATAGGGGAGATACGATTCACCGGAATGAACTTTGCCACGTTCAGTATCCATACGCGCCTGATTTAAGCGCCGTAAGAGGGTAGCGACAATGACTTGCTGATCGCGTTCGTCGATCTCATTGAGCTGCAAAACAGTACATTGACCGGGTCGGAAGATTTCAGGCAAATCCAGATGTTGCGTGTCATCGAAGGTGAAGCTATGCTCAAAGCGCTGCTCGATACGCCATGTCAGTGCATGCACAGTACTTGAATCGTCGGCCCCTTCACTATCCTCATCACTCTTCTGGCGCGCAACGGTTTTCAGAGCCTGCTTCAGATCCGCCACACCCCAGGGATGACTGCGTTTAGTCTCATGGACCTTGCGCAGGGCACGGCTTAAGAGATATTGTTGCTTCTCCGTCATCTCTGGCAAGAGTTGACGCATATCTCCCATATTGAGCGTCGAGATACGCACTTTCACCTGATCCGGCTTATAGATCTGTACCTGAGCACGGTAGCCACTGCCCGTGCCATCCCCGTCCTCTGAGAACTGCGGAAAGTTTGCGATCTGATCCAGCGTACTATATTCGCCATGTGGATCAACAATAAGCACACAGGCTTTATTCTGGGCCTTCATGAGTTCTTCAATCACAACGCTCGCCAGATAACTTTTACCAGCGCCGGTACTGGCAATAATCGCCAGATGAGTGCTCACCAGATCCTTCACAGAGAGGACTATCGGCACCGCACCGGGCGCGCGCGTCAGGAGTGAACCAATCGTCGCAGAGCCGGGATCGTGGTCTTTCTTGCGGCTTAGAATGCCTTCTAGCATCACATTATCCGCCAGATAAATTTGCTTGCCCGATTGAGGAGGTATCCAGGGATTGATAAACGAGCCGGTCACAGCATCATAGTAGCCCATAATCGCAACATGCAACTCGAATAGCTCATTGGTGAGCGAGTTGTAGCCAACCATCGCCGCAACCTGTGCGGGCGGAATCTCTGGCTCGCCAAGAAAGGTATCGGGATAGAGTTGCAGCGGGAGGCGTTTGATGATACGTCCCAGGACGCGTCGCATGGGGACGCGATTGGCTGCTCCAGTGTCACTACTTACATCGGGATCAACCAATTCATAGTAAACATATTCGCCGTTCTTAAGCACCTGCTCATCATCACGCGAGACAAAGGTATATTCATGCGTCTCCTCGCCCGGCCCTTTGGTGATGCCGACAGGTCGACGCAACGCGGATTGAACGGGAGCCGCTGGCTGTGTAAAATCAAACATCTCTGGGGCCCTCCACTAACCCGTTGTTTCAACTTTGAGCCGCCAGGCAAAATTGCGCTTGACAATGGAAAGTAATGCGACATTCTCTGGAAACAGGCGCTCTAGTTGATCAATAATACGCAGCGTCACCATAGGCAACAGGCTACTGCGCTGCGCGATAATATGCGGAATATATCCCATATGCAAATAGGGATCTTGACTGTTGGGGCCACCGGCAGGATCGCGAAACAGGTGAAAGGCACATACCTCAGCATCATCCATCGTCTCAATCACGCTATCCAATTCGAGTGAGAGCAAAGGGACACCATGCATCACAGACAAGACCTCGGGCTCACGTCCAAACAGGGTACGCTGCTCCAACATGCCCAACACCATAATATAGGTCAGCACAGCCTTCTCAGAGATATAGTCGGGAGAGAATAATTCCACCTGCATCTCATTGGAGAGACGAGGCCCCAGAGAACCAAAAGCAGGATTTTGTAGAATAGTGTCGTAAATGATACCAACCGCATAGGTCACTGGTTCCTGACTCTGACCCAGTGCCTCACCAAATAAAGCATCTGGATCATCCCCATGCTCACTACGCACAGCGATACGCACAAAACGCCCGAAGGCATAGTCCGCAGGCGCGGGTTGGACATCAGCCTCACGCGGGCCAAAGACCTGACAGACATAATTAATATGGGAATCTGACTTGACGATTTTCCCGATTTTCATTTCCAAACCTCTCGGGGAGCCACATAAAATGCTTCCACTGCATATGTCCCTGCCAACAACCAGACGCTGCATCCAGTACATATCACGCAACATCACGTGCCTCTGACCATTAGCAGCAAACGGATAAAAGTTCGCACTATGCCCCAGACAAACGATGATTAGAACAAATGGTTTGGCGGCATTATAGCACAGACATTGACCAGTTGGCGTTAACGGCATCTCCAGTGGTACCTCTGTGGTCCACACATGCTTATCTTCTCTAGCATTCCTTTTCTCGCCCTATGGTACGGAAAAGAAAAAAAGGAAGGATGTGGATATGAGAAGCAAAAAGAGTTCGCGTCTGTCCTCGTTCGTTTCACCACATACGTATACTACTATAGAAATCACTATGCGGTGAAGCTCAAAAAGGATTTTGCCTGCATTTTTCTTGCGAGATTGCGCATCGGCTTGACAACAGCCCGCTCCATCGCATACAACTAAACATGTGGATTATATCCGCTCAAGCGCGCTCATTCGACAAACGCCAAACGGAGCGGTTTGAGCCCTCAACGTCAAACTAGGAGGGATCAACCTCCTAATTATATTTGAGTAAGGAGAGATGTTTTATGGCTTTTGAGCTTCCAAAACTGCCCTACGCTTATGATGCATTAGAGCCCTATATCGATACACAAACCATGCAACTGCACCATGATAAACACCATGCCACCTATGTAAGCAATTTAAATGGTGCTGTAGAAGGCACAGCATTCGCTAGCCTGCCCATCGAAGAAGTGATCCGCCGCCTCAATGAAGTACCCGAGGCCAAACGGACCGTTGTGCGCAACAACGGAGGTGGTCATATCAACCACACCGCTTTCTGGGAGTCCATGACCCCTGGTGGCAGTAAAGAGCCTACCGGCGAACTGGCAAATGCGATCAACGCCAAATTCGGCTCTTTCAGCGCCTTCAAAGATACCTTCAATGATGCCGGTGCCAAACGCTTCGGTTCTGGCTGGGCCTGGCTCGTTCTCGATAAAAACGGCAATCTGGCTGTCACCTCGACCGCCAATCAGGATAGCCCTCTGATCGATGGCAACATTCCCCTGCTCGGCAACGACGTCTGGGAACATGCTTACTATCTGAAATATCAGAATAAGCGCGTTGACTATCTGGCTGCCTGGTGGAACGTTGTCAACTGGGACATTGTTGCTCAGCGCTACGCGGCTGCCAAACACTAATCTCGACAGCCCACAAAAACCAGGAACCGGCTTCCTCCCATGTGGAGAGGCCGGTTCCTTTTTAATCTCTTATTATCATTTTATATAAGCATGATCCTTACTTTTTTGATTGTGCATCAATTGGATCATGGATTAACGTGACGATACCTTGCTCAGCAGGGGTGGAAACGCTAGGTGGATCTTGAAAGCCAAAACGCATAAAACCTACAAGGCCAAGAGCTATCATGGTAAAAGCGCAGAGCAAAATGCCGAACATGATAGAGACATGTGCAAATAAGGGAAAGGCTAGAAAAAGGCCCAGCGAAGATCCAATATTTGCCAGCATCATGCGTAAGCTGTAGACCTTGCCCAGCGAGGATAAAGGCAGGTCAATTTGCATGATATTGAGCATGGTAATATCTCCCATTGGCCCTCCAAGCGCTGCCAATGCTGATCCAATTATGGCGATAGCTGGCGAATGGGCACAGGCAATTATGATAAAACCAAGGCCAACGATGATTTTGCCACAAAAGATCATGACACCACGTCTCTGTAAGGCAATGCTTCCCAATATCAGATTGCTGATGACATTACCAACACCATAAGCTCCGACGATCAAGCCATATACACCAATATTCCCTTTCAGTACACGATCTGCAAGCAAGGGCACACCAATTAAAAAGCCTGCGCTCCAGGCCAGATTCATAAGACCATTGAGCAGCAAAGTCCAGGCCAGCAGCTTGTGCTGTCCGACTAAGCGCACGGCACCGCTGATCTCATACCAGATCCCTCGTAGGCCGACCTGCTTTTGCAATGACGATTGGGCTTTCCAGACAATATGCCGTCCTAACGAAAGGATTGCCAGGGCAGAAATGACAAAGCTGATAGCGTCAAGCGTAAAAAATTGGGATAAGGGCAAGAATAATATCAATAGACCGGCCATGCTGGGACCCAGGGCACGCGCAACCCGGCTGGTAATATCCATCAACCCATTGGTGGCTTGCAACGTCCGCGCATCACCAGCCAGGGCGGGCAGACTGGCCTGTAAGGCAGGATCAAACAGCGATCCCAGGCTACCAATAACCACAGCACCTGCAACAAGCTCCCAGAATTGTAACATGCCCAATGTTGCCAGGAGCGCCAATAAAGCCACCGCTCCGGCACGCACAATATCCACCAGCACCATAACCTTACGTCGATCCCAGCGGTCAGCATAGACACCACCAAGCAGGCCAAAGACCAGTTGTGAACTGGCCTGAGCCGCTGCAACCACACTGGCCTCACTGCCCACCGCCTTTACTGCAATCCAGATTACAGCCAGACTATATAAATAATCACCCATCGCAGATAATACCTGGCTCACCCAGAGTATTGCGATCCTGGGACGCGCTAACACTTTTAAAAATCCCATCAGAACAGCGCACTCCATTCCACATTCATAGATTAATATAGAACCAGTGTAGAAGAGTTGGTGCTATCATACAATCCTATATTGCTTATACTTGCTATTCATTTTTTTGATACGACAGGTGAACACGCTTATGGATACTGAGCAACTGATTACCTTTGAACAGGTGGTGCGTGAGGGAAGCTTTAGCCGGGCGGCGCGGACACTGAATCTGTCCCAACCTACCATGAGTACCCGCATTCAGGCGCTAGAAGAAGAGATAGGTGGACCATTATTCGTCCGTGGTGGTCGCAAGGTGACACTCACTGAACGTGGTGAAAGCTTCCTTCCCTATGCCAGACGGGCGTTAGAAGTACTCCATGAAGGAAGAGAGGTCGCGCAACTCACGCAGGAGGGTCAACGCGGGCGTATCACCATAGGCACTATCGAATCATATAGTACTGGCTTTTTAGCCGCAACCATCGCCAATTTCCATCGCAGCCATCCAGAGGTAGAAATCTTCGTTCGCACAGGTCATAGCAATCAAATCGAGCACATGCTCTACGATGGGGTCGTCAAACTGGGATTGATAAGCTGGCCTTTTCTTAATCCTGATCTGACTGAAATAGTGCGCTTCCGTGAGCCACTGGTCTTTGTTGCGCCTCCCGGACATCCCCTGACACAACAGCAAACGGTAACCGCTGAAGATATCCATCTTCTCGCCAGGCCACTCCTTATTGTGCATCATAGCTTTATCTTACATGACATTCTCGCCCGCATTTATCCCCATCCCGAACGCACCATGGAATTACCAGCGCAAACGGCCTGCGAACTCCTACGGCAGGGAGTGGGAGCGGCATTTATCGCACGCACAGTGATTGCCAGGGATCTGGCTGCTGGACATGTGGTAGAACTTCAGGTGCGGGATATTCCAGCTAGCTACCTGGAATGTGCGCTTGTCCGCCTCGCCCGTAACCAGTTAGCACACACTGCAACCAACGCATTTGTCACGACATTAGCCGATCAAGCTGGCACTATGTGTATTCATCCAGCGAGAAATGAAAAATAAAGCAGTAGCGTAGTAGCGTATACATGCAGGCAATTCGATAGCGCTTGACGCTACTTTGTTCCCTTTGCTACACTAATGCGATAGGAAAACGCCTGTCTAGTTGAAGAAAGAGATGTCAGTTGAGTACCCGGGACGATGCGCCGATAGGGCCAAACGTCAGCATACACACCTACGATTTGTCATTCCTCTGCGATCTGGCAGAAGATGAAACCTATACATTATCTGCTGAGGCGCAGGCGCTTCTGCAACAGCAGAAAGAGCTGCTACAGCAGGCAACGAGCGTCACTATCCTGTTGGGAGGCAAGGCTGGCCGCCTGGGTGAGTGTGTCGTTGCAACCGCTTTATTGACGGGTACACTGGAGGCACTGCGCCTTTTACAAAAAGAAGGTACTCCAGTCCAAATCCTGGTTGATCAGAACTCAGCAGACCTCTTTCAGCAAGACAATTATCAGCAACAATACTGGCCTGAGATTACTATCCAACCCTGTGCACAACCGCCCCAGGATCTTACAGACCTGACGAGCATCCACCCGGCAAAGACATCCACTCAAGAGCAGGAATGCCTGCTGGTCCTCAACTTTCATGGAGCACACGATGGAATGCCGTATCTGGCACTGGCAGAGGATGCACCCACCACAGAGCACGAACCAGGACGTGCAGTGGCAATTCTGGAAAATCTCTTTCGTGTGGGCGTTCGTAACTATGCTCAGCGCGGCGCAGAAGAGCGCTACGCGGCCTTTATCAGCACCCTGTTTGCAACGAAATTAACCGCCACGATTCAGCCTCAGCTTCTCCTTTCAGAGCAGGATGAACAACGCTACCAGGAATTGATACGCGACTGGAATATCGATACTCGAGCATTTCAGGTGGCCTGTTTCTTTCAATCAGTGGTCCTGGCAAAATGCTATGAGCGCTGGGATGAGGTAATGCAACTTATCTGCGACTATTTCGCTCAGCAGCTACCACAACAATCCTTGCTCTTTCTCCTACCTTGCGGTCCCGATACCGATCTCCCTGACGGCTTTAAACAGGCCGATATGGTTGAATGGCTACAGGATTTCACGGGCAGCGGGCAAAACGCACGTGTCATGATCAAAAGAACACAATCATTACGCGATCTTGCAATTCTGACCAGCCATGCCCATCTTGCGCTATCAAATGATACCGGACCCGGACATATCGCGGGTGCATTGCATATTCCTACCTTCGTTCCCTTCTTGCCAGGCACGATCTATGCACGTGACATCTGGTCCTCGACCCCCTGGCATCATGGCGTCACCCTCGAGCCTAATCCCTACAGCTATCAGCAGCTAGTCGCAGCCGTGACCTGGGGAAAGACCGACATTATCGACATGATTGAACCTCAACAAATTTTTCAAGCCATGCTTCCTTACCTGCCTACCAACCAGAGCTAGTAAATATAATATGCATATGCATGAATATAGTAAGGATTTATTAATATAATTTTGATGAAAAAGCGGGTAAAACTGATTGACATACTTGCGTCGATCAATCTAAACTATAGCTATCACTAGTGTGTCGTATGGAAGTTGAAGTGAGAAAGGTTGGGGTTATGTTTTCGACACTAATACAACGCATAAAATGTTCTATGGCCCGTCTCTTCTATGAAATTGCCAGAACCCGATATGAAGCACAACATTGGACACAAACACGTAGCTGTTCCTCCTGTAGTAAACAAATTCCGTATGATGCTCTATTTTGTGCCTATTGTGGTAAGCATCTCAATACAGCAGCCACCACGCCTCTTCCGGCACAGCCCACGCTGGCATTTGATTTTCCTGAAAACGACTCCCTTGATATAAAGCCCATTTCAATCATATTGCCAGAGCCGAAACCGACGCCGCAGAGCTTTTTGAGCTATGTACGCTCCACGAAAGAAAATGTGGGGCCAGCCACAATGGCTCATCGCCAGGTGCAGGATTATTATCGCAATCCATCGAAAACACGTCGGTAAAAAAAGATAGTCATATCTATACGTTCTGCCGGGTGCGCCGCTGCACTGCTTCCACCCGGCATCCAAAAACCTTTCCCCGAGGATAGACAGCTATTTCTTGCTATATGGTGCGCAAGTTTTCAGCTCTATGCTCCTGGAGATAGTACTTATTGCAAAAGCTATTGACTTATCCACACTTATCCACATTTGATGTGGATAAGTGTGGATAAGTACCTAAAATTGTGGATAACTTTTCTTTGCATGCCCAAAAGCTTTGAGATGCCGGTTCTGCTCTAACCTTTTACCGCACCTGCGGTTAAGCCTGAAACGATACGGCGCTGGAAGAGTAATACCAGTATCACCAGTGGGATGGTGACAATAATCGCTGCCGCAGCCAGTTGCCCATAAGCGATTACATGCTCTGAATTAAAGCGGGTAATACCTACCGTCACCGGCTGTGCACGCTCATCGCTGGTCAGGTTTAATCCAAAGAGGAAATCGTTCCAGACGGCAATGAAGGAGAGAATCGCCGCTGCGAAGACGCCCGGCGCGGTCAGTGGCAGGATAATCTTCCACAAGACATAAAGGCGCGAAGCCCCATCCACTCGCGCCGACTCTTCCAGGTCCGGCGGGAGATCCTTAAAGAAGGAGGTCAGAAACCAGATGGTAAGCGGCAGCGTCAGGATCAAATCTGGGATGATCAGCGCAAGATAGGTATTGTAGAGATAGATCGGCCCTGTGAAGAAGACAAACAAAGGACCAATCATCGCAATAAAGGGAAACATGTTGACAGAGAGGATCAAAGACAAGATGGTTGACTGTCCAACAAACTTCATACGTGCCAGTGCATAAGCGCATAATGTCCCAAACAGGAGGGATAAAAGGGTTGTCAGCACAGCGATAATTGTGCTATTGCGCAATGTTGGCAAGAAGAAAGAGGACTGAAAGACCAGGATGTAGTTATCCAACACCCAGACATGCGGTAGCAGTGTTGGCGGCGCGGCGTTGATCTCAATCCCATTTTTAATCGAGGTAATCCAGGTCCAATAGAGTGGTAACAGCGCCACGGCAACAATGCAGAAGACGGCGACATAGCGCGCAATCATCACCCATTTGCGACTCCTGGCACGCTGCCGATAGGTATTCAGTGTCACTTGTTTAGCTATATGCATGGCACTTCTCCTTGATCCTATCTCAGGTATTATCGCGCATCATAGGAACCAGTAACAGGCTCACGACGATACCAATCAGAAAGACAATCACCGCGACGGCGACACCGGGCGCAAAGTCATAGGCTGTTCCAGCGAACATTTTTAAGTTGGCGTAAGAGGCCAGCGATGGCACAGAACGCAAGCCAAAGACATAGAACAGATCAAAGACGCGAATCGCATCTAGCGCCCGGAAAAGCAGGGCAATCATCAACGGTCGCTTGAGTAGTGGCAAAGTGATATAAAAAAAACGTTGCCAGCGTGTGGTACCATCTACGTCCGAGGCTTCATACATCTCAGTAGGAATGACTTGCAGGCCAGCCAGGATTAGAAGTGCCATAAAGGGGGTCGTCTTCCATACATCCGTGATCACAGAGGCAAAGATGACACCTGCGCTGGTACCCAGGAGGGTCGTACCAGGACCGAGCAGATGGAACATCTGGAGTAGATAGGTGATCACACCAGTCTGATCGTTATACATCAAGAGCCACATCTGCGCGGAGACGACGGTCGGAAAGGCCCAGGGAACCAGGATGACGGTGCGCACTAAACCACGTCCAGGAAAGGTCTGATTGATCAGTAACGCGATACCCAGGCCAAAGATGGTTTCCAATACAACACTACAAACCGCAAAGATAAGCGTGGTTTTGAACGCCAATTGAAAGACAGGATCTATCAGGATCCGTCCATAATTGCGCAAGCCAACAAATCTGGGATGAGCAATCAATGGATTGTTCAACAGGCTGATATGTATCGAGTCTAACATGGGATAAATCGCGATGACAAGGATCAGGATCAAAGTAGGCAAAACAAAGAGATAGGGAGTCCATTGACCCTGCCCGGGTAAGCGGTCACGCCATGAATGAGATGGCGTCTGCGCGCTTTTATGGATCTGGCGGACGACCTGCGTTGCCATAACACACTCTTCCCTTCTACGGATGATACTTGTGACGAACTATGCGGATTGCCATAAAAGACAGCATCCTTATTCGATAGTGCTGTTGATTTGCTTTAATTCATCCTCCAGGCCACGTAAGGCGTCGGAGGGGCGACTTTGCTGCTTGAGTGCCTGATAGACATGGCGCTGGATGGCATCTGAGACGTTGCTATAGCGTGGCGAGACGGGCCGAGGTAATGCCTGTTGTAGCACTGGCTTTAACAGTGCAAATAACGGTCCTTTCTGTAAGACTTCTGGATCGTCATAGGTGCTGAGCAAGGTAACGGCTAATCCTGCCGTGAGCGCCAGCGTTTTCTGGGCTGGAGGCTGCAACATGTAGTGGATAAATTGCCATGCCTGTTCCTGCCGCTGTGAGAAGGCATTGATAGCGAGATTCCAGCCACCAATCGCGGAGTGTCCAACGGTATTGGTGCCCCCATAAGGTATGCTGTGAATCGCAAATCTATTATCGACTTGGGATTGCGCGGCATCTTTACTCATTGCATAGGCATAGGGCCAGTTGCGCATGTAGGCTGCACTACCATTTTGCCAGACCTGGCGAGAAGAATCTTCTAGATACGATGTCACCGCTGCTGGTGATATTGACCCAACCCAACTTACCATCTTCGTCAGCGCGGCTCTACCCTCAGACGAATTCACCGTCACCTGTCTGGGGTTATTGGCTGCCAGGATCGCCCCCCCATAGCCATAGAGGACTTCACAGAAATTACAGACCAGCCCCTCATATTGCGCCCCCTGCCAGACATATCCATAGCGTGTCTTCGCCATCGCGTTCCTGGCGGAAGCAGTCAACTCATCCCAGGATTGTGGAGGTCTGGGAACCAGATCTGTCCGATAATAGAGTAATCCAACGTCGGTACGCAGTGGGGCCGCCCAGATCTTGCCCTGATAGGTACAACCCAGTAAGGGAGCAGTGAGATATTTTGCGCGCTCACTGGCGGGCCAGCGCCGCTCAGAAAGCGGCTTGATCCATTGACTATCGGCAAACTGGGCCGGATAAACAATATCAATCGAAAGCACATCGATACTACTGTCACGAGCACGCAACATATTGTTGTATTTCGCCAGCATATCATCGGAATTCGCAGGGCCCTGGAGCCATGTCACATGAATCCCTTGCTGCTGACCAATGCTCTGATTAAAGCGATCCGCGAGATGTTGATAGGTCTGGGTGGATTCCTGCTCGCTCTGCCAGACAAGATTAATAGACGCGCCATTGCCACCTGAACTATTGCTAGAACCACCACAGGCTTCCAGAAGTGAGACGGCACTACTGCCTGTCAGTCCTAATGCCAGTGCCCGCTCTAAAAAAGTACGACGCGTGATACGGCCTGCGCGGATACGGGAAACAATCTCATCCAACGCTTCGCGTTCTTCAGCTAGCATGTAAGCCTCCTGGGAAAGACTATCCTGCTTCTTCTATGAAATGCAGTGCCCAAATCTATCCACTCACTACTGCTATCACGCCGTTCACTTGCTTATAGGTTCATGTCTACTCCTCACCTCGACTTTGTACAATTTTGAAAACGTGAGCTCGAAAATGCGTCGCACTCACCCTTTTTCTCAGGCTCAAAAGCCTAAAAATGTACAAAGTCGAGGTCAGAGAGTGTTTGATTCCCACTCTCAGCGGAATCTTGCTGCTCACCTGCTGACAGGCGCGCCACCTACTCCAACAAATGAGGGGAAAGAGGAAGACAACCCAGAGAAAAAGGAGGCACTCTTTGTTGACAGCACCGGGGTGCAGCCGCCATCTGAAGAGGGAGTGCACCCCAATACCGCTTCAATAAGGAGAATGTGGAATGCCAATGCATCCGTAGATGCCACCCTTCACGGGTGGAGGGGCATTGCCATCACGCCCCAAAGCCGCACCAGAGCAGGCGGGAAGGAAAGCCAGTGCGAGAGGGTCGTGGCCCTCCACCCGTGAAGGGCAATACCGCTTAAATAACGAGAAAAGGAAGTTTCTTTCTGGCATAATAAAAAAAACGTTACATAGATCCAGAAAGAAAATTCCTTATGCCTTTTAGAAT
>NZ_BIXY01000066.1 GCF_008326305.1 Dictyobacter arantiisoli | reverse complement strand
ATTTTAATCACCAACAGTGTAGACCAGGAGGCCATTTTTGCCTAGTGCCTGCAATTCCTGGAATTCCTTCATCTCATTGATTGGAGGTTTTACGGGTTCTCCAAAAATCCGGGATGACTCATAAAAAGTGTGGTGTGTTGGTGTCTATGATCGTCCGGTTGCGAGGCTATAGAAGAAGAGGATTGCTGCTGCTACCATGATTACGAAGGTGGTGCCCAGGCAGATATTCAATAGCCAGCTAAAGCCTTGCTTCTTCATAATCTTGCGATTATTGCCAACCAGGATCAGATATACGATCAGGACTGGAGCCAGAATGCCAGAAATGATATTCGCCCATAAGATGAGCTGGATGGGGTCTAAATGAAGCAGCGCCAGGAACAGGCTGAGGACCAATGCTCCCGTGAGGATCAGATAGAAGCCCTCACTTTGCCAGGGTTTTTTGGAAAGCCCTGACGGCCAGCCAAATGTGCCTGCGACTGCATAGGAGGTGCTGGCAAGCAGTACTGGAATGGCTACTAAGCCTGAGCCAATCAAGCCAATGGCAAACAGATATTTCGCCACTGGACCTAAGACGCTCACCAGCGCTATGGCGGCATCCGCTGCTGTAGTAATTGCTTTGTGATGGGTATAGAGGGTGGTTGCGGTACAGATAATGATGAAGTAAGCTACCATATTTCCGCTGACAACGCCGATCCCAACATCTAATGCGGCTGTGCGTAGCTTCTGCTTCAAGGTGCCCTGACGACGTTCTTCTTTCTCACCCTGTACCTGCCAGAAGATATTATAGGGTGAGATGGTGGCACCCAGCAATGCGACAGCACTACTGATACTGGCGTAGGTCATATCGATATGTGGAACCACGGTACTCGTCAGGATTGCGATCCAGTCTGGTCGAGCCAGGATGTCTGTTACGATATAGACAATAAAAGCCAGGCTCATCACGATGAAAACCTTCTTGAGCTTGTCAAAATTGCTAAAGACCGTTAGATACCAGAGGATCACGGCAATGGGAACTGTAAACCAGACCCAGCTCATAGTGGTCAGGAGTTGGAAGCCGCTACCGATAGCTACGAGATCAGCTGTAATCAGGGCCACATTCGCGATAATCAGGGCCAGTGAAGCCAGGCTTGCACCAGAACGACCATAATTCTCGCGCAGGACTTCCGCGAAGCCTTTTTGGGTGATGCGCCCAACTTTGGCACAGGAGTACTGCACGGCTTGATAGAGCGGAGTGGATAAGAGCAGGAGCCAGAGGTGACCCAGCCCAACCTGAGCGCCATCGACCGAATAAGAGGCGACGGCGGATGAATCATTGCCAGCCATCCCAGAGATAAAACCAGGCCCAATCAATCTCAACCACGAGGAAGATTTTTGTGATTCGGCAGATGCATTTTGCTGGCTCTCAGCCCCTTCTTCCTGCTCTTCATGTTCCTCTAGTGATGAGTACGCCTCCATTGCGCGAATGCCTTCAGTGGTCGGGATATTTTTTTCTGAATCCTCAAGCAAAGAATCTTGATGCGTCTGTTCATCCTCAATTTCTTCAATACCGTGCACATTTAACGCATCCGCTTCTTGTTCATTTATATCGAGAACCACCTGGCCCGCTTGATGCAATGTATCAGGTGTAATGATCTCCTGAATACGATCTGCTGGCACCTCCAACTCCTTTTTGAAGATGGCCCCTTTTTGAATGATAATCTTTGCGACCGCGCCCTCTCGATCCCTGATAACTTCCTTTACCCTGGGTTGACTGACATCTGTTTCTCCAAGGTCCTTATCCGGCGTCTCGACGCGCATGCCTGTTTCGAGCGCATCTAATCCCTTTGGATCATTCTCTATCGACATAACTATCCTTCAAGTGCAAGCTAGCAAAATAATTCTACTGTTTATACGTGGCAATAGATGATGAAGACTCAACAATTCGCATTCAAGTTGCAAAGATTTGTATTGGATTGAACTGACCATTGTATAAGATGCAAGTATAGCTCTTTTTTTCTGTTTATATTGATAATTTTATATGTTTTGATTTAAAATAACAGAAGAATTTCTTCTATTATTTTGTTTTACTTGATAGTTTTGTTCTGAGAACTAGATAAAGAAGCTATCATTCTATGGATATATAGAGTTCTATGAGAAGTATTATGAAACGAAATGTGCGTATTAGTCCTCATACTTTGTTTCTTGCGTTAATTTTGTTAATTGCTATCGCTTTACTCGTATGTCTTGCTTATTATAATTGGCCTCTTCCCAACAGTGATGAGAGCATTATCGGTTTGATGGCACTCCATATTCAACGCAATGGTGAGCACCCCTTGCTTTTCTATGGACAGGATTATATGGGATCGTTACAGGCATATATAGGGGCATTTCTCTTTAATTTATTTGGAAGTTCTGTTTTTGTGTTACGCCTGGGTATGATTGTGCTCTATGTAGCCTTCATGCTTTGTTTGTATGGATTGTGCCGTCAACTTTATACGCGATATTTTGCTTTATTCATGGTTTTTCTATTTGCCTTTGGATCGACTGCTATGCTTTCACGTCAGTTGAGCGCGATTGGTGGTTATCCTGAAATACTTTTCTTCTCAACTGCTTCTTTATTGATCACTTTGTATCTGGCTTTACATCCTTACAAGGAAAGATGGCAAGAAAATCTCGGTCGTTATCTCTTATATATTCTCTGGGGAGGAGCCGTTGGCCTGGGGCTGTGGAGCGATACGCTGATCGTGCCATGGATTGTTTGTTCCTGTCTGGTTCTTCTCTTGAGTTGGCGTGAGATTATCTTTAGAGGGGCAATTGTTCCATTGTTGATGGGTTTGCTTATTGGGAGTACACCCTTAATCATTCACAATCTTCATGTCGTTTCAGGACATGACTCTATCAGCACTATTCTGAGTCAAATGGGACATGTTCCCTTGACCATTAGTGTCCTTTATACGCAGTTTTTTAACACGTTTACAGTAAGCTTGCCAATTATTTCTGGGAATCCTGTTTGCCATAGTTCTGAATATGGTTTCCTGCAATATTGGGGCTTTGAGCAGCATTGGGCTCCCCAATGTACGAATATTGGTATTGTCTGGTCACTTGGATTTTGCACGTTGTGGTTTATTTCTGCGCTCCTGGCTTTCTATTCGCTCATGAAGATAGTCTGGCCTCTACGGAGACGCCATTGGTCTGTAGAAGAATATCGGCATTTTGTTCTGGTTGTCGTCTGGCTGATTCTTCTGCTTGGCATCGTGGCGAATATCTTGCCCTATTTGCGCAGTGTCTCTCCTATTAATGGACCTGGCACAAACTCACGTTATTTGATGGGGGTATGGATTGGCTATCCTGCATTGTTGTGGCCTCTCTGGCTCGGGTGTCGCCGCTTCAAGCAGTACATATCGCGCTCAGGTCGGATGCTGAGTGTGGTACGCCAGGGATTTTGTGCAAGTTTGCTAATGTTAATTGTTGCCCTCTTTATGGTGGGTAGTGCACTCTCTCTTCGTGATATACCAGAGGCTCGCACTGCCAGTACACAGGAACAGACGTTTATCGATACTTTGTTAACCCATAATATCAAGCATGTTTATGGTGATTATTGGGTTGTCTATCGCATGGCATTTACCAGTGACGAACGAATTATTGGTGTATCGTTAGCATACAATTACAGAAATAGCCATGCGTTAACCTTATTCCAAAATAAGTACATTCCCTATATCCAACGGGTAGAGTCTGATCCTTACGCAGCCTATATAATTCCAGAGCATAGCGATGTTGCGTACAGACATATTGTAGAAAAGCGTATCCAGCTTTTGCAGGAAAATTATCAGATTTTTGAAATTGATGGCTATCTGGTCTATCAGCCCATACATTCATAAATATTAGATAGATAGCAATAAATCAGGACCTGCCGCCCCTGCACCAGGGCCTGGTGTTTTAATGGCTTAATCCCTTTGACCCCGATTGCAAGGTGGCTTCTGCCTGTTGGGGAGGCCATACGACACGGCGTTTTCCTTGTTGCCATTGGACGATGAGGATCTGGTGCCCGCTTTGCAGGCCGCTATGAGGATCGAGCTGAAATGCCCCATAAAGGGTGGTGCAGGTGAGTTGAGCGGCGGCGGTGAGCAGGTCGGTATCATCAAGGCTGCCAGTGGTGTACAGGGTGCGGGCTGCGAGGAGGCCAGCGGCGAATGCCTGGACCGCTGGATAGGGTGGATCGCCGTCTGCGTTTGCTACTTTTCTGTAATGGGTAATGAACCAGTTGGCGTCAGGCCCTTCATCAGGTATGGGAGCGGCGCTGGCGAGCCATTGCGCTGGCCCCAGTAGTCCTTCACGCCGGGTTCCGAGTGGGGCCAGTACTTCTTCAACACCAGCTCCGACAAATGCTGCCGCCCGCCACGGACGTCGCAAGAGGATGGGGGCGACCGCCAGCTCATCCTCAAAGTTGCCCGCGACCAGTAATATATGCGCCTGTGGTATGCGTGTCGTCGTTTCTCTGGCGTGCCGGGGCTCGAATGGGATAGCCTGGAGCGCGAATTTGAGGTCGTTAGCTGCCTGTATGGCTCCCCTGGCTATATCTTTGCCAAAGCCGCTATTGCTATGGAAGAGAGAGACTGTCTCTGCATCGGGATCAGAGGTGCGTACCGCCTGTAATACGCCCACAAAATAGGTAGAGGCGGGTGAGAGGATATTGATGACGTGTGGGAAAGTGGGATGGGCCAGTTGAGAGGTTGCGCCTCCGTGATTCCAGATCACCTGCTGCGTGGCACGTGCAGCCGCCAGCATGGTATTGCTTCCATAGGGACCAAACAGGACATCGGGCCGTGTATTCAGAGCAGCCCGTATGCTTGCATCCATTTGCGCTCCACGGGAGCTACCGATGTCCTGGATCGCAAGTTCCACGCCAGTCCATGGTGTGGGTAGCTGTGAGGCGTGTTGTGCCCAGAGGAGAAGCCCGGTGGCGCAGGCCTGTCCAAAGGGAGCCAGTGAACCGCTTAAAGGTGTGAGCAAGGTGGCCCGTAGTTTCGTCACGATGTCCTTCGTTTTCTGAGAAGAGGCAACAGAGACACTAGCGTACGATTCACAGAGCCCGACCGCAAGGGATCGGGCCTACGTTGTCTGGGTTAGCCTTGATAGGTGGCATGTTCTGGCTTGACAACGACAACGACCCGCTCGTCGCCAGGCTGGTGCCAGGGATATTTATCCATGCCGAGGTATTTCTTTGCCATCTTATTGATGAAGTCCAGTTTGGGATCTTCATCAATACGCTCAACGCTGCCCCGAATCTCCAGATAGCGTTCTCGTAGCTTGGGATCGGTGATGGAAAGGGCAATCTGTGGATTGCGTTGCAGATTGCGATACTTCTGACGGCCCTTGGTGAGACTGAAGCGTATATGTTCGCCATCCCAATCGAACCAGACCGGGGTGCTGTGCGGCTCGCCCTTGGGTCCGATGGTCGCGACATGTGAAGCCGCATTTGTGTTCAAGATGTCTTTGTATTTCTCTGGAATTACTGCCATAATTACTTCCTCCATTCATGGACGTTTTCAGTATACCTGTTCTATCCTCATGATAAGGTATGCCAGCAAACAGATGCTGCAACAGGGGCTGATAGGTTTTTAACACAGCTTCATAACGCTACACACGAGCCAATCTCTACACGCTACATCCGCGAAAAAGAGTGACACGACCTTTTCTCGTGCTGATCATTTCATTGGGCCTCCCTCGTCAGGTGTAATCGTCGAGTCTCCATTTTTGAACCGATGAAACCACTCTTATCGTATTAGAAGGGAGATTATACTGTGAAACAGACAAAGCGAAATCTCGCTATAGCTCATCATTTAGCATCTATAGTGTCTCTAAGAATGTGTTTTATTCCTATGCTCTCCAGGATCTCTGTGCATGAGTTTTCGCACCAATGGTGCTCAAAAAGATTTTTATTGTGTGATGTAGAAAAGGTTCGAAGAACCTTTTCTACATCACACAATAAAAAGGGCGCAGGCGCGCAAGCGCCTGCCAGCAGGTCAAACAGCAAGATCCCGCTGGGAGTGGGAATCAAACACTTTGTAAAAAAGAGGAGGGTATGATGACAAAATTATCCGAACATGAGCGTGAGAAGTTACCTGAGAGCGCCTTTGCCTTTCCACGCGAACGTAAAGAACCTCTGGTGGATGGACGGCATGTGCGGGAAGCGGTCTCGCGCTTTGATCAGGTGGAAGGCGTGTCGAATAAAGAGCGTGCTGAAGCCTGGAAACGCATTCAGGAAGCCGCCAGGAAGTTTGATGTCGAACTTCAGGAAAAAGATTGGCATGAACTGTTCACCCGCAATGGGCGCTCCATTCCAAAGGATTGAGCCCGGGCAAATTCTGGCTTTTGCTTGACTTTTCCTGGTCCTCTTGACTATACTATGCACGAAGTTGCATCTGATGTTCGCCTCTTCCGGCCAAATATGAGACGAAAGTGAGGAACCGAATGGACGCTGGTCGTAGTCATCCTTCTGATGAAGGCGTCTACACTACCGGGGAACTTGCCCGGTAGTGAGTGGTTTGTTGATGGTTCCTCTTGACTGGTTCTGCATTCTTCCACTCACTGCTCGCTTGCTCCCCTCACCTATATAGACACGTGAGCAGCATGAGATATCCCTTTTGCACCCCTTGATGTAGTTTCCTGCATGAAATTGGAAGTGACATCCTCACTCTGCTTGCTCATTGCAGCTCTGCTGACTTTTTTATACGTATGTGCATTATGCTGTGCTCGGGATGTCTTTTGATGTGTCCCGGGGAACTAGCATCCACTTTACCTATCCTATCACTGTGGCCGTTTTGCTGAGCAGCGGGGCGGGTTCACAGACAGAATATATGAGGGTTGATATGAGGAAAGATTTTCGCAACGATACAGGGGCGCTAGCTTCTGTTCAGAAGGATATTGGCAAGGGTTCACTCTCGCATACCAGGAAGCGCCGGCGTGCTTCCTGGTTGCTTCCCCTGAGTGTGCTGGGACCCGGATTGGTCGCCGCCAGCGCGGGCAATGACGCGGGCGGTATCTATACCTATAGTAGTATGGGTGCGCAATTTGGTTATTCGATGTTGTGGGTAATGGTGGTATTGACCCTGGGTATGGCGATTGTGCAGGAGATGTGTTCCCGTATGGGCGCGGTGACCGGGAAAGGTCTATCTGACCTTATTCGAGAGAATTTTCCATTACGAGTCACGGCTCTGGTCATGTTATCCTTTTTGCTTGCCAATAGCGGCGTCATTATTTCAGAATTTATTGGTATCGTTGCTGCTCTGAGAATCTTCAATGTTCCCCCCTGGATTAGCGCCCCCGTGGCGGGTTTCCTCTTATGGTGGTTGGTCGTTAAAGGATCATATGCACGCGTAGAAAAGATCTTTCTGGCCTTAACACTGGTCTTTTTTGCCTACTTTATCGCAGCCTTTTTGGCAAAGCCTGCCTGGGGACAGGTTGCGATTGGATCAGTGGTGCCAACGATTCAATTCAATAGCGCCTATCTATTTATGCTGGTAACAGCAGTCGGCACGACAATTAGTCCGTATATGCAAATCTACATTCAAAGTGCTGTCGTCGAGCGCGGCGTCAATATGCGCGAGTATGGGCATGAGCGCATTGATGTCTATAGCGCGGCCATCTTTTCCAATCTGGTGGCTGGTGTCATTATCATCGCCTGTGCCGCCACGTTATTTGTGCATAGCGGAGGCAAAGGAGTGGTATTGAAGGATGCGGCGGATGCCGCTCTGGCGCTAGCCCCTTTTCTGGGCCATTTCGCGAGTACCGTGTTTGCTATAGGCTTGCTGGGTGCATCCTTCCTGGCAGCCGGAGTCTTGCCACTTTCAACCTGCTACTCCATTACAGAAACGCTGGGATTGGAGAATGGGGTCAGCAAAAGCTGGAAGGAGGCACCTGTTTTCTGGGGCCTGTTTACCGCCTTGATCATCATCGGCGTGGTGGTGGCGATGCTACCGAATTTGCCAGTGGTCCAGGTACTGCTCAACCTCTACCTGCTCAATGGTATCGTGCTTCCGGTGATCCTGTTTTCCGTCTTATGGCTGGTCAATAACAAACGTCTGATGGGCACATATACCAATGGGCCTATTTTCAACGCGTTAGCATATACATTGACCATCATCGTAAGCCTGCTCGCCATCCTCTCAGTGGCCGTGCAAGTATGCTCCTTTTTTGGCATCCAATTACTGGGCTGAATCTTCACTCAATCCGGTCGCAGAGGCGCGGAAGTGGGAGGTCTCTGTAGTGTTCCTATGGGAGCGATGCGCCCTCCCATTCTCGCAGGAGTTGGTTAATCTTCGCTGGCGTCTCAGTTCCCTCGACCGGAGTATAGACAGTAACCTTCAGGTTGGGTGTATCATAGACCTGAAAGGTGAGATGCTCAAAAATGAGGCGTCCAGCTTCGGGATGATCGAATGCTTTGTGGCCTTCCTGGATACGCTGTACTTCATGCTCAGGCCACCACGTTCGGAATTCAGAGCTATCACACAGCAGTTCTTGAAGCAATTCTTGCATCCAGGGATCGGATCGTGCCGGAAATGGTCAAAGGTGGCGCGGAATTGGGCCAGCACATGCCGAGCCAGGGGTGGTGACACGCAAGCCCATCACATTACAATATCTTCATGATTGAAAAATAGGTTCTAAAACCTCTCGACAATGTGTTCAAAATTGGCTATGCTATTAACAGATCGAGGATGTGGTACGTGAGGAAAGAGGGACAATGGTATGCCGGGTCAGTGGGACAACTATTTCAAACAATTAATTAGCTATGCCGCGCAAGACTATGCCACCTGGCTGATCGATGGCGCGATCATCGAAAAAGAACTTTCTCCCCAGTTCCAGGTCACACGCAACGCCGACTGCTTATATGCAGTACGTAGCAATGGATCTCGCATGATCCTGCATATCGAGTTCCAAACCCGTCGCGACGAGACGATGGGGCACCGCTTGCAGGAATACAACATCCTGGCGCGTGGGAAATACCAATGTCCGGTTCATTCTGTTGTTATCTTTCTCAAAAAAGAGCCCATCGCGCTCAGTTCACCGTATATACTATATAATGTTGATGGAAGAGAGGTAGGGCGATTTGAGTTTGATATCATTAAACTATGGGAACTGCCAACCGCAGAAATCTTTCAAAACATCTCAAAGGACTCCTTCCACTGATACCAATGACCCGTGATGGGGCGCATCTGGATGTGGTCGATGAGGCGATACATGTACTTTCAAAAGGCGATCCCGACCGGCAGAGCAGAGAACTACTCTCTCTACTCTATGGGATATCGGGACTCACATTTCACGACCAGACCGATAAAGATTGGTTGGACCGGAGGTTTGCCATGCTTGAAGATCTTTTAGAGGATAGCTGGACCTTTCGCCGACTTCGCGAACGCGCCGAGGAGAAAGGCATTGCAATCGGGAAGCAAATCGGGGAACAAAAAGGCATCGCAATCGGGGAACAAAAAGGCATCGCAATCGGGGAACAAAAAGGCATTGCAATCGGGGAACAAAAAGGGGAACAAATCGGGGAACAAAGAGGGATGTTGAAGCCGTTGCGGTATTTTGTGAAGCGTCGTTTTCCGATGCTCTTACCGTTGGTGGAAGAGTTTTCCCAAAAAACGTTCACTGAGGATGTATTAAATACTGCATTGTTTCAGATTGCTCAAGCCCAAACTGAGGCTGAGGCCCGGCACCACTTGCTGGCTGCTTTGCATTCGAATAGTTGAGGTTGCGATAAGCCTGCATAGCATTTTGTTGAGAATGGTTGAAAGGGAGATTTGCCATGCTTGAAGATCTCTCTCATATCAGGTAGCAAACAGTCCTGCCAGGATGGCAGATCCTACCATTTCGATAGGACCTGCCGCTGCTTTACTATTGCGCGTTATGAGTAACGAGGTAATGGGCCATCGTGGAGCCTACGAGATAGGCGTTGGAGAGTGCGATACTGCCGCCAGGAAAGCCTGAGAGCAGAGCCTGCACCGATTGACCCGCCGATGGCTGATCAAAGTTGCTGCCAGTACGTAAGTCCAGATAATGATCCAGATAGCCCATACGCTGGAGAACCGTGGCAACCCCGCTATCTTCCTGCTCGGTTGTGCAGTAGGTTCCCTTCCCATTGGTGAGCTGGCTGGTGATAGATTGCGCCTCGGCTGAGAGCTGCTGACCAGCCCAATAGTCGTCACCAGCGATGGTGTCGCAGGTGGTGACAAAGGGATGCTGATTCGCCTGCCCCGGATATTTCTGACGGGTAGCAACAGCGGTGGCACTATCCTGTAAATTCAAGTGCGACGTGACCGTCATGGCAAGATTGGTCAGTTGCTCGTTGAGATGAAAGGCAGTGGTACCGGCCTTCGTGATAGGTAGATATCCATAAGGCGTGTTGGGGGCCGTGCTGGGGAGCAGATGATGTCCCTGGTCCCAGTCAACCACCCAGCGTGCCCAGGCAGCAAACCCAAGTGTGCCGTGGGCTGGCGTTGTCCCACCGATACCCGCCGTCAGAAAGTAGCTGTTCTGGAATGAGAATTGTGGGTCGCGCACAATCGCCATCAGGCTTGCGGAGGCGTTGGTTTTGTCCTCACCTGTTGTGGTGACGCAGAGACCATTACTGTTACAATGGACATCACTAAAAGCACCGGTACTTTTAAAGTCAAGTGGTAAGCTCTCATGAGCCAACCAGGGCTGTGTTTCTGACGAAAACATCGTCAAAACCAATACTTTGACCTGAAAGGGTCCTTGCGCTGCCTGTACCCGGCTAAAGCTCAGCAGGGTTGTCAGGAGCATCGCTGCACAGAGTGCGAGGCACATAAAAATAATGGGACGACGTTTGAATGACGTTGTGACGTTCATTGGCCTGGATTCCCTCTCTACAATAGAGACGCGACAACAAATAAGGGTAGAGGTACTTGCAGAACCCAACTCTGCATCTCGTGGGGCTTACGTACCTACCTGCTATGGAGTTCGCTCATGCTCTCTTCCCCCTGGGAGAAGGAGCACTGATGGAGGGAAAGCTGAATGGTTTCCTACGCTTCCAGAGCAAGCGAGTAGTAGTTGAGTTCAAGTATAGGCAGGGGTATTTTTTTTGTCAATCGAGGCTACCCATTTGTCATGGTGTGTCATGGTGTTGCAATATGTGCCATTCCAGGATTGCTAGTGTGCCTTTATTGCGTCTCTGAGGAGTCTTTGCTTTAGTCGTCCTTACTTGCTCGCAAGCGCACGGTATGCTGCTCAATAGAGGCAATTTTACGCCAGGGAATGCTTTTGGGCCTGGCTGGTGGCTGCTGTTCGCCTCGGAATGGATTGAGCATATGGAGATGATTTTCAAGGCCACCTCGACCATAGAGCAGGGCTGTGACCTGATACTCTGGCCCTGCGCTAATTTCGACATCATGAATATGCCCCAGGACCTTGCCTTCGGCGGTGACGATCTTACAGCCCATAAGATCACCGAGAAAAATCTTGTTTGTATGCTGTTTCATCAATATCCACTTCCTGGTATCCAGCGTAGAATATGCTCGGCGATCCAGCGCTCGGAACGCCCTACTGGATAATCTCTGGCCTTCCGGCGTAATCTCAGGGTTGGCCCAAATTTTTCTACATCACTCAATGGGATGCTGTATTCAAAGCGATCATGCAGGAGGCGTTGCGCCAATGAACGCAGTGGCCTGGCGATCCGACCTGATAGTGCTTGCGGGCCGGTGACAAGATGACATAAGACAAGGGTTCCGTCTTCCCGCCACTCAGCCTCAATATCAGCGACCCGACCGACATTCTGCCGATCACTACTTTCCAGTTGCGAATCAATAATGTCCGCGATAGAGAAAATATCATCGTTGTTGGCGTTCATCGTTTATCCTCCACCGCTCAGGAGCTCAAGCGGAATAGCTGTGATCGAGACGACAAACGCAATCAAGAGAATCAGCAGCACAAGGATGTTGAGCCAGGGCTTATTGATTTTGTCGCCTAGATATTGTCGATTGTTCATGATGATCAAAAATGGTAGTAATGAAAGGGGCAGAAACAGGGCGATAATAGTTGAGGCAAAAAGTGCCAGCTGCAAGGGCTCAATACCGATAAGATTGATGAGCAAGGCGATGACCAGAAACAGTACGAGGATCAGGTTGAAATGGGCCGCCTCAACCGGTTTCTTGTTTTCTCCCCACGGCCAACCGAAGCCCTGCGCTACGTTATAAGAGAGCGCCAGCACACACTCTAGCGCCGCGCCAAGACAGGTCACAAAGAGGATACAGGCAAAGATAAGCGATCCTATTTTGCCAAAGGGGGTTGCCAGTGTCAGACCAATCTCACCCAGCGTGCTCGCCTGTATATTCTGTGGCTGCAAGACAATCGCGGACATGATCACAATCGTGATTGAGCCCAGGCTTCCAAAGCCCATACCGGCGAAGGCCGTAATACGATTGAGCAAGAGCGACTTGCCGGACCATCCTTCCTCGCGTGTGCCTGACGAATAGAAGTAGAGCAGGTAGGGACTGATCGTGGCTCCAAGGATGGCCGCGACAAGATAGAAATAGTCAGCTAGCTCACCTGGCTTGATCACCGGCTTCCAGAGGGTCTGCACGGTTTCCTGGGATGGGCCGCCCATCACAAAGACGCCCACCAGAAACGCTAACATGAGCATGCCGAAGATGGCCGGGCCATTCTCAATCCAATCAAAGGGTGCCCGCCATGCCATCAAGAACACAATCACTACGGCCACGGGGAAGAGGATGTGCCAGGAGAGGCCTGTGACGAGCGAGAGAGCAATCGCCATACCACCCAATTCCGCCGTTAACAGTAGTCCCTCGGCAATGATTTCACTGATCAGCGGAAAGAGATAAAAGCGGAAGCCCAATTCCTCACGGATCGCAGCGGCATAGGGCTTCTGGGAGACCGCCGTGAAGCGACCAACCATCTCAACCAGCAGAATCGCCATCACTGTCGCCAGCAGAATTGCCCAGATCAAGCCCAGGCCGAACTTTGCCCCCGCTTCACCAGAGGTCGCAATCGTCCCGGCATCCAGAAATCCTCCGATGGCGGTGACAATCCCAAGTGTTATCGAGAGCCATTTCTTCATTATTCACCCGCCTTCAGAAAGGCCTGACTGGCCTGGTTTAGCGCTGTAATTTGCGCCTGCCAGTGACAGGCAGCCTCCAGGCAGGGATGATTAATGGCCTGCATAGCAGGCTGATAGAGCTTTAATAATTCCTGGATCGTTCGGTTGTCGGGGGCACCAGCCCGGGCTGATAACTGTTGATCGACATTTTGCAACTGGCTCTGATAGCTCTGAAACGCGGATCTGGCATAGGTGGCGGTTACACTCCCCTTATGCGCATAGTCCAACGTCATGGCGGCGGCTGCAAAGCTTGAACCGGTATTGCCTGCCATCAGTGCAAAGGCAGATTGCTTGAACTGGCAGCCGGTTGTGATCAGTAGCAGCGCGCACAATGGAAGGAGAACCACTAGATGGGTATACCTTGAAGGTTTGTGATGCTGAGGCGTTGTCGTTTGAACTACTGATAGTCCTGTAATTTGGATCATATATCGTTCCCTGTACATAGGCGCAATTTATCCCCTGGCGTCTATTGCTAGTTGTCTTCTTGAGGCACGTATGAGCATGCATAAAAGGTTCATTTATAGCCTGAGACAGGGCACAAAATAGGAGCAATAGGGGAATCTCACTCTTCCTTTGCTGTGTCTGATGCATCTTCCTGGCCCGCAATCCCACTGCCAGATGTTCAGCTTGTTAACATGTTGATACTATTTGCATCCAGTCATTTCGCTGGTCCGTACAAAATATAGCGCTTCTCCATATGAAGACCCGTCATGTTTTGCCGCTGGACCTATAAGATTAGAGGAACGAACTCTTTTACGCCTCCTACGACCTATCCTTATGGCATAGAGTGAACAGACTGGCAGGAATTTGAACGCGGCATGAAAAAAGATGGATTGAGGTGTTTTGTGTTGCAGCGTATGTTTTTGAAGCGATGGATTGGAGCCACGTATGCTATTGGAGTATCTTGCCAGGTTTCTTGCCGGCGGTCTTCTCGTCTGTATTTTTGCGCTGATATCCCAGATCTGCCAGCCGAAGCAATTTGGCGGCTTTTTTTCTGCGGCCCCTTCTGTCTTCATGGCGGGATTGGTGATTACGCTCTGTACGAAAGGCGCGGCCCATGCGACTCTTACCGCGCAAGGGGCTATTGCGGGCGCGGTCGGCATGATTTTTTATTGTCTCGTAGCAACACCAGCCATCAAGCGCTATAAGCTTTTCCCTGGCTTAATGGGATCACTGGCTGGCTGGTTTGTGGTGGCATTTGGCACCTTTGCTGTCCTACGTTTCATGCTGGGCTGGTAATCTGACTGAATAGCGAGCAGTAGGACCTTGCCAGGATCATACAGGATGTGCTGTGCCATGGTTCCTGGTTGTGCAAATTTGGAGGAGCATGCTATGTGGAAGGTTGATTTTTCACAGTTAAGACATATTCAATGGAAAGATTACGCCATTCGCTTCCTCTTTGGAGGAATTATTTCGGTCATCGCGGCCCTTATCGGCCATTGGATCAATCCCCGCATCGGAGGAATTTTTACCGCCTTTCCCGCAATCCTGCTGGCGAGCCTGACCATTATTCGTCGCCAGGATGGGAAGCATGATGCTGAAGCAGATGCGCGTGGAGGCATCATTGGCGCGATCTCATTTGTCCTGACGGCAATATTTGTCAGCGTCACGCTGGGCGTGATGGCGGGAACTGTCTCTTTGCTGTTAGGACTCGTGCTCTGGTTTGTCTGTGGCATAGCTCTCTACGCCATATGCTTCAAAGCCAAATTGTTGAAAGTGAATAGAGGATAGTCGTGGAAGTACTATTGGAAGCATAGTGAGACACGCTTGCCAGCCAGTGAGCAGCAAGATCCCGATGGGAGTGGGAATTAAACACTATCTGTGGATAGGCAATCCATATGTACAGATCTAATACCTTTTCATGTTCATTCTCGCTCTGATGAGAGAATACTCGGCTTTGCGTATTCTGCCAAACGACCTATGATACGCGTTTAGCACACATTCCTGGCGTTACATAACGGATATGATCTCGTTATTCACATAGATACATATTTATTGTTATACAGCGCTCCTCTCACTTTTTATGAGTTCGTAAGCGAAGATGCTGACGGAAATGCTTTTGGGAGAGAAATGTGCTTCAGTGTGCCTCTTGCCTTGTTCTCGAAAGGGATGTCGCATGAAACTTCGCCAGTGGCCTTTCCGTCGTCGCCAGACAGTTATTTTTACTCCTGATCATTCATCAACTCCGCCAGAACCGCACCTAACGGTTCCACGTTCTATCGATGATCGTGCTCGCCTGACGGATACTCCTTATTTTTTACCCAAAGATGCGCAAGAAGATACGCGTCTCAATTTTCAACATCGCGCCCTTTATGCCGCTATCGGTAATCATTATCTCGCGCCGCTGGCACCCGAGACGGATACCATTCTCGATGTGGGCACCGGCACAGGTATCTGGCCGGTTGAGATGAGCCGCCTCTTTCCAAAGGCGCATACAGTCGGATTGGATGTTTCTTCCTCTTCCTTTCAATTTCCTTCGACGGCTGCTTATACTTTCATGATCGCGGATATCTTGAAGGGATTGCCCTTTCCTGAGAAGCAGTTTGCCTTTGTTCATCAGCGGTTACTGGTTGCCGCAATCCCGACCGCTGACTGGCCGGCTGTGATCCAGGAGCTTATTCGCGTGACGCGTCCCGGGGGCTGGATAGAGATTCTGGAGATTGGGGTGACCATTAAGAATGCAGGACCAGAAACGGCGCGCTTGCTTGAATGGATGGGAAATCAGAGCAAACAACGCGGCTTCGATATGGGGATGGTCTCTCAATTAGGGATGCTCCTGGTTGAGGCGGGAGTGCAGGATGTTGAGATACAAAACATTCCCGCGCCGCTTGGTGCCTGGGGCGGGCATGTGGGATCAATGCTCAAAGCCAATGTTATAAGTGCCTTTAATGCGCTCAAAGGTGTCTATTGCATACAGGCAAATATACTTCCCGAGCAGTTTGATGCCTGGGTTCAGAGTGTAGCCGAGGAATGGGAAACACTGCATGCCTCCTACGTCTTTCACGCCGCCTATGGAAGAAGAGCTTCTTCCTTATGAACACAGCACCGCTTCCGATCAGCTTTCACATGACACCAACACAAGCTCGGAAACTGGTCACCTATATTCAATCCTATCGTCGTCTGGCCTGGGAAAACACCGTGCCATCCGCGGAGCGCAATGCCACGCTTCGCTTGTTGCAAGCTGTCCAGGGAAAACTCCTGAGTACCATCGATCAACAAAACACAACCATCACCATCATGCTCACCATCAACACTGATGAACTATTGGCACTGAACATAATGGTAGATGCCTTACGCAAGTTCTACGCATCCAATCCAATGATAGGCGAGCGAAATACCATCATCGCCGATCTCAACGGCCTGAAAACATCCTTAGAACGAAGCCAGTAGCCTCCATCAAACTTGAGGGTGAAAGTGGGGGTTGCGACCTCGGCACGCACCTACAATTCCCTTCGTCATGCTCACCAATTGCGATCTGTTCATCGCTTATCTGCGTTCGGGTTGTTCGCGTTGTTGCACCATCCATTCTCGTTCTTTGAGCGATATTGTCTGGAAGGATGGAGAGCCAGCCTCCAAAGCTTAAAGCTTGAAAAACGTTATAGATGTTTATGAGTTTGTTATTCGATTATAATAAAAGAAGAAGTGTATATTCTGCTTGCTCATGCAGCAAGTTTTCTTTAAGGAGATGCGATTTTATGTACTTCGTTCCTTATAGCTTCAAGTTCGCTGGAAAACGTGCTCTGTATGGATTAGCTTCTCTACTTATGCTTGTGTTGATGCTAGCACAGGCATCCCACGCTTTTGCCAGTGCGCCAGTCACTCATAGTGGTCATTCGCCCGCTAGTCAGGATATGCAGAACAGCCAGATGAGGATGCGACCAGCGCAACTGGAGGCAAACTTCTTCATCTTTACAGGTTCACACACCTACATAACCTACAACCAGGTAAGCGCGCAACTCTCCTATCAGGGTTCACAGGGCAAGCAGACGTGGAATGGGAGCAATATAGGCGTGCAGGATAGTTCACTCGGAACCCTGATCACTGTCTACTTCCCTGGTAATCCCGATGTTGGCATCGTAGCGCTCACGCTTCTCTTGCCGCCCATCGACCTCATAAGCGCTGTTCCAGCCCACTTTGAGACTCTTGGCATATATGTCCACCACCGGGGATTCATCCTTTTACCGCCAGCCCGGCTCACCTATAGCACCATCGCGCTGCGCGGCACCGCCCAACACATCCTCTAGACCCAAAAACCACCGTAACGGGAGAGCCCACGTAGCGGCCCCCGTTCTACGGGGGAGTGGACGACATTTGTGTCCGACTCCACCCCTGAAAAGCAATACCGCTTCAATAAAATAATTTGGGGAAAAACACGAATGAGGGAGAACGTAGGTCACAGCCGAGGTGCGCTTTCCCCTTGCTCGCACCGACATCTCGCTCCAACGCTCTGTGACGGGCATGATGGTTGCGGTACGGATGAGCCTACGGGAGAACATATCGTACGATGAACGGGAAAGCGCACTTCTCCATCATGATTTTTTTGTTTTAGCGATATTGCCTGTGAAGGGTGTTCGCTACGTTGTTTTGCTGTTTCGTCTCTATGGATGAGATTTGGGGATATTCAGAATTTTTTGTCTGTTGCGTTCATTATTGCTCATAGGGCCGTGTGGCCTGGCTGATAGGTGCCGGTAGAGAGCGTGGCGAGGTCTTCACGGAGCTTGAGTAAGGCCAGTTCTTTGCCTTTACATTCGAGCATGACGTCGTAATCCGACATGGCGACGCTGGCGCTGAATGCGATGAAGGCGGGTGCCTCGATGAAGGCGCTGTGCGCTCCTGGCCGTTTGGCTGGATCTTGTTGTGAATAGTGGAGTTTGGGTCTGCTTCCATGCCAGGTTGCCAGGATGCGTTGCCAGGGCAGTTCGGCGAATGGCTCATGGCCGAGGATCTGATGATGAAGGCTATCTACGATTAGCGGGATGCCGGTCTCTTCGCAGATAGGCAAGAGGTCCGCTACCGACCAGGCGCGCTCATCATTCTCCAGGCGGATATGGCGAAAGATATCTGCAGGTAAAGAAAGAAGATTACGGACAATACGAGCAGATGTGGCAGGACGATCATTATACACGCCACCGCCATGTAATACCATATCTCCATCGATGCCCAGGCGTTCCATCAGATCGCTGTGATAGCGCAAGTCTTTGAGACTATTCTTCCAGATTGCCCCCTGGGCCGAGGGCAGGGTAAAGTGGCCGGGATGGGTTGAGAGGCGCATTCCTGTTGCGAAGGCGGCAATCTCTTGCTGATAGGGAAAATCGATCTGCGCGAGATCGACGCTGTCATGAGAACCGAACGGCACCAGTTCTGACGAGAGACGATACATCAGAATGTCATGCTCACGATTCCACTGCAAAATTTCGGCCAGCAAGCTGAAATTCTCATTGACCAACTGTTGCAAATATGGCATCCCCTGTGCCTGTAAAGTTGCCAGGCGCAAGGTATGGAAGGTCCGCTCAAGGGTCAAATTGATACAGGCATAGCCCAGCTTCATATCTTCTTCCTTCTTTCTTTCCTTCCTTCCTTCAGCGTACGACTGTATTGGTATCAGAATAGAGACGCCTGACAGCAAGAGTTTGAGTCAACCTGCCCACAATCTTGTCTGCATCATCTATGTTTCTCAGCTCACTCAGCAGGATGGGGCGCGTAATGTCGCGCGTGCGGGCATCCAGACGTATAGAGGGAATGGGTTGATGTGATATGCTAACAAAAGAACTTTGTTCTTATATATCTCTTCCTTTCCTCTATAAAGGTTTTGTAGAGGGCGAGGGATGGTTAGAGAAAGGATTTTCTGGATGCAGCAACAAAGTCGTTCCGAAGGTGAATTTTCAGCGTATCGTTTCCAAACTATCGAGCAGACGCTTCAAACTTTCCAGTGGTTCGCTTCTATGCGCTCCAACCAGCCAGTGGTCTATGATCCACAATCCAGGCTCTGGCAGGTGTTTCGCTATGAGGATGTCAATCAGGTGGTGACCGATTATAGCCACTTCTCATCTGAGTCGATCCCTGGTTTCTCGGAAAACAGCTTTCTGAATGGGACCGTGGTGGCTACCGATCCGCCTGATCATCGCAAGTTGCGCAATCTGGTTAATC
This sequence comes from Dictyobacter arantiisoli, assembly GCF_008326305.1. Taxonomy (GTDB): domain Bacteria; phylum Chloroflexota; class Ktedonobacteria; order Ktedonobacterales; family Ktedonobacteraceae; genus Dictyobacter; species Dictyobacter arantiisoli. Next base: position 20,225 of record NZ_BIXY01000066.1, on the reverse strand, counting down.
AGGCGTTTACGCCGCGTGCGGTGAACCATCTTTCGGGCCGTGTGACTGAGATCGCTCAGGAGCTTATCAATGTTGCCCTGCCGACGGGTCGCATGGATGTTGTGGCGGATATAGCCTTTCCTTTTCCTGCCAGGGTGATTGCGCAACTGCTGGGTGTCCCCGATGAGGATTGGGATGTCTTCCGGCGCTGGGTTAGCGAGGAGGAAAATACCGGGCAGCCTGTGACGCTGGGTACGGTGATCCAGTCGCGTCAGTCGATGGAGGCGCATAGGTATGCTTTCTTCTCTCGCCTGCTCAAGGAGCGCCGCACCGCTTCACGGGACGACCTGATCAGTAGCCTGAGTGTGGCCGAGATCGATGGTGAACGCTTAAGTGAGCGTGAATTGATCAGCTTCTGTATCCTTTTGCTGGCGGCGGGACAAGAGACGACCAAGAACTTGATTGCCAATGCTCTGTACCTGTTCACCGAATATCCTGCTGTGGCCGAGCAGTTGCGCCAGGAGCCGGAGCTGATGCCTAACGCCATCGAAGAGATTCTGCGCTTCCTGCCGCCTGTCTGGTTCACCATGCGCCGTACCACCAGCGAGGTTGAGCTGAGTGGACAAAAGATTCCCGCCAATGCTATTGTGCTGGCCTGGAATGCCTCCGCCAACCGTGATCCGGCCCAGTTTCCCGATCCAGACCACTTCAATATCCAGCGAGAACCCAACCGGCATCTCACCTTCGGCCACGGCATCCACTTCTGTATTGGAGCGCCCCTGGCCCGCCTGGAAGCCAGGATAGTTTTACCCATGCTGCTCGCTCAGCTCAAAAACATCAAGCGCGTGCCTGATGTCCCCATCAACGTACGTACGGGCATCGTCTACGTCATCCAATCGCTTCCCATCACCTTCAACTAGCGCCAGCCCCGGCTTCAATCCATGCGCTATGGTGAGATCAACGTTCCTGGGACGTGTCACCGCTTTGATCTCACCACGGTGCAAGAGGATCGTCTGCTTCCATCCGTGAAGGGCAATACCGCTTCAATCCGGAGAAGGGATGGTGCCACAACGCGAACAACCCGAACGCAGACAAGCGATGAACAGACCGCAATTGGTGAGCATGATGAAGGGAAATGTAGGTGCGTGCCGAGGTTGCGACCTCGGCACGCACCTACATTTCTCCATCGAGATTCTCGTTATTGAAGCGGTATTGCCCGGGCAGGGAGGACTCATCATCCTCCTGCCCGCTGCTTTAGCGGCGTTGTACGCGCAGAGAAGTGAGCGCATCGGTGCCCACAGCAAGCGTAGAGAGATTCGGCACGTTGGCGGTGACGGTAGAGGATGTGTTCCGATACTGCGAATCCTTATAAAGAATCGCCGTGTACGGTCCGACAATGCGGATAGAAGAGGCCACGTCATTGCCAACGGTAGTTTGGGCGAAGTCAGGTATGTCGGTGGTGAAGTTCTCGCACACACCGCGATAATTGCTATCCCGATAGACGTAAACACCATCACCCACGCAGGCGTTCCCCGTCGCGCTTGTGGTTGGCGTGGGCGAAGCAGGTGGGATCGCTGTTTGTGCCACTGCTGTGCCAGCAAGTACAGTCGGTGTGCTACCGCTACCCTGCGGTGGAACCGTAAAGGATGAGGATGAATTGGGATCGATCACAAACGTGGTGACCGAGAAGGGCGGCAGCGTCGCGCTGAAGCCTCCATTGTTGATCGTCAATGTGTTGAGCAAGCGCGGGGCAGCTGTGAGCGCGATGGATTGATCTTTGCGCCATTGCGCGACGGTGCCTGTTGAGAGGCCCTGAAGCTGGAATTTTCCAGTCTGTGTCGCCGTGGCACTGGTATTGATCACCACAATGTTTTTGTCATTATCCGAAGCATAGACCTCAACATTGGGGAGGGTGGATGTTGCCTGCACCATCACCGTTCCAAAGCGACGGAAGAGGTTTTCACCCGTATACATCCCCAGCGCATGATACATAGGTGTTGTTTGATCGAGGGAGCCACCGGGCAGTTCCGTACCCATCTTGAGCAGTAAATTCCCCTTATCGGCATAGACCAGATCGATGGCCCCGGCACGTAAAATATGTCCTATCGTCGAAGCGCCCCAGACATTGGTAAACTGGGTATATTCAAGTAAATGCCCATCTGAATCCAGATCCCACTCGCCCACCTCAATCTCAATTGATGAGGCGCGCTGAGGAACAATCTCACGTACATAGCGGTATAAATTGTTGATATCGGTTTCATATTGTGCTGTCTTGGCGAAGAGAGCAGGATATGATAGCTGTTGCGTCGCGCCCTGTGCATAGCCATGGAAATCCAGGAAATCGACGCGACTCCCTGAGATTTTCAGGAATGTTTGCAGGAAACCAGGATCGTACCAGGCCAGTGTTGGACCACCGATGAGAATAGTAGGATCAACCGCCTTCATCGCATCATAGGTAACATTAAAGTTCTGGCTATAGGTCGTCCCATTCTGACCATGCATATTGGGCTCATTGATGCCGCCGAGCCAGCGCTTCACATAATTATGCGTATCTTTATTGAAATGTTTCACCAGCGCGGGCAAGTCGCCGGGATTGACTGGATCTTCAAGTACCGGCTCTGCGCCCAGTGCCTTGATCGCATTCACCCAGGCGTCGCCGCTCCAGCGCGTATCACAGCCGTGTGCGCCGCAGATCAGCGGACTGCGTGGATTGCCCGCTATGGCATAGCGGAGATTGATGCGCATATATCTTGTTCCCAGCGTGCGTAGCCGCTGTTGCTGCAAAGGATCATTGATAAGCACATTGGGCGCGCCATAGGCGCTTTCATCCACTCCACCGACCGCCAAAGGATCAAGCGTGCGAATCTGGTGGGTATAATCAATCGTAATATTAGCATCCGACCCTCCCAGAAAAGCTGAGGCCGAGACACGTATGACCACAAGAATGATGAGTGGAATAATAACAATCATCAAAGCGAGCAGACGAAAAATCGGACGCTTATAAAAGCGCTCGCGGTTGTGCATGAAATCTCCTTTTAGAATTCTCGTGAAGCACAAAAATGCCAGAAAAAGCCGAGTTTACCTGTTCCAATTATAGTAATACAGGCAGAAAGAGATCAAATAACCAGAAAATATGGCTACTCTCCTGGAAGGATAGAGAGCCAGTTTCTCAGCTCTCCGTCCTTACGGGTGAAAGCGGGGCGCAGGGGCGGCAGCCCATGACGGAGCGCGAGGTGCCCTCGCAAACTCCCCCTCCTCTCAATCCCCCTGAAGGATAGAGAGCCTGCTTCTCTTTTATAAGAGTAATATAAAGAAGTATTAATACAGATTTAGCACTGTTTTAACAGAGAACTGTTATACTACTTACTGTTTAGATTTCTGTGATTTTACACTTCTTATAAAGAAAAAAGGAAACGTATGAAAAAGACCTGGCGTACAACCTCTATTTATGCTGCGTTGGGGATTGCTATTATTGCTGTTACCCTCTTCGCAACCTCCGGTGTTTTCGCATCGGCACCGGTTAGCAGTGATCTCACTGCGAACAAAGCGACAACGACGCCTATTCAACATATTGTCGTTATCTTCCAGGAAAATGTCTCTTTTGATCACTACTTTGGTACTTATCCGAATGCGACCAATCCAGCGGGTGAGCCAGCCTTTCATGCCAGCGCGAGCACGCCGAGCGTAAATGGTCTGAGCGAGAACCTGTTGACCAATAATCCAAATGCTGCCAATCCCAGCCGTCTGGATCGCTCACAGGCGCTGACCTGCGACCAGGACCATGGTTATACCGATGAGCAGAAGGCCTATGATAGTGGTTTGGCCGACAAGTTTGTGCAGTATGGTAGTGGTGGTTCCTGTCCCAATAAGAATATCGTCATGAATTACTATGATGGCAACACGGTCACCGGGCTCTGGAACTACGCTCAGCATTATGCCTTGAGCGATAATTCCTTTGGCACAACCTTTGGTCCATCAACCCCTGGTGCGCTAAACCTGATCTCTGGTCAGACGCATGGTGCTGTCGCGGCTACACAGCTCAGCAGTGTTACCAATGGTACGATGATTGGCGACGCTGATCCTCAATATGATGACTGTTCAGCCACCAATGGCAATGTTGCCGGGATGACCGGGCAAAATGTCGGTGATCTGCTGAACGCAAAAAATATTACCTGGGGCTGGTTCCAGGGTGGTTTCAGACCATCTGCCACCACTAATGGAGTCGCAACCTGTGGTACAACCCACACCAATATCGGTGGTGTGGCTGTAAGAGACTACAGCCCGCATCACGAGCCATTCCAATACTACAAATCCACCGCGAACCCGCATCACCTGGCGCCCTCTTCACCCGGCAAGATCGGTCAAACCGATCAGGCCAACCATCAATACGATCTTCAGGACTTCTGGACCGCCGTGAACAATGGTCACATGCCAGCGGTGAGCTATCTAAAAGCTTCTGAGTACCAGGATGGACATGCCGGTTATTCAGATCCCCTGGATGAGCAAACCTTCCTGACCACCACGATCAACCAGCTTCAGAAGAGCCCTGATTGGAAAAACACCGCGGTTGTCATTTCTTATGACGACTCGGATGGTTGGTATGATCATGTCCTGGGACCCATCGTAAGCCAATCGAACAGTAGTGCGGACGCTCTGACCGGGACTGGATTGTGTGGGACCGCCCAGGCTGGTGCCTATGAGGATCGTTGCGGTTACGGTCCACGCTTACCGTTGATGGTCATCTCCCCTTACGCTAAAAAGAACTACATTGATCATTCAGTAACCGACCAATCCTCCATCCTGCGCTTTATCGAGGACAACTGGAAACTTGGTCGTATCGGAGATCAGTCGTTCGATGCGCGTGCTGGTACGCTGAACAACATGTTCAATTTCGCTGCCGATCCCCGTGCTAGCGAGCACCTGTTCCTGGATCCCAACACTGGCGAAATCGTCCATGGCGGGAAATAGGTAAGAGCGAGCGAACTCTTTTCCATATGCACAGGAAAGCATGCCTACATTGATATGTTGGCATGCTTTCTCGTTGTTTTGACTGCCCATTACATCCTGGAGAAAGGCCCCATCCACAGTGAACGATCAACATCATGACAGCCCTTCATCAGCAATCTTATTGGGGGGCTGACACTATCTAAGAGTGTGTCAGCCCCCCAATACCATCGGGATCTTGCTGTTCACCTGCTGGCAGGCGCGTGCGCGCCTGCACCCTTTTTATTATGTGATGTAGAAAAGGTTCGAAGAAACTTTTCTACATCACATAATAAAAATCTGTTTGAGCACCGCAGGTGCGAAAACTCATGCACAGAGACTGTGGAGACCACGGGAGGCTGACACTCTCTTAGAGCTCAACTTGGTATAAATGGTAATCAAAAACAATCTCCTCCAGGTGGTGGTTATGATTAAACTTGTAGCTTTCATTATCCCAGAAGTGAAATTCCTGAAAATTATCATTGTATGCTTATTGTGTTATAAATATCGCAATGGTATAGTTTTCGGAGTCGAGTGTTCTGCCAGTCTGATGTGAAGCAAAGGATGTAGAGGATGGTCGGGATATCCCAATTCTCACCCGTCTCGTCTCTACGGGTGGGAACTGGTGTACGGCCTCTGCGCATGAGCATTGGAATGTCCTGAAGGATCGCAATAAAGGAGTTAGGAAGATGGTTGAAGTGTTGTGCGATATCGATGGTCCTCTGGCATGGGGAAACCAGCAAAGCTTATTCCAGACGTACGATGACTATTTTAAGCTCAATTTAAGTAAAGAACAGTTGAAAACAGTCAATTCCATTGATGAATTTGAAGCCCTCCCTGAAATGGTGGCCTTCAAAAGTCGTGTTGGACCGGTCAAATATAACTTTTTAAAGCAAGTGGTTGTGCTTGATCCACAATTGTTGCGCTCCGCCAACGTGATCAGTGACGCTGTTGAGGGCGTCAATCTCCTCGCTACCCATGGTCAGGCGGGATACTGTACGGCCCGTCGGGGCATGAATGAGCGCTGGACCGCTGATGTCAAAAAAGCTACCCGTGCCTGGTTACAGGACAAATCCTTTCCTCATTATAAGCGCGTCACTTTTTGTGAAGGGCCGGAGGGCAAGCTAGCCTTTATTGCCAGCAAGCTGATCGCATCTCCACAGCACATTATTGTCCTGATTGACGATTTGTATGAGAAGATGATCTGTTTGTTTAAAACCCTGGCAGATCAAGAGCAGGAAGTATTGTCACAACGCTTTATTCTTGGCGCATATGGCTCTGGTCCCTGCGCAACATTTGATATCCCTTTCAAGGTAATCCCACTTCACTCTTGGAAGGATGCGGATGCGTTTGTATGTGAATTAAAAGGATGCAGCTTATGGCACACAAAAAGAAAAAAGATGAGGGAGCGAAGGAATATGTCAAAAAAGTAATCGACAATCCAAATCTGGAGAAAGAGCTACAAATCACCGGCAGCAAATATAAGATCCCCGTTACACCGAAGCCTGGACAGGACACAGGTGACAACACCACGAATACAAACAACGAGCAGTCAAACAAGCACTAGCGCGCCTGCATCCCTGGAAAAGGGATGCAGGCAGAGTTGCAACAACTAATCTCTTGTCATATGGTATTCGCCTGCCTGCTATTTCACCGTTTTGAGAGGAAACAGGATCAAGGCAGCCAGCACACTCACGCTGGCTGCTACCGCAAAGAGGAGCGAGAAGTTGTTATGAAATGTATTCAGGACAAATCCCCCGATCAGTGGACTGATGATCAAGGGAAGAAAAATGGCGGTATACATGATCCCGACATGCATGCCGCGATTGGCTTCTGAGCGCGATACGCGAAAGATCAGCAGAATATCCACGCCCAGATAGAGGCCAAAGCCACTTCCAAAGAGAATGGCCGCCACTATGAGCGCGGGCCAGCTATGGATAGCCACAATCAGGAAGAGGCCAACCGCCATCAGGATAGCTCCGCCGATCACAAAGGGTTTCAGGCGTCCAATGCTCTGGGCCAGACGACCGGCCAGGAACGCCGTCACTATCAGGCAGGCTGTGGATAGCAATTGGAATGTCGTCACCCCATGGGCTGCCTCGCTCGCTGAAAAATGGAGCACCCCTCGCAAATAGAAAAGGGTGTAGGCACCTAAAATGGTAAACGCTAAATAGACAAGAACACGAGAGAGCAGGACGAAGGAAAACTCGCGGGATTGGAGCGGCTGGAAGAATTCACGCATGCGAAATGGTGAACGTTGCTGTGCTTGTCCCTCCAATCCCTTTTCCTTGAGATCCTGCGCGAGTGGTTCCCTGGGAACGGGTAGGAATAGTGCGACAATCACAAGCGAAACAAGCGCCAGCAGGAAATAGCCTTGCGCGACGATCCTGGTATTGGTAAAGGTCGTGATCAGCAGCAGAGCAATCACTCCTCCCACATTGGGTCCAATGCCATTCAGCGACGAAATCAAATTCCGCTGCTTCTGCGCTATCTGGACCTGATCGGGGATCAACGCAGTCACCGCCGAGAGCACAATGTCGATACCGATCTGAGCCAGAATCTCGCCAACAAGCAAGAAGGGAATGGTGGTCGCAATAGCCATGCCACAGAGACCAAGCACCGCAACCACAATCCCTGGCGCAATACAGGGTCGACGGCGACCCCAGCGCGTTATCACACGGTCACTTATCGCCCCTGTCAGTGGGGCTGCGATGAAGCCTGCCAGGGCACCAATCGTTGCCACCAGCGTGAATGACGTATTGATCGTATGCGGAGCAAGGAGACTGATCTGAAGTGGAAGCAGAAGTTGCTTGATCGCCACATTAGATCCGGCGACCAGACTTGCCAGACCAAAGCCTGAGACAGTAATGACTTTGCGCAGAGGATGGCCGGGAACGCTGTCCTCATCCACCAGTGGAGAAGTCGTTACATGATCATTCCCAATTATATCAATCTGATCCGTTTGCTGGAATGAAGAAAGGACAGGAATCTCTTCTGTATTTTTTGAAGCTGATGGTACGGTCAGGGGAAGCGCATTTTCGCCCTGTTCCTTTTCAACTCCAATTCCTACTTCTTCAGATGTAGGCAAGATAGACTCATCCATGATAGCTCCTTTTACGTGAACACCTTTTCTAATCCGTTATATCTGTTATTGCACTTCACAACGTGTAAGGGTTCCAGGTGTTCCTGGATGAAGCCCCCAACCCAACGCGAGTAGAGGGGAGTTGTCTTTTCACTTAGCTTGAGCTTGAGCTTGTGGCAAGCCACTTCATATAATTGCCATGGATCGAGCACTCCGCTAATACGCTGCTTGTAACCAGTTCTCCTTTCTTATAGCTATTTACTTTCAATTGCGGATCTCGATATTTTTCCTGTGCTGGATCAGTTTCAATGGATATATCGTAAACAGGGTGTGTTTTTGAGGCTTCTGCCAGTATCCGCTCGATACCTTCGCGCACATGTAAGGGCCCCTGTGCTAACGCAAAAGTATGCCAGGTACAGAGTGCCGTGTGCGCGGGGAGGGTATTGATAATGATGGGTAGAAGCTCTAATGCATCACCTCTGTGAACAACCATGGGCATGGGAACAGCGCGTCCAAAGGCTATGGCTGCATCTAATAACTTGTATCTATAGTTTTCTTCGGGCCAGATACAGGAGCGAAGTTGTAAGATATCGTCTTTGTTGTAAAGAGAAAGGGGAGCCAGATCAATTCCCAGGCAAGAAATAATTGAAGGTATCTCAGAGCGGGCTGGAAGCGCTGGAAGTTTTCCATTCACCTCACAGGCTATGTGGACTGCTGCAGCGTCGTTACCCCAATCCATAGGCGGAGCAGTGTTATCCTTCGCAGTATAGTGATAGCCATACTGGAGCCAATTCAAATTCAGGCCCGCGCTGCTCCCCATCTCTACCAGCACAAAGGATCTGCCTGCTTCCTGTTCCTGTTGAAAGACGCTGGCAAAGGCGGGCACCAGATTCGCGGCACGTGTGACCTCATTTGTCTGAAGCCGTGTAACTGGCAGCAGGGTCCGCAATTGATCCATGTGTTCCAGGCAAAACGCATGGAACACTGGATAGGCTTCTGCGGCAGGCCGGGGATGCGCGGTCAGATAGGGATAGTACTGAGCCAGTGGATGTTCTGGCTCTTTGAACAGGAGATAATTGACGACACTGAAAAAGGTGACATGGGGCGGTTGATTCGCCTCCACCAGGCCAAAGAGCGCCAGCAGCACGGGATCATCCTGAAGCCGCTCAAAAAGCGCGCTATATAATGGAGAAGCACTCAGGGTTTGCGCTACAAAAGCAAACCATTGGTTTCTGTTATCCGACTGAATCATGTGTGAAGCATCCTTTCTGCGATGAGTACTGACGTCTTATTAGCGCCGATGAAATCCTTTAGGGTCCGGGATCTGGTTGGGATTTTTTGATGGTTGTTGCAATGAAGAAGGGCTTGATTGTTGCATCCATGAGATCTCCTGTTGTTTGATGGTGAGCAGTTCTTTCTGCAACGACTTGATTTCTTCTATGGCTCTCTGGTGTCGCGAGAGCAGGAAATTGAGCTGTCCAGCAACGCTCCATAAAACATTGGTATTTGTTAATTGAACACGCGCATTGAGATTTCCATTGGCGACTGCGGCATGCACTCTGGAAATATCGGCAATACTCTTCTCCAATGCCTCTTGTTTATCTGCCTCCTCGCGCAGGCGCTGGGCGATATCGTGTTGCAGGCGTGCCAGTTCCTCAGCTCGTCCCGCACGTTTGATCGCAATGATACCAATATTGACCAGAACCCATATCGCAGCTGGCACAATCACATTAATCTGGATCAGGCGAAAGAGCATCGAAAAGTACATCGTGGGGAGCATTGCATTCAACGCTCGTGTATGTGGAGCGAAGGAGAGCGCATAGATACTTATGAGAATATTGAGGGCAGCCGCAAGGAAGGTATAATTGACGGGCAAGATCGTCCCGATAAAGAGAATATCGAAAAAGAGAAGAAAGAGAATATAGGTATCATTGGGAGCCAGTCCTCCATGTGTCGCCGTCGTAAACAGGGTCATACACATGCCCCCGATCATGCCCAGGGTCAGGACAATTCCCACTATATTGACCCACCCACGGCGGTTGAGAAAGATACAGAGGCCAATGGCTGGATAGAGAGTATACAGCACATTGGCGATTTGCTTATTGGGGCCGATGATTGCAACCAATCCAACGAAGAGCAGAATAAATGCGAGAAAGAGCATCAGGGCACTGGCAATGCGACCGCGTTGTACCAGTTCTCGTTGTCGAAAGGTAGCGTGCTCAGGTTCAGGTGGCGAGGTCAAACGATACCACCAGGGGAAAAACCCTTTTTGTGCTTGAAAATTATGTTCTCCTAAGACCTTATATATCAAGGATGATTCCTGAGAAGAAAATGAATTATCCATACCACATCCCGTCCTTTTCTATATTCCTGAGAAAGAGTCAATACAACCAGTGATTCTCTCGCAAGATGTCGATCATTTTTTTGATTGTCCGTTCGTCTCTACCTGATAGGGTCGCCATTTTTGCCACGCTTGTTTTCCCATCTGCCAGCGCAATGATTTGTCGTTGAAGGTGTGTGAGCATTTGTAAATGAGCCGCCGTAATCTCAGCCCGGCGGCATGGGAGCCTCTCCCGCGTCGATGATTGCCCGATGTGCATCGTTTGCGTTGTCATCGCCTGGGAAGAAGTCTCTCGTCTATTCGTCCACTCCAAATCTCCACTTCCACGTAAGGCATACAGGGCGGCCTCCCCCTGAAGGAGTGGTTGCCCTTCAGAAGAGGTGATTTCGCACGTAGCCATTTTTCCACTTATCAGAGCGATCTGTACTTTACAGTTTTTTTTCGAGATCATCGGCAAGGAAGCAACCGTTGTCTGCAGGATACCCGTTTCCCTCAGCATCCTCATCGTTTCAATGATTGCCTCAAGTGGCAATTTATAGTAGCGTTCTTGATCATTTGCCATCGTAGCTTCCTCAAAATGAGATCCAACTTAATCGTTGGGAGAAGAAGCAAAAAACAGCCTCTACTTTTCTCTCGTATGAACTCATTACGGATCTACTTTATCATAAAGTATTTTGATGTCTATAAAAATAGCATAAAGAACATTGCTGAACTCCCTACTTTAAAAATAAATCTCTGTCTACTCTTGTGTATATCAAGAACCAGATACCTTTGTCACAACATTTTTCTAGTATGCTGATAAGTAATGGTAGAAAATTTGATTTATCGTGTTTTGTTAATTAACACTTTTATTGCATCTGGAAAGTTGTGCTCCTCGATTGAGCGAGCGATCAAAAGCGCCGCTTGCTCGTAATCCCATGCAGACAGTGCTGCATTGATTGCTTCGTGTAGAAAAGCATGCATTTCATACCAGTGGGAGGCACGAACAGAGAGTTGATGCAATATATCTTCACCACATCGACGACGTGCTTCGTCGCGCATGGCTTCGGCAAAAAGCGCGTGATAGCGTTTATTTACAACATCCTCTATCCTTCTCGTTCAATCATTGGCAAAATACCGATTTACACCACAGACCCCTTGCTTGTCACGACTGCTGGGAACCCCACATCCAGAAGCGGAAAGATTGTCCCTATTTTCTACTTGAAAGGCGAAACAGGATCATCTATTCTCGCAGAGAGGCTGATGTGCCTCTGTGTTTCCTGTAAGCATGGAGCCTCTTCGCTTGAGTATTCATGCTGAGAGGCACAACAGTGTCTGAGAAGGAAGAAGCAGCAACCACGATCCCAATCAGGAGAGCAGGAAGACAAAAGGAGACACTATGTCCAGAAGAGGTGACGTTTCTCCCCGATCAGAGAGAGGGGAAGCTTCTACACCTGAAAGAGTAGATCAACAAACGGGGGGAGCTCCTCAACAGAATTTCGAGGGAATACAAAGACAAAATACGGAGTTTCTAAGAGGCCGCATCCTGGTAAGGGAAAGTCAACCAGAGTCCCCAATATCACAACAACCTCCAAGATCACTCGAAATAGAAAGATGGCGCACACTAGAGCGCACACGGCGTATGCCTCGCGAAGAGCAATGGCAAGTCTATCAGACCTTTCTGGCACACATCGAGCACGCTGCCCCGGAATTGCGGACAGAAGCTGCTCAATATATCTATGAGAAAGAAAGAGAGCGCACACTAGAGCGCACACGGCGTATGCCTCTCGAAGAGCAACGGCAAGTCCATCGGACCTTTTTGGCACACATCCCTCAAGCATTTAGAGCAGAACATGCTCGATTGATAGACAACGTAGAAATAATGCGTAATCCAGGCTTGAATAGGAGTAAAACCAGAGAAATCTCAAGCGACCCATTGGTAGAATTTGCAACTGACATACTAATGGAAAATCCTGATAAAGTATTTTCTGATAACGGGCCCAGTAATGCTCACGAACATGAATTGATATGGGCCATAATAGGTGATTTAAAAGGAGAAAGCTATCCCAGGTATGCATATTTACGACAAGAAAAGTATCAAACAAGGTATCAGGAACTGAGAGAATGGACACTCAAGGAATTCGACAAATGGCAGAAGGAAGCCCGCTACGCGGGCAGGTGAGGGGAAGAGGTCAGGGCACAGCCCTGGAACCCTGCCCTTCAAATGAAGCTTGTCAGAGTATTACCAGCAGAAACTCTGGTAAATATGCCAGGGCTGTAATAAAAAGAGGGCTGTAATAAAAAGAGAATTGGAAAGCCCTGGTATTCCAACTCAAAACTTGACTTTCGGGCAAATATGGATTATTATTTATTTAATCTTATTTTCGGAGGTATATTCATCATGCAATTATTCACAGCCAGGGTGTTGCTAAGCTAAGTGAGCTGTGTCTACAAATAAGCAAGGTCGTTGTATGCGGATCATCACTATGATTCCACTTTTATAAGTACGACCATACCCTTTCTTAGATAGGCTACAGATAGGTACTACCCTCTTCTGTAGATTTCCTTTTTGCTCTCCACAACCAGCCCACTTAGCCTCGTAGGGCTTTTTTGTTTGCCCGTTCTTCGCAGGCAGCAGCGTATTGTCTCCTGTTTAGCATCACCACTCTCCACTATCCATCATAGCCATACTTCATTGTGGGCTATCCTCTATAACGATCTTGAGCGAAAGAAAGAAAATAATTTTATGTATGTTCAGTTGAGACGTTTTTGGCGCTTACTGACTACTTATCTCAATCCGCAGCAGAGATATGTCCCCTTGCAAACACTGAAGCGCTACTGGAGGCTGTTGGTCCACTATCTGTGGCCCCAGAGGGCGCTAATGGGCCTGCTGGGTGTGATCATGTGCGGCACCATCTGCGTGCAGGTGGTCACGCCGCTGGTGGCGAGCCACTTCATTGACCAGGCTACCTCCGGCGGGGATTTACACGCTCTGTTCGTCCTGGCACTGTTGACTATAGGTCTGGCCCTGGCGGGACAGGGTCTGGCTGTCGCCGAAACTTACGTGGCCGAAAATGTGGGCTGGGCGGCTACGAACGCGTTGCGTGCCGATCTTGTCGCCCACCTGTTACGGCTGGATGCCACATTTCATACGGCCCATACGTCGGGTGAGTTGATCGAGCGGGTGGACGGCGACGTGTCCACTTTGGCTCGCTTCTTCTCACGGTTTGTGATCTATGTGCTCGGCAATGGTGTCTTGCTGGTGGGTGTGCTCGGTCTGCTCTATCATGTGGACTGGCGCGTAGGTCTGGGGATGAGCGTCTTTGCCGTGCTGACCTTGATCGCCATACTGCGCATCCGTGCTGCTGCCACACCCTCCTGGGCTGCCGAGCGTCAGGCCAGTGCCGATTTCTATGGCTTCCTGGGCGAATATCTGGCAGGATTGCAGGATATCCGGTCCAGTGGGGCTGGCGCGTTTGTGCTGCGTCGCTGTGCTGAAATGATGCGGTTGTGGCTGGCTGTGAGGCGTAAAGCGCAGATGTGGGGTTATAGCATGAATGCCACCAGCCTGGGACTGTTCGCGCTCGGTACGGCGGTCGCCTTTGCTTTGAGTGCCATGCAGTTCAAGCTTGGCACGCTGACCATCGGTACCGTCTATCTGATCTTTCAGTGTACCGAGATGCTGCGCCAGCCAACCGAGCAGATCCGCAACGAAGTACAGGACCTGCAGCAGGCGGATGCTAGTATTGCCCGTGTCGAGGCGCTCCTGAATACAGTTCCGCGCATGGTCGATGGCCCCGGCGTCGCGTTGCCATCAGGCCCGCTGGCGGTTGAACTGGACGGAGTCTCATTTGGCTATGCGGAGGATGCCCCTGTTCTGAGCGATATCAATGTGTCGCTCGCGCCGGGCCGTGTGCTGGGTGTAGTGGGACGCACAGGCAGCGGTAAGACAACGCTGACGCGGCTCCTTCTACGCTTCTATGATCCACTGGCTGGCGTCGTGCGCCTGGGAGGCGTGGACCTGCGAGAGGTTCGCATCGCGGCGGTGCGCGCACGCATTGGTCTGGTCAGCCAGGAGGTGCACCTTTTCCATGCCAGCGTGCGCGACAATCTGACCCTCTTCGACGATGACGTGCCCGATGAGCAGATTCACACTGTGCTGGATACTCTGGGCCTAACCAGTTGGTTACAGGAATTGCCGCAAGGACTGGACAGCACGCTTCTGCCAGATGGCGCCGGGCTCTCCGCCGGACAGGCACAGATACTGGCGTGCGCACGTATCTTGTTACGCGATCCCGATCTGGTGATTCTGGATGAGCCGTCCTCGCGTCTTGATCCGATGATGGATCAGTTGGTGCAGACGGCGTTGCGTCGGCTGCTCGAAGGCCGTACTGGCATCATCATTGCACATCGGCTTGCCACGCTTGCCTATGCTGACGATATTCTTGTCCTGGAGAATGGGCAGGTGCGCGAGTACGGATCGCGGCTTGCCCTCGCGACCGATCCAACCTCGCGTTTTGCCGGGTTGCTGCGAGTCGAAACTTCGGAGGTTGCACTATGAAGCCGTTCCCAACGTGGTACTATCTGCGGAAAATGATTCGCTACAGGCCCTGGCTCTACCTGCTCCACGCGGTATTGTGGGGTGTGTTTGGTCTGTCTGCACTTCTCACCGGACTGATCGTTCGCGCCTTCTTTGACGCGCTTACCAAACAGGCATCCATCTCCCTGGACACGACGGGGCTCATCGTGTTACTGGTGGTGCTCGCTGTGAGCCGTGTGGTCGTGGTGCTTAGCGCTGGCTTTGTCGAAATCCTCACGCGCTTCACCATGAGCGGGCTGCTACGCCGCAACTTGCTGCGGCACATCCTGAAGCGCCCTGGTGCCTATGCTCTGCCTTATTCCGTAGGTGAGACCATCAGCCGCTTTCGTGACGATGTCTATCAGGCCGAGGATTGCATTGATTGGAGTGATGAGATTACGGGTCATGGGCTGCTTGCTGTGGTAGCATTCCTGATACTCCTGCATATCAATGTTCTCATGGCCCTAATCACCATCCTGCCTCTTGTGCTCGTGACGGTAATCGCTCGCTGGGCGAGCAACGTGCTGGGTCGCTATCGTGCAGCCAGTAGTCAGGCCACAAGTCAGGTCACTGGAGCCATCGGTGATATCCTGACGGCGGTGCAGACGGTGCAGGCTGCCGGTGTCGAAGAGCGGGTCCTGGCGCGTTTCCGACGGCTGAACGAGCAGCGCCGGACAACCATGCTAGCTGATCGCGTGGCGACGCAAGCTCTGGATTCCATTACGGCAAACACGGTGAGCATAGGTACTGGGCTGATCATGCTGTTAGCCGCTGGTTTCCTGCGCAGTAGCAGCCTGACGGTGGGTGACTTTGCCCTGTTTGTCTCGTATCTGGGCTTCATCGCCGACTTTACAACCGGGCTTGGTCAGTTCCTGGCCCACTATCAGCAGACCGGCGTCGCTTTCGCTCGCATGGGTGTCTTGTTGGATGGTGCTCCGTCAGATGCGCTGGTAGCGCCGACCCCGCTATACCTGCGCGGACCACTACCCACCGTACCGCCTCCCGCTCGCAGCATGACCGATCGATTGACGCTCGTGGAGGCACGGGGGCTGACCTATCGCCATCCGCAGTCCGGGCGTGGTATCGACGCGGTAGACCTGCGTCTGTCGCGCGGCACCCTGACAGTGGTGACAGGTCGCGTCGGCGCGGGCAAGACAACGCTCCTACAGACCATCCTGGGCTTACTACCTCAGGAGGCAGGCGAGATCCGGTGGAACGATCACAGCGTGGATGATGCAGCTTCCTTCCTTGTACCGCCTCGTGCGGCATACACGGCACAGGTGCCGCGCCTGTTCAGCGAGACGCTCAAGCAGAATATCCTCCTGGGGCTCCCAGACGATCCTGCGCCTCTGATCGCTGCCGTGCGGGGGGCTGTCCTTGATCACGACGTGCAGACACTGGAGGCAGGATTGGAGACACGCGTGGGTACCCGTGGTGTCAAGCTTTCAGGGGGACAAGTGCAGCGCACAGCGGCGGCACGTATGTTCGTGCGAGGTGCCGAGTTGCTGGTGATCGATGACCTATCCAGCGCGCTGGATGTCGAGACTGAACAGCTGCTCTGGGAACGCATCTTTGAGCAGGAAGATGTGACCTGTCTGGTCGTCACGCACCGACGCACCGTCTTGCAGCGTGCCGATCATATTATCCTTCTCAGGGATGGCAAGATCGACGCAGAAGGGACGCTGGATGAGTTGCTCGCAACCAATGAAGAGATGGGGCGGTTGTGGAGGGGGGATGATGAGGATGGGAAGCATGAATAAATGGTGAAGACCCATCATCGGCCCCTCTTTCTCCTGCTTACAGGAAACGAGCCAGAAAGCCCTGTCCATTCATGGCAGGGATGAATGGCTCTTCCTGATTGACAACCATTAAAACATTTTGTAGACTCTCCTGTATGAAATGAAGCCATTGCAAAAAGATTCGTCTGAAGACGATGAGGCACGATACCCACCTCACGGTTGGTTGGGCTTCATGCACCACAAGAACAAGTGGTTGGTACCCAGGGGCACTCGGAAACCTGCAAACCTCGGTTTGCGCAACGCTTCTGGACATGTGGACCGCTACCTTTCAGTTGTGAGACTGATGGGCAAGTCTCATGGATGAAGGAAGAATCCCTGTGCATTTATGCCAGGGAGTGTCAAGCAATGAACTCTTGCGCAAAGAAGCGCAACGAATCCAGTTGCAGGGCATCAGGGAACCCGAGTATCACTTCCTGGACACCTGCCGCCTCTAACTCGGCCAGGCGTTGGCGAAGAGTATCAGGGCTACCGATCAGCGCGCCAGCCGCAACCGGATGGCCCAGGAGCGCGGCGGGGAATTTCGCTCTTGCCTGTTCGTCGGTCTCTCCGATAGAACAGGCAAGGGTTACTGTACGGCGGATGCTCTCGTAATCGCGCCCAATGGTCGCGCAGTGTTCTTTGATCACTGCGAACTTATGCTCGATGGTCTTCAGATCGCCAAACACATTACAGGCATCTCCGTACTGTGCAACCAGTTTGAGGGTGACCCTTTCGCCACTACCGCCGATCAGCAGGGGGATGTGCGGTTTCTGGACACCCTTGGGCTGATTGATGGCACCGCGCACCTGGTAGTATTTACCCTCAAAGGCTGCTTCTTCCTGCGTCCACATGGCCAGTATCACCTGCACAGCTTCGCGCAGTTGGCGTAGGCGTTCGGGCGCTTCAGGATAGTCGTAGCCATAAGCCCGATACTCATGCTCATGCCAACCAGCCCCGATGCCGAAGTTGAGCCGCCCGTGGCTCAGAACATCGACCGTGCTGGCCATTTTCGCCAGCAGTGCGGGATTGCGATAGCTATTGCAGGTGACCATCTGACCAATGCGGATACGCCTGGTATCACGTGCAAGGGCTGCGGTGGTGGTCCAGCACTCAAACGTTACTTCCTGCGATGGCTGCGGGATCGTGTGAAAGTGATCGACGAGCCAGGCGGACTCGAAGCCCACCTCGTCGGCGGTCTGTGTAACAAGTGTCATCGCTTCGTACGCTTCAACTGGATTCTTGATACCCGCCAGTTCCATTGTCCAGCCTTGCGGCAAGGACAAACCAAATTTCAGAGCCATGGACAATTACCTCAATTCTGCGAAAAATGGAAGAAGGACATTCTTCCTGCGCGGAGTAATTCTGTACACCTATGAATGTATTACCTTGACACAGGTGCCTAGCTTGAATATACTCTGTTCCTGATACCAGGACCAGGGTTTCTTGATCATAGGTCTCTGACTACCAGGATAAGGAGCAATTGAGATGCAGGAACATGAGCGTCGACGGACCCTCGCCAATTTTTTGCGCCAGCAACGGGCTCGCCTTTCCCCTACTGATGTGGGATTACCGCCTGGCATCCGCCGGCGAACGCCAGGATTGCGCCGCGAAGAGATCGCGCAACTTGCCAATATTGGCACCTCCTGGTATGTCTGGCTGGAACAGGGACGCGATGTGCATCCTTCGGCGCAAGTTCTGGAAAGTCTGGCCCAGGCGCTCAGGCTCACGTTGAATGAACGTCGGCACCTGTTTCTCCTCGCCGGGCAACCACTTCCAGCACCTGTTTCTCCTTTAGAGGAGAGCATCAGTCCAGCTCTCCAACAGGTGTTGGACGATCTCAACCCGACTCCCGCGTATGTCATGGGACGACGGTATGACTACCTGGCATGGAACAAAGCTGCCGATGGCCTCTTCTCCATTTCGGAAGCATCGCCCCCCTATGGGTACAACCTGATCTGGCGACTCTTCACCAGCCAGACGATGCGGGAGAACCCCAATTGGGAAATGATTGCGCGAGCCACATTAGCAGAGTTTCGTACTGCCAGCGCCAACTATCCTGAAGATAGATGGTTCGAGGAGCTGATTGAGGATTTGAAGCAGATCAGTCCTGAATTTTGTCGTTGGTGGCCCCATCACAATGTGCGTGGCGCACTGGACGGTCATAAAGTCATACAACATGCGACCCTGGGACTCCTGGAGTTTGAGCATCTTACCTTGCAGGTTCTCAGCAACCCTGATATCAAGATCATGATCTACACGCCGAATGCCGTGACACAAGCAAAACTGCAACGCTTGTTGGATACACAGGCTAGTAGTCTGTCAGGCATCATGTGATGAGAGGCGGGGATGCAAGGGGGGGCGAGCCCCTTTTTTTTGATGTCCGTTCAGGGCGGACATGGCTCTTGCGTGGGATGTTCTCAGCCATTTATACTGTGGCGGAGCCAGGCAAAAAGAGGAAGCACCAGGGCGCAAACCTGGATCAGGCGAGGCTAAGCCATAATTGGCACGAAGTAAAGTAGAAAATTAGGTGTATGTATGAAACAGTCCTGGCAAGATTTTGCGCTCGCTGAACCCGAACTCTCTTCTTTTGGCGAGCTCCGCTTGAAGAGTGGTCCAGCGTTCCTGTCAACCGTTCGTGCGGACGGAATGCCTAGAGTTCATCCTGTGACGCCAATTATTGGCGAGGGGCATCTTCTCTTGTTTATGGAGCCAACATCTCCGAAAGGCCATGATCTACAGCGTGGCTCAGGCTATGCATTGCATTGTTGGGTAAGCAGCAATGATGGCGGCGAAGGAGAATTCAGGCTGACTGGGCATGCTCATTTAACTGATAGTCCAGCCATGCGGGAGCTTGCTACTACATACGGATATCCACCGCAGGGTCACTACATTTTATTCGAGTTGACTGTCGAAAGCGCGTTTTCAACAGTGTACTCTGATACAGGTGAGCCAATACGGAAAAGATGGAAAAGCAAGCAAGGCTCTTAAATAGAAACGTGCTGAAATCAATTCCCTCGTGGCGCGTGGTAATGATCGTGACACCGCTGGCGAAGTGGCCCATCACGCGCCGAAAGCGTTCTCGGTTCACCAGGTGATGATGGTACTGATCGGTTTTGGAAGTTATGGGTTCCATGTTTCCTCCTGCATGCGTGAGACAAAGATTGAAGCAGACATCCGCACCTTCCGCCAGCTCACCCATGGTCGGCACAGGATATCCATATCGACTGTGGGTGAGCTTTCTCGGCCATATTTTTGTTCCAGAGGACGAAAGATCTACTGGCTCACGACCTCTGTGACCGGCAGACCGGCGTCGCTTTCGCGCGCATGGGTGTCTTGTTGGATGGTGCTCCGTCAGATGCGCTGGTCGCGCCGACCCCGCTGTACCTGCGCGGACCACTACCCACCGTACCGCCTCCCGCTCGCAGCATGACCGATCGATTGACGCTCGTGGAGGCACGGGGGCTGACCTATCGCCATCCGCAGTCCGGGCGTGGTATCGACGCG
>NZ_BIXY01000065.1 GCF_008326305.1 Dictyobacter arantiisoli | reverse complement strand
ATGGATCGTGTCGGCGTGTGCAATGTTGCCCGACAGATGCGCTATTTTGATGCATCGTATGACAAGGCTCTTGATCTCTTGCTCACTGGCTACTGTTCCGTTTTTTAGAATTGGAAAGCCCTGCCAGGGCTTCCTAATCTCTTTTATTTGCTGCCTTCGGCAGAGGGGAGAGGGGAATGGGTGGGGACACCCCACGCCCCGGCAGGGGGACTGCGGTCCCCCTGCACCCCCTGCATGAGATTTGGATCACACAACACTTCTGTTGTGCCCTGGTAGTGGCTTTCTGTCTTTCCTGCACTCCCCTACATGAGATTTGGAGATCGCTCCACCGGGCAGGAGACAAAGGGGTTGCTCATCATTGTCGATAATGAGATAATAGGGGAACAAATTGAGTGGAAGATGGAGTGCACTAACTATTGGATGAGCAGATAAAGCATGAGAGGGAACACGATTTGACATTCCTCTCAACACAACAATCGACACCCGAGATGGTGAATAGTGATAGTCAGAAACAGTCAGAACTGACTCAGACAGCAACAGAAGAACTGCGCCAGCGTGCCCATGCATTACTGGCCGCCGGAAACTGGCCTCGTGCCTGCGAGGCGTTCCTGGCACTACTTGCTGCTGATGCTCATGATGAAGAAGCTCTGCTCGGTCTGGCGGAAGTGCTCGATAAGCTTAATCAATTTGAAACACTCTACGATACGGCTAAACATATTCTGGAAATCACTCCCAACTCCGCTCCCGCGCTGGCATATAAAGCCCGCGCACTACAAAAGATGGAACGCATCTCGCAGGCGACGATTGCCAATGATCAGGCTCTGCTGCTGGATACACATCTGGGCCTGGCCTGGATTAATCGGAGTGGACTGCAACTGATACAGGAGAAATTTCCTGAGGCACTAAAGAGTGCGCAACATGCCACCAAACTGGCAGCCACTGATTCACGTGCCTGGGCGAACTATGGTGTAGCACTACTCAATTTTAACCGGCTGGGCGAGGCCCTGGAGGCTTTTGATCAGAGTCTGGCCCTCGATCCCCAACAACTCTTTGCGTTACAGATGAAAGGGGATATCCTCTGCAATATTGGGCGCATGACTGAAGTTATTCCGCTGGCACAAGCCGCTCTCCGGCTTGCTCCACAGGATGTTCGTACGATCACGATGGGTATCAAAGCCTTTCGTGCCCTGGAAATGTATAGTGAATTGCAAGCCTGGTCGAGTCAGTTAATCCAGAGTACACCCAATAATCCACTGGCCTGGGAAAACTATATGCGCGGCCTGCGCGGGCTCGGTCAGTTCAGCGAAGCCAATGATGTGCTGGACCGCCTGATCGCGCTGGACGCATCCAATGTTCGTTACCTGACCATCAAAGCTGATACCCTCTATCGCCTGGAACGCTATCGCGAGGCGGTAAGCATCGCAGAACGAGCCAAACGCCTTGAACCCGATGACGCACCAGCCATCCGCATCTATGAAAAGTCTTTGCGCCTGATGTATCAACGCAAAGAAAAGAAGAAAAGCTAAAATACTGCAGGCAAAGCATCGGCACCGCTAAAACAAACGGGCATCTCTGCCACCTGCCCCAACCTTATGCTATCAAGCGCTCAACCAGTGGGAGCAGGACATCCAGTTGTCTTTGAAGGATCTCTGAGCGTAACCGTTCTGTCGTTACAATGCGAATACGGCGCTGATGTTGCTCATAACGAGCCAGATCATCGGATTGCAAACCGGTAGCCTCAACCCATTTCATCAAGGGTTTCATACCAATAGGTGGATTCTCGTAGGAAATCCACAGGTCCATTTCCCATTTTTCGGGACGTGGAATATCAAACAATATCTCATAATCAGCAATCTCTAAAGCCAGGGAGTTCGTCAGTTCGGCTGAGAGCTTCTGTTCAATGCTGCGTCGCCGAGCGGAATCCCAGAAGAGCGCCTCCAACCGTCTGAACAGGCTGCCAGCCGCAGGACTTACCTCCAGCACCGCCTTATAGGGCCGACGCATTTCAAGGTCCAGCGTCAGCGCTCGTGTACTGGCAGGCATAGAAGGGGATAGTAATAAAGAAAGCAATCCAGCATCCGTTAAACCCATCAATTGTTCGCCCGTCACAGCCTGAAAACTCAAAGCATCATGGACAGCCCGTACTAACATAATCTGGAAAGCCCGACCAGTATGATGCCAGTAAATATTATCAAACATCTCCTGCCGTGCATGCAGCAACGAATGCAAAGGACTAATTCCTTTATGCGTCACCACCAGGCTCCGCTGGCCGTGAGGATCGCGATGAATACGCAAAGCACTCAAAAGGCGCGACACATCGACACCACCATAGGGCACATTACAGGCCCGCGCATCCCTTGGCAGATAATCCAGTTTATCGATATCTAACGCGCCACTCAAAAGATGCCTGAGCAACTCATCATCCGCGCGCATGGAACGGGCATGAGGAGGATCAATAAAATCGGCCACGCGTTCAGGCGAAAGGTGATAGTCGCGCTCTAAGATCACCGCAATCTCACTCTTCTCAATAATCCCCCGTCCCACCTGCTCATGATCGATGATTGGATAACCGAGATTTTCAATCGTATGTGAGAAAGGATAATGGCCGATATCGTGCAACAGAGCCGCCACAAACAGGGTTTGAATACTACTGAGGGCGACTCCATGCAGGCCACCCTGCTCGCCACGCATCAGTAAAGCCCGTAGCGCCCGCACCGCCAGATGATAACAACCCAGGCTATGCTCATAGCGTGAGTGAGTTGCCCCCGGCCAGACACGATAGACAAAGCCCAGTTGCTTCACTTGCTGCAAACGGAGGAATGCAGGAGTATTAATCAGCTTCAATTCACGTGCCCCCAGAGGGATCAGATCATAGAGGCTATCGCGTACCGTGCCCTGCGGCTGCTCATCCGGTAACAGAGGATAGCCAGTCACATCCACCCAGTAGGGGCGTTGAATGGGCTGAACGCGTGCCTCCTCATCCCCGGTTCCCGTTAAAGCCTGTTGAACAGGACGTGGCTTCTTCTGGCCAGAGATAGTATCTTCTTGCATATGCATCCTTCCATTTCAGAGGGGTATTGATGATGTATAATGAAAGCACATTGTATGGCTAAATTCTCTAGTAACGATATGTGGAGCCACTTTATGATAACACAACCTGCGAATATTCAACTGATCGCAATTGACATTGATGGCACGCTACTCACTCCTCAGAAGACTATCTCATCCCGCACCCGCGAGGCTATCCAGGCAGCACAGGAAGCTGGTATTATCGTCACTCTGGCAACGGCACGCCGTTACGAAAACAGCAAGCACTTCGCGGATGAACTGGGCATCGATATTCCCTTGATTACCTGTGATGGAGCACTGATTATCGATCATCCTGCTGCCGATGTCTTACATACACAGTTGCTTGAGGCTCATATCGCCCAACAGGCAGTGGACATCCTGATCGAATACGATCTCCAACCAATCATTCATCATATCGACGGCACAATGGAGCAGACATGGAGTGGTCTGGCAGAGTTCGATAATCCTGAACTAGCAGGTTATTTTCAAGAGTTCCCTCGCGTGCATCGTCTGACACATGCTCAACTCTGTCTTGGTCAGCCAGACCCAATCCGTGTCGTCAGCTTTGCCAGTGAAGAGGCGATAGCCCGCGTCGCCCCTTTCGTCGCACAGCTCCCCTGTGCCTGGAATACCATTAAACGAGGCAATTATGGAACCGCTGAAATCACTATTATGCATGCGGACTGTAGCAAAGCTACTGGAGTGCTCAGGTTAGCTCATCATCTCAACATACCACTCGCCAATGTAATGGCCCTGGGGGATAACAATAATGATCGGGAAATGATTAAGGCTGCAGGCTGGGGTGTGGCGATGGGCCAGGCTCCCGCAGAAGTCAAGGCCATCGCCAATGCTGTGACGACCACCAATCTTGAGGATGGCGTGGCAGTCGCGATTGAACGCTATGCGTTAGGCAGTGAACGCGCTCGGAACGAGGCTTCAAACTCCCTCAACCGCGCCACCTGCCTCTGATTAGGTGCCGCCTGCCAGCGTTTCCGCTTCACCAGTTCTAGAGCGTCGCTGGCGTGCATACCACCGTAGACAAGCGTCGCGCAGGTCAACAGGACACTGCGCCCCACACCATGCTCACAATGGATCAAGACGCGTCCGCCCTGGCTGATCTTCTCATTCGCCCACGCCGCACCCTCCATCAATTGCTCAACGGAGAGAGGATAGGTATCAGGAGTTGGCAGATAGAGCAAATCGATCTTTTCGTCAGCCAGAGCTGCTTTATCATCGCAATACTCTGAACGTGTATCAATCACATGGCTCACGCCAGCCTGGCTCAAGGCTTTGATATCCTCAGGCCGTACCCGTCCACCGACTGAGAGGTGTTCGGTAACCCAACTCATATTCAGATTATCGGGCAACGGAATATGTAAAAGGCGGGCGATATATTCAGAGCGCGAATTTTCTGGAAACAAACGTACCGCGATCCGGGTCCAACGCCGATAGATCAGACGTAGCACACCACTGGTCGCCCAACGCAGAAACGAAAAACGGATCAACGGCGCCTCGGCTGCCGCTGAAGTGGGGGCTGTTTCTTCCCCTCTGCGCTCCTCAATCGAAGGAGGCTTAACCGATTCTGACGACATACCTTGCTAATCTTTCTAGCTACCCATGCATCCCATTTTATGGCTGTGACTGTACTTGCGGAGCGAACGCTGAAGCAGGCAAGACAGGATCTTCGCGCTGCAACGCTGGCTCAATTACAGGCTCAACCACAACCTCGTTATCACGAGCAACCACATTATTTAATGAAGCAATCGCGCACTCAATCATACTATCATCCGGCTCACGCGTTGTTAGTCCCTGCAAGGCCAGGCCAGGAGCCAACAGCCAGCGTACCACGCGATAGCGATAATTTGCCGCACCCAATCGCATTAACTCATAAGCAATACCAGCGACTACCGGTACCAGCACGACACGTGAAAGCACTTTTATCAGCAATGGTGGAGAGCCAATAAAGGCAAACACGATAATAGAAACAACCATCACCAGCAACAGAAAGCCGGTGCCGCAGCGTGTATGGACGCGTGAAGCCTGCCGTACATGCTCGACATCCAATGGATAGCCCTGCTCCATGGTATTGATCGCTTTATGCTCGGCACCATGATAGCCAAAGACACGCTGAATATCAGGAACACGTCCAATCAATGTCAGATAACCCAGCAGTAAGGCCAGTCGAATCACACCTTCAAGCAACAGATTCAGGAGACCGCCGCCGAGCACAGGACCTAACAAACTTGCCAATAGTAAGGGACCGATAAAAAATATCGCCACAGCAAAGCCGAGCGAAACAACCATCGTGAGCGCCAGTGAAGCCCCACCAATTGCTGCCGGGCGTGCCTCATCATCATCCTCTGACTTCTGAGAGGTACCGCCCAGGACATTTGCGCCATCCAACGCCGCCGGTTCAACTGCCCCTGAAGAGATATTAGCAGAAAGCGTCATCAAACGCGTCCCCAATACCAACATTTCCCATAACAGGACCATTCCGCGCAAGAACGGCAAGCGAAAAAGCTTATTTGTATAGACTTTTGAGGTCAGAGCCTCCTCATAGACATAAATATCCCCGGCAGGTCGCCGTACCGCAACCGCAACCCCATTGCGGCCGCGCATCATCACGCCCTCCATCACAGCCTGACCGCCATAATAAAACTTTGCCATGGCAGGAAAATCCTTTCACGTCCTTTACATCCAATTTCGCTTATGGCGCCGGGATGCCTTCGTCACTGCTCCTGGCTGCTCGCTCGAAATATCCTGTGTCTTCGAGAAGCGCCGCATCACTGTGTTCTTAGAGATCGAAATTGGACTGGTCAAATGAGAGCGCAGGCGTCGAATGCGGATCGCGGAATGCAGGCGACCAGACATCTGCTCCTGCACCATATGTGAGTGCTGCGATTGCCAGACACCGGGCTGATCCGCCGCCGGAAGAAAACTTAAGATCTTCCGTCCAATATCAAAAGAAGAGGCTGGTCGACTAATCCTGGCGGCATTCTGGAGTCGTCGTTGTAATTCAGGCGAGCCCGGCTTCAAGAGACGGCGTAACGCATCGGTCAACGTGCGAGCATCCATTGCCAGCACCCCGACGTCATTATGCACGACATAATCGACATTGCCTTCTTCTTGCCCGGGCACATAGCCACTGAGAATGAGCGGCAAGCCGCAGGCCAGCGCCTCGCAGATCGTTCCCGGTCCAGCCTTGGTAATCAAGACATCCGCCGCATGCATTAATTCTGGCATGTTGTTGACAAAGCCGAAAATATGAGCAGGTACATGGAGGCGCGAACGCGTGCGTTGCAAAAGTGCGTATAACTTTTTATTACGACCGGTCACTACCATGAGTTGCACAGGTAAGTGCGCCTGCGAAATGGCACGAATCGCTGTATGCAAGCCACCAGCGCCATCACCGCCACCCACCAGCAAAACAGTTGGAAGGTCAGGTGAGAGGCCAAAAGTGCGCTGCAACGCTTCCTTTGGTTTCACCTCATGGGTATACTTGGGATCGATCGGCATGCCCAGCATATGCACGCGTTTCGGATCAAGCTTGCGCTTCAGATAGAGTTGCTTTGCCTGTTCCGTAGGGACGATATAAGCGTCAGCTCCTGGCGCGAACCAGGAGTAATGTACACTGACCAGATCAGTCACTACTGTAATAAACGGGATGGGCAAGCTCAGCTGGCGCAAGGCGCGAATCGTTACAAAATTAATAATCGGATGGATAGAAACAACGACATCAGGCTGAATAGTGGTAAAAAGACGCAATAATCCATTTAAAATCAGAGGACTGGCTAATGAGCTCATCGTCATTACCGAACCCTCACGGTTGCTGAAATTGAAAAATTCGCCAAATAATTTCGGATTATAACGAATGGTCGGACCGTAGAGCTTGACGACTTCACGAAGAGGAAAACGACTGTACTCTTCAAACACATCAACAATCTTGATGCGATATTCTAATGGCTGAGACCCGTCCTTAGAATATGATGAGCCATGAGTATCTGAAGCATTCCCGGCTACAACCGCTTCTTTCTGAGCACGCGCCTCCCACTCCTCTTGTTCCTGTTGAGAAATAAGGCGGATAGCATTACTGATTGCATTTGCCGCGCTACGATGTCCAGCCCCCGTATCGGCAATCAGAAAAAGAATTGTTCTTTGCTTTGGTTCGCTCAGTTGACTCACCCCCCTGCTGATAATTATGAACAGTGATAAAAACGAAATAGGGATAAAGGTGTCCGAAAAAACACCTTTATCCCTACACGATTACCACATGGTAACGAATTACTCTTCCACCAGATTGAAGCGCTTACGGAAACGATCAACGCGACCTGCAGAGTCAAGAATACGCTGCTGGCCTGTGAAAAAAGGATGGCAATGAGAGCACACATCAACTTTTAACACAGGTTTTGTGCTCATTGTCTTAAAAGAATGGCCACAGGCGCACTGCACTGTGGATTCTACATAGTTGGGATGGATTCCTGTTTTCATGGTATCTCCTGGATATCAACACTTATGGCTTCGTTGCTTGGAAGGCCTGTGTTTGCGTGTCGCCCCTGCCTCCCTCACCTCTACACCCGTCAAAATGCTCATAGCAATGCAAGCATGATTGTACATGCAAGGTACATCTTCGTCAAGATGTGCTGTGCTGTGTTGTTAACCACGCTGTATATCGAACCGTGTGTTGAATCTCCTCGACCAGAAGATCGACTCCGGTACGCTTAGCATATTTGTATTTGCTTTATTCTACCATAGATAACAATACCCATACCCAATTTATGCCCAGGAGAAGTGGTTCGCGTCAGTGTGATAAACTAGGATAGGAGATATTACCCAATAAAGTACTGCGATCTCGGGATGAAGATGGGTTTGCCTGCTGGCATCTATCCACTTTGTCCACTTGAGATCGGATCTTTTGTGCTGTTAGCATGCTTAAGGGAACACTATTTTATGATCGAACGATATTCCAGGCCAGAAATGGCCGCTATCTGGTCCGAGAAACACAAAACAGATAAGTGGTTACAGGTTGAGTTGTTGGCCTGTGAGGGTTGGGCTCGCGAGGGCACCATTCCTCAGGATGCCATCGAGAAAATCCGTAAGGCACAATATAATGCACAGCGTATGCATGAGATCGAGGAAGAGACGCACCACGATGTGATTTCCTTCCTGCGCTCTATTCAGGAACAACTTGGTCCCGAGGGACGCTTTATCCATCTTGGCCTGACCTCCTCTGATGTGCTGGATACTGGTCTGGCGGCTCAATTAAAAGAGGCCGGACAGATCCTGACGGTAGGACTGCAACAACTCACTGATGCCGTGGCAAAAGTTGCGGTTGAACATAAATATACCCTGATTACCGGACGCTCGCATGGTATCCATGCCGAGCCAATGACCTTTGGTCTGAAACTGGCACTCTGGGTCGACGAACTGCGTCGCCATCAGACACGCCTTGCGGCTGCAATTGAGCAGGTAGCCTTTGGACAGATCTCAGGTCCAGTAGGCACACACGCCTCGGTACCACCACAGGTTGAGGAATATGTCTGTGAGCAGATGGGTCTGCATGTTGCCCCGATCTCAAATCAGATTATTCAACGTGATCGCCATGCGCACTTTATGACGACACTGGCCCTGCTTGGCAGTTCTCTGGAGAAGATGGCCCAGGAGATTCGACACCTGCAACGAACAGAATTAAGTGAGGCTTTTGAGCCCTTTGGTTCAGGACAGCAGGGTTCCTCCTCAATGCCTCATAAGCGCAATCCAGAGCTGTGTGAGCGCATCTGCGGGCTGGCACGCCTGTTACGTGGCTACGCGGTAACGGCAATGGAGAATGTGGCGCTCTGGCACGAGCGAGACATCAGCCACTCTTCGACTGAGCGCATCATCATTCCAGATGCCTGCACGCTACTGGACTACATGCTCCATATCTTCACTAATGTGATCAGCGGTCTCCAGGTTGATGCAGAGCGTATGCTGGCGAATTTGAATATGACCGGTGGTCTGGTCTTCTCACAGCGTATCTTGCTGGCCCTCATCGACAAGGGCGTTGGCCGCCAGGAAGCGTACAAGATTGTGCAGCGCAACGCAAAAAAGGTCTGGGCTCAGACCAGCCAGGGAGCCATTAAAGGCGCGGCCCTGGTCGATGCCCTGAGCGAGGATGCAGAAGTAACTGGCTATCTGAACCGCCAGGAACTCGAAGAATTGACCAGCACAGATTACTATACGAAATACGTGGATTATTCATTCAAGCGTATTGGTTTATAGAGAGTGTCAGTCCCCAATACCAGCGGGATCTTGCTGCTCCCTGGCTGGCAGGCGCATGCGCGCCTGCGTCCTTTTTAGTGTGTGGTGCAGGAAAGGTGCTGTGCACCTTTCCTGCACCACACACTAAAACTGTTTTGAGCACCGCAGGTGCGAACAGAAGCGGGATTGTTAAGGGTTGCACCCTTAACCTGGCCCCGGTCTCTTCCCTCCCTCTCGCCGCCGCGTGCGGCGGCGAAGAAAAGAAGAAAAAAGGGTATTTGGGGACACCCCACACCCCGGCAAAGGGCTCGCCGCCCTTTGCAATCCCACTTGAAAAGCCTTACGTTCGCATCCCTATTGGAAATCAGGAGCTTCCCCGTCCTCTTCAGCAACAATTCATCCGTCATATGATTCCTATACCTTTTAAGGCTGGCACAATCGTCATTGTACAGAGAGATACAGAAAGGACCTTTATTATTTATGGCGGACGAAGTTACGCAACGTAAAATTGAACACGTCAATATCGCCCTGGCAAACGATGTCTCAGCACCCCAGAGGGCTAACTGGAATGATATCCAATTTGTCCATCAAGCGCTACCAGAAGTCGATCCTGGCAACATCGACCTCTCAACCAGCTTTCTAGGGCAGGCGCTTCGTTATCCTATCTTTATGTCCTCATTGACGGGTGGGCATCCCGCAGTCACCATGATCAATAAAAATCTGGCACGGGCAGCCGAGCACTATGGTTTGGCTCTGGGAGTAGGAAGTCAGCGCGCAGCAATCTTAGATCCCAGGCTTGCCGCCAGCTATAGCATTACTCGCGAGCAGGCCCCGCATGCCTTTCTTATCGCCAACATCGGCGCGCCCCAATTGATCACGCAGGATAAACATGCACCCTTTACGCTTGAACAGGTGCAACGTGCTATTCACATGATTGAGGCTAACGCACTGGCGGTCCATATGAACAGTTTACAGGAGGCGGCCCAGCCCGAAGGGGATCGCAACGCCTATGGAGAGGTTGCCGCCCTGAGGCTGCTTACACAACAGATCGGGCTGCCAGTGATCGCTAAAGAGACAGGAGCGGGGGTCAGCCGCGAGCAGGCACTCCTGTTGCGCTCATGCGGGATTTCAGCCATCGATGTGGGAGGAGCAGGCGGGAGCAGTATGTCAGCACTGGAAGCTGCCCGCTCGCAGACTCGTGGCGACGAGCGCACCATGAATATCGGTCTGCTGTATAAAGACTGGGGTATAGCTACTCCCATTGCAATTGTCGAAGCACGTACCGCCAGGCTTCC
Source organism: Dictyobacter arantiisoli (assembly GCF_008326305.1). GTDB lineage: Bacteria > Chloroflexota > Ktedonobacteria > Ktedonobacterales > Ktedonobacteraceae > Dictyobacter > Dictyobacter arantiisoli. Next base: position 29,092 of record NZ_BIXY01000065.1, on the reverse strand, counting down.
TTTAATCTCTACTGGAGGGATACGCAGTGGATTGGATGCCGCACGTGCCCTGGCCCTGGGCGCGACCATGGTAGGCATTGGCTTTCCTTTCTTACAGGCCGCCAGTGAAAGCTATGAAAAAGTCTGCGAAGTCGTAGAAAGTATCATTGCCCAGTTAAAAGTAGCTATGCAGCTCAGTGGAGCCACTACCCTCGCCCAGTTGCGCGAGACAGATATCGTCGTTACCGGCGCATCCCATGAATGGCTGGCATTGCGCGGCTTTGAAGATGAACTCAAACTCATGGCACAACGGCACTGGCGACGCATGCAGGCTCAGACACTGAGCAACACAGAAGTATCGACCGATGTCTGATAGAAAGCGCTCCAGTTCTGCTATCCGCTTCCAGTGACAGGTATGTGGATGCTCGGCGGTAGATTTAGTCGTGGATATAAGAAGAAAAGTCTTCGGGGGTATTGAGATTGATAAATGAGCGTAGTTGCGGATCAAAAATGCGTAGTTGCGCTTCTGGGATTTTTATGACGGATGTGCCCTGCAACAATGCCCTGGGATCACGCCGTCCTTCCGCAAGGCGCGCTTCGAGTATGGGCAAGATGTGACGTGGATAGATAGCCAGTAAGACCTGAGGGATATCCTCCACTATTGGTACCAACAGTTGTTCTGGATGTACGCGAGATTGCTCAAGTAAGAAGTTCAGCAAAGCTGGCTGGAGAAAGGGAGTATCTACGGCGGTTACGAGTGCCTGGGAAGCATGCATGGCGCTCAATCCACTATAGAGACCCATCAAAGGACCGATCTGAACGACGCGATCAGTGATCACACGGACAGTAGTACGGAGAGAAGAAGGAAGAGAGAGTGAACATTGCTCGGCCTGCTCGGCATCACGGGCTACCAGCAATACTTCCTGACAGGTAGTCAGCAGTAAAGTGGCTAATCGGGCGCTAAATGTTGTGGGGTGTACGCCAGGTAGGGGCAGGAAGGCCTTGTCACGACCCATCCGCGAGCTCTGCCCCCCGGCGAGAATGATACCAGCTGTATTTCTATCCACGTGCTCTGTTATCAGGCAAAGGCAAGCCTCTCAACTAGCGAGATGCGGTCCGCACTTTGCGCTTGTTACCTTTCGGGATATATTGCTGTCGTTTCTGATATGCGAGGAATTCAGCCTTCTCCTGCGGATACTTACGCACCAGATAGACAATCCAGACGATAGCCCAGATGACCAATGCCAGCAACCAGAGATAGCGCCACGCACGCCAGGAGAAAAAATAGCCATCTAAGAGCACACGTGCGCCAATTAGAGGCAAGCCAATAAAACAGATGACCGCGAACCAGCCTAAATAACGGTCTAACATGTATTTGATAAGCGGCTTGTTCTTCACAAAACGTTTACGACCCTCAACGGAGTAGTAAAATGTGATCAGCAACCCGGCCAGACAAAATATGAGCCAGGGCCACAAGAAATGAAATGGCTCAGATCCAGTCAGGTTGGCATTCGATCCAGCTGTAACAGCGTCTGTAAAGAGCCATTGAAACAAGTTCGTGCCCATGAAGCACAACTCCCTTCTTCAGGTATCCACAAAGTACGATTGTACACCATGATAACATGGATACGAGTCAGCGTCTAGGGTTAGCAATTATCCAAATAGTGAAAATAGGGCAGAACAGTTCTATAAAGACTTTGCCCCATTGGTTGAAAACTTCACCACAGGTGCTATGAAATAAAGTCATCTGTCTCTAGCATACACCTGTTCAATAGCTGAAGAGCAAGCACAAGTTTTCACTATCCCAGGAATGTGTCAGACTCCCATCGCCAGCAAGATCGTATTGCTCGCCTGTAAGTAGGCATGTGTGCATCCGCCTTTAATAAGGGTTGTATAAAAATGTGCTGAGTACATTTTTATACAACCTTTATTAAAACATTTTTGGACTTCAAAGGAGCGAAGGTTCATGATGACTTGAATTCAGGCAACAGTTACAAGTAAGGTATCATAACCGGTAGCGCCATTAGGAACCGTGCCCTGTTTAGTCGCGGTCTGCACAGTACCAGTCCCATCAGTAGCACGTACTGCCAGTGTGTAGGTACCCGCGCGTCCAGGTTGCCAGTTCGCTTTCCAGAAAACCCAGCTATCTGGCGATATCGCTGGATCAAGCGTTGCGGGACGCCAGGATATCCCATTATCGACACTGACTTCAACCTTCTGAATACCACGATTACCAGCAAAAGCGATGCCGCTCATATCAACACTCTGTCCAACGTGCATCACGCTTTCTTTATAAGGATTATCAATGCGGCTCGTGGTATGCAGTGGACCGTTATACCATCCCTGACTGGAGTAGAGTCCAGGGACGAATTCAGAGGTGAGTTCAACGCGTGTTAACCACTTCGGATTCTCCTCGCCATAACGGCCAGGAATCAGTACCCGCAATGGATAACCATGCTTTGTCGGCAATGGCACCCCATTCATATTCCAGGCCAATAAGGCATTGGCATCCAATACTTCTTGCAAAGGAAGACTGATCGTATAACCATCCACAGCATAAAAAGCGACATAGCGCGCTGTTGCTTGTGCTCCCCCATGCTGCTCAAGCAATGCACGTAACGGTACGCCATGCCAGATGGCATTACCGATCAAATGGTCAGCCGGACCATTGGCAATGCATTCCAGGGTAATCGCACGTGAGTCGGAAGGAAGTTTCTTCAGTTCCTCATAACTATAGCTGCCAGGCTTCTGGACCAGGCCAGTGACCTCTAACCGCCAGAGATTGGTATCAGGCATGGGATCAACCGCGTTCTGCGTGACCACATAATGCTCATCATTGGGCGTAATGGGATGAATAATATGGTTCTTGAAGGAAGTTTTCATCCCATCATACCAGGTATAATTTTTCAGATATGCCTGTACCGCGCCAAATGTGCCCAGACCAGCGCCCACACCCAGCGCGACCGCGCCACTGCGAGCCAGCAATTGTCGGCGTCGCGCCACCACGGCATCTCTTTCCGGTTGAATCACTTTCGGCAGCAGCACACGATACAGCCAGCAGAGGATGAAACTATACGTCGCGAAATCGGCAAACAGTCCCAGACTAGAGAGCCAGCGCTCCGTATCTATCGGCCAGCCAAATGCATTCTGCCTGATTTGCTGCCAGAACAGCAGAATAGCGACGGCCGTCATGACAAGCGAGAAACCCAGTGCGATGAACCACTCACGTCGTCCCGGTCGATAGCCATACACCGGAAGCTTGAGACGCACCAGCAGGGCATAGGGAATACCCAGCAATGTCCCAATTCCCACCATTGCCAGCAGCGCCAACCCCAATGGTCCCCGCTTCGAGTTTGATCCAAAGGAGATCAACAGGTGAATAAACGTATTCACATCGATATGTACCAGAACGAAATCACCAAAAAGTTCCACCGGAGTAGGCACACCAATCCATAAGCGCAGAATGCCCATAACCAGCGTCGCGCAAAGACTGGCGATCAAACCCGCCAGCAGCGCAAAGCCGCCAGACACGATAAGCGTACGCCAGCGCGAGAAGGTATCAGGTGGCAGTGCTGGCGTGCCTGCGGTACCTGAACCACTCGACTTGATGCGTGTAGTAGTCATAATGAGTACACTTCCCTCGTTGAGAAAAAAGCCGTGGGTAGAAATGGGACAGCCTTCCACCCGAATGAAAAGGAACAATCTCTACCAGACTCAGCCAATAACATTCAACATTATCACGTTATATGTGCTCCGTTTTTACATCCACCTCGGTATCAGGACGCACTACACTATCCTCAACGGAAGCGGATACAGGGCGAGGCAGCAGAGTAAAACCACGGCGTTGCGAGATTTTTCTCAAGACAAAAGTCACAACCAATCCACCCAATACTACATCGTAAACCACCCGGTAGTACAACGTCCAATTACGTTGTGAGCCCAGAGGATAGGAGAGAATGGAGAAACAAACAAAATACCAGACAAGGATAGCGGACAGTTCTCGGCTCTGCCAGCCAGCACGTCTGGACCAGGGAGATCCAATCAAGAGGGCAACCCAGGGCAAGAAGGCACTGGTATACCAGGGAAAGATATGGGTAGAAATCAGAAAGATTGCGCCCAGAATTATCAGTATACCGACTTCCATAGATAGACGCCCTTGAAGTCGTCGCAGCCAGACAAAGAGCGCGCAGCCACCGACGAACAAAACATCCACCACATAGGTCACAGGCAGCGGAAGTGCAAAGAGTCCGCTCAACCAATGCATAAACAGCATGATCGAGCCGCCATTTGTGCCACCCTGTTCGCTGGCATAGCTCGCAAAGAAACCGAATACCTGACCATGACCCAGAATAATATAGGGCATATAGGCCACTACAATCGTCAGGATACAGGTTACCAATAATGTCCAATCGCGTCGGCGCAGGAACACCGCCAGGAGTACAATTGGATAGAGCTTGGTTAAGGTAGCCAGCGCAAGTAAGAAACCAGTCAACACACGCGCCCCACGACGCTGGCTTTGTGCTGCCAGTACTGTCAACAACAAAAACATCACCACCAGAGCATCCAGATGTCCCTGAATGGCAAACTCGACAATCGGCAGCGGGCACCAGGCATAGATGATGCAGAGGGCAGGATCGCGTCCACGTGTGTGCAATAGATAAGCCAGCGCAGCCACAGAAACCAATTCACAAACCGTGAATAGTCCTTTCAAAAACACCAGATTATCAGGCGCAAGCAGATAGCTCAACAGATAAAATCCTTGCGCAACTGGTGGATAAATGGTAGGCACATTCCGAAAGCGGCTATTGTCGTACAGAACATTTCTCAGCGATTTTAATAGCACATTTCCTGGAGCATAGACATAAGGGCTATAGCCATGCAGGGTCACACGTGCATCCCACAGGTAGCGCCAGGAATCGCGAGATAAGAGAGGAGGAATCCATAAAAGTTGGGCACGTAGCAGGAGTGCGCCGCCCAAAATGAGTGCCAGTTCAAGCCAGCCGCGCCGTCCTGTTGAGCGTTGAGTCGTCAGAATCACAATACTGGCCGCTACATAGAGCAAAAGGCTAAGTAGCCAGAGCCAGGCAAAAGTATCAGTTGACTGACCAGCGGGAGGCACAACAAGAGCCAGGAAGATATTATAGCCAGCCGCTAATAAAAGGAGCAGGCAGAGTACGGGCAGACGCCGCATATTCTTCCAATGGAAGAATACGTGATGTTCACGTGTCGTAGCAGGAAAATCCATCAGCGACATAGGTGTATTTACCTTTTACATTGCGACTGTGATTAATAACTCCAATTGACGCCACACTGCGCGCAATGGCGGGCAGGACTATCGCTCTCAAAGGCACGCCGGAATTCGTTATAACGTTCCCCATGCCAGATTTGCTCGATGGATTCCTGGAAGATATTTCCCAGCACACGCTCTTCGCGATATTCTTTGGCGCTACGATGTCCAAAGGGCGCGAAACAGCAGGAGAGTACGTTGCCGCTCGACGTAATATAGGTCAGATTATAAGGGCGCTGACAACCAGACCAGGGGCGCTCACCAAAATCACGGATCACACTTTGCAGGGGAGTAGCCGCTCCGGCAGCTTTAAACAGAATACCATGCTCCTTACACCGCTCTTCAGCCTGTCGAATAATCGCCAATTCCTCCGGCGACGAGCGATGGAAGAGCGCCTGCTTCGAAGCCGCCAATCCTTCTTCAAAATACACCAGGCGTTGCAGATAAATTTCGCGCACACCATGGACATCTGCCAGATTAACCAGGCCAGGCAATTCATGCAAGTTTTCGCGCATAGCGGTAAACCAGAGCGAGACGGCAGGTTTACTGGCATCCTGCGCCTGCTGCAATTTGATAAAAGCACCCACATTGCGCCAGATCTTATCAAAAGCATCCACGCCACGTACCTGGGCATAAGTTTCACGTGTCGAGCCATCCATCGAGAGGCGATACTCATCCAGACCAGCATCGATCAACGCCTGTCCACGCGCCTCCGTCAGCGCAATACCGTTCGAATTAAAGAGCACATAGGTGCCACGATCCTTCAGATAGCGCACCATTCTGGGTAGATCCTTATTTAAGAGCGGCTCACCCAGACCGTGCAAGACGACACGCTCCAGCACAGGAAACTGTTCCACGATAGAAAGGAAGTTCTCAAAGGTCAGATCGCGATCGTCCTCACGCGACAAGAGCGTGCGTGGGCACTGCTGGCAGAATTCATTACAACGGCTCGTTGGCTCAATATAGATCGAGCGTGGTAGGGTATCAACAGTCATAGTCATACAAGCAAACCTCTTTCAGTTAAAGCATCCAGGCAGGCCGCCGTATGCGGTGCCAGCTCTCTATTTTCCTGCAACATCTGCTGCAAACGCAGCAGATCAGTCTGAGTATCGATATCAAATAGCGTCTCAAGGAGTGTCACCTTTAAATGCTGCTGACGCGCCTTCGCGATCGTCATCTCTAGCACCAACTCGGTACTCATTGGGATAGCCGAGAAAACATCGTAAGGCCGCTGCATGGCGATCAGATAATAACCACCATCTTCTGCCGGGCCGAGGACAACGTCGGCGCTATCCAGCGCTTGCTTGGCCTGAACAAGCACAGCACGACTGATATGTGGTGTATCCGAACCAATCAAGATTGTGCGTTTATACTGGTGGGCAGCCATGGTCCTGAAAGCGTACTGCAAACGTGCTCCCAGATCGGGCCCCTGCTGCGCAAAAGCCTGCCAGGAGACAGCTCGCGGCGCGGGGAGCAAGGTCGCAGCAAACGTCAGGAAATCACAGTACTGCGGTGTATAAGCCCAATGGAGATCATAAGGACTATCCACAAAACGGGTTGCCAGATCGCGTAAGAAAGAAGTATAGATACGCATGGTCTCTACTTTTCCCAATGTCTGTGCCAGACGTGTCTTCCCCTGGCCTGCTTCTGGATAACGTGCCAGAAGCACCAGAGCCGTATCAGACATACCTCAGTTCCCGCTTTCTCGCATAGCGCACCATGGTACTGAGCATCGCGTTAGCGGCCCGAATACTGCCCCACAGCGTACCTGAAACCTTGGAATGTCCATGACTGCGACAGCGATAGCGCAACGGCAATTCCACAATACGATACCGGGAGCGTGCGGCCTTCACCAGCATCTCGACAGGCCAGCCAAACGTCATCTCCTGCATCTGCAACGCCTTCAGCATCTCAACGCGTAGTGCCCGAAACGATCCAATATCATGGATGTGAACGCCATACAAGTGACTAACCATACGACTAATCAACCAATTACCCAGGCGGGCCTGCGGCGGGACAGCACCGGCCTCAGCCTGCGGGCCAACACGAGATCCAATCACAAAATCTGCCTGCTCGCTCAATAGTGGCTCAAGCATACGAGACAAATCCGCGGGATTATCGCTGCCATCACCATCCATAAACACCACCAGATCAGCGCCCAATTCGCTGGCGGTCTGCACTCCACGCCAGCAAGCTCGTCCATAGCCACGTTGTAACTCACTGACCACCACGGCTCCCTGAGCACGCGCCACCTGAGCCGTTGCATCCGTGCTATTGTTATCGACCACTACCACCCACTGCACTAGATGCGGAGGAATTTCCGGCAAGAGCTGACGCAACGCATCCGCCTCATTCCAGGCCGGAATCACCAGAGCAATACTGTGTGTTTTGGGACTATCTATAGCACTATTCATACACGCGCACCTTCCTGCCATAGCATATGGTTCCTCTATTCCCTTATAAATAAATCGCCTGCCCACGTTTAAAATCATAGAGGGCAACGATTTTGCGTCGTGCCTGCTGGCTCAAAGCCATCGCCGCTTGCAATGCGTCATCCAGACAAAAACACAGCGTTGAGACATCAAGATAGCAGTTGCGGGTATCCGGCTCAATCCAGGTTCCCAGCCAGCTATCAGAATACTTTAAACACGCCTCATTCGAGGCAATAAACGCTGTAATCTCTCGTTGAAGATCCGCGTCCGGGGGGAGGATCACGGTTCTATCTGGATATTTCGGGATGGCCCAGGCCTCGATAGGTAATAAAAACTGGTAGGTATCTAGCTTGGACGTCACTCCACCTTGCTCGAGCGTAGCAATACAAACATCAAGAACATACTTTTCAAAGTGGTAGCGCTCTAAGAAAGACTCAAACTTCATCTTTTCAGCTATCCATCCCAAGGAACAGTCCCCACTATGGACACCACCGATTGTAGTGCGTAAAGCACCTGGAGGCACAATCTGAGCATGTGACATAAAGGGAACCAGGTTCATCAATTAAGACAAAGTGAGCGCGTAATCTGTCTACTTGTGGTTATCGGCACAATCACACTCCTTCATTCACTCACGTTCAAGCGCATGGCACACTCAGCGCTTTGCTTGTATCAAACAGTAGAAGCTGAACATTGTATGTGAATATCCACCACATGATCCAATACGCCAGGCAAATGTAGTTTGCAACACATGAACATTGCGCACTAAACACAAGAAAGATACTTATTCAAAACAATACAATGCTCGTTATTCTCTCTCACGTTTGCAGGAGTAAATATTTACCACTGTGGAACATTTGGTAATATTTACTTTTGTGCTCGGGGAAAGTCACGCTGGAAAGAAGCTTCTTGCACACACAAGATCAATACCGCTTTAGGAGGTAAAGACCTCCACATAGTTCGACCACTGTATCGGATTGGGAATCCATTGGATGGGATGGGATAGGATGGGATGGGATGGGGATCGCATAAAACTGGAACTCGTTCTTCAAAGAAGAAGAATGCAACCAGAAAAATGGAGCAAGAATAACGGATAAGCTACGGGCAAGTCGGCTTCAAGCAAAGCGGTCCGATACCCAGCCGCTCTACGCTCAAATGTATAAATCAGATTAACGGGGCGTGACCCACGCGTAAAAGGCAATCTTGTGATGCCCTGGATTATTCTGTAGCTATATTGACAAGATCAATTTTATTATGTATATCTATAATGAGATACTTAATAATATTTAAAAATCTCAACAGTGCCTGGGAATTTTAATGTAAGAAGAATTCTTTGTAGCATGAGATCCTTAATGGTAATACCATAACCTATCTAAGATATCATGATAAAGCTACAGGGATAAATGCGATAGCCAAAGATAATTCGTTATCTGCATTAAGAACCTTATTTACATTTATATTCACGGGAAAACCATACCAGTACTGTGCCTGCTCGATGTCTGTTTCTTGTTGCTAGCAGGAAACAGACCGGTAAGCTCTCATAAAATTGAGAACTACTGTATCTCTGTGCGATGTTCATTCCCACAGTATTTATGGATGATCAGCAGGAAATGTGTGGAAGATTCTATTTTCGTTCGAAGGTGCAAGTATAAGCTCTTTGAATTTAAATTTTGTGCCGAGTGCGTCAATGAGGTCCACTCGTTATGAACGAGCGCTACATTGTACCTTTTAGAGAAAGAAAGTTGGTTCATTGACATGAAAGCACTTACTTTGTCACGCACTCAGCCGATTACTTTTTATACTGGCATTCTGGCCCTTGGAATCCTGACAGCTGGTGCTCATTTGTATCTTGCTTCTCAACCCGATGAGTCTCTCAGGTTTATCTTTTTACTCAATGGGCTTGGTTATCTTGCTTTACTTGTAGCCTTCATTCTGCCCCAGTTTAAAAAGACGCATGCACTCGTTGATCTGGTGTTTGTTGGCTATACCTTGCTAACCATTATCCTATGGTTTTTCTTTGGTAGCCCAAGTAGTGGTGGGTCGTGGGATCCATTCGATGTACTCGTGAAGATAACTGAACTGCTTCTAATTATCCAGCTCTTTATTGATTTTATGCAGGCACGCTCAATGCAACCAGGAGGGCAAAAATAGAAGTACGACTTGTATCGAGTCTAGATTGAGAGGAGCAGGAATGAGACTGACTATGATCAATAAGATGCTGGACAGCGACACGCGCACCCTCGAAATTATCACTGAGTACCAAATCGCTCATAAACCACGGGCTTACAGCGGTTTGAATTGTTCGAAGGGTTGGTGGCAGTGTTGACAATAAGCAATGGCACGACAGGGAGTGGGACCAAAGACATTTTCCAGACGCGTCTGCTGCGATCCACAGTAAGGACAGGTGAGAGGCTGATTGACCAGCATAGGAATGGCCCTCCCGCGGCCAATTCTAGGCGGCGGAGCAATGCCGACAGCATGCAATTTGTCTCGTGCGACTGCGCTTAATAGATCACTACTCCAGGGTTGTTGCAGATTGATCTGAATCTCGACTGTCACAGCAAGGGCGAGTAAACGTTCGCGAATCTCTACCTGAATTTGCAGAAGCGCGGGGCAACCCGCGAAAGTAGGCGTGATCTCAACCGATACATGGGCACGCTACTGATCAACCTTCAGCGTGCGCACAATGCCCATATCAACGATTGAAATCACTGGCAACTCTAGATCTGGGATCGATTGCAACACATGCCAGATCGCAGCTTCATCCAAATTATTATCCATGCACTGGCTCTCCCTGAAAGATTGCTCACCAACTGGCCTGTGGATCTATCCGATACACCTGCGTCATGCGCTCCCATAAGGCGCTAAAATCAGACGTATGGGGGCCGTAGCGGCTGCCACTGATGGATGACGCTTGAAATATCCCCCATGGTAATTGAAGGCGAGTAAAGACCGTTATAATGCTATCCAGCCACATCTGCTGCAAGATTGTACTGTCTGTGGTGAGAATGCCAGCCTACAAGAGGAGGGATTCCCCGGACAGCGGCTCAAATAAGCCAGGCGTGGCAGGCCAGAGTTGCGCAAGCGCCTGTAGCAGACGCTGACGCGCTTCAGTGGTACCACCAGCCAGGCGTTCCAGCCAGAGCGCAGTATGCATCTGATGGTATACCTCCTCACGAAGTATCTTGCTCGCTGCCTGCGCCAGGGGGAGATAGACAGATTAAAGATTGGCGATATTCATCCGGCATCCAAGTGGTTGCCTCAACTTTACCACCCTGCGCGACATACTCACGAAAGTGAGTTACAGCTTCATCTTCATGCTCATCGATCATCATACCAACTCCTCCTGATGGTCAGTCGCTATCTGGCAAGTTTCTTTTTTACCACTCGGTAAAAATATACGCAAGAAAAACTGAATTGTCGATCACCCCTACTATTTAAATCAGGGCTTGCCAATACTCATACGGAGAACACATAAGACGCAATCCCTTGACCGGGTTTTATAGCTGTACCTGACCTCTCTCCTCAGTTCAACAGACAACTGGCACGGACTTCTATTCTACTTATAAGTAAAAAAGTGAAAGGAGATTAAGAGTAGTAGAGAAAGAGATAAAAAAATGGTCTGGAGATAAAAAAAACAAGTGCTAAACACGCATGATAAAAGAAATGATAGAAAATATTGTCCTGTTCAATCTCCCTGAATAGTCACAAATAATCATATATAATAGTATCTAAAAACAAATCAGGGAGTTTTTTGGTTGACAAACTACTAATGAGCCCGGTACCCTTGTACTTGATGACAATAGTCTTGTACAAAATACATATCACAGAAGGTAGCCATGCACTGGCAGCCTTTGCATGATTGGTGGAAAAACTTATGATTACTCGTCTTGACCATGTCATGATAGCTGTTCGCGATCTCGATACGGCCATCGACCATTATCAACGTTTAGGCTTTCGTGTCATTTCAGGCGGAAACCACACGACACTGGGGACACAGAATGCCTTTATTCACTTTGGATTTACTTATATAGAATTGATCTCAACCTTTGATCCAGCAAGGACAATCCAGGCGCTGCCTCATGTCGACGTGATGCTCAATGCTCTGGACCAACGTGATGGAGCGATGATAGGCTATGCTCTTGCTTCAACAGATCTCGCGAAAGATATGGAGCATTTATCCAGAACAGGTCTTGTCGTCAATCAACCGTATTCCGTGCAACGCATGCGAGCGGATGGAACAGCGCTCAATGTACAGGTCTTTATGCCGGGGGGGCAACCCTGGCGCCGTGCCTGGCCTTTTCTCTATGAATGGGAATGGTCAAATGATGAGATCAACCGCGCCCAGACACATGACAATGGAATCACAGGCATAGTCAAAGTCTCAGTTGGCGTGAAGGACTTTGAGCAGGTTATCACTATTTATCAACAGAACCTGGGATTAAAGCTACAAAAACAGGATATCGTGGCACATCTGGATGCCAAACGAGCCACCTTTTGTATCAACGATGCCTTTATCGATCTTTTAACCCCACGCGGCACTGGTCAGTTGAAAAAGGACCTGCGCGAGATTGGTGAGGGCGTATTTGAAATTTTTCTCACCAGCAACAACTTAAACCATACACGCATCTATCTCGAAAAGCAGGGAATTCATTTCGCACAGGACAGTTCTGATCCACACGCGCTGGTCATTGAGCCACAAGAAATGTTTGAAACACGCTGGATTATTACTCCAGAGACCCGACACATATAGACCAATCACCAATAAGAAATGGTGCAAGGAAGAAGCACGCGAGCTAAAAGCCAACGCCGACTTTTAGCCCGGTCGGGCTGGGCCAGTTCAAATCAGTCAAACACCACCAATAGATAGACCGAGATAAAACAACTCCTTACAGTGCAACCCTCCAGCCATTTCTACAGATCGCAGAGGATCATTCAGGATTACTACTGACCACAGAGAAATTCTCCACATGCAAACAGCAAAATTTGTTATTAATGAGGATTTTTTGTTTGAACACCTCGAATGCGAAAACACATGTGTGAAAATCACGAAGAAAGAAGCCTGATGCTTACTTAATGCAAGCCACTTGATCCTCTCACATCGTAGAGTATGGAAGCCCACTGTCCTACAGAAGCCGAAATACCAACTTTGAGCATCTCCTTCGACAAATTCTTACAAAGTGTTTGATTCCCACTCCCAGCGGGATCTTGCTGCTCACCTGCTGGCAGGCGCATGCGCGCCTGCGCCCTTTTTAGTGTGTGGTGCAGAAAAGGTGCATAGCACCTTTTCTGCACCACACACTAAAAACAGTTTTGAGCACCGCAGGTGCGAAAACTCATGCACCAGGATGGCGAAGACCATGGGAATCAAACACATTCTGAGTGTTACAGAAAATGTGCTGAGTACGTTTTCTGTAACACACAAGATCTTTTTGAGCTCCAGAGACGCGAAAACCCATGCCTGGAAACCATTGAAATCAGACACACTCTCGTTAGAGAGACTGTTTCTCTTTTTTTTATCTACTATGTCGAATAATAGAGGTAAGGAGTTTTAATATGGGGCCAACGTCGATGAACCAGTTACGTTACGCTATTATTGGAGCCGGAGCCGGTGTTTTTGGGATGCATCGTCAGGCCTTGCAATCCCCTGATATTCAGATTGTCGCTGTGGCTGATGTCGTTCCCAGTGCCGCTGAGCAGCGTGGACAAGAGTTGGATTGTGCCTGGTATACCGATCATCAGCAATTGCTCTCCAAGGTCAGGCCAGATGTGGTTGTAGTTATGACTCCCCATCCTTACCATGCCCGCATCGCGATTGACAGCCTGCAATCCGGCAGTCATGTCCTGGTTGAGAAACCTATGGCCGTACAGGTGAAGGATGCGGATGCTATGATAGAAGCATCTGAGCAGGCAGAGCGTATTGTGGGAGTAGTATTTCAGCAACGCTTTCGTCCCGAGATCATTGCGGCTCGTCAGCTCATTCAAAGTGGACAACTGGGACGTATCCAGCATGTCACCATGAGTGCCGTCTGGACACGAACTGCGCGTTACTATCAATCCGCTGGCTGGCGTGGCACCTGGAAGGGCGAGGGTGGTGGTGTCCTGATGAATCAGGCCTGCCATCATCTGGATCTGCTCTGTCATCTGATGGGAATGCCCACTCGTGTCTTTGGTTGGACCCGCCGTCTCCAGCACACCATTGAAACCGAAGATACTGTCGAAGGAGCCCTGGAATGGGTGGATGGTGCGCTTGGTTCTATCCACATTAGCACCGCCGAAGCCGATCAATCCGAATATCTCAAACTCGTTGGTACGCGTGGTCAACTGGAACTACAAGGCGGCCAACTCAACTATCGCGCCCTGGAAACAGATCTCACACAATTCATTGCCACTCATCCCAAAGCCATGGCCTCACCCGCCATGCAGGACGTACCAGTTGAGATAGACAATCAGAGTAGAGGAAGCCATAGCACCGTCTATCAGGCATTGAACACAGCAATTCGTGGAGGCACACCTTTTAGCTCAGCTGGAGCCGAGGGGCGCATGTCGCTTGAACTGGCTAACGCCCTCATTTACTCCAGTTACACCCACAGCTACGTCGACCTTCCTCTGAATAGAGAGCACTACTCCACCCTGTTAACTAAACTCATCGATAAACAAATAACCCTCTAACCACCAACAGCGGTCCCTTTCATGGCGTACATACAGGGTAGAGGTCTTTTGGACGACTTCTGGTTTTATAACCCCAATAATATATTAATATATATTATTGGGGTTCATAGTGTATAGTGCAACTAGATATACGTCTGTGAACATCAATGTACATATATTTTAGCGCAAGCCAGAATATCTATAGCGCTGTCTCATAGACGTTTGCGGGGGTCTGCAAGTTGTATATTCGAGAGAGGATACATTGCAAACACAACCACGAAGCTGGAAAAACTTCCAGCGGTATAACGTAGTGAGTTTTGTAGTGAGTACTTGTTTTGTCGTAGTGTTTGGTCTTGGATTAATTGGAGTAATGTCGCGAGCGAAGGTGGAGGGAGCGCGCGCGCTAACTGTTTCCGCTTGCTCACAAACGGATCGCCTACACATTGTTGTTGGAGATGACTCATTGGAGAGCATTGCTGCCGCCTATGGTGTGAGTACCTCACAGATGGCAACATACAATCACTTGAGCCCTTCCAGCTTGACATATATCAACCAGCGTATTTGTATTCCGAGCGCACCGTTTATTGAGATGAGTAGTACTTTGTATGGCGTTCGGGTGCCACCACAACTGGCAGCCCCTCTGGCAATGCTGAAGCACGCAACTTATATAAAGGAAGAGCAACGTGACCAGCCAGCTGCACCCACTTTTCAAGCTGTGCCAGATCCAGAAATGTCGCTATCGATCAGTGCCGCGTTGAAAAGAGTACCGAGGGGATTTGGCCCACTGGCCATTGCGACTGCGTATCGCAATGCATATCCCTTTGGACAGTGTACGTGGTGGGCTTCGCAACGCTACTATCAGTTGCACAATGTTCTGGTGCCATGGACGTTTAATGCGAATGCTGGAGAATGGGTCGATCGTGCCTTGAATTTTGGATGGCATGTATCCAGTATTCCGACGGTGGGTTCCATTCTTGTCCTGAGCGGTGGTGTCCAGGGAGCGGACCCGGTAGGACATGTTGCTATAGTTGAGCAGGTTAAGGATGATGGTATGGTGATCGCCAGTTCGATGAACTGGGGGAAACACCCTGGCTCGATTACGAATTCTCTGTTTCATGAAGGACCAGGCGTCGCTTTCATCAGTCAGTAGTTTGGTGCTGTAGACAGCCAGTGCTACGCCCTGGCTAGTGAATAACGTTTTAAAGACCCCATGCATAATGGCCAGATAGCAGCGCTGCTATCTGGTCCTCGCATTTTTTTAGCTTCCGCTGGAGAGAGAAAAAGGAAGGCGAGGAACATCCCAAACCCGGGCAGCAGAACTGCCGTCCCTGCATGAGAACTGGCAGATCCAGTCGGGCTTATGCATCGTTATCTGGTTGAAGCAAGTATATAAATATTATGGGTTTTCTAGTACCAATGTATAGATGTTATTGCGCGTCAGAAGGCAGGTGTAAACGTCCTTGCCAGGCATTGTACGCTTGTTTGAAGGATGCCTGATGTGGCTGATGCGGCTGATGCTCTCTTGACAAGTGTATGACCATTGGGTAAATTGATGACTAGAAAGTCATGCTTTGGTATCTTTAGTCAATAAATTTAGGATTAGCGCTATTTTTGAGAGGATTTTACTATTTCAATGGATACATATACACAGGTATGGGCGGGTTCACGTCCTGGTTGCCTGATTTTCTTATTAGATCAGTCCGGTTCAATGGCCGATCCCTTTGGGGCCGCACAGGCTGGTGCGGGACGGCGCAAGTGCGATATGGTGGCGACCGTTTTAAATGGGTTTCTCAATGAATTGATTGTTTCAAATACAGTAGCACAACGGGATGGCACAACCGAGGTGCGTCCACGCGCTGAAGTAGCCGTACTTGGTTATGAGGGTATTTCGGTTGAGCCTGTTTTGCAGGGAAATTTGACGGGCAGGACCTTTGTCGGCTTGTCCGAGTTGCAGATGAATCCTCTGGATATCGAGCGTCGCCACCGTACTGAGATCGATGATACCGGCCAGGAGATTGAGATTACTGTGCCTTTTCCGGTCTGGGTGAAGGCAAAAGCGGGCGCGGGTACACCAATGTGTATGGCGTTACAACAGGCGCATGAGCTGGCTCAGGAGTGGGTCGCGCAACATCCCGATAGCTATCCTCCGGTGATTATCAATGTCACGGATGGCGTCGCCAGTGATGGAGATCCTTTGGAGGTGGCACAGGCCATCAGACAGGTTGCGACGAATGATGGTGAAGCTTTGGTCTTCAATGTCCATATTACTGATATCAATCTTGCCCCTATTACCTATCCTGCGACCAGCGAAGCTCTTCCCGCTGATCCTTACGCACAATTGCTATTTGAGATGTCAAGCGTTATCCCTGAGAGTAGCCGTAAGCTTTTACAGTCCCTGCTGGGAAGAGAAGTTGAGCCAGGCGCGAAAGGGTTGATCTTCAATGGAGATGCCGCGTCTGTACGTCAGATGTTTGTCTTTGCCAGTGTACCTGCTACGCAGCCATTGACCACCAGCAATTCCTGAGGATTTTTCCTTTTTAGTACCAGATATACTGATCTTCGTAGTTATAAAAAGATATAATCTATAGCACACGCGTCTGAAGGTGCAAGATCAGACCAAGTTATACTATGCTCAAAAATCTGAGCCGCAACGCATGGGGAATGCGGTATGAAGAAGCAAACATCCTGTTAAGCCAGTGAAGCCATGCCTCTGGCTTATTGGACTGTTACCCTGCATTTGAAAAATGGCCTTGTCGGGCAGAAGTGGGACTGCAAACCCTTGATCGCTTTTGCAGCCCCACTCGGAGAACCTTTGCATGCAGGCTGACAGTATACTGGCAGGATGGCAGCATTATGATGAGAAACTGAAATTGTATGTATGCACAAGTTACCAGGTTGCAATGTTGGAAATCCGAGCATAATGAGCAGTCGTGCGAAGATGCTTTGGGAATACGCCTTTCTGAAGGCTTGTTAGCTGTGGCTGACGGTGTTGGAACAACGCTTTTCTCTAACATATGGGCCCGGCACCTCGTCGATCATTTTATCGAGACACCACTACTGAGCGCTGATCCGTTTGAGGTTGAGTGGTGGTTGCGTACGGCGCAAGCGCATTTTCAGCAGACTTTGCCCGCTCTGGAAGGAATGCCCTGGAACGTTTTGCAGAAAGTGCAAAATGAGGGGAGCTTTTCGACGCTCGCTACTATTCGTGTATTGCCCGGACAGGGCGCTACCCTTTCTCGCAAAGCCCAGTTGTTGGTATTTGGGGATAGTTGTATTTTCATCCGAAAGGCTGCTACAGCCGCTGTATCTGTTTTCCCCGTGAAACGCGTGGCTGATTTTGATCAGCCGCCGATTTGCCTGCCTTCTCGTCTCAGTGCGTTTCAGCGCTATTTTCAGCGTGGCATGACCTGTCAGATCGAGTTTGAGCCTGGCGATATGGTCATTCTGGCGACGGATGCGGTGGCGCGCTGGATTGTAAGCGCGGGCGGGGGCCATTTACAGGATCAGGCTGCGGCTTTTATGGCTGTGACCGAGCAGGTACCCGCGTCATGGCCGACTTTTATTGCCTCTTGCCGGGCCGCTGGCGAGATGGTGGATGATGATTGTACCGCGGTCGTTGTACGCCTGGATAATGAGCCTGGACCTGATGGCGCAATGCTGGGTGGGACGTTTGCCCACCGTCCAGCTATGCGGGCCAGTCGCGGCGATGCTTTTTTACAGGCAGTCCATAATCAAAATAAAGAGCAGGCGGCTATTCTCTATGGGGATGGCATTGATCTGGAATACGAGGGTATCTTTTTGCCGCTTGAGGAACAGGAGCATGCACGTCAGGTGGCCGATGCCTTGCGCGAAGTATTGCAGGTGTTGCGCCGCAATGTAAATGATCCACAGGCGGCGGCCAGAATTATTCCTACGTGGCGCAAATATGCTGCGCTCCTGATAGATGAGCCCTGTGCGGATGCGGTCTGTAAGACATTGGAGCGTATCGGTGTGCCGCTCCGTGAGGCGATGGCACCTGCTGGTACGACTATGGCAATACAGCTAGCCAGGCCACGTTCCTTGCATGTTATCATCAAGAGCCAGGAGCAAATGCATCTGGAATATAGCGTAAGGCAGGCTATTGCTTCGAATCGGGATGAGGCGATTGTGGAGGTGTACCATACAATCCAGAATTCGCCACATGCCGCCGCGATATGGGGCGGGACCCGTGAGAGCGAGCGGCAGCGTATCCAACTGGCATTACAACGGGATAATGAGCGGCGGCGTATGCAACGTGCTATCGCCAGCCAGCGTGTCGAGCAGATTGCTATCTCAGCGGACCTGATTGGACGTGATACCTCGTTCCTCTCTCTCGAAGAGCAGCAACTGGTGTTTCTCTCCTGCCAATTTGTGGATGCCTGGCGTTTACAGGACTCCCGAGCTTTACTTGCGGCGGTCGCTGCTATTCTGAATTCTCCTTATCGGGATTATTTGCTATTTACTAATCAAGAAATGGCATATATCGAACAGGTGCGCCGTCAATATGAGCAACAGCAGCAACGAGCCTTGCCTCCACCCGCCGCGGCTACGCCACGACCATCTCCGATGACTACGACGCCAACACCGTCTATGTCGATGATGCCGCCATCTCCTACAGCTACAACCCGGCCATCAACTACATCCACGGTGCCGTCATCTTCCACGGCAGCGAGTAGCAGTGCGCTATCCTCTTCGATGCGGTTGGCTTCCGATATTCCTGCGATTAGTGAATATTGGTTCCGTAAAGTGTGTCACGTGAAACGTCTCTATTTGATCCATTGGGTGTATCAAAAAGTATCTGACGCGGAGTTGGAGCAGACGACGCTGGATGATCTGGTCAATGCCGCCTTGATTCAGGAAGGGATTAAGCTGGCTAATCGTACCGGTGCCTCGGTACCATTGATGCCTGAGATGCTCTTGCCGGATATTTTTCAAGCCTTTAAGAATGATCCCGCAGTAAACTATGCAACGCTGTTGCGCGCATATGCTTTGACTGATGAGCAGGTGAAAGATATTCTGCTGATGCTGCTGAACCGCCAGCTCTTTGAGGAGTATCTGCTCTGGGAACAATCGATGCAGTTGCAGGATTGGCTGGAGGTGACACATGGCTATGATGGCTCGACCTTCCGGCAGCGTCTGGAGCAGGTGTGCCCCTGGGTGGTGAACTTTAAATGGTGGAGAGGTTAAGGGTATGCCGGATCGTCTTGCCTATGATGAGGCGATGCTTTTTGCCGCGACACGCTTACGGATAGCCGATCCCGAGTTGAAGCAGGGCAAGGTTGAGGTCGTTACCAGCCAGACGGCGCTGGGAACGGTCGAGCGCCCCTGGGGTATTGAAGGGGGCTTCGCAGTCGTCTATAAGTTTCGCACTCGCAGTGGCAAAATGCGTGCTCTACGCTGTTTTCGTGTTCCAATGAACGCGACAATGCGGTTCCGCTATGAGCGTATGGGACCCTTCTTTCAGCGCCATGCGTCCGCTATCACCGTGGGTTGTTCCTATCATGATGCCAGTATTATGGTGAAGGAGCAGGGGAAAAGCACGGCGCAGGCATATCCCGTCATTGATATGGAATGGATCGATGGCCTGACGTTATTGGAGCAGGTAGATGTGTTCTGTCGACAACGCGATACCGCCTCCTTACGTCAGCTCATCCAGCAATGGCTGTATCTCGTCTCGTGTATGCAACGTTGTGGGATGGCGCATGGGGATCTGGCCGCCGTGAATATTATGGTCAGGCCAGATCACTCGCTGGTCCTGGTGGACTATGATGGCGTTTATCTGCCTGAATTTGGTCCTACCGCTGCCCACCTGGATCGCGTATTGTTGGGACAGGCTGACTACCAGCATCCACAGATGTCTGAGCGCACCTTTAACGCCTCTATGGATGCTTTCTCTGCCCTGGTTATCTACACAGCATTGTCGGCCCTGGCTGTTCACCCCGAACTCTGGGATACATATATGAAGCGCGATCAGCAGGACAAACTGTTGGATACCAACCTGCTTTTTACGCGCCAGGATTTCAAAGAGCCGCGACAATCCCAACTGTTCCATGAATTGCTGCGCCTGGATAATGCGCAGGTGACAGATGCCATCCATGCACTCCAACAGGCCTGTCTGCAAGATGTTAATCAGGTTCGTTTTCCACTTCAATTTATTGAGCAAGCTCCCAGTTTGCATGATGGAACTCTGGTCTATCCGACAACAAGTAATGTACGGCGTGACAGCGTCCTATCCTCTCTGGCGGTAGCTGATAGCCATGATATCCACCATACCGCGCCGAGACAGAGTGTTGCAAGTATCCAGCGTTCTCACACAGCCTCATCCTCGCTATATCCTATCGCTTCTGGTGTGCCAGGGGTAAGTCGCGCGGTGACGGAACGTGCGGTGAGCGTACGACAGATGGATGAGCAGATTAAGCAACTATCTCAAGTCTGTCAGAGCGAGGACGATGAGGCAATTGCAGCTGCTTATGAAGAGATCAGTAACTTTGGTCACTTTGATGCTCAGGCGCTGCCAGAGGCGTTATTAGAACGGGCCAGACTTGCGCAGCGTCGGCGTAGCGCGCTGGCTCGCTTCCGTATCGCGCTGTCCAACAAACGACCGCTTCAGATTGCGACTGCCTACGATGATCGATTGTTGAACAATTGTCAGAACGTTACTCCGCGTGAGCGCTCGCTACTGGCTCGGGCCCGTGCCTTCCAGCGGGCATATCAGGAGCGCATCGCCAGCGCGTTAATCGACGCCTATGAGGCCATCCAGCAATCCATTCCCGCGCGTACATTTCTATTTTCCGCACAGGAGCTGGAAGATGTGCAGACGGCTCGCGCATATCTGAGT
Organism: Dictyobacter arantiisoli; assembly: GCF_008326305.1. GTDB lineage: Bacteria > Chloroflexota > Ktedonobacteria > Ktedonobacterales > Ktedonobacteraceae > Dictyobacter > Dictyobacter arantiisoli. The sequence continues at coordinate 7,890 of NZ_BIXY01000065.1, read as the reverse complement.
ATGTACCAACGTGTCGAGCATGCCTGTGCCAGCGAAGATGAGCAGGCGATCCGGGCAGCCTATGATGCTACTCTTGCGCAAGCTTTTAGCGACTTTACGGCCTCGCAGCGCCAGCGTATTGCCTGTGCCCTGCAAAGTGTGGAGATTGAACAGGCATTAGCCAGCAAGGCTTATGAGCGTGCACTGCTTGCTAGCAACGCACTGCCTGAAGCTGTTCGACCGTATATTAGCACGTTCAACGCCTTTAAACTACAGAAAGCTGCTCTCCGCTTTGTTCGGCAGCATGACCTGACAGCCCTGACGGTCGAGCTAATCCAGCAAGCTGGTCGTCCACAATTATTGGTGCGCTGGCGATGGCCTGCAACAGAACTCATCCAGCATGCCGTGATCGTCTGGAGTAACGCAGGTTATCCACCTCATCTGGCGAACCACGTTCAGCGTGCGACACTGGGGAAGACAACTTGCTGGGTTCAACGGCAGGGCCAGGAACAAGGACAATGTATGCTCCCGTTTGAGGCGGCTGAGCATATCTATGTCCATGGGTATAGTGCGCTCTTAGACGTCTGGGAGGACAAAGAGCGCTGGTTTTTTGCGGATGGAAGTGATCCCACCTCACAAGGAGTATTATGATTGAGACAACACGTATGCTTGATCTTTTGACAACCATGACGCAGCGTATTGAAGAATTTGATCCTTCGGCCGCGCAGCGTCTCACCTTTTTACGGAGCGCGCTTGAGGATGAATCCTCGGCTGAGATGAATGCCTGGGCTGATTCCGATCCCCTGGCTATAGTCCAGCCGGAGGTTGTACTGGCACAATATCATAGCTATCTCACGCAAAACACACGATCCGGGCGTGATATCGCATTCTGGGCCAAGCCACTGCGTATCTTTCTACTCTGTCTACCGGTACTGCTCACTGGCACTGGCCTGTTGCGTGCCTTGCAATTATATCCATCTATCCTGTCATCCTCTATCCATAACGCCAGTGGCTCACTCCTCTACTGGTGGCAACAGGGTTTTAATGGACAATTGCCATCCTGGTTGCGTATTGGTCCGCTGGTTGTCGTCGACCTGATCTTTGTGCTGGCCTTTCTGCTCTTCTCCTGCTGGTTGGTACTGGGTCCAGCGCAGAGGCTGCAACGTCAACAACAGGAGCAACTCCGGCAAGAACAGGAACTCCGTAGTGATCTTACTCACCTGCTTGCCCTGGTCTCACTCTATTTAGCACAATTTAAGAGCCAGTTGACCGTAGCGGATAATCTGACCGTGGTTGTCCGTCGCATTGATACGATGTCTCGCCGTTTAGACGCGCACTTTGAGCGTATCACTGGTGATTTCGCGGATATGACGCAACGTGTCTCTCAGCACTTTGAGCGTATCACTGGTGATTTCGCAGATATGACGCAACACACCTCTGAACATTTTTCCCTCCTGTCTCAAGATCTTACTCAGGACCTGGATAACATGGCCCGCGATATGACCAACAAATATGATGCTATGTCACAGCAGGTTATGAAATACTTCAGACAAGTTGCTGATCAGATGCTTGAGCAGTCAATAGAGGGGAGTAAGTATTTGAAAGAGATGGGGGATTTAACGAGCGGGATAGTACAAACAGCTGCGCATGTCGATCACGCCACTAACCTGCTCAAAGAAACAAACAGCCAGCTAACTTTTCAACTTGAAGAGCTGGTGACACCGATGGTTGAACTCACGCAACAGCAAGAAATGCTAAATATCTCGGCCTCACAGGCAACCCGGCTCCTCACAGATACTGCCCAAACCATGGCTCAGCTTGGCCGTCAGCAGGAACGCTGGGGCACCGACCTGCGTAATATGCTCGATGGACTGGATCTCTCTAACGAGCGCACGACCGAAGTCGCCCTGAAACTAGCTACCCTTGCCAGCCACCAGGATGCATTTCTAACCCGGCTACAACAGGATCAGCAGCAACTCATCGAACTGCTATCCCGGCCCTCTGAACACGCCCTGTAAGCCTCCATACGCGCCCAGGCCAACGAATGATGGTTGACTCGTATCTAGCACCCTTTACCTGGTGGAGTCGCGCATAAACTTGCCCCGAAGATACGTCAGAGAACGATAGAAGCGCATTTCACAGGTTTTAGATTTATAGCCTGGTGCGAGCTGGTTGTATAACTCCACTCGTGGAGGGCAACCGCTACGTGGGTTCGTCTGTGATAGGTAAGTCCTGAGTTGTCGAGGACTGCTTGACAGAATTATGACTTTCTGGTAAATTAGTGACCAGGGAGTCATAAAGAAATTAATCTAGTCAAAAATTGGTTTTAATAGTCAGAACACAACTGGTGCGATCAACACATTATACTTAAGGGATGTAGATTTATAGATGACTATACATCAATCGCTTAAAGAAAAGCAAAGGCAAGAGCGCGAAACCCTTGTTTTGCAGGCGGCACAGGAAGTGCTGTTGGAGCGAGGATATCACGATACTTCGATGAGCGAGATTGCTCAGCGCGTCGGGGTAGCCAAAGGGACGCTCTACCAGCATTTCGCCAGTAAGGAAGACCTTGTACTGACTCTTTTCAAACGGGAACTCCAGGTCTTGCAAGATGCTATGAAGCAGATTCTCAAAGAGCAAGAGAGCGTAGACATACGCCTGTCTCATCTGGTCGATGAAATCTGTCGACAGATCGCTAAAAAACATATGTTGATATTTATGTGGCGTGAAAGCATCGATACTGGCATGGAATTGGATTCCCAGTTGCAAGCTGCCTTTAATACTATTCATATGAATATGCTCAGTTTGCTCGACGAAGGTAAGAACAATGGCGTTTTTAATGCGATGTTGCCGACCGAGGTGATGCTGGAAAGTTTGATCGGGATGATTATGTCCCGTTTGTTCAAAACCTTGCGCAGTGGTAAAAAGGTCCGCCATGAGGATCTCGTGCGCTATTTGAAATGTATCTACTTTCACGGTATTACGGCTCCTGCTTCTTCTTCACAGGCTTACCAACTGTCAGCAGAAGAAAAGGACAACATATCAACAGAACATATAAATGCCTGATGGCAAGCCATGTCGCGCTTGTCATCAGGCGGAGCAGAATTGTCAATACCTTTATATGTTCTTTCCATTTTTATAGATAGATAAATAGCTAATAGACGTCATTAAGGAGTTAGATATTATGCAAGTTATTGCAACGCCCCCGGCCGAAAAAACGGGGGGACTTGCGTATAAGTGGATCGTTGCGATTGTGATCGTAATCGGATTGTTCATGACGATTTTGGATAGTACCATCGTCAATACGGCCATTCCGAAATTAGAGACTAACTTTGGAGTTAGCCTTACCAGTGTGCAGTGGGTATTAACAGCGTATACGCTGGCCCAGGGTGTCGCCACTCCATTGACTGCATATCTGGCGAGTCGCATTGGTAACAAGCGCTTATACCTCGTCGCGCTGGCTGGCTTTACTATCGGCTCAGCGTTGTGTGGTATCTCCTGGAGCCTCCCAACGTTGATCGCGTTCCGTGTGATACAGGCCGTCTTCGGAGCCTTTATCTCACCGTTAGCGATCACCCTGCTCTATTCGGAGTTTCCTCCGGCCGAGCGCGGTACCGCGATGGGTTTTCTGGGTATCCCATTGTTGTTAGGCCCTGCCCTTGGACCAACCGTGGGTGGATATCTGGTAACCTATTCCGGCTGGCAATTAATTTTCTATATCAATGTGCCAATTGGTATTGTCGGCTTGATTGCCGCGATGGTCTTTTTAAACGATAGTCCCGCGCATCGCGTCAAATTTGACTTCTGGGGCTTCATTTTTGCTGGCATTGGTCTGGCATCCACGCTCTATGGTCTCTCATCCGCCGACTCGGATGGGTGGGGATCTGCAACTGTGATGGGATGTATCGGTGGTGGCGTAATTCTCCTCATCATCTTTGTGTTCCTGGAGTTGCAGCGTGTCAAGCAAGAGAAGCCGGTTCTATTGGATCTGCGCGTCTTTAGCGACATGACCTTTACCACCGGTATCATCGCAAGCTCGTTAGTAATTTTTTCTCTGTATGGTGGACTATTTGTTATACCGGTCTACTTACAATCCTTACGTGGGCTGAGCGCTTTCCAATCAGGTCTTGACCTGTTGCCGCAATCATTGTGCTCGATGGTTGCTGTAGTCATTGGTGGTCGGCTGGTTGATAAAATGGGTGTTCGTACCATCGTAATTCCGGGCTTGCTCGTAATGGGTTTTGCGATGTACATGCTTACATTCATCAATTCTTATGAGTCAATTTTGCAAATGCAAATTGCCCTGTGCATTCGTGGTTTCGGTCTTGGCTTCTGTATGCAGCCATTGATGATGGCCAGTCTGTCGCAGATCAAGCCAAAGATGCTCTCGCAGGCTTCAGCTGTCAATACGACCTTCCGTTTTGTCATTAGTTCGCTGGCAGTCTCAGTCATCTCTACCTTTGTATCATCGCAGACCACCAGGCACTACGCCAACATCGCCGTAAAGTCCTCTCCTGACACTTCTCTGGGACGTTTGATCCAGATGCTTCAGGCTGGCTTTATGGCTAGAGGGTTTACGATGCAGCAAGCCATGGCGGTCGCACTTAAAGAGGTTTCTGGACTGGTTAAGCGACAGGCTTATGTGCAATCGATCAGCGATACCTTCTGGCTCACGCTCATCTTGATTGGAGTAGCAGTTTTCGCTTCAATCTTCGTGGGTGGCTTCAAGAAAAAGCCGCAGGTTGCACCCGAGTCATTAACTGAGGAAGAGCAGAAAGCATTGGAAGAGGCTGCAATGGCTGTCTAAGTCTTGCATCCTTCCATGCTGTGTGGTAGAAGGGAATACTAAAAATTCCCGAATACGCTTATTCATTCAATACACTTTATACGTTTTTTATCTAAATTCTAATGCCCTCATTTAAGAAGGAGAATGCGTACAATGCGTCGCACTGTTTTAGTTACGGTCCTCATCGTAGTTGCCATCCTGGCTGCGGCTGGTGGTCTAGGCTACTACTTCTACAATAGTTATCTTTACTATACGATCGATGATGCTCAGGTGACAGGTACAATTCTGCCCGTTGCCAGCCCTGGCTCTGGCCAGATTGACACTCTGGCAGTGAAGCTTGGCGATAAGGTCACCGCGAACGAAGTTATCGGAACTGTCCTGGTCACACCTGCCACTGGTGGCAAACCTGTGGATGTGAAAGTTAGCAGCCCCATCGACGGTACCGTCGTTCAGGATAGCGTCGTAGTTGGTCAGGCCGTTGCTGCCGGTACCCCTCTGATCCAGGTTACTAATCTTAATAACTTGACCGTCACCGCTTATGTGGATGAGGGCCGTATCAATGATGTGAAAGTCAACCAGGAGGTGGACGTTACCATCGATGCATTCAGCGGTACCAGTTATAAAGGCCATATCCAGACCATCGTTGCAGCGACGGCCGGTTCCTTCTCTTTGTTGCCAACCAATGACAACACAAGTGGCAACTTCAGCAAAGTCTCGCAGCGTGTCCCGGTTGTCATCACCCTGGATAGCAATGGTAGCAACAATGTTGTCCCTGGCCTGAGCGCCGAGGCAACCATCCACCTGCACTAGTAATCACCACCTCTTTGATGGATATCTGCCCGACAGCGTCATGGCAGATATCCATCAAAGCATTGAACGAAGGAGAGAAGAATGATTATTGGAGGATTGATTGCCATTGCGGTTCTCGCCTTGCTGGGTGCATTCCTGGCGTCACGTGGTGGTAACACGAGTGCTAAAGTAACGGCGGCTGCAGCTGTACCTGCCGGGCCAGTTACGCCTGCTGCGATTGAGAAGCAAGAGACGATGCCAGCGCCAGAATTAGAGAAGAGTATGACTCTTCCTCTCTCAGAGCATGAGCGCAAGGACCAACAACTCTCAGCCAGAAGTCAGCCCTTAGAGCAACTGGATTTTCCAGAAGCCCCAACGATGGCGTACGCGAAGAACGAGCATACAAATAACATCGCGGATTATCCAACCCGTGAAGAGGTACTGCCAGTATCCTGGGCAACCGAGCAGTCCGCCCAATCTCAATATTCCGAGCGTGAAATCGCCACATTGAATCGCCAGTTATATGAACTGGCCGGACAACTGCACATCTTGCAGCGCCAATCGCGAGATATTGAACAAGGACTGGTTCAATTGAGCGGTGTCATTGAGGGAATGCATGGACGTAACTCTGCAGAACAGAGTGCGAATGGGATTCCATCAGCCGCGGGTTTGCACTACAGAGAGTAGCTGGTACGCGGAGCTATCTCAACAAACCGGACAGTTTTATCCAGCACAAAAAAGACCTCTAGACGTCTAGAGGTCTTTTTTGTGCATGCTCTATATCCTTTCTCATATCGCTTGACTTTGATATGACCATCTGGTAAATTGATGACTGAATAGTCATGAAATCGTTACATAAGTCATGAATACCTTCTAAATCTTTGTGCCTATCCTATCTATTCTTCTGCTTATCAACGTGTTCCAATAGAGCCGGCGAAAGGAAGAGACATGATTATTGGTGGATTAATTGCAGTCGCTGCTATCGCGCTGCTGCTAGCTTTTTTACTTATGCGCTCAGATGAGAGCGCCCAGCAGACTCAAGCTCAGACTCGGATAGCTTCGGCTGCTGATAACAGTAATGTTGCTACTGAACGTGTGAGCGCTCCCATAGAGCCAGCCAGAAACCAGCAGGCTTCGGTAACAGTACCCATTCCATCTGCTCGTGAAGAAGAGCGGAGCCAGCCGTCCGTACAATCATATACGCAACCGCATAGGTCGTCATATTCACAAAATCAGACATTTGCACCTGATACCTATACTGTACCCCGAGGTGAAAGCCGTTACGAGCCGCCACTATCACCATTAGAGCCATTGGAAGCCGATGTACCAGCGTTGAATCGCCGTTTGTATGAACTGGCAGGACAATTGCGCTCTGTGCAGCGTCAATCGCAACAGATTGAGCGCACCTTGATCCAACTCAGCAGTATCCTTGAAAGCATCGATCAGCGTGGTCGTCATCCCAGTGATCCGCTTTATGCGGGACAACTCTACGGAGCCGAAACCGCCGAGGAACGGGAATAAGCCAGCCAGAAGCAATCAAACCAGACGTGCTTAATTAAATATATGTAAATATGTAACAAGCACATCTTTTTCATATGGAAAAGTAGCTCCGAATGCCGTATTATATAACAATAAGTAGAATCTCTACATTGAAAGATCGAAAATGGTAGGCTTTTACAAACCAAAGAGATGTGCGTTTAATATGTAGAAGAGAAAAGTATCAAAGATTAGAGGAGGAGAAATCCTATGATAAATATGTCTGGCGAAGAAATACTTGAATCGATGGAGCCCAGAGCCGATGGCTCTATCCATTCGACCACTGAAAGCGTAATTGAACTACTCAAAAAAGACTCACGCATTACTGACCAGCAGATTGCTGACGAGCTCCATCTCAAAAACGCCGAAGTAGCGCGCGGCTGGCGTATCGTCGCTGAAGAAACCATCAAAGCCCGCAACTGGAAAGCCACCGATGATCAATCCTAAGAAAACCGACATTGCCACCAAAAAACCTTGATTTTTGGGCCAGGATATGTTATTATTAAATGGTGAACACGAGGAGCCAGCAATTGGCTTCTCTTTTTTTATGTCCACAGCTATGAAAATCCTGCCAGACAACACCAACCACAACCGAAACTGATCGCCAGATTGCCAGATCACTGCCACTATTCCCTGCCCTGGACTCGCGCTTTTCTGAAATTGGCACATTGGCACAAGGGTGCCATTCATTTTTTTGCGCCGCCAAAATGGTAAAATAAAATGGTAGTAAGAAATTTCACCAAAAGAAAGGTGGGCGAGATCATGAATGCAGAAGACCTGGAAAAGCGTTGGCAGCAAAA
>NZ_BIXY01000064.1 GCF_008326305.1 Dictyobacter arantiisoli | reverse complement strand
GCGTCAATGCCGGGAGCCTCTGGGAGCAGGCGTACCTTTCCCCCGGTCACCAGCGGCACAAACAGGCTGGTCACCGTGAGATCAAAGCCCACCGAGGTATGCACAACGGAGTCGATCGCCTGCTGCTGTGCATAATGCTGCCGACTCCAGGCCACATAGTGGCTCAATCCCCGATGAGAGATCATCACCCCTTTGGGTTGCCCGGTCGAGCCAGAGGTATACATGATGTAGGCCAGCTGGTCCAGAGGGATGGCCGTGGTCAGATTGTCGTCAGCTTCCTGACGCCAGCGTGCTGCGGCGCGATCCAGCAAGAGCAGACGGCTCGTCGCTGCGGGAAGGCGATCCTGCAGCGAGGCATGAGAGAGCACGAGCGAGAGAGCAGCATCGTGGATGAGATACTGCAGGCGTTGCACGGGATAGGCCGGGTCCATGGGGAGATAGGTTCCCCCCGTTTTGAGAATGGCTAGCAGGGCGATGACCATGTCGGGACAGCGCTCCAGACAGACGCTGACGACCGCCTCTGGACCGATCCCTTGTTGCTGGAGGTGGTGCGCGAGCTGATTGGCCCGTCGATTGAGTTCTGCATAGGTGAGCAATTGCTCCTCGAAAACGAGGGCAATGGCGTCGGGAGTCTGTTGCACCTGTTGTTCAATGCGCTGATGGAGACACAGAGGTTGCGGATCAGCATGTTGGGTCGCATTCCACTGGTTCAGCATGAGCGCATATTCATTGGTTGTCAGCAGTGGCAACGCGCAAATGGGGGTCTGGGGATGCTGCAGCACCGCCTCCAATACGGTCTTCCAGTGACCAAGCAGCCGGTGGATTGTCTCGGCCTCAAAGAGCTCGGTACTATATTCCAGCGTGCCAGCCAAACCCTGCTCGGTCTCCGCAACGGTGAGAGTCAGATCAAACTTGCTGACAGCGCTCTCTATTTTCAGTGGCTGTATCTGTACGTCTGTCAGGTCTACCGTGATTGGATGCGTACTTTGTAAGACAAACATGACCTGGAAGAGGGGCGAGCGACTGAGATCGCGTACCGTTTCGAGTGCCTCCACCACGCGCTCAAAGGGCAGATCCTGATGAGAGTAAGCCTCCAGGCAGACCTTGCGTACATGCTGGAGAAACTGCACAAACGTAGGATTATCAGAAAGATCCGCACGCATAACCAGCGTGTTGACAAAGAATCCCATCACTCCTTCGATCTCGGCATGCTGGCGATTAGCGATAGGTGTTCCGACACTGATATCATCCTGCCCACTGTAACGCATCAGTAACACCTGAAAGGTAGCCAGGAGCAACATAAATAGCGTGACATTCTGCTGCCGGCTGAGTGTCTGCAAGCCTTTTGATACCTCGGGAGACAACTGCAATGTCTGGCTTGCCCCGCGATAAGTTCTCATGGCAGGGCGCGGATGATCGGTGGAGAGTTCAAGTGGTGACGATGCCGCTAACTGGTTACGCCAGTATGCTAGCTGAGTTTCCATTACCTCCCCTTGCAGCCACTGCCTCTGCCAGATCGCGTAGTCAGCATACTGAAGCGGTAATGGCGCGAGCGTAGAGGGTCGCCCGGTGATAGATGCCCGATAGAGTGTGGTCAGTTCATTGATCATTATCTCATTGGACCAGCCATCAGTGATAATATGATGCATCGTAAAAAGCAGTATATGTTCATATCTGGTTAAGCGTAGCACATGAGCTTGCCAGAGTGGGCCAGTCTCAAGATAAAAAGGATGTTGGAGTTCTTGTTGAACAAGGGCTCTGCTCAGAGATTCCTGCCTGAAATGTTCATAGTATTGCAAATCTATCAAGGATATGTGGACAGGTTGCGGCTCGGCAACAATTTGTACTGGAGTATGCTGCTGTTGCGTGAAGGATGTCCTGAGTGTCTCATGCCGTTGAACCAATGTGCTTAAACTGTCCTCAAGTGCCATCAGCGAAAACTGTCCTGTAAGGCGTAGCGCAGACACGATATTGTAGGCAGTATTCTGCGGTTCTAATTGATCCAAAAACCAGAGCCGCTCCTGAGCAAAGGAGAGGGGAAATGTATTTCCCTCTTGTTGACGCGGCAGAATGGTCTGTTTCGTACTAGTATCATCGACTTGATTCTGTTGTAACCGACGTAGGAGGGCATTCCGCTTCTCAGGTGACAGTGCTGCAAGACGTTTCGCGAGATCACTCATTGGTATTATTTTCCTTGAGAAATGCTATATTATCTATTAAGTGTAGATAATATAAAAAAGACAGTAAAATGTTTCAGGACTTCTTCTTACTGTAATTGCTATTCTTCACTATCTTCTAGTAATAGCTGTAGATCATCATCCGACTCACCATCCAGGGCCGCAAGTATTTGCATGAGTTTGTCATCATCCGCCTGCATAATGAGCTCATTTTGGATCTGTTCGATGCATGACGCCATCTTTGCGAGCGTTGGCGCTTCAAAGAGATCGCGTAAAGGTACCTTGACTTCGAAGGTGCTCCGAATGCGTGTAGCGAGTTTCGTTATCAGTAATGAATGGCCTCCGAGTTCGAAAAAGTCATCGTGTAGCGAGATCTGTGGGAGCTGTAAAAGCTGAGACCAGATCTCTGCAAGTTGTTGTTGCATCAGTGTTTGTGGTGGAACAAAGGTTGCCTTCGTCGCTTGTTGATAGCGATCGGGATGTGGCAATGCTCCGCGATCAATTTTTCCATGACCGGTCAATGGAAAGGCTGCTAACGTCATGATAGTGCTGGGTAGCATATAATCGGGTAAGAAATGGCGTAGATAAGCACGTAGTTGTTCTGTCGAGGCTGTCAGCGTTGTGTGTGGCACAACATAGGCTATCAGTGCAGGTCCCACCACATCCTCATAGAGGAGCACCAGAGCGTCTTTGATCTCTGTATGTTCACGTAACTGCGCTTCGATTTCGCCCAACTCGATACGAAAGCCTCGTAACTTGATCTGGTGGTCCAGACGCCCTAGATAATCAATCGCACCATCTCCGTGCTGGCGAGCCAGATCCCCGGTACGATAGAGGCGTGTGCCAGGTTCGTTACTAAAAGGGTTGGGTAAAAATTTTTCGGCGGTCAGCTCGGAACGTTGGAAGTAGCCGCGAGCGAGATTCGTACCGCCAATGTAGATCTCACCGGTCACGCCGATGGGGACAGGATGGAGATCTGGATCAAGCAGGTAGATCTGTGTGTTGGCAATTGGATGACCAATCGGTACACTTGTTGCGGTTGATTGACAGGTCCAATGAGTCACATCAATAGCAGCTTCAGTGGGACCATAGAGATTGTAAAGCTGGACCTGGGTCTGGGCCTGGGCCGAGAAAATAGTAAAGAAATGAGCCTGGAGATCAGGTAGTAACGCTTCACCACTACAGATGATCCGGCGCAAACTAGTACATGCTGTAAGCTCTGGTTCCTGCAGGAATGCCTGGAGCATGGGTGGGACGAAGTGTAACGTACTGATATCCTGTTCGAGAATAAGGCTTTTCAGATACGTAGGATCTTGATGCCCACCGGGACGAGCAACTACGAGACTTGCTCCGGCAAGTAGTGGCCAGAAAAATTCCCAGACGGATACATCAAAGCTAAATGGAGTCTTTTGTAGAACTCGATCCTGTGCGGTAAGTTGGTAAGCCTCTTGCATCCAGAAGAGACGATTACAGAGTCCCCGATGACTATTCATAACTCCTTTGGGTTTGCCTGTTGAACCAGAAGTATAGATCATATAGGCCAGATTGTCGGGACTGATGTGTACATGTGGCGGATGCGCTGATGTTGTGAATGCGCTGGCTTTGAAATCGATGATTTCAGGTGTTGTTACTGCTGTTTGCAGACGGGTATGGAATTGTTCTTGCGTAATAACGAGGCTGACCTGTGCATCTATGAGCATATAGTTCAGACGCTCTTGTGGATAAGTGGGATCAAGCGGAACATAGGCCCCACCGGTTTTGAGTATAGCCAGTAATGCAATGACCAGATCAAGTGAGCGTTCCATGCAGACACCCACGAGGGTGTCCGGGCCAATCTTGTGCTGTTGCAGGCGTGCGGCCAGATGATTGGCTTGTGCATCCAACTCCTGATAGCTGATCTGACTTTCTTCGAAGCGTACGGCGATACTGTCGGGCTGTCGTCTCATTTGTTGTTCGATATGTTGGTGGAGGCAGATATTCGTTGCGAATGTGCGATCCGTATCGTTCCAGGCGTAGAGCTGTTGCCTTCGTTCTTCTGCCGTAAGTAAGGAGATCTGTGTGAGTGGCAGTTCGGGCGTATGCACGAATTGCTCAATGATTCCTATCAAATGATCCATCAAACGCTGCATAGCATCGGTCGCAAAGCGTTGATGATCATAGGTGATCTGGAGCGTAAGTTCGCTTGTGCCAGTGACCATAAGTGCTAATGGATAGTTTGTCTGTTCTGCTAGCGAGACCTCTGTGATGGTGAGCTCACTTTGTTGACCGAGACTTGTCACATCGAGCGGATAGTTTTCAAATGCCAGCAAGCTTTCAAAGAAGGGACGATTACGAGGTATTTCACTCCATCCTTGAATTTCTATCAGTGAGCTTACTTCGTATTGATGTTGTTCGGCTTGTTGAGCCTGTACCTGATGGAGCCAGTCTATTGCATTGAGCTGATCTGGTATTTGAATCCGCACAGGTACCGTATTGATGAACAAGCCAACCATTTGTTCTACGCCAGCTAGCGTTGGCGGACGACCAGAGACAACATTTCCAAACAGGACATCGCGTTGGTGACTATAGCGTGCCAGAAGGATACTCCATGCACCCTGGAAGAGTGTATTGAGGGTCAATTGCTGGCGACGAGTTTGCTGTCGCCAGAGGGCTGTTTGTGCGCGTGAAAGATGGCGTTGGATATGCTGATAGGATTGTTTGCTTAGCGGCTCTGATGAGCTGATTTGAGTGGAAACTGCTGGCGCGATCTCCAATAGCGTTGCCGCCTCAAAGCCAGCGAGTTGCTGCCGCCAGTAAGCCTCAGCCGTTTTGCCATCTTGCTGACGCAGCCAGGCGATATAGTCGCGATATGGGCGACGTGATACATCGTGTGGCGTTTTTGTCTGACGCAGAGAGATATATTGATCGAAAACCCCCTGGAGGATGAGTGGTAGACTCCAACCATCTAAGAGAAGATGGTGATATGTCCAGATCATCCGCGTTGTCTCACCGTCCAGACGAAGCAACGTCAGACGCATAAGAGGAGCCTGTTGTAGATCAAAGTTGCGCGCGCGATCATCAGATAGAAATGTTTCTAGCAGGTTCTGTTGTTGCTGTGGAGTATAGTGTTGCCAATCATGCGACTCAATGGGTAATGAGATCTGTGACCAGACAATCTGGTATGGTTCATCTACATCCTCCCAGCGAAAGGTGGTGCGTAGCGCAGCATGTTGCATCGCTATGTGCTGCCAGGCCTGGGCAAAGAGCTCCTGTTCTAGCTGACCAGTAATCAGGCAGGAGAATTGTTCAATATAAACGCCTGCAGTCTGCGCATAGAGACTATGGAAGAGCATGCCTTCCTGGACTGCTGAGAGTGGATACATGTCACTGAGTTGTCCTGGTTCGATCGCCAATTGATCGATGGTCTCTTGTGTCAGTTGTGCCAGAGGAAAATCCGAGAGCGCAATTTCTGCAGTGATTTCAGCTTGTTGATAGGCAAGTTCAGGCAAGTTATTTGTCTGGATTGCAAGTATGGTCGCCAGTTGTTCAATCGTCTGATACTGAAAGAGCTGTCTGGGTGTCAGGTGTAGTCCCGCTTCTCTGGCCCGAGCCACCACCTGGATACTGAGGATGGAGTCGCCTCCTAGCGCAAAGAAATTGTCGCGCACCCCAACGCGTTCTATCCGCAACAGGTGTGACCAGATCCTTGCCAGAGTAGTTTCTATCTCGTTGCCAGGTGCCACAAATGTTTCCGCCAGCTCAGGTCGTAGATGCTCTGGAGCAGGAAGCGCTCGCCGGTCCACTTTGCCATTGGGGGTCAATGGTATTGTGTCCAGAAAGACAAACGCTGCGGGGAGCATATATCCGGGCAAGCGTTCTTGCAGTGACGTGCGCAGGTCGTTGATAGTGAGCGCTTCTCCCGGTTGCGCTATAACATAGGCCACCAGACGTTTGTCGCCGGGCACATCTTCGCGTGCCAATACCACACATTCCTGAACAGCTGGATGCGCTCCCAGAGCGGCTTCAATCTCTCCCAATTCAATGCGATATCCACGGACCTTGACCTGCTGATCGATTCGACCTAGATACTCCAGGCTGCCATCAGGCAGGTAGCGGGCTAGATCGCCTGTCCGATAGAGACGAGCTCCAGGATTGTTACTCCATGGATGGGGGACATAGCGTTCGGCGGTTAGATCTCCCCGGTGGAGATATCCACGTCCCAGACCTACTCCACCCATATAGAGTTCACCTGCCACACCGATGGGCACAGGATTCTGGCTTGCATCCAGGATAAACGTTTGCATTCCCCCAATGGGGTGACCAATGCTGATCGTCGTCTCAGTCCTCACATCCTTGATCCGATGAACGGTAGACCAGACTGTTGTCTCGGTTGGTCCATACACGTTCCACATTGACGCGCTGCGCGTCTCTAATTGCTGCGCCAGGCGTTGAGTAAAGGCTTCTCCTCCACATAATATCTTTAACTGTGGTGATCCTTGCCAGCCCGTCATTAGCAACAGATGCCAGGTCGCAGGGGTTGCTTGCATAATCGTGATCGCCTGTTCTGCCAGCAATTGCGCCAGGAGGTGGGCATCCCGGCTCACCTCCTGGGCACTCACGATGACTGTAGCTCCCACCCAGAGTGGTAAGAACAAGTCCATCCCGGCAATATCAAAGGCAATCGTTGCCACCGCCAGGAGTCGATCCCGCGCAGTCATCCCTGGTTGCGTGCTCATCGCTTGTAAGAAGTTATCGATCCCGCGCCGTGAAATGGTTACCCCCTTGGGTCTGCCTGTAGAACCAGAGGTATAGATCACATAGGCCAGATGTTCCGGCAAGCTAATGTTATTCAGTTGCTCGGAGCTTTCCAGTGTCCAATGAAGGTATTCGTTATCCAGACAGATAACTTCACAGGAACAGCGTATATTGCGCTGAGCAAGGCGTGTCTGGGTGAGTAGCAGAGTAAGCTCAGCCTGTTGCACAATCCAGTTAATGCGTTCCTCTGGATACTCTGGATCAAGGGGAACATAGGCACCTCCTGCTTTCACAATCGCCAGTAACGTCACTACCATCTCCACCGAGCGCTCCTGATAGACACCGACCAGGCGTTCAGGTCCAATACCCTGAGTACGCAACCAGCGTGCTAGTTGATTGGTTCGCTGATCAAGCTCGCGATAGGTCAGGGTGTGTTCTTCAAAGACGAGAGCGATCGCATCGGGTGTGTCCTCCACCTGTTGTTCAAAGCGTTCATGGAACGACAGAAATGCTGTTTGAGAACTGTTTGTCGTATTCCACGGGACTAAAAGACGCTCGCGCTCGTCTGGTGTCAAGAGAGGCAATTCTGCAATTTTTTGATCAGGTTTCTCAACAATGGCTGCTAAGAGCACCTGCCAGTGGCCCAGCATACGCCGGATTGTTTCGGCCCGAAACAAAGCAGTACTATATTCAAATTCTACGAGTACCCCTTCTGCTTGCTCTGTAATCATGACGCTAAGATCGAACTTTGTCGTCGTTGATGCAAGGTTGAGTCGCGTCCAGGTTATATCTGGTAAATCAAGCTGTAAGCGTGCATCAGCAGTATTTTGTTGGGCGAAAAGAACTTGAAAGAGAGGGGTATAGCTAAGAGAACGTTCAACTTCTAATGCATCAACGAGTTGTTCGAAGGGGATATCCTGGTTTTCATATGCTTGTAGTACTGTTTCTTTCACCTGTGTTACGAGTTGCAGAAAGCTGGGATTATTGCCTGGATTTGTGCGTATGACTAGCGTGTTGACAAAAAATCCAATTAAGCCCTGAAGTTCGGCCACTCCACGATTCGTGCTAGGGGTACCAATGGCAATATCTTGTTGCCTGCTATAACGCATGAGCAAGACTTGAAAGGCAGCCAATAAGGTTATAAAGAGTGTTCCATTATAGTGCTGGCTAAACGCTTGAAGTTGTTGGGTGAGTAGGCGTGGAAATACAATGACCTCGCGGGCACCAACCGACGTTTGAATTGCTGGACGAGGATAATCGGTAGGCAATTCAAGCAATGTTGGACTGCCAGCTAATTGTTGACGCCAGTAAGAAAGCTGTTTCTCTAACAGCGTAGCGTGTAGCTGTTGACGTTGCCAGACAGAATAATCAGCATACTGAATGGGAAGGGCAGGAAGCGTAGCAGATTGTCCAGTCAGCCTGGCTCGATAGTAGATAGAAAGTTCCTGCATCAAGATATCGGCGGATTTTTGACCATCCGAGATGATATGGTGCATGGTAAAGAGCAATATATGTTCTTGCTTATTGATGCGTAGTAAATGAGCTCTCAGAAGCGGTCCCTGTTCCAGATCGAAGGGGAGCCGCGACTCTTGTTGTGAAAGCGTTGCTAGCGTATGTTGTCTTGCTTGAGGAGGGAGTGTACTCAGATCAACAACGTTGATCGGGAGCGTGAGGTGAGGCAAAATACGTTGCACTGGCTCATCGTGGTCAGTTGTGAAGACCGTTCGCAGTAATTCGTGGCGCTGTATGACTGAATTCAGGCTTTGTATGAGCGCTTGAATATGCAGTTTTCCGTTAAGTTGTATAGCGATAGGAAGGAGATAGGATACATCTTCAGGTTCTAATTGATTTAAGAGCCAGAGGCGGAGTTGTCCAAATGAGAGTAGAAAGGTGTCCGTATCGCGCTTTTGGGGCTGTATTAAAAGCGCTGCATGGATGTCTTCGTTCTGTGTAAGAGCGCGTTCCTGTTCTATCCGTTGTGCCAGCGCAGTAATGGTCGGCATTTCAAAAAAGTCACGCAGAGAGATTACCACCTGAAATGTATCTCGAATGTGGGTGGTTATCTCAACTGCGGCCAGTGAATGTCCCCCCAGTTTGAAGAAATTATCTGTGATGCCCACATTTGTGAGATGGAGAGTCTGGGCCCATTGCTCTGCCAACTGGAGTTGCAGTTGGGTTGTAGGAGCGACAAATGTGGTGGATGAGAGAGCCTGGGCATTTTCTGGTGCCGGTAGCGCCTGACGATCGATTTTGCCGTTTGGTGTTTTGGGGAGCGTTGGGAGAGAAAGAAAGAGGGCGGGCACCATATAATTGGGCACTCGTGTGCGTAGGTAGGCTTGTAAGGTTGCCGTTTCTAGCTGTGTGCCTGCGCGTATAACGACATATGCAACCAGATAAGGGTCTGTCTCGCCTGTTGTATGCACGGCCACGATAGCCTCTTGTAGCATTGGATGCGCTTGTAGGACAGTTTCAATTTCACCCAATTCAATGCGGAAGCCATGTAACTTGACCTGTTGATCGCTGCGCCCAAGGTATTCAAGGGTTCCGTTTGCAAGATAACGGGCCAGATCACCAGTGCGGTACATACGTGCCTGACCGTTTGTACTCCATGGATTGGGAAGAAACCGTTCAGCCGTTAATGCTGGTTGATTCAGGTAACCGCGAGCAACGCCATCACCACTAATGTAAAGTTCACCTGTGACTCCGGTGGGAACTGGTTGAAGTTCATCATCCAGGATATAGATTTGTGTATTGGCGATTGGCTGACCCAGGTCAATCCGTGAGATATCTGGTGGAAGTTGAGCGGTAGAAGACCAGATGGTCGTCTCTGTTGGACCATACATATTATGAAGCGTTGCCGATGTCAGCTTTTGGAGCTTTTTAATCAGCGCCAGAGGGAGTGCCTCACCACCGAGTAATAAATGGCGTACATTACGCAAGGCATCGGCAGTTTCAGGTAGGAGCAAAAGCATATTCATCAGCGATGGTGTGCATTGTAGATAGGAAGCACCTGACTTGATGAGTTGCTGGGAGACCGAAAGCTCTTCATATTGTGACTGGATAGGAAGATAATTGCTCTGTTCCTTTAATGCCGCGAGATGCTGTAAACTGCCAAGAACATCATCAGCCGCAACCCCAAAATCGATCAAACAGGCAATTTCATCAACCCCAAGAGCTTTAATTTGTTCTACTATAGGTAGGCAGCTTTCCACGGTTCCCATTAATCCGCTCGTGCCAACATAACGATCGAATGCCTGGGCTACCAGGGCGTTCATATCGTCTTCTGTTACCTGATTGATGTCCTGGCCCAATCCCTGTGCCAGGGATTTCATCAGTTCGGCTGAGCTGCGCAAATAGTTTGAAAAAGGCACACGCACTGTATCGTGGACCGTTTGCAGATCGGTGCCAATGAACGTATGGACCATGAGCGTTACATGTCCCTGTTGACCCTGAGCATCGTGTCCATGTTGATGCCAGGCTTCATGATAAGCGGCAATTTTCTGTGCCAGCTCGTTGAGATTTTGACCAAGCAGATGAGTGAGAATATTTGCACCGCTGGCACCAGCTAACTGAAAAGTCTCTCTGTTGCCACTACTCGTAATCCATACAGGTAATTCGGCTTGAATGGGGCGCGGAAAAGTGCGGATGGCAACGGAGTCCCCTGTACCATTTTGGACGGTGACACTTTCACCGCGCCAGAGTGCACGGACCGTTTCGATATCACGGGCCAGAATGGCTTTGCGCTGTGCGTATTTTTCGGGAGCAAAGGCAAAGTCGTTCGCGTGCCATCCTGAAGCAAAGGCAACTCCTGTGCGACCGTGAGAGAGTTGATCAACAAGTGCCCATTCTTCGGCTACTCGGACTGGATGATGCAGTGGGAGGACAATGCTCCCAGCTCGAATGTGAATATGTTGGGTTAAGGTCGCTAATGCCGCACTGATCACTGATGGGTTGGGATAAAGTCCTCCAAACTCGTGAAAGTGCCGTTCCGGCGTCCAGACAGCGGTGAAACCGTGTTGGTCTGCGAACTGAGCACCTTCTAAGAGAAGTTTATAGCCTGCTTCTGCTGCTTCTTCGTAAGCGGCATTGGCAAAATAAAAGAGGCTGAACTCAATATCCTTCGTCGGAACTTGTTGTGCCTGTGCCTGCTCCGTATGATGAATCGGTATTGTGGCAATGTTTTCAGTTTGGAGGACTACCTGGAAGCCACGACTGAGGGTCCAGAAAAGTTCGAGTACCGAGATATCAAAGGAGATGCTAGTAACGGCAAGCCAGGTTTTATACGCAGTGGTATCTGCCTCATGGAGTGTTGCATCCATACCAACAAAGAAATTCAGCACATTATGATGGCTAATCATGACTCCTTTAGGACGGCCTGTTGACCCGGAGGTGTAAATGATATAAGCCGTATGCTGGTCCCCGGTTATTTCTGTGGGATTGCTTGTTGCTTCAATGGCAAATTCTGACCAGATATCTTCGATACAGCATATACGGTGATCTTGTGTCGAAATACGTGCTCGCAACTGTTTCTGGGTTATCACCATGGCTGGTTGTGCATCATGAAGCATCCAGGCGATGCGTTCCACTGGATAGTGTGGATCTAGCGGAATATAGGAGCCACCTGCCTTAAGAATAGCAAGCAAAATAATAATAAGTTCAGATGAACGCTCCAGACAAACCCCAACCGAAATATCAGGTCCTATGCCTTCTCGCCGTAAGTAATGAGCAAGTTGATTGGCACGTTCGTTGAGATCGCGATAGGTAAGTGCGGTTTCTGTGCATACCAGTGCCAGCGCATCGGGGGTGCTGTGTGCCTGTTCTGCGATCAGTTGCTGAATAGATCGAGCATGGGAGGGTGGCGTGTCTGTGCGATTTCGGTCCAGCACAGTCTGTAGCTGTTCTTGTTGTGTCAACAAAGGGAGATGTCGAATGAGCTGATCAGGTTGTGCCACAATTGCTTCCAGCAGAACGAGAAAATGGTTTGCCAGTCGTTCAATCGTTTCAGACTCAAAGAGATCAGTATTGTAACGAAAGCCAGCCACCAGTTCATTATCGAGCTCGAATATACTGAGTGCGAGATCAAATAGTGTTCCTTGCTGACCATACATAAATGTTTCGAAGGCCAACGTAGCACCGGTACGGCGGCGTGGTTTATCCCAGGTAAAGGCTGTCTGGTAGAGAGGAGGGTAGCTGAGATTACGTTCAGGCTGTAAGCGTTCGACAAGCAGAGGAAATGGATAATCTTGATGTTCTAATGCATCGAAGGTGTTCTGTTGCGTTTGTCGCAAGAGTTGTAAAAAAGAATGCCCGGTAGTCAGGCGGGCGCGAATCATCACTGGATTGGTGACATCATCGATGAGACGTTCAAACGTGGCTTCATTACGCCCCAAAGTAGGAGTCCCGATAAGAATATCATTTTGATTGGTATACCGAAAGATAAGCGTCTGATATCCTGCCAATAACAGCGTGAATGGTGTAACCTTTTCCTGGCTGGCGAGTGCACGCAACCGATGTGTCAGTGTTTGAGGCAGTGTGAGATCAAAAGAGGAGCCATGATAGGTTTGTACTGGAGGACGGGGATGATCAGTTGGCAGATGTAGCACTGGTAGAGGCGCAGAGAGAGTTTCTTGCCAATAGTGCCAGTGTTGCTCACCAGTTGCGCTGGCGAGCAGCGCCTGTTGCCATTGGACATAGTCGTTATGTTGTCCCATTAGCGGTGGTAGTGCCACTGTGCTGTGCGTTTTAGCCGCGTTATAGAGTGTAAAGAGCTCATCAATGAGAATATTGAAAGCCCAGAAGTCGACAATAATGTGATGTGCGATAAATGCCAGAATCGTTTCATGGGAACTGTCTCGAAAGAGCACAACGCGGAAGAGGGGCCCTTGCGCCAGATCAATCGTTTGATTGCTCATGGTGACAATTTCCTGTTGCAATGTATCACTATCCCATGCCATCGCATCGACCTCCTGGATAGGGATCTCTTGCTGCCCGATGATATGTTGTGCAGGTTTTTCATTATGCACAGCAAATGTTGCTGTGAGGATAGGATAGCGCCGGGCCAATTGCTGACATGCTTGCTGTAGCATTGCATTATCCATGGCCTCAAAGATACGTACCGAGTACAGGAGATTGTAGGCGGCGCTATCAGGCGCCAGGTTGGCATGGAACCAGAGCGCTTGTTGATTATATGATAAGGCCTCCCAGCGTTCAGTCCGCTCAGATTGTGCCTGCATTAATCTGGTGAGCAGGGCACGTTGTGCATCACTAGAAAGACTTGATAGTTGCTGTAAGAGATCATTATTTTGCATTATGCCTTGTTTCCTCCGCTGGCAATTTGCTGAAGTAAGAGTGTGATCTGTTCATCGGTGAGCTGATCCAATTGTTGCGTTTGCTGCTGATTGATTGAATTTTCAATGACTGGTTGTGGTGTTGTCGAAAGGAGGTTTTGGACAAGTTCGGCAACACTCTGTTGTGCTTGCTGATCAAGTTGTAGGAGAAGGTGTTCTTGTTGTTGCTGGGTAAGGGCTGTATCAGCAGTGACCATCGTTGTATCAGCAGTGATTGTTTCTGGACTGGCCGCGATTGTGGTTGACTGTGTCTGCTCTTTTTCAGCAAGTTGCGTAAGGATATGCATCGTGAGTTGGGCTATGCTGGGTCCTTGTAACAGAGTCACAACGGATATATGGATAGTAAATTCGAAGTCAAGTTGGTGTTTGAGCTCAAGAGCCATTAACGAATCCAGGCCGAGTGTGGCGAGTGATTGTTCGGGATCAAGCTGGTGGTTCTGTGGAAGCTGTAGCACATGAGCCACTTGTAGAACAAGATGATCTGCAATAAGTTGATAGCGTTGTTGTGGCGATGCCGCCAGCACCTGATCGAGTGACAGCGTTGTTGGCGAATGTGCGTGTTGCGTATCTGGGAGCGTATCTTCTTGTGTATTGATGAGATGACTGAGCAACGGCAGGTTCGCCAGATGAGGATAGCTCTCAGTGAGAAGTCCCCAATCCATTTTCATGACGCCGACGCGACTGGACGCCTGTGGAATGAGTTGCTCCAGTGCCTCGAATACTACTTGTGGCGTAAGACGTTGAATACCACGTTTCTCCCAGTAAGCGTGGACATGTTGCCCTTCTGGGGTTGCACCAAAGCCCACATCGGCAATTGCACCCCAGTCAATACTCAAGGCAGGCTGACCTTGCATACGCTGATAGGCTGCTAGAATATCCAGAAATTCTCCTGCGGCAGCGTAGTTCCCTTGTGACGCAGAACCCAGCAGCGATGCCCCTGAAGAGAATGAGATAAAGAAGTCGAGCGGTACATGTTTGAGTATCTGCATCAGATTCCATGCGCCACCTACTTTGGGACGTAATACTTCACTGAGATCTCTGGTTGAAATCGTTGCTAATGGTCGTACGAGCGACTGACTCTGCTTATCTTGCCAGACAGATGCAGCATGCAGAATCCCACGCACTGGAGGGAAGTCCTGGGTGTCTAGCTCTTTAAAGGCTGACTGCACCTGGTCAGTGCTAGCAACATCAGCAGCGATATAATGAATAGAGGCCCCACGTTCCTCCAGCGTTTTCAGGGCAGCTTTGTGTGTCTCAATTGAAAGATGCTGTTCCCTTTTTTCTTGTACCTGAAGTGATGTACGACCGAGTAAAACGAGATAGCGTGCGCCATTGTCAATTAACCAATGCGCAGTAGCAAGCCCTAAACCACTTAAACCACCAGTGATAAGATAGCTGGAGTCCTCGCGAATGGTGAGCGTCAGCGGAGATGGAAGTGATGAATTGCGAACCAGACGGGCAACATAACTACGATTGTTACGAAATGCCAGTTGATTCTCATGTTGTGTTGCATGAATATGTTCAAGCAGGTATTCAGCAGATGTGAAGGCGGACGTATGAGGATCGAGATCAATAAGTCCCCCCCACAACTCAGGGTGTTCCATCGCGCAGGTCTTGCCCAGCCCCCATAGGGACGCTTGTGCGATTGCAGGTAGAGGATCATTGGAGACAACTGGTTGAGCACCGCGTGTAATGAGCCAGAGTTTGGGCAGTTGAGCACTATTTTGAGTAAGTGTCGCTTGAATGATATGTAGCACACTGCCGAGATTCAATTGCTGGCTGGCAAGAAGCTCGTCAGCGGTCTGTGTTTCCTGTGATAGTTCATCCAGGCTCCAGAGGTGTACGATATGATCGAAAGCTGTATTTTTTTGCTCATCCAGTAGCAATTGAAGGTCAGTTGATGACGCTGCCTGTATCTGATAGCGATCTTTGGAGTGCCGTGCAAAGACATTCCCTTTAGTAACAAGGACACAGCGGTCACCACGCGTTTGTAAGCGGCTTGTGAGTTGTGTCCCAACTTCCTGTTGATCTGTGAAGATGAGCCAGGTTGCTGCTTGAGTCTTTTCTGTTGTCACTGTCTGTATGGGGAGGGCCATCTCTTCCCATTGTAGGCTGTAGAGGAGATTTTTCAGCGTTGATGCTGGCAGCGTTGGAAGCAATGGAGAGCCTGCAAGCTCAACACGCTGTAATTGGAGTCCATGTATCTCTGCGATACAGATTCCATTATCTGTATACAGTGTCACATCACCTATGATTGTTTGTTCGCCCTCGCTTGTCAGAGGCGTAGTTAAGTGGGCATGGCTCCAGAGATGTTTGGGAATAGGCTGATGAATGTAGAGATCACCCATGCCGCCAGGCAGATAGAATGCATTTGTTGTACTAAATAATTCTAAGGGGAGCGTAGCCAGGAGGAGAAGGCAACAGGTATCCAAAAGCGCTGGAGGCAATTGATACAGCGTGTTTATTTCGTCAGCTTGTTCAGCTGTATTAATGATACCGAGTGCTTCATTACTGGTGTACCAGATATCGCTGATGGCTTGATATGTACCACTCAATTGCACACCATACTGCTCCAGCAGCTGATAGAGTTTCGCCGGTGCCAGATACTCATGACAACGTTGCTGTATCCTGGCCAGTTCAGATGTTGGTAATTCTGCCGGAGAAACGTGGGAAGGAAACCGGGTTGTGATTTGCGTCTGTGGCTCTGAAGACAGCCTCTTCACGATGGCAATATTGTTCTGTTCGTGCTTGCGTGTGGTCGAATTCGCTTGCTCTTTTAAGCGGGTAAGATGTGGCAGACTGTTGAGAACAAGATCTGTCTTAACTCCGAAATCCATCTGGCAGGCTATCTCGTTGACTCCACTGGCCTGTAACTGCAGCACCAGATCAAGACAACTATCTGGCGTGCCAAAGAGTACACGGCGATCGGAGATGAGACGTTCAAAGACGAAGAGGAGATACTCATCGAGATCCTCCGAGGTGAGTGTACTTAGATCGATTTTTTGTCCACGACTGTAAGCTATCGCATCGAGTAAATGGGTAGCTGAGCGGAGATAGGCACAGAAAGGGCCCTGGAGCTGTTTTCGAACTGTCTCTTCATCTGTTCCCACAAAAGTATGGAGCATCACAGAAACTTGACCTGTTGCTGGATCATAACCATGTTGTGCGCGTGCATGCCGGTAGATTTGGATCTTCTCCGCCAGTTCTTCAACGCTCTGGTTATACATATGCGTCAACAGATTTGCCCCAATTTCACCAGCGGTTGCGAAGGTTTTGGGATTGCCAGCGGCCGTAATCCAAAATGGCAGTTCACGTTGCAAGGGAGTGGGATAGATACGAATCTGTGCCATCTGCCCGTTTCCGGCCCGAGACTGAATGGTTTCTCCGCGCCATAGCTTTCGTACTATGTCGATACCAGCGTACATGGTCGCGTTACGTTGCGCGTAATTGTCTGGATTCAAGACAAAATCATTAGGATGCCAGCCCGAGGCAAAGGAAATGCCAACGCGGCCGCCCGAAAGATTGTCGATCATGGCCCACTCTTCGGCAATTTGAATGGGATTATGTAAAGGCAAGACAACGCTTCCGGCTCGCAACTGTATACGCTCTGTCTGAGCTGTCAGCGCGGCGTGTAAAATGGCTGGACTGGGATAGAGCCTGCCTTCCTCCGTGAAGTGGCGTTCTGGTATCCAGATTGAAGAGAAGTCGTGTTGATCTGCAAATCTCGCACTGTCAAGCACCAGACGATATTTTTCTTGCTCATCTGGTGTCTCGTTGCTCGAAAAGAAGATTAACCCAAAATCAATTGTCGATGGTGCTCCAGTTAATGGACGTGATTGTGTTTTTGTTGTCTGCACTCTGTCATCTCTTTTCATACAAGTTGTAATTTTCCAGTAGCATGAAGCGTCCAGGTACTCTTTTCATTTTCCGTACCAGGAGTGTCCAGGTGACTGCAGAGTTGAAAATACAACTGCTGATGATCTCGTTCCTCAAGCGTAAATTGTATTTTTCGTGTGCCCTTATCTGCGAGAAACAGTAATTTGGCAATTTGCAGTTCGTGTAAACGATAGTTGTTGTGCCCAAAGGTTTCTGCGGCAGCAGCTAGCGCAATCTCCACATAGGTGAACATTGGTAGGGCAATTATTCCTTGTATACGATGCTGCTGTAGCTGTGGCAAACGTGTCACATCCAGTTGACTTTCCCAGATATGGATAGTGTCAGATCCACGCTGGGACTGATACCTATCCAGGAAAGGGTGCCTGCTTTGAGAGGTTCCTGATACGCTCTGAGTCGTTGTTCTCTCCTCCTGGAGAGTTTTTGGACTCGTAGTAAGCCAGTAGCGCTGACGTATGAATGGATAATTCGGTATGGTAACACGCTGACGTTGATAATCTTGATCAAAGCCCCGCCAATTAATTTTTACCCCCTGGGTATAAAGATCTGCGACTGTAGCGAGCAATGTGTGCCAATTTTCTTGTTCTTTGTGTAAAGTCGTATACCAATGACACTTTGTGTGACGAGCTGATTTCTCTGGAGCATTCACAAGGCCAATCTGAGCCATAGTAATAAGCGTAGTATGAGGACCCAACTCAATAAAATGGGTAGTATCTTGTTCTACCAGTGTATGGATACCGGCTGCAAACTGTACTGTTTCACGTGTGTGCCGTCTCCAATAATGAGCATCTAATGTAGAACCAATAGCTATGACCTCACCAGTAAGATTACTGACGAGTGGTATGCGGGCTGGCTGGAACGGAATTGTGTGTGCATACTGCTCAAAGTTATCCAGGATTGGATCTAAGAGCGGCGAGTGAAAGGCATGTGAGACATGCAATGAGCGAGTTGCAATACCTCTCAGTTTCAGATGTTGCTCCACCGTATGGAGTGCCGTTTCAGCGCCTGACAGTACAATATTCTGAGGTCCATTAATTGCTGCAATAGCGATGGTTTGTTGAAATGGAGTGAGAAGGTCGGTCCAATTACTTAATGCATCCAGCACTGTAAGCATCGTACCATGCTGTGGGAGCGCTTGCATCAAACGTCCACGTGTTGTGACAAGTTTGAGGGCGTCTTCCAAACTCAGTATACCAGCGATACAGGCCGCCACATACTCACCAATACTATGTCCCATGACAATATCTGGCTCAACGCCCCAGGAGCGCCAAAGCATCGCGAGTGCATATTCAAGTGAGAAGAGAACGGGTTGCGTATATTGGGTTTCATCAAGTAATGTCTGCTTTTCACGGTGCCCATAGAGTATATCGATCAAGGAATATTCTAGAACATCCCGAAGGAGTCCATCACAGCGTTCAAGTTCCTGACGAAAGGTCGGTTGCGTTTCATATAGTTGTTTCGCCATGCCCGCGTATTGTGTCCCCTGGCCAGAAAAAAGGAAAGCAATCTTCGGTGGACTTATCTGAGCAGTAAGCGTGTTTTGTGGAGGAATCTTAGCAGCCTCCTGGAGTTGTGAGAGTAGCTGTGCATGTGAAGAGAAAGAAAATGCTTTTCTATAAGCGAAGTGTTTGCGTCCCGTATTAGCGCTAAAGGCAATATTGGGTGCTAGCCAATCGTGTTGCTGTTGTAATAGTGTTATGTAGCGCTGAGCAAGCAAGGCAAATGCTTCCGGACTTTTCGCCGATAGTGTGAGCAAGTGTTGCGGGCGTTCGGGTAATTCTGGAGAAATTTTAGTATTGATGTTCTCATTGATCGTGTCGGGGGCCGCTTCTAGAATCAAATGGACATTGGTGCCTCCAAAGCCAAAGGCGCTGACTCCAGCCAGTTGCCGTTCTTGTTTTGGCCATGGTTGTCGTTTTGTTGCAAGCTGTAAAGGCGTGCCTTCAAGCTGAATATGCGGATTGAGCTTCTGAAAATGCAAGTTTGCTGGAATTTCTTGATGCAAGAAGCTTAGAATTGTTTTAATGACTCCTGCAATGCCAGCCGCCGCCTCCAAATGTCCAATATTTGTTTTTACCGCACCAAGTAGACAGAGTTGTTGCGCATTGCGCTGTGGGAGTAAAACGTTTTTGAGTGCATTGACCTCGATTGGATCACCAAGCGAAGTTCCAGTGCCATGCGTCTCGATATAGCTTAGCTGCTCCGGGTGTATATTTGCATTGATGAGCGCCTGACGGATCACCATTTCCTGAGCCGGACCATTTGGTGCTGTGAGCCCATTGCTGGCACCATCCTGATTTGTCGCTGACCCGCGAATCAATGCGAAAACGCGATCACCATCCCGTTGTGCAGCGGCTAAAGGTTTAAGTAAAACGAGACCACAGCCCTCACCTCTGACATAGCCATCAGCTGTTTCATCAAAAGTTTTGCAATGTCCATCAGGAGACATCATATGGGCCTGGGAGAAGGTGAGTGTTGGTTCCGGCGTCAGGAGTAAATTCACGCCACCTGCAAGTGCTAATGAGCATTCGCCAGCGCGTATACTTTGACAAGCTTGATGCAGGGCAAGCAAAGAAGAGGAACAGGCACTATCCACAGCCATGCTTGGACCGCGTAGATCAAAGGCGTAAGAGAGCCGATTGGCTGCGATACTATGAGCATTGCCTGTACCAACATATGCGTCGAGCGTTGAGTTTTGCTGCTGTAAAAGTAAGTAATCATTGCTGCTGATTCCAATGAAGACTCCAGTCTGGCTCCCAGCCAATGTATCGGGAGCGATTGCAGCGTGTTCAAAAGTTTCCCAGGCAATCTCCAGGAGGAGTCGTTGTTGAGGATCCATCTTTGCCGCTTCGCGAGGAGCGATTTCAAAGAATGTAGGATCGAACTGATCCACGTCATGGAGAAAGCCACCCCAACGCGTATTCATCTTGTTCTGAACTGTTGGACCAGCCTGATACCACGTATCAAGTGACCAGCGATCATCGGGAACTTCTGAAATTGCATCCACTCCATCATGGAGTAGCTGCCAGAAAGCCTCTGCATTGAGTGCTTGAGGAAAGCGGCAGGCGAAGCCTATGATCGCGATAGCATCTGTTTCTATTGATTGTGTTTGATGTGTATAGACAGATGCTGTATCGTCTTTTTGTGGTTGTTCTTTGTGAGATGTTGGATTAGCAAGATAGTGGGCAAGTGTATCGATAGAAGGATAGTCATAGATGAGGGTTGGTGAGAGCGAGCGTTGGAGCCATTGCTCTAAATCACCTGAGAGGCTAACGGCGGCGACAGAATCGAGTCCATAGTTGACGAATGGAGCAGAAGGATCAATGTCCCTGGGATCAAGGTGTGTGCGTTGAGCGATCTGCATCCTGATCCAGTTCACGATTGTTTGTGTACTGGAAGATGCCTGGTTGGGGAGAAAAAGGGGAAGTGATGCTAATTTTCTTTCATCTATGGGTTGACTCGCATCAGGTAACTGGACAGGTTCTAATGGCGCTGTTTTGTGGTCCCATTGATACACAATATTCAGGTTCTCAGCGAGAAAACTCTGACGACAGGCACTGCGTTGAATTTTACCGCTTGTCGTTTTAAGGATCGTCCCAGCTCGCAGAAGCACAATACTCGCAACTTCAATGTCGAATTCAGCAGTAACCTTTTGGCGTATGGCCTGAATAATAGCGGCTTTTTCCCAGCCCTGATGATGGCGTTCGATCTCTTGCGTAATTATCAAGCGTTCGCCTTGTTCATCACTCAATGAGAATGCAGCACAGCAATTCTGGCGTAGCGCAGGATGACTACTCTCAACGACAGCCTCAATATCTTGTGGGTAGAGATTGCGCCCACGGATAATAATCACATCTTTGAGGCGGCCTGTAATAAAGAGTTCCCCTTGTAATGAGAAGCCTAGATCTCCAGTCCTTAGAAAGGGACCTTCGTGACTTCCCTTCAAATATCCCTGGAATGTCTGCATTGTTTCTAAGGGTTTGTTCCAGTAGCCTTGAGCAATATTGGGTCCGGCCAGCCAAATTTCTCCAATCTGATTGGGGGCGCACCTGGTCAGATGTTCTGGATCGACAATTTCAATCTTTTGCCCCTCTGTCGTATAACCGCTACTTACCAGCGAACGGCTCTGAGCACTTTCAGCTGTAAGTACGATGACTTGTCCCTGCTCGATAGCTGATGCATCAAAGTAATGTCGCTGTGCCGGATTAGTTTGAAAGCTACCCGCTGCAAAAAGTGTCGCCTCTGCAAGACCATAACAGGGATAGAAAGCTTCGGGACGGAATCCACATGGAGCAAATGTACGAGCGAAACGTTCAAGAGTTTGCTGTCGGATAGGTTCGGCCCCGGAAAAAGCAAGTTCCCAACTACTCAAATCTAACTCTGCAATGTTTTCAGGTGTAGCTTTATTCACACACAGATCAAAGGCGAAGTTAGGCGCTCCGCTTACCTTAGCGTGGTAGCGAGAAATGGCGCGTAACCAACGCAGAGGTTGTTGCAAAAAGGCTGCTGGAGGCATAAATGTAATTGGAACTCCTAGATACACAGCTTCCAATATTCCGCCCATTAATCCCATGTCATGATAAGGAGGCAACCAGCTTACCAGTGAACTATCAGATCTTAACCTCATCCCTTTCTGAATGAAAGCAGCGTTATGGATAAGATTATTATGGGTAACGATGACCCCTTTAGGAGATCCGGTAGAGCCAGAGGTATATTGCAACATAGCGACAGTTTCATTTGTGATCTTTGGCCTTTTCCAATCTTGCTCGCTAGCTTGCTGTTCTTGCTCATCTGTCGCTATCCAACGTATGTTTTGGACAGAGTCATGATCGGCGAATTTGTTTCGAAGAGACGTGAGGATCGGCTGAGTTGTCAGAGCAACCGTTATCTGTGCATCGTGTAAGATTGCCTCAATCCGTTCCAGATTATGGTTCATTTTTGGCGGATAGGCTGGGATTGCAATTGCCCCTGCATAGAAACAGCCAAAAATTGCCGCTATATATTGCCCACCTGGGGGATACAGGAGTAAAACTCGATCCCCAGGTTGTATTTTGTCTTGAAGGAATGAGCCTATATAACAAGCTTGCTGATGGAGTTCTGCATAGGTCAAAGACTTTTCACGAAATTCGCCATCTGTAAGAAACATATATGCTTGTTGGTCAGGCTGATGTTCGGCTCGCCAACTGAGTAAATCAACAAAATCAGCCCTAGAATGATTTGGTTTTTGAATATTCGTACTCAGTACCCCACTTAAATAGAGTTCAATGTTCGTTGTACAAGGTGGATTATTAAGACTGTACAGTCACTGTAAATTATGGAAAAATAATACCTTGTAAAAACAGTTGTATTGTATATTGCCGTAGAAAACCAATAAAAATGTTGAGAGAGTGTTTGATTCCCACTCCCAGCGGGATCTTGCTGCTCACCTGCGCCCTTTTTTATGGTATGTTGCTGTAAATGTGCTATGCACATTTACAGCAACATACCATAAAAAAGGGTTTGAGCACCATCGGTGCGAAAACTCATGCACCAGGATGGCGAAGACTATGGGAATCAAACACTTTGTGAACATTTTTGCTGTTCATTTACAAACCTTCGTAAAAAGATTGTCAAGGCTTATCTCTTCCCAACAAAGATACTGATCTATGCATGCATGCTAAAATCAGCCATAATTCACTTTCTGATAGCACAATTCAGGTTATAAATTGTGGCAGGTATCTAACAAAGGTCGTTAATGACGTATTATATCATATAAATTCAATTTTGTGCTTAATGTTTACAGTTTTAGAATTTATTGAGTTTTGTTAGGGAACGGTCACTGCGTCCAAAGCAGGCCGTGAATGTGATTAGGAATGGCGCTACACGTTCAAAAAAAGGTAGAGAGTGCCTCCATGCTATCTCCTAATTTGGGTTCAAGACGGTTGGCCTGTCAATGATGACTGCACGCATAGCTTCTTTCTCCTTTATACTCTTCTCTATTCATTACAATGACCTTCATGATCGTGTTGTTTTTTTGTTTTATTTCACTGCGCCACCAGTGAGCCCGCGAACCAGATACCGTTGTGCGTAAATGCCAGATGCCACTGGTACAATGATAATCGTTGTCGCCAGTGCGGATACTTTTGCTAGAAATACTTCTTGATTGCTTGAAAAAACAGCAACCATAATTGGTAAAGTTGGCGCGTTCGCATAGGTGAGTGAGACAGCAAGGAACACTCAAGCGGTAGCTATGAAGACGCACCAGATCGTCCTGGAAAAGAGAGTGGTGTGTCACATCTTAACGAGCACCTGCTCTGTTGTCGCATTGAGATGAAAAACTGTCCCTATATCCCCCTTGTCTAATGCACTATTATAAGAGAATATTGCAAATATGCATGTATTGAACTATTTCCGTAATTACCAGAGATTTCTGGCATCTATAACTCTATACGTATCTGTATAAAAATACGCAGCTTTCATTCTGAAGGAGATTCATAATGAAAAAACCAGGCAAGATACTATCACTATTAATAGTAGTTCTGACAACTATCGCTACTTTTCTCATTGTCAGTCTCATACCAGCCCATGCTGATTCACCGACGCCACCGAGTGGGCATACCATCACATTTACGAACAACACGTCAGAAACCATCTGGGCTGCGGCTGCACCCAATGCAGGCTTTGCTACGCCTGCCAATGGTGGCTGGGTCATGGATCCCGGCTCAACCTATTCGCTGACGGTTGCCGATAACTGGCAGGGACGATTCTGGGGGCGCACCTATTGCTCGTTCGACGCGAGCGGCACGGGAAACTGTGAGACAGGAAGTTGTGGCACAGTGCTCCAGTGCAACGGTGCCACTGGCGTAGGACCTCAGACGCTGGCGGAGTTTACGCTCAGCGGGTGGGGCGGTAATGATTTCTATGATGTCAGTCATGTTGATGGCTTTAACGTCCCGATGACAATCACGCCGGTCGGCGGCGCACAGCCTGATCCTAACAATCCATACAGGTGCGGCGTTGCAGGCTGTGGAACCGATTTGAATCCCAACTGCCCGGCAGCCTTACAGGATACGGATGCCAGTGGACGCATCGTTGGCTGCAAAAGCGCCTGCGAGGTCTTTGGCACGGACCAATATTGCTGTGAGGGACCTTACGTTGGAGCAGCCTGCAATCCTACAACCTGGCCCGTTAATTATGCGGCCTACTTCAAGAGCCAATGTCCCAATGCATATAGCTACGCCTACGACGATGCAACCAGTACGTTTACCGATACTAATGCGAACTATGCTATAACATTTGGACCCGCTAATGGAGCTTCACCTCCAGCACCAATACCAGTACCAGTACGAGTACCAGTACCGACCACTCCGCCTGCTTTACCGCCATCGTCAGCAAGTAGCTCGGGATTTAACCAGGGTACGGATACTCCCAGTTCAACGCAAACGCTGTTCTGGTTCCAGCCCAATGGCTGGTCAGCCGATTATGTCATCGTGCACTATACTGACCCGAATCTGGGGCAGCAGAACGTTCAGATGACATATAACTCGAGCACCTCGCGCTGGGAGTATACAGCCAGCGGCATAGATTCAGGCCAGGGTGGCACCTACTCGTTTACCTTTAGTCAGAATGGTCAGCAGACCGATACAGGCTCAAATTCCTGGACACAGGGAAGTGGCAGCGCACCACCGCCACCGGTTGTTTCCGCCAGTTCATCCTCGTCGGGTCCGGGATACAATCAGGGCGCGGATACCTCCGGTGGAGGGCAAACGCTGTTCTGGTTCCAGCCCAATGGCTGGTCAGCCGATTATGTCATCGTGCACTATACTGACCCGAATCTAGGGCAGCAGAATGTCCAGATGACATATAACTCGGGCTCCTCGCGCTGGGAATACACGGCCAGCAGCATAGGTTCAGGCCAGGGTGGCACCTACTCGTTTACCTTTAGTCAGAATG
Source organism: Dictyobacter arantiisoli (assembly GCF_008326305.1). Taxonomy (GTDB): domain Bacteria; phylum Chloroflexota; class Ktedonobacteria; order Ktedonobacterales; family Ktedonobacteraceae; genus Dictyobacter; species Dictyobacter arantiisoli. Next base: position 16,070 of record NZ_BIXY01000064.1, on the reverse strand, counting down.
GTCAGCAGACCGATACAGGCTCAAATTCCTGGACCCAACCCTGATCAATTGAAACGGCACTCATCAGTTCCTGCAAAGCTGCCAAGCGTTCACGGAAGATTCGTCGTTGTTGAGCCAGTGACATTGTTTCTCTTTTCATGTCTCGAGGGTGGAAATACTGGTGTAATTCTTCAAGTGCACGACAAAGGCGAGATGCTGATGCAAAATTTCCAAAACCATGCAGGGGTAATATCGCTGTTTGATGCCTCAATGATCTTGTTCTATGCGGTTGTTGAGGTACACGTTGGTCCGATGAGCCATCTCATTCCCCAGCGTTTCGCGTACTGCGCTATGATAGGAGCACAGCGGCCATGACGGGTATGAACTGATCAGCTAGGATGTTCCGCAAATTTTTGGAAAGGAACTTGATCCTATTTGCCCTACTGAAATGGTTCATAGTTGTGCTGGACGCTGTGCTTCGCTATACTCAGGCGTGCGCCCCAAGTTCCGACTCTGCCTATTTGCGGAACTGGCATGCTGGAGTGGTTATCGATGAAACGACAATGGGAACAGGATGTACTATCTTCCAGGTTCGCAACCATTCCCTCCACATTCCCGAACACGCCAGGCCAACCTCCCAGCAGGCTGCGATTGGTATGATTTCTGGATAGCGAAACGATTCGCAGAAGCGCAAACTGTGGAGGCGAACGCTCCATTAGAAATTCTTCCCCTGTTTGTACGCACGGGATCGATGGTATGATGCCAAGAAACGTCTCCGTATTGGAAAAAGGCGGGGAACTTATGCTGGTATGCCCATGACACGAACATTTTCTCTCCTCCTGGTCTCTGCGCAACAAGGAACAGGTGTGGATACCTCGACTGATTCATGGCACTGACGGCTTTGTGAGTGAGAACTTTTTGTTGCGGAAAGTTGCTCTCCTTGACTTCTCTGATTTTTTTGGTTATACTCGTCCCTGAATGCACGCGAAACGTTTCGTACTGTGTGAATAATGGGAAGAGAAGAAAAAGTGGTGCGGCACACAGTGCCCATTTTTTATAGAAAGGATGACATGCAAACAGGTAGTTATCTTTACATCCCGAAGTCCGCTTGTCGTTCAGATTGAGTTTTTGTATGCACGAACAGAGGACGGATCGTTTGTTCGTTATATAGAGCATAGATAATTGGATACGACCATGCAGAAGAAAGGAGAAGAGGATTTTTTGTTTTTAACCATGTGAGATCTGAGCATTTTTATACTCATAAACGCATCAGTGAGCGTTGCAGCTTAAGAAAGGATTCATCGATGCAACGTCAAAACATCCGTGGTATGTATATGAGAAGCGGTTTGGCGCTCTTCTTCCTCCTGGCTTTTTGTGGAGGAAGCCTCTTTATTATTTTCCCACAGGCGGCGCATGCTGCGGTCCAAGCGACCTATTATGTCTCTCCTACTGGTTCCGATAGCAACAGTGGCACCAGCATCAATTCTCCCTTTGCCACTATTGACCACGCCCGCCAGGTCGTAGAAACAGTCAATGGGAATATGAGCGGTGACATCGTAGTTTATCTGCTAGGGGGAATGTATACGCTCAACAATACAATCACGTTCACCCCAAAAGATTCCGGTACAAATGGACATCAGATATACTATGAAGCGTATTCTGGTCAAACGCCAGTGCTTAGTGGCGGTGCACAGGTAACGGGTTGGATGCAGTACAGTGGAAGCATCTATAAAGCCCATCTCAGCCGTACTGACAAATTGCGCAGTTTGTATGTTAATGACCGTCGAGCAATGATGACCTCAAAGACCATTACCAGCCAGGGTTGTTGGGGGACCTATTCTATCACGGCTGGTCAAGCCAGTTGGGCCTGGGTCAGTGGCTCCCAGGCTGATGGCCTCCAATTTAACCCTTCCGATTTCCCTCAGGTAAGTAGTAACATTAGCGATATCGAGATGAGTACGAGTAGCACCTGGAACCAGGTCATCGTGACGGTTCGAGGAACTACCACCAGTGGTGGTCATACTGTAGCCGAACTGCAACAGCCTTATGGGGCTATTGCTGAACAGGCTGGCTGGGGTGCTGGTTTCAATTGTGGAAGTGGCACACAAGTGACAGTCTATAATGCCTTCTCACTGCTCAACACACCGGGACAATTTTACTTTGATCGGGCAGCGCAAACCCTCTACTATGACGCATTGCCCGGACAGAATATGGCTACCGCGACCGTAATTGCGCCCAACGATAATCTGAACACCTTGCTCAGCGTCGAAGGAACCTCCACCAGTAATCGCGTGCAGAATCTGACCTTCTCTGGTCTGGACTTTGCATACAGCGACTGGAATCTGGAAAATGTTGGCGGATCATATGGGAAAGCTTCTGTCCAGGGAGACACCGTCTCAATTGCCTTTGCCCAGTCGAACTGGCATAACGATGTCTACCGTTCCATTGATACCATTCCTGCTGCGGTCATGGTGGACAGTAGCCAGAATATCACCTTTACCCGCAATACTTTTGCACACACTGGAGATGATGGGCTGGCAGAACGCAACGATGTGATCAATTCCCAAACTATTGGCAATTACTTTTACGATATCGGCGGGTCGGCCTTTTCCATTGACTATCCGCAGCATGTTTACATTGGAGATGGAGGCACCCACGAGAAATTTCCTCCGGGTGTTGAAGGTGACTGCATTAACGATGTATTTAAGGACAATGTAACACTCAATACAGCCGTGCTCTTCCTGGGCCATGCGGCAGTGGCAGCTTACTTTGTCAACAAGTTTGATTTTGAACATAATGTGATCCAGAATACGCCATACAATGGTCTTTCCATGGGGTGGGGCTGGCATAATTTCAATGGAGCCAGCGACTCCGTTTTTCCTGGACGCCCAACCACCGTTGCAGGAAACAACACTGTAGCGTATAACGACTTTTTCAATATGGTGCAGGCCTTAACGGATACCGGTGCCATCTATACCCTTGGAGCTCAACCAAACACCACACTTATCAATAATTACCTCAATGGTATTCCCAATCATGGGAAATCCGAAGGGGTCCATATGGATGAGGGATCAGCGGGTATCACGATGACAAATACTGTGATCAACGTCTCGTCCGGCACGTTGACCTACTCAGCCAACAACTGTTGTGAACAGACAAATTTGACAATCACGAACACCTATTCAACCAATGGGAACATCTATACTCCTATTGCAAGCAATAGCGTCGAGAATCTTCCCATGGTCTATCCAAGTGCGAATTGGCCCGCCGCTGCCCAGAGTATCATACAAAGTGCGGGTCTGGAAGCTGCTTATCAGAATGTGGGGACAACGCCAATCCCAAGCGTGACTCCCGTATCTACCTCAACGCCAACGCCAACTCCCAGTGTGACGCCAACGCCAACACCCGGTGTGACGCCAACGCCAACACCCGGTGTGACGCCAACACCAACGCCCGGTGTGACCCCCACGCCGATCCAAGGCGGCAGTGGTTGTAGCGTTCATTACGCGGTTACCAACCAGTGGCAAGGGGGCTTTGGGGCAAGTTTAACCATCACCAATACCAGCTCAACTGCCATCAATGGGTGGAGCCTGGTGTTCTCATTCCCCAATGGGCAAACGATCACCCAACTCTGGAACGGCACGGTGACGCAAAGTGGCAGTGTGGTTACCATTACCAACATCTCATATAACGGCTCCATTCCGGCGGGACAGTCGACCTCTTCCTCACCCGGCTTCAACGGAACCTGGAATGGGACTAACTCGCCACCAACCGCATTCACGTTGAATGGGGTGGCCTGTAGCGTCGTCTGATCCTAGAGGTAGGGCATCGCGTGCTTTCTTTCCTGAGTGTACGTGTGAGCACGCGATGGCTCCTTTTCAGGCGAGAGATACCAGATGATCCTGGGAGAGCTAAAGAAAAGGTATCTTGTTCACGCACGAAGCCAATCACGCAATGCTCCAAGTATGCGCGAACGAGCACTTTTAAAAGATGAAAGTGCAACTTTTGTGAAGAAAAATTGAACAATTATGCATTGATATTGCACGCTGCACGCATTATACTAGAATCATCATCCAGGAGAGGATGATCACCTCTTTTCGCTCATGAAGAACAGCTCAAGCATAGGGACGTGCCTTGCCAGCTTTCGTCACTATCCTCTAGCTGCTCTCAAGAGCCTGTATGTGTGTTTGTTGTCTGGTTCATGCAGTATCGCGAACTCGTCTCATTTACTTGGCACTATGCCAGACATTCGTCTCGGAGAAACGGGTCTAACAACACTGCTGTTTGTCCATGCTTGTGGAGAAAGATCTCTATGAGACGTTCTAGTTGAAAGGACACAAGGACGTGAAACAATCTCTCTTATACGCTCAACATTTGTGCTCCCGCAGGTGGAGACCCATGTTGGCACTCATTGCGGTTGTGACTATTATTGCCAGTGCGCTCAGCATTGCTAGCACACAGGCCCGGGCGGCAGGGTCGCTACCCTGTGACCTGTATGCATCTGGCGGTACGCCATGTGTTGCTGCCCATAGTACAGTGCGTGCCCTATTCAGCGCCTACAACGGGAACCTGTACCAGGTCAGACGTGCCTCAGATAACACCACGTTGAACATTGGCGTCCTGAGCGCGGGTGGCTATGCCAATGCAGCCGCGCAAGATTCGTTCTGCGCTGGCACGAGCTGCGTCATCACCATCATCTACGACCAGTCCGGGCGTGGCAACAATCTCACTCAAGCGCCCGCCGGTGGGGCTGCCCCCGGTCCTGATAACCTCGCGAACGCGAGCGCGCTACCATTGACAGTTAGCGGTCATCACGTCTACGGCGTCTATATACCTTCTGGCACCGGATACCGCGACAACTCCACCAATGGCATCGCAACCGGCGATAATGCAGAGGGCGAATACGCGATCTTCGACGGCACGCACTACAACGGTGGATGTTGCTTCGACTACGGCAATGCCGAGACCAACAGCCGTGACGACGGCAACGGCACCATGGAAGCCATCTACTTCGGAAATATCAGAGTGTGGGGCTACGGTTCTGGCAATGGCCCCTGGGTCATGGCGGACCTCGAAAACGGTCTTTTTTCCGGAGTAAACGTTGGTTTCAACAGTGGCGATCAGAGCATCACTTCTCACTACGTCACCGCAATGGTGAACGGCGGACCCAATCAATGGGCGATCAAAGCGGGCAATGCGCAATCGGGTAGCCTGACCACGATGTACAGTGGACCACGTCCCAATGCCTCGGGGTACAACCCCATGCACAAGCAGGGAGCGATTATCCTGGGCACTGGCGGCGACAACAGCGATGGTGCAGACGGTTCCTTCTTCGAAGGTGCGATGACTTCCGGCTACCCATCGGATGCGACCGAAAACGCAGTGCAGGCCAATATTGTTGCAGCTGGTTATGGCAACAGTACTCCACCACCGCCAACGCCGACGCCAACACAGGGAGCTACTCCAACGCCGACGCCAACACAGGGAGCTACTCCAACTCCAACGCCGACATCTACACCTGTCTCAGGTGCCAGTTGTAGCGTGCATTACGCGGTCACCAATCAGTGGCAGGGAGGTTTTGGGGCAAGCCTGACCATCACCAATACCAGCTCAACTGCCATCAATGGCTGGAGCCTGAAGTTTTCGTTTCCCAATGGACAGACGATCACCCAACTCTGGAACGGCACGGTGACGCAAAGTGGCAGTGCGGTCACCATTAGCAACGTCTCCTACAATGGGTCAATTCCTGCCGGGGGAACCCTGAATTCAGCTCCTGGCTTTAACGGCTCGTGGGCAGGGAGTAATGGCTCACCCACTGCCTTTACCTTGAATGGAGCCACCTGTAGTGTTGTTTGATGTGGATGCCAGTTCAAGGTGAGGAGACTGCAAGATCACCCTTCTTGCTTCTTGAAAGTTTCAGAAGCAAGAAGGAGGCATCTTTCATTGTTATAATGCCTCTTCTAAAGAAGGAAAAGGAACATGATGAAACAGCATCATCGACGACGCCCTGTCGTATTCTCTGTACTGATTGGCATCGCATTGCTCAGTGTCGTAATCAATGTCAGCTTCTTCCAACAACGCGCCTCTGCGGCATCTGCTGTCACCATCAATGGAGCAACTACCTATCAAACGATGGATGGTTTTGGATTTTCAGAAGCGTTTGGACAGGCCGGGAGTTTGCAAAATCTGTCCTCTAGTGAGCAGAAGCAGATTCTGGATTTGCTCTACAGTCCGACCACCGGTGCAGGCTTCACCATTTTGCGCAATCTGCTTCCTTCCGCCTCTGGGAGTACTATCGAACCCAACAGTCCTGGAAATCCAGGTGCGACGCCGACATATCGGTGGGATGGCAGTAGTGAGGGGCAGATCTGGATGTCTCAACAGGCGAAAAATTATGGGGTCACGCAGTTGTATGGGGATGCATGGAGTGCTCCTGGTTATATGAAAACCAACGGGAACGAGGCGAATGGTGGCACGCTCTGCGGCGCTCCTGGAGCATCTTCCTGTAGCACTGGTGATTGGCGACAAGCCTATGCCAACTACCTGGTTCAGTATGCTAAAGATTACCAGAGTGCTGGCGTCCCCCTTACAGAGCTCGGAGCCTTCAACGAACTCAATTATACGACGAACTATTCCAGCATGATCATGAATCCCACGCAAGCGGCTGACTTTATTGGGACTTTGGGATCAGCCGTCCGGGGAGCGGGGCTGAGTCCAAAGATTGTGTGTTGTGATGTGCTTGGTTGGAGCTCGGCGCAAAGCTACGCCACCGGACTCGAAAATAACGCTGCCGCCAATTCTTCATTCAGCATCTTCTCCAGCCACGGGTATGCCGGTGGACCGACCTTCCCGATTACTGGATTAGGTAGCCACCATGCCTGGGAGACAGAGTGGTCCACATTTGACAATTTTGATTCGGCTTGGGACGATGGCAGTGACGCTTCCGGTTTGACCTGGGCACAGAACATTTCCACTGGTCTGACCTCGGCTAATCTGAGCGCGTTTCTTTACTGGTGGGGCGCTTCTAATGGCACCGATAACGAGCAACTGGTCCAGTTCAACGGGACAACAGTTGTTCCAACAGGCCGTTTGTGGGCTTTTGCCAACTACAGCCGCTTTATTCGTCCCGGCGCTGTCCGCATTGGAGCCAGTTCGGGAGACAATAACCTACAAGTGAGTGCGTACAAGAATACCAATGGAACAACATCCATTGTGGTACTCAACACCGCCAACAACGCAATTACGGCCTCCTATTCCTTGCAAAACCTGGGAGTGGCAAATGGCACAACGGTGACGCCCTATCTGACCAATAATTCCAGTCATACGGCTCAGCAAGCATCTACCTCTGTCAATGGTGGTTCCTTCAGCACAACCATTCCTGCTCGCTCACTGGTCACCTATGTGCTCAGTGGTACTGGCGGAACCACGCCAACGCCGACGCCAACCCAGGGAGCTACCCCGACGCCAACGCCAACCCAGGGAGTTACCCCGACGCCAACACCGACATCTACACCTGTCTCAGGTGCCAGTTGTAGTGTGCATTACGCGGTCACCAATCAGTGGCAGGGAGGCTTTGGGGCAAGTCTGACGATCACCAATACCGGTTCAACAGCCATTAATGGCTGGAGCCTGAAGTTTTCGTTTCCCAATGGGCAAACGATCACCCAACTCTGGAACGGCACAGTAACGCAAAGTGGCAGTGCGGTCACCATTAGCAATGACTCCTACAATGGCTCTATTCCCGCGGGGGGAACCTTGAACTCGCCTCCTGGCTTTAACGGCTCGTGGGCAGGAAGTAATGGCTCACCGACCGCCTTCACCTTGAATGGGGCGGCTTGTAGCGTCGTCTAATCGTTTTTCTCGGTCATCGCGTGCTCAGGGAGGGAGAGCACGCGATGGCTTTTCAAAGGCGTCCAGAATTGCAGACCCAACGTTGAGGCTTGACTCTTATACACAAATCCTTGACTCTTATACACAAATCATGGAGAAGGAAATTGGGCAGCGTTCTCTTATCCATCCGAAAGCAATCTAGCGATCTGGTTGCTTTTTACCACTAGTTAAATAATTTCAAAAAAAGGTATTGTTTCATGAAGAAACACCCTTTATCGTGGCTACACCTTTTGGGTATCAAAGGAGCTATTGTTTCATGAAGAAACACCCTTCATCGTGGCTACACCTTTTGGGTATCAAAAGCACGATTCCCATAATCATAATAGCCGTGCTGGTCGTATCTCTCCCAATATGGACTAGTATTGCGCAAGCTTCCACAGATACAACTGCGTGGCAGAACGGACAGCTTGCTATGGATACTCCAGGCATCGTGCAGCGCTCAAACGTTATTTTGCAAGCGCCCAACCTCCAGCCAGATCAGTCTATGCCTCTTGGCAATGGGGTGTTGGGCGCAGCCGCATGGAGCGCCAATGGGTTGACCGTCCAGTTGAATCGCACAGACACCTTCCCCGACCGGAAGGCAGTTGGTCAGGTCGTCCTTTCTAGCTTAACAAACATGAGCGGGGCCAGCAACTATGTAGGTATGGTCAACTTGTACGATGGTATGTTTGTTGAACATGGCAACGGTATCACTGCACGTAGCTATGTTCGCGCAGATAAAGATGAACTTGTCGTCGATGTCACGGGCGCAAATCCGACGCAGACGCAGACCGTCCAGGTCCATCTCTGGTCAGGACGTAGCCCGAGCACTGCCGCAAGTGGCTCGCTAGCCACATTGGCTGAGACATGGGTCGATAACGGTGGCCCCGGGTCATCCGGTCGCACCTTTGGAACCCTGGCTGCCTTAACCGCGAACGGTCAGAATGTGCAGGCCAGCGTGGTCAATTCGGAGACCGTACAAGTCACCTTCAAGCCGAATGCTGATGGCACATTTCGCGTGATTGCTGGCGCACCAGCCTGGACCGGTGGTAATGCCATGTCAACAGCACAAAGCTTTTTAAGCAACGATGCACAACAGAGTTCCTCCTCGTTACAAAGTGCTCATTTGAGCTGGTGGCACAATTATTGGAGCCAGGTTGGCCTGATGAAACTTTCCTCTCCAGACAACGCGGCCCAATACTTTGAAAACGTTCGGATGGTCAATCTCTACACAGCCGCAGCAGAGAGTCGTGGGCAGTTCCCCGGTTCGCAAGCTGGCGTTGGTGACCTGTTTTCGTACTCGCAAGATTCGCATCAGTGGGTGCCATCTGATTACTGGGAATGGAATCTGCGCATGCAGGTGGATGCAAACATGGGGGCTGGAGCTTTCGCGCTCAATACTCCTTACTTCCAACTGTACAGCCAGAATCTCTCGAATATCGAAACCTGGACCAACCAGCACATGGGAGGACACGCCGGAGCCTGTATTCCCGAAACGATGCGCTTCAATGGGAATGGCTATTACGGTGTTGGGACAGGGTATGGAGCCTCCAATGCCTCGTGCGATTCGACTATCAGTCCTTCGTTCAATGCACGCACCTTAACATCGGGTTCTGAGGTCGCGTTGTGGATCTGGCAACAATATCTCTACACCGGAGATCTGACGTTCCTGAGCACCAACTATCCGGTCATGTCAGCCGCTGCACAGTTTCTTCTCTCGTATGCTTCGATGGGATCGGATGGTTATCTGCACACCAAGCCCTCGAATGCACATGAGACGCAATGGGATGTTAATGATCCGACGACAGATATCGCGGCGATGCAGGCGCTTTTCCCTGCTGTTGTCAAGGCAGCGACGATCCTCAATCGTGATTCATCTCTCGTTTCCCAGTTGCAGGCGGCGCTTCCCCACATTCTCTCTTATCCTCGAACAGACACCGCAACGCAACAACAATTGCTCTCACCCAGTGCTGATGCAGCAGGCAATGATATGATTGCGCCGTCCTATCAACCAGCAGCATCTCGGCATAATGTTGAGAATCTGGGCTTAGAGCCTGTCTGGCCGTATGGGTTGATTGGTGACAATAGCTCCTTAACCAGTCTGGCGGTCAGATCCTACAACAGTCGCAGTACCAGGACCTCACCGGATTGGAGTTTGGACCCGTTACAGGCCGCACGCCTGGGCTTATCCAGCGAAGTTGCCTCGACGCTAGCCACCCTTGTCAAAACATATCAAGTGCTCCCATCAGGTCTGGCTCTCTGGTCGACAAGCAATACGCAGGAGCCTTATGTAGAACAGGGAGGGGTTCTTGCGGCAACGTTGCAAGAAGCGCTGGTGCAGGACTACGATGATCTCCTGCGTATCACCCCAGCGTGGCCATCGACATGGGATGCCGATGGAGTGGTCTATATCCATGGCAATAGCAAGGTCTCGGTGCAATATCATCATGGATCATTGATTACGGTAGGCATTCAGGCAGGCTCAACTACAAATCAGTCGATCCGCAATCCCTGGTCTGGCCAGAGTGTGGAAGTTATGGACAATACAAGTGGGAATGTGGTGGTTGCGCCAACAACGGCTGGCACGTTTACTATCCCACTGCAAGCCAATCACTCGTACCTGGTCGAGCAGACGAATACGTTGAACTCATCTTTACCGTTTGCGTCGGTCTCTGGTCAGGCGGCCACATCATATAAAGCACTCGGTTCGGCGACAATCGGTCTACCCGGCTCAGGAGTGGTACCGACACCAACGCCAACGCCCACAGTAGGTACGACGCCGACGCCGACTCCCACAGTAGGTACGACGCCAACGCCAACGCCCACAGTAGGTACGACGCCGACGCCAACGCCCACGAGTGTGATCACTGGGCAAGCCTGCTCAGTGCACTACGCGATCACGAGCCAGTGGGCTGGCGGCTTTGGGGCCAGCGTGACGATCAACAATACAGGAACCACCACGATCAATGGATGGACCCTGACCTGGACCTTTGCCAATGGGCAAACGATCACCCAAATTTGGAATGGCACTCCTACCCAGTCCGGGGCATCGGTCTCGGTGACCGATGTTTCCTACAATGCCACGATCTCATCTGGAAGCAATGCTAACTTTGGCTTTAATGGTGCCTGGAGCGGGAGTAATACGAATCCCACCTTGTTCACACTGAATGGTGTACCTTGTAGCATCTCCTAATGCTCAATCCTCTTCAAGTACCCCACGTAAGATGGTTCGCACCGTCTTACGTGGGCATGGGCACCTGAAGGTTATTAACCGTTGTACGATTTTTGATAAAAGTCATGCAAAGCAGGGCCTGTATGTGACCCTGGTATGAACGAGATGGAGACTTTTTATGCAAAAAAAATCAGACCAAGGCGTTTTTATCCATCGTATCCGATATTACTGTGCTCTCCCTATCTTGCTCATCTTCATTTTTTCGTCAGTGCTGATGTTTGCCAATGCAAACAGCGTACATGCCAGCGTGGTGCGCCCTCTGGAGAACAATGGCCTGGCTCAAACACCCTTGATGGGCTGGAGCAGTTGGAGTAGCATTCGCAATAACCCATCCGAAGCGGCGATCAAGACCCAGGCCCAGGCGATGGCGAGCACACTCAAGTCGTATGGGTATACCTATATCAACCTGGACGATTTCTGGTACCTCAATCCCACCACAACCGTGGATCAATATGGTCGCTGGGCCACGGACACGAGCCGCTTTCCCGATGGCATTGCAGCCACAGCCAGCTATATGCATAATCTAGGCCTGAAATTTGGTATCTACCTGACTCCAGGCATTCCAGTCGCTGCTGTCAATCAGAATACGCCGATCCAGGGAACCAGCTATCACGCGGCTGATATTGCTGATACAAGCAGGCACGAGGTCAATTACAATTATGGCAACAGCGCGATGTACTACATTAATTACAGCAAACCAGGAGCACAGGCATTTATTAACTCATGGGCCAACGAGTTAGCATCCTGGGGGGTTGATTTTCTCAAGATAGATGGAGTGGGTGACGCGGACATTTCTGATATCCAGGCGTGGTCAACCGCCTTGAAACAGTCAGGACGCAATATTTACTTCAGCCTCTCGAATAACCTGGATGTCAATAACGTGAGCATCTGGCAACAGAATACCAACGGCTGGCGCATTGATGGGGATGTCGAGTGCTATTGTTCCACGCTCGTAACCTGGAATAGTGTTTTGTCCCGCTTTAATGACGCACCGCGATGGGTGGGAGATGGGAAGCCTGGGGGATGGAATGACCTTGATTCGTTGGATGTGGGCAATGGCTCACGGGATGGTCTGAGCAACGACGAGCGCCAGACATATATGACCCTCTGGTCTATCGAGTCTGCGCCTCTCTCGATTGGAGATAATCTCACCTCATTGGACAGCTATGGTCTTTCGTTGCTTACCAATACTGAGGTCATCGCAGTTGATCAGGCAGGTCACCAGGCGCATCCGATCTCTCAAGCGAGTTCGCAGCAGGTCTGGTTTGCCGATAATGGCGATGGTTCCTATACAGTAGGACTGTTCAATCTGGGCGGTTCAACGGCGACGGTGAGCGTCAATTGGAGTAGCCTTGGTTTCAGTGGACCGGCCAGCGTGCGCGATCTCTGGAGCCATACGAATCTGGGCACAATAACGAACAGTTTCAGTGCGACGCTCAATGCGCATGCCTCCCGATTGCTGAAAGTCACGCCCGGTTCGGCTGTGACGCCAACACCAACGCCAACTGTCATGCCTACGACAACACCAACCGTGACACCTACGACAACGCCAGTGACAGGAGGACAAGCTTGCTCAGTAAACTACGCGATCACCAATCAGTGGGCTGGCGGCTTTGGGACCAGCGTGACGATCAACAATACAGGAACCACCACGATCAATGGATGGACCCTGACCTGGACCTTTGCCAATGGGCAAACGATCACCCAACTTTGGAATGGCACTCCTACCCAGTCCGGGGCATCGGTCTCGGTGACCAATGTTTCCTACAATGCCACGATCTCTCCTGGAAGCAATACTAACTTTGGCTTTAATGGTGCCTGGAATGGCAGCAACGCGGTACCCACATCTTTTGCTCTCAACGGGAAGACGTGTACAACGGTGTAAGCAAGCCGGACGCTGAAGCGAGGTTGATATCAACAACAGCGCCACAGCGTCCTATTCCCCAGAAAAAGAATTATCTCTAACAGAGAAGAAGAGCACGCTCTTCATACTCAAAGGCACATAGATGATGCCTGATTAACAAGGAGGAGCAATGGCATGTTTAATTCACGCACGATGCGACTGAGTTGTATATTTAGTGCGTTACTTATGGTAGCTGCGATTGTCGCGCTACTTGGAACGACGCAGGCAGGAAATATGCCTGCTGCTCAGGCAGCGAGTAACACCAATCAGTTCCACGGAGTGAACTGGGCAAACCCGAATGACAACTTTATCACTGGCAACCTCGTCCCGGTGGGTCTGTCAGCATCAGATAGTTACGCGACCACATACACGAAGGCGACCGCGATCCTGAAGGGATTCCAGAGTCTGGGGGCCAACACGGTGCGGTTGCCGTTCAACGCGGCAACCACGTCAGGATCCTGGTGGGGCAGCTACACGGCAGCGTGGGATGCCGCCTCGGCGCTGGGCATGAATGTCGTCGTCGCGCCGTGGCTACAGGGCGGCACCGTCAGCGATACCACATCGTTCTACACTATGTGGGACACCGTGATCAACAAGTACAGCGGGAACAGCAACTTCTACTTCGATATCATGAACGAGCCTTATGCCTATAGTGCCACAAATCTGACCAACTTCGAGGCCGCCTGGCTGGCACGCTATCCTGGCTTGCCTCGTGGTCGGGTAATCGTTCCAGGTCTGTACTCTGACACCAACCTGTGCGCGGTGGGTGCTGACTCGCGCCTGAGCGGGACCCTGTTATCGATCCATATCTATGGTATGTTTGGTGACTCGCACACCACCGAGGCAGGTTGGGTCACCGACTTCCAGAACGCACTCTGTGGTTACGCCAGCCGCGCAGTGCTGACTGAGTTCGGTGTCCCGATGAATACTGGCGTTAACTACGATGGTCCCAGGGATGGGAACAACGATCTGTCGTACCTGTATGGGATCACTGATACCGTACGCAGCCTGGGCATGGGTTCGATCCTGTGGACTGGCGTCAAGCAAGCTACACAAACGAGTGGCCCTGGCCCTTGTGAGAACGCATCGTGTGCGATCACGTCACTCAATGGCAGTGGTACCAATCTCTCACTGAGCATCACCAACCAGTCCGGTCTCGATCGGCTCCAGTACGGCTGGGGTGGCGTAACATCAACGCCAACGCCAACGCCAACACCGACGGTGACGCCAACACCAACACCGGTTTCTGGTGCGAAGTGTTCTGTGCATTACGCGGTAACTAGCCAGTGGCCTGGGGGATTTGGTGGTACCCTGACCATCACAAACACGGGAAGCACGGCTATTAATGGTTGGAGTTTGCAATTCTCGTTCGCCAACGGGCAGACGATTACGCAAGGTTGGAATGGGACCTTCTCCCAATTAGGCAGTTCTGTTACGATTGTCAATGTCTCCTATAATGCATCCATTGCTCCTGGAGCTTCTGTCAGTCCAGGCTATAATGCATCCTGGAACGGGACCAACACCAATCCCACTGCGTTTACGCTTAATGGACAGCCTTGTAGTGTGATTTAAAAAAGAGCGCTCTAAGGATAGGTGGTAGTGAAATGTTGGGTCATGTCTTGCAGGCTCTTTCTTAAAAAGGAGTCCGCAAGACATGATGAAAGTCAATTTAACAGTACCATCGGTGTCGATTAAAACTTGGAATTGACCCGATTTTGGAGGGGCTCAAATAGAGAATTTGAGTCACTGAGGTGTAAATTTTGGAATTTCGTGAGCGGATCATTGCAAGTTTCCCATTCTTCTGCTTGATGAAGCAGGCAAGCCGAACAAGCCCTACCTCACGGCTATCGAAGATGATTACAGTCGGATGATTGTCGGCTATCGGTTCAGTTTTCCGACACTACACACTAAAAAGGGCGCAGGTGCGCATGCGCCTGCCAGCAGGTCAAACAGTAAGATCCCGATGGTACTGGGAGTCCGACACATTCTTAGCATACATGCTCCGTAGAAGGAGAAAGGCATCATGCAATAAACACGGCTATGCATTCCCTTGATCCAGACCCAGGCCGCGCTTAATCTCAACGAAGCTCATAATATTCTCACGGCTGATCGATCCTACCAACCGACCCTCCTGCACCACTGGTAACTGATTAAGATCCTGGCGAACCATCAGAGGTAAAACATCATTGAGGCTTTGTTCTGCAGTAACGGCATGCAAACGCTCCATTGGCACCATCACCATGCCTACTGGCGTCTGGTTCCATTGTTCACGGGGGACATGGCGGATATCACTGAGTGCGATCAAACCAGCTAGATGATCCTGCTGCATAATAAAAACGCTGCGCCAACCATGGGGCAGCAAAAATTCATCCACTAATTTTTGTACGGAGATATTGGCAGGTGCCATGGCAGGACTATGATTCATGACATCACCTACAAGCACTCCTTTGAACATCGTCTCTAACATACTCTGTGTGTTGGCCGTGGCCGCTCCACTCAGTAAAAACCAACCAATAAAACCTATCCATAAGCCATCCAGAAAATTGCCACGAAAGAAGGCTAGCAGGCCAATAAATATAAAAAAGTATGCAATCAATTGTCCTACCTGAGTAGCAATCCGCGTAGCGGCGCGTACACTTCCACTCAACTTCCAGATGATTGAGTGCAATACCCGACCTCCATCCAATGGAAAGCCTGGAATAAGGTTAAAGACCCCCAGGAAAACATTGGCCAGAGCTAGATAACCAAGGATAGCGCTCAGAGGAGATGCTTTGTCTCCCATGATCAATAGTAGCAGCCAGGACAGTCCGCCCAGGGCCAGACTTATCAGGGGTCCCACCATTGCCATCTGAAACTCAATATCTGGTGCCGAAGGCTCCTGTTCAATATTAGAGACCCCGCCAAAGAGAAACAGCGTAATACTGTTAACATGTAGACCACGCGCACGCGCCACCAGGGCATGTGCCCATACGCGTTAACTTACCGTACCTGAACAATTGAAAAGAAGAGACTCATCCAAACCAAACTGGCGGCAGAGCATACGGCGAATAGCACTCTCTTGATGCTCTCGCTGCTTGCGACGACTGC
>NZ_BIXY01000063.1 GCF_008326305.1 Dictyobacter arantiisoli | reverse complement strand
AAGAATGCACCACAAGCACTTGCAGCTCTGAACGGAGGGATCTTAGCTCTCATGGATTGGCTTGCTGTTCGTAACGTTGCTTCACAAATGCGGCATTTTTGTGCTCACCCCCAAGAAGCAATTCAATTGCTTCTTGGGAAGCTTTCGCGGTAAAATGGGTACACCAAAAAGCCCTGGAATGACGTGATGAGGTATATTACGCTCCCGGAGTGCATGTGTTAAACTATAGAAAAGTACTGATTTTCCAGCATGTGGTGGACCACCAATCAAAATTGCGGGTAATGGATTCATTCTTTCAACAACTCCTTTTGTATCACTAGTCAACATGGAAGATAGGAAGAGACTCGTGCCAGATCGTCCTCATATTCTCCTCGCAACGCTGGGTGGTCAGCCCCAGGTTGTCACTTTTACGCTTGATCTCCTGCTCAAAAATTTTCCCATCAGCCATGTAATTGTTCTGCATCCCAAAGCGACCACTGAAAAACTGCAACGCTCCCTTAAACAATTGCAAGCCGAGTTCGTAGACGATTACTATCAAGCAGCCGGGCGCGTTATCCACTTTCGATCGCACATCCTGCGCATGGATGGTGATCCTATCGACGATATCGTTGACGACCAGCACGCCGACGCCACCCTGGAAACAATCCATCAACTAATCGTCGATCTCAAACGCCAGGGCCATCACATCCATCTATCCATAACTGGTGGTCGGCGGCTCATGTCCTTGCTTGCCATATCCGTCGCGGCCCTCAATTTTGATCGTCACGATCACATCTGGCATATCCATACACCCGAAACTACCGTTGCGCAGGTCAAAAACGGAGCACGCATGCATGTAGCAGAAGAGGCTGGCGTCAAACTGATTCGCGGTCCCTTCATCACCCTGGGAGCTTACATCACGCCAGGCAACACCTCATTTAAAACCGCCGAACAGGAACAGCAAGATCTACTTGATCAACAAGAACGCCAGCGCTGCCAGCGTGTCATCGAAATGGCCACACCTGCTCAGCTCAAAATCCTCAAAGCCTTCGCACGAGGACTGCGCACCCAGCAAGTCGCCAACGAACTCACACTCAGCGAACCCACCATCCACAGTCACAAAACCATCCTGCTCCAACACTGCCGCAACGCCTGGAATATCCCGGTTGCTGAGCCACTGGACTACCACTTCATCTACCAGAAATTTGGCAGTTACTTTGGAAGCGACGACTAAAGCAAGTATAACTAATCGGACGCTAAAACACATCATTACTTCTATTGATTCTGCTCATAAGGCTAATGAGTCATCCATAGCACTTATAAGCAGGATCTAATAGTTCTCCCTATCACGTGACGCGCTCTTGCTTTATAGGAAAACGAATTGTGAAAAAAATTCATTGATCTTCACGATTCATAAATATCTATGAGATTTTTCATTAGTATCTATGATGCTCTTAGCCATACAAAGACTTATACTACTTATGTTTGAGATAGAGATAATGAATCAAAGTTACGAATGTGCAGGCGACTACTGCATAGCCAATTACATGAATAGTTACTTATGGTAGCTATATTTTGCATTTAATAGACATATACAAATTTTCGTAGTAAGATGGTCAAGCACATCATGCATTACGGGTTATCGTTGTTACCACAATAGTGTTTGAACAGGTAGTGAGGGTTCATGCCATATCTGTTTCTTTTCCATATCGGGCCAGTACAGAGTTTTATTGCAAGTGCGCGGCGAACGCGCGATCTCTGGTTCGGCTCTCAGCTATTAAGCGATCTCTCCTGGACAGCGGCGGCATATATTGCCGACACATATACTCATGAGGCACTGATTTTCCCTTCTTTTGAAAAGCCTGAAGAGCTACGTTCGCTAGAAGCTGAACGCAACGTATCGAATAAGATTGTCGCTCTCCTGGAACCAAAGGAAGATGGAGCAAAATTTGCACAGGAGGTAAAACAAGCAACTATTCAACGCCTGGATAAAATCAAAAAACAACTGTATCAGGAACTCGGGGATGTGTCTTTTCATGACAAGGTCATGGATAAACAGTTGGAGGATTGTCTAGAGTTCTTCTGGGTGGCACTACCTTTTCCTTATCAGGGCAATAGCGACTACTCAGAGGTGCGAAAACGGCTGGAAGCCCTGATGGCTGCTCGCAAGGCAACCTATACCTATCAACCCGTCAGTTGGGGCAGCACACAGCATAAATCATCGATTACCGGCACGCTTGAGAGTGTCATTCCTCAGGGAATTTATACGCAACCAGAACAACAACGCATCTCAAAACTCTTTGAAATTTTCCGTGCGGGACCCGCTGAGCATCTTTCAGGCATTGATTTGCTAAAGCGCCGAGGAAAATTTTCGGATAGAGAGGATGCACAAGCATATTTTTTAAGCACATCTCATATCGCCGCTCAACCATATCTTGAGCGTTTAGAACTTCTGGAACAAGATCCAAAAGTAGCTATGCAAAAGGTAAAGAATGCCTGGATCACATATCATAACCATCTCAAAAACAAATTGCCAACACTAAGACATGAAAATGTTCCCAATCAGAATAAGACACTCGAACATTCCATCATTGGCTTTGCAGATGGGGCACTACTCTTCGAGGAGCATCTTACTGAGCACGCGAATAAAAATGCTGATGTTTTGCAAAAAGCCACTGATTATCTCCATACATTCAAATCTGAAGTCGATATAGCCTGTGGGCAAAAGCTAGTCATTGATCCATATTATGCGATTGTGGTTGCAGATGGTGACCGGATAGGCGAGATCATCGATACGCTCGCGAAACAAGCTGGAGGATATCACAATCATCAACGTTTTTCGCAGAAGCTGGCCTTATTCGCAGGGGAAGCCAAACAGATCGTCAGAAAATATCAAGGAACACCTATCTATACTGGTGGCGATGATGTGCTGGCCCTTGTACCACTGCATAAACTGCTAGAGTGCACAAAACAACTTGCCGAAACATTCCAGAAGACACTGGCTCCAGCACTGAATGACATCGACCCGCCAACACTTTCGATGGGGGTGGCGATTGTCCATCACCTTTCGCTGTTACAGGAATCATTGGGGCTGGCTCGTAGGGCTGAACGGCTGGCGAAGGGTGTTGACAAAAAGAATGCGCTGGCAATCCTGATCAGTAAGCGCAGCGGCGAGCAATCGATTATCAAAGGACCACGCGTGCAGGTTACAGCGGCGCTTGAGCAATACATCAAATATTATCGCGAGGGCGTGATCCCTTATGGTCTGGCTTATGAACTACGTACGATGTATCAACTCCTCTTGCCAATCGAGCAAAAGCTGTCCGATGAACTAAAAGAGATTATCTGGAGTAATACAAAACGTATCCTTAAACGTAAGCTGGATCTGCCAGGAAGTAAGGTCAGGCAGACATCTTCATCGCAGCCAAAGACCGATGAAGAAAAAAAGGCACAGGATTCACAGGCCAAACAGATTCTGCTGACTCTTTTGAAACCTATCGAGGGACGACCGGAACACGACCACCTTTTTGAGAATATGGTAGTCGACAAAAAAGACAAACCTGTTCCATTGCCAGAATTTATCAATGAGCTCCTCATTGCCCGCGAACTGGCGGAAGCTATGCAGCTAGCAAAGATAGTGATAGAGCCACAAGCAACAAAAGGAATAGATGCATGAGTATCTGGATTATTGAGCCACATGATCCCCTGCTCTTTCGGGATGGACGCCCATTTGGGGCCTCGCCGGGAGCAATTGCCAGGTCACTCCCTTTCCCTTTCCCTTCAACTATTGCGGGCGGTCTACGTTCGCAAATGGGACTGGACGATCAGGGACGTTTCCGGTTCACCGAGAAAGAAGAACTAGAGCACCTCAAGAAGGTTGGTGTTCGTGGCCCTATCCTTGTTCAGCTCCCGCAAAAAGCCCAGGAAAAGGCACGGTGGCTGGTACCTGCTCCCCTGGATGCGCTCCCTTTTGAGATCAAGAAGGGAGAGGCAGAAGAAAAGCAGCCAACACGATTTACGATTGAGCAGCTTGTTCCATTGACCCCATTAGCAGAGGTCATGACCGATCTAGATACGGGCGAGCAGACACAGCAATCTCTCTGGCTAGTAGGCTTGCCCAATCACCGGTCCGAGAAGCCCAGTACCAATACTCCTGCATACTGGTATTGGGAGCGATTTTTGGCCTGGTTAGAGAATCCAAAAACGGATTGCTGGAAAACTATCACAGCCCCGGCGCTTGGCATCAAAGGACCTGCCACCGAAGAGCGTGTCCATGTGGCAATGGATCACCAGACGCACACGGGACGCGATGGATTTCTCTTTGCCACATCCAGCCTGGAGTTTACAGCCAACGAAAAAACAGAGCAACAGGAAGAAGAACAACAACCTCCCTCCCTGGCACAAGCACGTCAGCTTGGATTAGCGGTAATAGTTGATGAGAAAAAAGATATCAATGATGAAGCTCTTTTACAGCCACAGTATGGCCTGGGTTGCCTGGGCAGCGAACGCCGCCTCGTCAACTGGTCTCCAAGCCAGGAGAATATTCCTTGCTGCCCGGATACTATCAAACAATCCATTATTGCTAATAGCGCCTGTCGCCTCGTACTGCTAACACCCGCCTATTTTGCTCAAGGATATCTTCCTCAATGGATATTGAATCGGCCACAGGCTATCAAGCCTCAGCTCAAAGCCATGGTGAACAAGCGTCCACAGGTAGTCTCGGGATGGGATATTGTCAAGAAAGAACGCAAACAATCACATCGACTTGCCCCCGCAGGTACCATCCTCTTCCTGGAACTACAAGGAGACGAGCCAGCTATTGAGGAATGGATTGACGAGATCTGGCTGCACTGTATCAGTGATGATGATAATGGCCCTACACCTGATCAATATAGGCTCGATGGATTTGGTCTGGCGGCCCTGGGCACCTGGATAGATAAAACACTTCCATTGCGCATTGATTCTGATCCGAAGGGGAAACAATAATGATGGGTAGAACACATCGAGAGGCCACACCACCAGATGTCCAGCTAACAAAGATCGAAGATCCAAACATCATCACCCAGATACGTGAATATCAACTGATCACCCCTCTCTTCGGAGGAGGCGTCAAAGCTGGCGAAAATGACAGCCTCACACCCATTCGTGGGACCGCCATTCGCGGCCAACTCCGCTACTGGTGGCGCGCCACGCGGGGTGGCAAACCCGAATTTGAGGGAAATCTCAAAAAAATGAAAGAGGCCGAAGGCCACATCTGGGGCACCGCCACGCTCACCAAAGATCAAAGCCCGCAAAAAATAGCGGATGTCATCCAGATCCGTGTTGAAATAATTCATGGCGGCAGCGCCAAAGAGCCATTTGAAATTCCTGAAGAGAAAACTCAATCTGGTAAATTCAAATCCAGGGAACATTCAGAAAATAAGATTCATTCCTACGCAGCATTTCCCATTCAGCCACAAGATAAAGATTTATCAGGCTCCGAAAAACCTCCACTGAAAAAAGTGCAGGAGGATATTAAGTTTCGGCTGACCATTTCTTTTCCTCGACATATCGTATCCGAAATTGAAGCAGCACTTTGGGCCTGGGAAACCATTGGCGGGGTTGGTGCTCGCACCAGGAGAGGCTTCGGTGCCTTACGTTTACTTACAGTTGACAGCAAAGTACACAATGACTTTCCAATATCAGAAAAAAATATTGATGTACACAAATGGATGACTGAAAAGCTTGGAAAGTATATTCCCGAAAACGCGCAATGGCCTGAGGAAGTGCCTCACCTGGAAAAAGGCATGGCGCTTCAAGCAGCGACAAAAGCAAAAGATGCTAAATTTGCCTGGTATAACCTCATCAAAAAGCTTTTTGCTTTTCGCCAGACACCCTTTGGGCGTTCGGGGCGTAGTTGTTGGCCCGAAGCTGAAACAATTAGACATCTCACAAAGAAAAGACATTACGGGGAAAAAAATCATCCGAAGAAATTTCCACGGGCAGCATTTGGGCTTCCAATTATATTTCATTTTAAAGATGATGAAAAGACAACAAGTAAAAATCCTGATCCACAAGAAACAATTTTGCAACCCAAAGGCACAAAAGATGAAGAAAAGATAGAACAGGGAGGTCGTTTTGCGAGCCCTCTTATCCTCAAACCACTTACGTGTAAGAACAATCAATCAGTAGGCATAGCATTCATTCTTGAAGGATCAAATTTACCAGCAGAAGGAATCATTCTGGTAGAAAAAGATAACAAAGACAATACATATCCAGTAGAAGCCCAGTTAACGGCTGCCGATTTGAAACAGTTACCAGAGCTTAAATTGCAAGGTCAAACGGATATCTTAAAAGCATTTATGAACTATCTTGGAGAAAACAGATAATGAAAGCACAGCTAACATTTATCCATACTCTTTCATCCCTGCATGCAGGGGTTGGCCAGGGCGCAGGCGTGATTGATCTACCGATTGCGCGTGAGAAAGCAACGAGCATCCCGTATCTTCCAGGTTCTTCGCTCAAAGGCTCTATTCGCACACGCTACCTGAACGAAAATGGAGAGCAAAAAACGTTGCGCCTCTTTGGTGCTGATGAGGTTCAGGGCGAGAATACAACGGCCAGCCTGGTCCAGTTTTCGGATCAAAGACTCCTACTCCTCCCGATCCGTAGCCTGGCAGGTACCTTTGCCTGGGTCACCTCCCCATTTATCCTCTCTCGCTTACAGCGTGATACCGAGCACCTGCAAATGCCGGGACCAGCAAATACTATTCCAGTGGTGGAGTCTCTTAATAGCTGCCTGCTTCCCAATGAGACAAGCGCACTCAAGCTCCAGGTTCCAGATAAAGATACCATGGTCTACTTAGAGGATCTCGATTTACAGGCAAAGCCAGATCCTGAGCTTGAACGCTGGGCGCACTGGTTAGGTCAGTGTATCTTCCATCAAAACACGCGCTGGCAAGATATGCTCACCGCGCACCTGTGCCTGGTTCATGATGATCTCTTCAGCTTCTTACTGACAACAGGCACTGAAATCACCGCGCGCATCAGATTACAAGAAGGGACCAAAACAGTCGTCAAAGGAGGTCTCTGGTACGAGGAGACGCTGCCCGCGGAAAGCATTCTCTCCGGTGTTGTGATGGCTACCCCTTTGCAAAGGCAGTCGCTCACACAGGACGAGATCATGCAGGAAGTCGAAAAGCTGATCAAGACCCCGCTACAACTAGGCGGAAAAGCCACCGTAGGTCATGGGCTCTGCCGCGTAATGATGCCTGGGAAGGATCAATAAATCATGCAAACACGAGATCAACGCGATGCGGCACATATCTATCAGCAGGTGCTTGAGATCAGCCAAAAGGGTGACGACAACGCGAAAAGCTATGGCGTGATCGCTCATAAACTGCCGATCCTGATACATTCCGCCGGATTGGTACAGGCGCTCTTTTTTGTCGCGTCACGCAAAGAAAACAAAACAATGCTCGATCAATTTCTGAAAGACCTGGCCACGGCCGTTGGGCAGAAAGATGGTGAGCAACTCTTAATAGCCGCTCAGAAGGCCGATCTAATCGAATATATCTATCTCACCCAGCGCGTTCTAGACGCTTTGCTCTGGTACAAACGCTTCGCACAATCCCTGCTGGATGTTGATACCAGCGATAGTATAAACGAGGGAGAGCAAGCCGAATGAAAAACCAACGCCAATGGACCTTGCTTCAAGATGCCAAAGAAATACATCCAATCTTCGAGGAATCCATACGCCAGCAATTCCAGACACATGCAGGACTCTGGCTCGACAAATATGTGCGCGACGAACCGCTATCAAATTCTGGAGAAGAAACCATACAGCCGCGTCCACAACTGATCGACGAAGTAGCTAACCTGCCCATTCCTAAAAGCTATCCCGACTACTACAAACAATGGGAACAAACGCTCAAGAATTACGAAGCTCGCACCAAAATCGCCAGCACCAAAGGGCGCATGATCGTCCACCTTGGTGCTGAAAGCGTGATTGAAACATCGATCGCGCTACACCATACCTATGGCACTCCCTATATACCCGGTAGCTCACTCAAAGGATTAGCCGCCAGTTACCTGAGCCAAAAACTCCGCCTCCTAGTCAAAGAAAAAGGAGAAACCAGCGAGGATTACAAAAAGCTTGCGACAGACTACAAAATACTGTTCGGAGATCAAGATGAAGCTGGCTATATCATCTTCTTCGACGCCCACTATCGCCCTGAATCAGCGATTTATCAGGGGCGAGAACAGCCACTACACTCAGATGTCATGACCGTCCATCATCCTAAATACTATCAGGGATCACAGGCACCTAACGACAAACAAAGTCCCGTCCCCATCCCATTCTTAAGTGCCACTGGTCACTACCTGATCGCCCTCGCCGCCCCCGACCTGGAACAAAAACAAGCCTGGATCGACTTCACCTTCGACCTGCTCGCCCAGGCACTACTCGACTGGGGCATTGGAGCCAAAACATCCAGTGGCTACGGACGCATGACCATTAAGGAACCACCCATAGATCCAGTTGTACGCCAGATCGAAGGTTATCACAAAGAACTCAAAGCGCTGTCAAACAATTCAATCAAAAATCAGATAAATAACCATTACCAACACTGGGAAAGAATTAAGGATCATCCCCTGGGCACAAATTTTGCACGAGCTATCGTTGAAAAAATACGCCTGGCCAACTGCGAAAAGGACCTTCGAGAGAAACCCTGGTATAAGGAACTTCTGGCAGTTATTGATTAAGAATAGATTTAGATGTGTCAATAGAAGAAATAGAGGGAATCTATGCCTAAAGCCTTATTGGTCCTCTTTGGAGGTCGCTTAATTCCTAATGTCCTCACCATGATTCATGAGAAGCCAGATCTTCTTGTTGCTATAGTATCAGAAAGTGTAACTAAAGGGTTGCCTAATTTTCATAAATTGGTGGATACGCTTTCTGTCGAAAAAAAGCCCCTTGTAGACACATCTTTTGTGGTTAATGCTTTCAATGTTGAAGAAATAAGTAGCCAATGCAAAAATGCTGTTGACGCACATCCAGGTTACGAATGGATATTTAACATTACCTCAGGTACTGCAATCATGAGTATTGGCGCCTATGAGGCAGCCAAAATATTGCAGCATAATGGCCATTCTATAAAATGTTGGTACATAGACACAGGTAATACAAATGTTGTTTCGCTTCTTGACCAGGAGAAACCAGATACTGCGATGTTTGATATCAGTGTTGAACAATATATTGCTACGTATAATTGTCGCTTAGAACCAGGCAACCTTGGGAATTTACGCAAACTGGCCGAAGAAAAATGGCTCCCTTTTGCACTAGAACTGGTTCAGCATCACGAAAATATTGATTTGCTAAAGCAAGTTATACAGGAAATACAGGATGAAAACAGTCGTAGGAAAAAGGAGCAAAAGAAACGCGAGATCACCAAAGAACCACCAATGATCATCAATCCGCAAGTTTATAATGTGCAAACCAGAGAGGCTTACTCACTTCTAGAAGCTGCTTATAATGTAGGCATATTGAACAAATTAAGCAGCAAAGGATCTTCCATTACTATCGATATTACTCCTCAGCAGTTTAATTTTCTGAATGGCACCTGGTTAGAAGTATATGTATGGCATGAAGTAAAAAAATTAAATCGATTTACTGATTGCCAATGGAATCAAGAGCTTTATCCTTTACATGAAGCACCTTCCCCGGCAAATCTTAATGAGCTAGATGTTTCTATGATCCACAAAGCTCAAATGTTTTTTGTAGAATGCAAAGCAGGGAAGGATGCTTTCTCAGCCAAGACATTAAGTACATTTGATTCCGTCGCCAATACATTAGGAGGAAATTTTGTTACAAAAATTTTGGTAACAAGCCTTGCTGCCAAAAGTGATGACCACAGAACCAACATTTTTTAGAACTAGCCGAGGTCAGAAAAATAGTTATCATCACAAGAGACACATTGACTCAAGTTGGTCAGATTATAGGTCAACAAATCAAACAACCTGAACATACGAGGATGTAATAGTTATGTTAGTGCTCAATTTCTCTCATCCTTTGACAGAAGCACAAAAATCCCAGATTCAAACACTCGCGGGCAAAGCCATTGAGGAAGTAAAGACGATCGCAGTCCAGATCAACCAGGATGAGCCATTGGAAACACAGCTTATTGCCATCATTGACGCAGCGCAACTCAGCTCACAAGAATGGCAATCGCTCCCTTTGCTCATCAACCCGCCAGGATATGCGCCTGCGGCATTCGTCTTGCTCGCAATGCTGCATGGGCGCATAGGACACTTCCCGGCGCTCATCAGGATGCGCCCCAAACACGATCCCATTACCACCTTTGAAGTCGCCGAGATACTGAATCTACAACATATCCGTGAACAAGCCCGCCAGCAGCGGTAACTGACCAAAAAATCCAGAGCGAAATGATCACTACCTATCTGCGCTGATCATTTCGCTCTCATCATTCTACACCACAACCTGAGACCGAGAGGATCGTACGATGAACGGCAAAGCGCACCTCCATCGCGGCCCAACGCTCTCTCCCCTGCCCTGGCACCATTATTGAGGAACAAATACCCCCAATTTTCGCCATCCATTCCCGCTCTTGAAGCAGTATTGCCCCTTGTGATGGGACAGGCTACGTTGACGCGTAGCTAAACTTACAGGATCCTCCTACGGATCGATCGCTCTGCAACCGGGTGTATTTAGAGCAAAAGCCAGAGCTCACGGAAAACTTACAGGATCCTCCTACGGATCGATAGCTCTGCAACTCAAGCATAAAGAAAGCCCCTGCCAGCGACCAACTTCCAGCTTACAGGATCCTCCTACGGATCGATAGCTCTGCAACCCGCCGCTTCCGTAGCTGGAAATAGCCTAATTCCCTCTTACAGGATCCTCCTACGGATCGATAGCTCTGCAACCGCGGGTGGCGTGCGCGTTTTTTTTGGCACATATGACCTGCGGTTTGAACAAGGCCCTTGTTTTGGCTTCTGAGAGCTACATGTTCTCTCTTGTTATACGCGATTTTGGGGCTGTGGTCAAGCTTTTTCGAAAATCGATTTTTGTGCACTATCACGGTAGGATTTTCGGATGCACTTTTGCACGTTCAATCTATTCATCATGCCTGATACATGGTACCAGGCGGCCAATTAGGGCGGATTTCTGTCCTCATTATGAGGGATGCTTTGATGGTGGCTGGCGGTTTTCGAAGTGGTGCTCTGTGAAGCCTGTTTTTAGAGGGTTGTCTGTGTTCTATGGGCATGATTGCGGTACGATGAAGAGAGCACGGGCCTGCGCTGCGCTTCGTGCCGTGCCTACATACAGCTTCCATCATTGGTGGTTTTCCCCTACATTCATTTTATGAAGGGGTATTGACTCTTGTGGTCGGGATCTGTGACTCGTATAGGCCTGTTCCTCAAAGTGTCTGTAGCTACAGACACTTCGTATTTGAGCGAGATTGTCCTTTACAGGTTAAGTTATCCCAGTGTGCTAGAAGATAATGCAGGAAGGATAAAGTCTGGTATCAGTGCTCGAATCTTGTTGTGTTGTTCTCGATCCTTTTGTGCTTGCTCGGTTGATGCCGCCGTGACCACAATGAGGTCGAGTTCTGGAATAACATAGATATATTTGCCCCCGAAGCCTGATGCAAAGAATGCCTGGAAGCCCTGCACCTGCTCTATCCACCAGAGGTATCCATAGTTCGCGTTGACGGGCGGACCTCCATTGCTCTGCTTGTGCGTGGAGGCGGCGCTGTAATCCTGAGGAATTATCTGTGTTCCATCCCATTGACCATGGTTGAGATAAAGAAAGCCAAGTTTTGCCATGTCTCGTGCTGTAAAATGCGCTCCAAAGCTGCCAGTGCTCGTGCCCTGTGGGGAAACTTTCCAGGGATAGCCATCCTGTTCGTCCCATAAGGCATCTGCATGCCACATATGTGGTCCTGTTTCTTCATGTTTCCAGGAGAAGCGGGTATCTTCGTTGCGCCAGATCCCCAGGATTTCAAAGAGCGTCTGGTCAGCAAAGGCGGCGGCCTTCATCCCCGTCACCTGAGTTAAGATGCCTGAAAGAATATCGACACTGCGATTATCATAAAAGAAACGCTCACCTGGTTGCTCAACCATCGGGCGTCGCAGTGAGGAATGTACGATGTCGCGCCAGAATTCGTGAGGATACGTTTCTGTAAAGCCCGTTTGGAAGCTCAAGAGATGGCGTAAGGTGATAGCCTGTTTCCGTGGATCTTGCTCTTGTTCAGCGATCTCTGGAAAGAAGTCTAACATGTGCTGATCCAGGCTATGGAGTTGCCCTTGCGCTAATGCGATACCTATGAGCGCCGAGATAACACTCTTCGTTACTGAGCTAATTGAGTTAAGACTGTTTTGATGGAATCCTTGATAATAGTGTTCAAAAGCCAGATATCCATTACGAACAATCAAGAGAGCATGCAGCCCTGGTAAATACTCGTCTATATATGCTTGCATGCTAACAAACCGATCTGGCTGAAAGCCCACGGCTTGTGGCGCACGTGTTTGCCAGTTTATCGTTGGCCAATATGTGCGTTGTGGAAATGAATCCAACATAAGCATCTCCAATATATAAATTTATCCACTTCATTTTATCACTTCAACTGAACAACCTGTCAGAGCATTAGCAAACAGCAGAGATCGCCTATGTATGGAGTCGCACCAGAGGAGAAAATTGGAGAAGATTTGCCCATCCTTCTGTGTTATACTGTTCCTTTGTACAAGCTCAAGCGGAGAGGCGAAGGCGTCAGAACAAAGGCATCTCATCATTGGAAGCCTGCTTGAAAGATTCAGTGGTCACTATTCTAGCGATGTGAGAGGAAGCATAGATCAGCATGGTGCAAGAATATATCGAAATTCGTGGTGCCCGCGAGAATAATCTCAAGGATGTCTCGCTAAGGCTGCCCAAGCGCAAAATCACCATTTTTACCGGCGTGTCTGGCTCTGGGAAGTCATCGGTGGTCTTTGATACGATAGCCAACGAAGCACAACGGCTGTTATTCGAGAATTTTAGCATGTTCATTCGCAACTTCCTGCCACGCTATCCCCAACCAGACGCCGATGCGATTGAGAACCTGAGCATGGCAGTGATTGTTGATCAGAAACGCCTGGGCGGGGGATCGCAATCGACGGTGGGCACCGTTACTGATATCGCGTCTGTGTTGCGCCTGCTCTTTTCGCGCATCGGTAAACCCTACGTGGGCTATGCCAATGCGTTTTCCTTCAACGATCCCCAGGGCATGTGTCTGGAATGTAATGGGCTTGGCCGCAAGATCGGCATTGAACTTGAGGTACTGATTGATACAACGAAATCGCTGAATGAGGGAGCGGTCATCGCTCCGGGATTGGCCGGTTGGGAATGTGAACTTTATGCGCATGCGGGCTTCTTCGACAACGACAAGAAGATAGCCGATTATACACCAGAGGAACTGGATCTGCTTCTCTACACCGAAGCCCGTAAACATGAGGGTCTGCCGTACAACACCTATGAGGGTCTGGTGTCCAAGTTCAATCGCAAGTTCGTTGCGCGGGACATCCAGACGCTCTCAGCTCGCATACGGCAAAAGGTTGAGCCATTTTTGAAGCTTGGCCCCTGCCCGCTCTGCAAGGGTAGCAGGCTCAATCAGGCCGCATTAAGCTGTAAGATCGAAGGATACAATATTGCCGAACTGGCAATGATGGAGATTGATGAGCTTTTAGAGGTTGTCAAGGGTATCACAGAACCGGCGGCGGCACCAATCGTTCGGACATTGATCGAACGGCTGCAACATCTGGTAGAGATTGGCCTGGAGTATCTCAGCCTGAATCGACTCACCGATACTCTATCGGGGGGTGAGTCGCAGCGGGTCAAAATGGTCAAGCATCTTAACGGCAGTCTGGTAGATGTCATGTACATCTTTGATGAGCCAAGCATCGGACTGCATCCGCGCGATGTCCATCGCCTGAACGAACTTCTGGAGCAATTGCGCGATAAAGGGAATACCGTCATTGTTGTCGAGCACGATCCTGATGTAATTCAGAGGGCCGATTATATCATCGATATGGGACCACATGCCGGGAGCGAAGGAGGCAAGATTGTCTATGAGGGCGATTTCACCGGCCTGCTCCAGGCCGATACGCTGACCGGCAACCATTTGTTGCGTAAAAGGCCGCTTAAGGAGAACTTTCGCCAGGCGACCGGGACACTGCCAATCGTCCATGCTACAGTGAATAATTTGCAGGATGTTAGCGTGGATATTCCCACTGGCGTGCTGACAGTCATCACTGGCGTGGCTGGTTCAGGCAAAAGCTCGTTAATCAATGAAGCTTTTCTGAGCCAGCATCGGGGAGCGGTGGTGATTGACCAATCGTCTCTAAGCACATCCAGTCGCTCCAATCCCGCCACCTATACCGGCATTATGGATGATGTACGCAAGGCTTTCGCGACGGCCAACCATGCCGAGGCCGGTCTGTTTAGCTTTAACTCAAAGGGGGCCTGTTCCAATTGTCAGGGACTCGGCGTCACCTACACCGACCTTGGCTTCCTTGAGGGAGTCAAGCTTCCGTGCGAAGTGTGCGGCGGCAAGCGCTTTAAGGATGAGGTATTGGCCTACACATTAAACGGAAAATCGATTGTAGATGTGTTGAACATGACCATTCATCAGGCGCTGGAGTTTTTGAAGATCAAAGAAGTACAGCCAAAGCTCCAGGCTTTGAGCGATGTGGGACTGGACTACCTGACCCTTGGTCAACCCCTGAGCACCCTCTCAGGCGGCGAATGTCAACGTCTTAAACTGGCTAGCGAACTCCACAAGCGGGGCAGTATCTATGTCATGGATGAGCCAACGACCGGGCTGCACCTCTCGGATATTGGTCGGCTGCTGACCATCATGAACCGACTGGTAGATGGTGGAAATACAGTGATCGTAATTGAGCACCATCTGGATATCATTCGCAACGCCGATTGGGTCATTGATATGGGACCGGAAGGCGGCAATAAGGGTGGCATGGTGATCTTTGAGGGCACGCCGCGAGAACTGCTCAACGCAAAGCATTCATTAACCAGTCAGTATCTGTAATAGATCCACTTGAGGCAGAGGAACACAACGCCTTCTATTTTGCAGCATAGATCTTTTGTTCTATCCAATTCTATTGTATACTTGAGATATGAAAAATCACGAGGAATTAGCAATCAAAGAGTTTACGACCCAGCAAGACTGGGAAACATGGCTTGCAGAGCATTACGCCGATCCAACAGGCATCTGGCTCAAAATTGCCAAAAAGGGCACTGGTATTCTCTCGATCTCGTACGCGGAAGCGCTGGAGGGTGCACTCTGCTATGGTTGGATCGATGGGCAGAAGGCTGCGTTTAACGAGCAGTACTGGCTCCAGAAGTTCACTCCACGCCGTGCAAAGAGTATCTGGTCGCAGATCAACTGCGACAAAGTCGATGCATTGATCAAGGCTGGAAGAATCCATCCAGCGGGCCTGCACCAGGTCGAACGAGCAAAGGAAGATGGTCGCTGGGAGGCCGCTTACGCAAGTCAGAGCAAGGCGACAGTGCCAGACGATTTGCAAGAAGCACTAGACAAAAGTCCCCAGGCGCGCGACTTCTTTCTCACCCTGAACAGTGTGAACCGCTACGCCATCCTATTTCGAGTCCAGACCGCCAGAAAAGCCGAGACTCGCGCGACCCGTATCCAGAAGTTTGTGGAAATGCTCGCAAGAGGAGAGAAGCTTTATCCTTAGCAATTTTCCTCATGGAATTGACCCGTTTTTGGAGGGGACCCAAACGTAAAAATTAGGGCAGTGAAAATACCTGAAAAATGAGAAATATGGCATTGACGTACGTACGTAATAGGAGACCTGTTTTATTCAGCCGTAGCGTTCTAATCCCGTGGTCGGGCTTTCCCTCATTCTGACGACCGCGCTTATCAAGTTGACGGAAGAACTGAAGAGTTCTAATCCCGTGGTCGGGCTTTCCCTCATTCTGACTCCGGTGCTTATACTATAGCATAAAAAGCGGGTTGAGGGTGTGTTTTGCGGGAGGCTCTATTTTAACGAGAAAATTTTGCCGTTCTTTGAGGCTTTTTTTGAAAAAAATAAGCTCGACGCGCTTCTCAAGCGGAGCGGGAGGCTCAGCTCAGATGTGTCGGTGCACCTACCTCCCGCGATAAGGCTTGTATTGTACCAGTCCTGTTTCATCCATAGTGATTCCAATAACTGCTCTACCATGCCAAGAAAGATGGGGCAGCAATTTCTCTCTTTCGAAAGGCTCATTATCAACCACAGTACATTGAAAAGATACCAGCATAAATAGGACTTCTCATCAACTTGTAAATGCTCATACTTAAGCAGAACAAGTTAAGAAAAATGCTAGCAGAGATAGAGCAACGGCTTACTCCCACAGTCCAATCATTACATAGATGAAACAAAATAGCAGGATAATAAATGCTCGTCACTTCTAAAACGTTACCGCCATTCATAAATGTCATTTTTCTGTATACTATTATTTATCTATAAATCCTGATATCTTATTACCGCTTGGTCGATATGTAAACTATTTAATAGAAAATTAATCAATACGTATTTTAAAATCACCATTCTGATGCGTTTAACTCAATATAGCATATCACTGTAGGAACTTTAATTCTCAAGATTGTCAAGTAACACCGCTTATACTATACTATTAACATAAATCGGCTTAGTGGTATTTGCAAATACCATTCTTTTTCCATTTACGGAGATAACTGCATGTTGACAGAATTAGAAGCTTCAGGCTTTGTCAATATATTTATAGCTTACGCGCATCAAGATGCAAAGCTTGAACATATACTCTTTAAGCATTTGAATCCTATGATTCGACAGAAGCTTATTTGCCCGTGGGATGATCGACAAATCATGGCTGGTAAAGTACAGCAAGAGGAACTGATCAAAAATTTTAATGAGGCAGATATCATCCTCTGTCTGATCAGCCCTGATTTCATTGGTTCTGACTATCACAATTGGATAGAAACTCAATCTGCTTTAGATAAACAGGCGTCAGGTGAGGTAAAAGTTATCCCAATTTTATTAAAATCAGTTCAGTGGGAAGATACAATATTTGGTTCTTTAACAGTAATTCCAAGAAATAAAAAACCAATCGCAGAAGATCGTTTTAGGGACCGTGCATTTACTGAAGTGGCCAGAGAGATCAAAAGAGTAGTGGAAGAGGTTCGTCATGGTCATCCTTTTGTGCACATTTTGTAAAAATACTTGCGCCAGAAAATCCTTTTGTAGTATTGATAACGTACGATTGATGCACTCATTGTGGTAAAGGAGTATATCTTGGCAATTCATTCAAATTCAACAGGACCACTTCCATTTCAGGCCAGTACTACTTCTGAGGAAATATCTAATGAAACGATGGATACTTTTTCCCGGCTTCCTGATCCGGTTGAACCCATAAAGATCGCCATTCTATTTTGTGACGATGATAGTACTTTAAACCAGCAGCTCAAAAAATATTTAAATCCTTTGATCAAAAATAAATATGCTCACATATATCAAGAGCTATCTGCAGGTTCATTGGTAATAGAAAATATACTGTCGCAGATGGATAATGCTGATGTGATTATTATTTTACTTAGCGTAAATTTTGATTGTGATCCGGTGTGGAACGATTCTAAAATACATAGACATATCAAAAAGTGTGCAGAAAATGGTAAGCGTATTTGGCCCATCGCAACAAATTTCTATGGATATGAAATGTCAGATATTTGTAAAGATTATAATATTTTCTTTTCAGCAGAAACAGATAAGAAAGTAGCTGCAAATCAAGATGAGATGTACCTCAAGATATTTCGAAAGATAGCTCATGAAATAGAGTACATGCTCTTGGATCGATATTCTCAAATAGGGGATGTCTATGTTAAACAGTTACAATTCTCACAAGCTCTCAATATATACAACTATAAATTTGTTTATGTTCAAGAGTATGCTCCCATTTTACTTAGAAAAGGACGCATCTTTCGCCAACAAGGAAAATTTGAAGAAGCCAAAGATTGCTTTAAAGCAATAAATTCATATTCATCAATTATTCAAACACTTGCAAAGTCTCAGGGACGTAAGATACCTGCTTTAACACCTATAAGTTCAGAACTTATCATGGTCATGAATGACTACAGCTATGGTTGCGCTCTTATGGAGTTGGGAGGGCTAGTAGAGATATCACAAATAGAAAGTTGGCAAACATATTTCACGAAAACAACACAAATATTTCAGCAAGTGTATCAATATTGTGCGATTCTTCTTGAGCAGAAGACCTTGCCCATCAAAAAAAATCTACAAGAGGTTTGTGCCATGGCTTATTGCAGTGAAGGAGATGTATACACATTGCTCGGGCACAGAAATCATCACGTTGATTACTACAATCACGCATATAATTTATATGTTTCTGCTCATACTATGCAATCAGACACTCCCTTATATTTGTTGAATATGGGTAAAACATGTGTCACATTAGGTAATTTGTGCCAGGATGAGCAATGGTACACGCAAGCTCTTATTCATTATACAGATGCAACCGTTAAATCTGGTGAGAATGCACCAGCCTATATGGGATGTGGCGATGTCCTTTTTCATTTGCAACGTTATGATGAGGCACTGACTGCATACAACGAGGCTTTACACTGTAATCCACCTCAACAAGCACCATTATTTGCGAAAATGGGCCACATATTTCTAACGCAAAAGAAAGCACAAGAAGCTTTGCTTTCCTTCGAAACTGCGCTGCAACTAGAAGCAGAGAATGCCCAATATCATGCGGGCAAAGGACAGGCTCTGGCAATGCTGAATCGATATAAAGATGCATTGCAGGCATATGACCTGGCACTAAATTATGGCAATAGTTCACTTGACCTTATTGCCCGTAGAGTCAGTGTCCTTGTGGAAATAGTTGAAGAAGAATACGCATATGGTCACTCCGCTGAAGGGTTTACTGCTTTTAAGGAAGCATTGAATATATGTCAGCGGCTTTTGACCCAGGTCAACAAAGAACAGCAAGCAGATATTTTTTGCAATATAGGACGGATCTATTTTGCTCAAAATAAAATTATTCCCAGCCTCATCTATTATGCGGATGCAATTGACACTACCGGACACAAGGCGAGTAACTATTTAGGCGCAGCAAAGATTTATACTGAAATGGGCGATCAGGCGAATGCGGATAAATATTTTCGATCTACTTATCAATTGCTGGCTGATGCTGAATCAAAAATTAAAGCCGATTATTATAAGGCTTTTGGTCGATATCATGAACGCTTTGCAGGTCAAACAAAATCGGAGGCATACGTCAGATCATGGGAAGGGGCATGTACTTACTACGAAAAAGCAATTGCTCTTTATACTCATGCGTTTAGACGTGCTATAACCCATGTCAATTTAGGTGAAGCATACAGAGAAATTAACCGATATGAAGAAGCAATTGATGCTTTTAGCAATGCATTAGAAGAAGATAGCGAACTTATCGCATGCTATTTCCTGCAAGGAGAGTGCTATGCATATTTAAAACAGTACACGAAGGCATGTGAGCTTTTTTCAAAAGCAATTGAAGTTGGTTACGATATTATATTTGTGAGGATCGCGTGGGGAAATGCACTCCTAAAAAGAGGGCGATACCTGGAAGCAAAAGAAAAATTCGAAGGCGTGATTACGAAGGCCAAACAGAATATCTCTACTGACGTAGCTGAAAATAAGCATAAGACTGAAATTGCCTATGCTTATGGTGGTATAGGTATTGCTCTGTATTATTTAGACGATGAAGAAGACGCGATCCAAGCCTTTGTGAAGGCAAACAATTTTGATCCTTATATATTTAAATATCAATATTATGCTCGCCCACTTGATAGCATTATGACTTCGATTGAAGTGCGTATACGCAATAATCCCTCCGATTGGGTAGCTTATAGACAAAAAGGAGATATTTTGACTGTCCTCAAACAGTATGAAGAAGCATTCAACATGTATACAAAAGCAATGCAAAGCGGAAGACTTCTTGATGCTCAATTGGCAGATGTCATCCACAAACGTGATAGCGTATCCAAACAATATGCAGAATACCAAAATACAAACAAACTAAATAACAATTCTGAAACGTTGGTTACTCAAAAGCAAAGAAATGATATTACATCAACGTCACATCACCAACAGCCTAAATGGCTTGGGAAATTGTTTAATAGACAGCGAATCAAATAAGCAAGCAAGCCATGAAGCAAAGAAGATATTCACGAACACAATAAACAAAAAGTTATAATCCCGCTTTCAGACTTTCCCTTATTCTGACACAACAGATCAGCTGGTGCCATCAGGTGATGCGGCGTTGTAATCCCGCTTTCGGGCTCT
Organism: Dictyobacter arantiisoli; assembly: GCF_008326305.1. GTDB lineage: Bacteria > Chloroflexota > Ktedonobacteria > Ktedonobacterales > Ktedonobacteraceae > Dictyobacter > Dictyobacter arantiisoli. The sequence goes on along the minus strand of NZ_BIXY01000063.1, from coordinate 21,052 downwards.
TCCTCTTTCTGACACAAGCACACAACGGGACCAGGCGCTACTCAACCAGCTGTTATAATCCCGCTTTCGGGCTCTTCCTCTTTCTGACTTAGAGAGCAAGAGGTGGACGCTCGCACAGCGGTCGTTATAATCCCGCTTTCGGGCTCTTCCTCTTTCTGACTTCTCGATCTCCTTTTTTCGTGGTTGCTAGGCAGAGGTTGTAATCCCGCTTTCAGGCTTTCTCTCATTCTGACCGCGTGCTATTGAGCAACTCCCGTCACACTATGCTGTTATAATCCCGCTTTCGGGCTTTCTCTCATTCTGACATGCATTTTGTATAAAATACACACCAAACAGACCAGTTATAATCCCGCTTTCGGGCTTTCTCTCATTCTGACCGATGTGGAGTTACTGCACCCTGAGCGTGCTCTGGTCATGTTATAATCCCGCGTTCGGGCTTTCTCTCATTCTGACTATTGTCTCCTGGAGAATATCGGATAGATTTAAAAGTTATAATCCCGCGTTCGGGCTTTCTCTCATTCTGACTCAATATTGCCTTTTTTGTCCCCACTAATTTGATAGTTATAATCCCGCGTTCGGGCTTTCTCTCATTCTGACGACACGAGAGAACTGGCAGTACAGCATCCCCTTCTGTCTGTTATAATCCCGCGTTCGGGCTTTCTCTCATTCTGACGTGGATTATTCGATGTAACGTATGCGGAGAAACGAGGTTATAATCCCGCGTTCGGGCTTTCTCTCATTCTGACTCAAGTACACAACAGAATCCGTAGCAATCTATGTTGTTATAATCCCGCGTTCGGGCTTTCTCTCATTCTGACACTGAGTGCTCTGTTTCCTGAGCATGATCGCTTGATTGTTATAATCCCGCGTTCGGGCTTTCTCTCATTCTGACCGTTTTCCCCTCGCGTTGGATAGGATAGGCTGCCGGTTATAATCCCGCGTTCGGGCTTTCTCTCATTCTGACTCAGTACGATCCAAAATTAAAGTTGTGTGTTGGTATTGTTATAATCCCGCTTTCGGGCTTTCTCTCATTCTGACACCAGCCTGGTCAGTGGCAAGGTGAGGATTGCAAACGTTATAATCCCGCGTTCGGGCTTTCTCTCATTCTGACGCATTTTGAATCATAACCGTTCGTATTGTTTGTCAAAAGTTATAATCCCGCGTTCGGGCTTTCTCTCATTCTGACAGTCATACGGAAAAATACAAAAGATTATGTGGTGACACGTTATAATCCCGCGTTCGGGCTTTCTCTCATTCTGACAAAATGAACGCAAGAGATAAAGGTTATGAATCTGCATTGTTATAATCCCGCGTTCGGGCTTTCTCTCATTCTGACCAACAAAACATTCGATCTCAAGATAGATACAGAAAGTTATAATCCCGCGTTCGGGCTTTCTCTCATTCTGACCCCCAAAGGTTTTGTCCAACGTCTTCGAGACATGAAAGTTATAATCCCGCGTTCGGGCTTTCTCTCATTCTGACCCTTGCTCTTATATTATAGCATAAGAAGCGGGTTGAGGGGGTATTTTGCGGGAGGTCCTGTTTTGGTGGCTAGATTTATCTCTTTTTTGAGGGCTTTTCAAGGGTTTGATGTGCTGGACCAGCCTCTGAAGCCACGCGGGAGGCTCAGCTCAAGACTAACGGTACACCTACCTCCCGCGAAAATACTATAATGTAATACAATGGTGTTCATCCAAAGCCAGTTCTTTGTTTGACCCTATCAGGTGATAAACGCCAGCTCGAAATACGCTACTACGTGATCAGATACACAACGAGCAAATTTTCACAAGGAAAAGAGAAGCAAAAATTTATAGCTCGAAAGTAATCATCAAAATATATAATCTGGAGTATCTTCTCAAGCTAGCTCAGACAAAGTCAACCTCAATCATAGTAAGTTTACGATGCAGAAAAATAGGCTGCTTTCAAAAATGCGGTAAATGCTCCCATCTCTTCTCGATACTCTGCCAGTTTCTGTTGTTGTATCTCCAGTGGAGCATCCAAATAAAAATCTTCCCCTCCCTGGATGGAAAGTCGTGTTCGCCCACTTACTCTGCCAGAAAGTATGAGTCTGCAATCAAAAGAAGTCACGCGATCACGATAAAATTGCTCCAGATACTGAATGAGTTTATGACGCACTGGACATTGTAACAATCTGGCCTGATAACGCAATTTATGCATCTCCACATATTTGCTATTGCGGAGCTCTTTCAATATCTGAGCTTGTTCCTTGGCAGATGGATCTTTTTGTAGATGAGCTGATTCTTCCTGCAACTTTTCGGCCTCTTGAAACTTTTGCTGGGCAGTCTTCAGAAGTTCAAGATGTTCAGAACTTTGCACTTCTACATCAACCCATGGAATGGCAAAACGCTCTCCTTCGACAATATGGCCGCCACACGACATCGTCGTTGGGATATCGAGTGCATTGAGAGCGAGCACCGTTTCCATAATCGGTTCGTCAATCGGCATACCAAGCCCATCGGTCTTATGAGCAAACAGTTCGCCCAGTTCGTTCCATCGCTGTTGTAACACATCCTTTTGCAGCATCCATTCACCTTCTCACAGTACCAGATAAGCCACAACACACATCAAGAGGGAGTCAAACCATTTTATTATGCTCTAACCAAACGGATCACAACAGACAAAGCTCGGATCTATCCACTTATTGAGCGGCAACGACATTGGGAATCGTCTTACTACTTTTCGGAATTTCCGTTTTAGCCCAGGTATCATCCTGTGCACAATGATATAGCATGCGATCATACTGCTTTCCAGTCTTCGAGTTATGACTCGTATCAACCTTCCACACGGACATCTCTTGTTGGCACACAGGACATTTCATAGCCGTCACTCCTTGCTTCTCATCAAAATCAACGCACCCTATAACTATCATTATACCCGACCAACATATGCACAGCATACAAGCATATATAAACTATTGATATACTGAAGCCATAAAACCGCATGATATCTTATGTGAATTGCTATTTGTAGGGGGTATAAAGAAGCAAAATTAGTGAAGTGCATTCAGCTAGAGCAACATGAGCTCGGGCTGTTCCTCTTTCTGACTTTTCCCTTGCCGTTACTGGTAAAATAAACGCGCTGTTGTAATCCCGCTTTCGGGCTCTTCCTCTTTATGACGTTACGGATAAAGATTATGAGCGACTCATGTATGTGTTGTAATCCCGCTTTCGGGCTCTTCCTCTTTCTGACACAACAGGCCATCAAGCGTCATATTATCGAGAATGTTGTAATCCCGCTTTCGGGCTCTTCCTCTTTCTGACACAACAGGCCATCAAGCGTCATATTATCGAGAATGTTGTAATCCCGCTTTCGGGCTCTTCCTCTTTCTGACCGCTGTTGCCAATGTATTGCGGATACGCAACCCGGCAGTTGTAATCCCGCTTTCGGGCTCTTCCTCTTTCTGACTCCCTCGCCCTGCAACAGAAGGTGATATCTATAGATGTTGTAATCCCGCTTTCGGGCTCTTCCTCTTTCTGACTCTGGCTGCTTTTCCAGCGGTAAACAGACACAAGAGTTGTAATCCCGCTTTCGGGCTTTCTCTCTTTCTGACCAAGAGACGCCGGTTGCTGCCGGCGTCTCCACTCCAGTTGTAATCCCGCGTTCGGGCTTTCTCTCTTTCTGACTCAAAGATGCAGCATCAGGATCAATTTCCATTCCGAATGTTGTAATCCCGCTTTCGGGCTTTCTCTCTTTCTGACCATCCAAAGAGGCATGCGTCTCCCAGACACGACTCGTTGTAATCCCGCGTTCGGGCTTTCTCTCTTTCTGACGAGCGTAATTACGATATCAACTATGTCGCGGGGTTTGTTGTAATCCCGCGTTCGGGCTTTCTCTCTTTCTGACGGAAAGAACAAATGCATAGATCTCGCACTGTGTAGGAGTTGTAATCCCGCGTTCGGGCTTTCTCTCTTTCTGACGCTCAAGCAGCGTCTCACATCATTACAGCGGCCAGATGTTGTAATCCCGCGTTCGAGCTTTCTCTCTTTCTGACGCATTGCAACCCGGCGGGAATACATACCTGCTGGACGTTGTAATCCCGCGTTCGGGCTTTCTCTCATTCTGACTTTACCAGAGGAGATTCTACAGGCGATTCAAGAGAATTGTTGTAATCCCGCGTTCGGGCTTTCTCTCATTCTGACGCGGTGAGCGAACAGTTCGGCGTTGGCACTCCCGTGTTATAATCCCGCGTTCGGGCTTTCTCTCATTCTGACGAGCCAGGCACTAGGCATTGAAAGCGCCGGTACGGTGTTATAATCCCGCGTTCGGGCTTTCTCTCATTCTGACGTGTTGCGCTACATCCTCGACGGTATCGCTGGGCCGTTATAATCCCGCGTTCGGGCTTTCTCTCATTCTGACCTGTCACTAAGAAGTGTACTGACGGAAAAAGAATAGTTATAATCCCGCGTTCGGGCTTTCTCTCATTCTGACAACTAACCTGATGAGAGCATCTTCTGTGGATGGAATGTTATAATCCCGCGTTCGGGCTTTCTCTCATTCTGACTGTTTCTGCCTGAGAGCAAGGATGTGTGCCATGGGTGTTATAATCCCGCGTTCGGGCTTTCTCTCATTCTGACCAATGTCCTGGCAGGTCAGGTGTACCGTGGTAAGTTGTTATAATCCCGCGTTCGGGCTTTCTCTCATTCTGACTACTATGTCAATAAGAATGTCTACCATCCTCTTTTGTTATAATCCCGCGTTCGGGCTTTCTCTCATTCTGACCTGATGAAAAATAGAGATGCCTTGCTGATTGGCATGTTATAATCCCGCGTTCGGGCTTTCTCTCATTCTGACCTGATGAAAAATAGAGATGCCTTGCTGATTGGCATGTTATAATCCCGCGTTCGGGCTTTCTCTCATTCTGACCTCGCTGTGACTCAGTACGTCATGGTTGTATCTGATCGTTATAATCCCGCGTTCGGGCTTTCTCTCATTCTGACGCGCTGATACCACCTTTGATACCACAACCGGATCTGGGTTATAATCCCGCGTTCGGGCTTTCTCTCATTCTGACGAAGCGGCGGTAAATGAAAGTATGAGTAGAATAAGTTGTAATCCCGCGTTCGGGCTTTCTCTCATTCTGATCTGGGAGTCAGACGCTCCATCCGCCTCATCCGACTCGTTGTAATCCCGCGTTCGGGCTTTCTCTCATTCTGACTCTGGAGATGTAGGTGTTGGGAGATACAGATACACGTTGTAATCCCGCGTTCGGGCTTTCTCTCATTCTGACGTTACGGACCCCGGAAGAGCGATCTCAATTTTCATTGTTATAATCCCGCGTTCGGGCTTTCTCTCATTCTGACAAAGATACCGCCAGGCGGCAGGTAAAGAACTACCCGTTATAATCCCGCGTTCGGGCTTTCTCTCATTCTGACTGTGTAGCGACGAGGAAGTCTTGTAGGCTTTGGTTATGTTATAATCCCGCGTTCGGGCTTTCTCTCATTCTGACGAGCTCGATTGGCTTGCCTCCCGCCTGGCTAACATGGTTATAATCCCGCGTTCGGGCTTTCTCTCATTCTGACAAAAGAAGCCAGTCAAGGCATAGAAGGTCTCTTTGATGGTTATAATCCCGCGTTCGGGCTTTCTCTCATTCTGACTCCATTCTTCAACGGCGGTGCCTGAGAATAGCACGTTGTAATCCCGCGTTCGGGCTTTCTCTCATTCTGACTTTGTTTCCACTTTATGCGTGCCCGGATCATAGGTGGTTGTAATCCCGCGTTCGGGCTTTCTCTCATTCTGACCCAATTGCACCCTGGCAAAGAAAGTAGATCGCACGTTGTAATCCCGCTTTCGGGCTCTTCCTCTTTCTGACTTCAAGCGATAGGGAAGATGCATGCAGAAAAATCTGGTGTTGTAATCCCGCTTTCGGGCTCTTCCTCTTTCTGACTTTAAGGAGATTCATCAAAATGGGCTTAATCGAACCGTTGTAATCCCGCTTTCGGGCTCTTCCTCTTTCTGACTCTATCACCTTGCCAGCCATCGTGCCTTCTTCTGTGTTGTAATCCCGCTTTCGGGCTCTTCCTCTTTCTGACACACTGTGACTCAAGCTCAATATGATGCGTTATACGCGAGTTGTAATCCCGCTTTCGGGCTCTTCCTCTTTCTGACTAGATATCCAATTCCGCGAGGCACGCAACTATCGTGTTGTAATCCCGCTTTCGGGCTCTTCCTCTTTCTGACAACCTTCTGCCGTCCCATAGCCAAAATGGATAATAGTTGTAATCCCGCTTTCGGGCTCTTCCTCTTTCTGACAAAAATCGAGAGGCCACCAAAGATATTGATATCAAATGTTGTAATCCCGCTTTCGGGCTCTTCCTCTTTCTGACCCCTGCTCTTATATTATAGCATAAGAAGCGGGTTGAGGGGGTATTTTGCGGGAGGTCCTGTTTTGGTGGCTAAATTTGTCTTTCTTTTGAGGGCTTTTTAGGGATATAGTGCCTTGAGCCAGCCTCTGAAGCCACGCGGGAGGCTCAGCTCAAGACCAACGGTACACCTACCTCCCGCGAAAATGCGTGTTTCTTAGATGATGAAGACAGTATCTTCTTCTGGCAATTTTCCACCTACGGTTTCAACTTTACTCAGACAGGTGGTACATAAAGGATAAAAACGCACATGATCTTGTTGCTCGTCGAGGTGTTGCGCTAGTTTTGCTTTTAGTTGGACTAACTCCTTTTTGGAGAGAAAGCACTCGAACAGTGAAAATTGCGTCCATGCTCCAAATCCACAGAGAATTTTATGCACCTTCGTCCGTCTGCGATCATTTGGGATATCATACGCGATAATATAACAGGTTGTCTGGCCGAGAGGCATCGTTACACATACCCTTTCATTATCTCATGACGAATGGTATATAGGCAGGAATTTCTCCTGTCAGGTATTTTGCAACCAGTCTGGCCTGCAATTCTATACAATGTTTGTATTTTGTTTTATAGGCAAAGACTGGATGCGTAACTTCCTCATTGAATCTTTCTTCCAAATTTGTCAGAAAAATCTTTCTCGGCTCCTTCTTCAATCGATACGCTCCCATTTCTTGTTGGAAATCGTCTGGAGAGAGCATCCGATTATTGAGCAGGGCAATGACCACTGAGTCGACAATCAGGGGACGAAACTCTTCCATCAGGTCCAGAGCGAGTGCAGGACGCCCATACGCGGAACTGTGGAGATAGCCAATGTAGGGATCAAAGCCAGCGATGTGGAGGTTCTCACTGCACAGATACAGTCGGCTGATACGTATCTCGCCATCTTCCTGCTTCTGCCCTGCTTCGTCGGCATGCTGATGCTGAAGCGTGCCTTCCAGGACAAACTCGTTTGCCAGCATCTCTCCCTCGACGAACTCATAATAGAAACGGCGTGGGCAGTATTCCAGGGCGTTGAGATAGGATAGTGCAATGGTATCGGGTGGTTGCCTCATGTATTCGGTTGCCCTTCTACCATTTTCGGCTCCTCTCCTCTCACAGCAGGCTCACCATTCACGCGGGATACCCACCGCGCCTGGCCCATTCCCATAGTTGTTTTGTAGCCAATGCCAGAGAAAAAGGCGAAGCGGGCAAGCGAAGGAAGCCAGGTCGCAATCGGTGCAACTGGATTGCCTTTCACTTCATAGGTAATCTGCCCGTGAAAGCCAATCTGTCCAAAACGACTTGCCGAAAGATAGCTGGTAGAAAGGGCATAGTGCGTCACAACCATTTGTTCATCACACCACAATTCAATCGATTTCGGCGTCAGGTCCGCGCTCGCCAGGCGTGCTGAGACCGGTGCGAAGGAGTCCCATTGCCGAGCAAGGTTTTCAAAGACCATACCGGGGGTAGGAAAAAGAAAGAGTTGCTTTCCCCACATTTTTTGTCCTTTACTAAAGGCCGTTGGTGTCCTGAATTCGAAGGTGTAGTGTTTTCCGGCTGACTGTACTGATCGCAATTGGCTGAACGAGGAATACGCTGCCCAGGATGATGAAGTATTGCCGGGCTCTGGGGCTGTGATCAGACGACCAATCGAAAACTGCACCGCACCGATGCGTATGGTGAGCGTTTGTGCTTTGAGTAAGAGATACTGGAAAAATGAAGAAAAAATGGTAGCATCAAGCAGGGTTATGCGCAACCAAAAAATCTGTCCTGCTTTCACCGGTATCTTTCCATGCGATGCTGCCATATCCACGTCAGCCAACGGCGCGGAGGACGAAGGATGAAGTCCATTGAGCAGGCTGACCGTGTAGGGGCGGCGCTGATTTGGTGTATGCAGCCACTCGGACAGCGTCGGATTACTCTGTCGAACAATATCCAGAAAGGCTGCTTGTATGTGTGGTCCCGAGTTTGCGGCCACTTCCCCTGCATCTAATGCATGTAAACGTAGGAGCAAGGAGAAAAGCTCACCTTCTCGCGCAGGTACTCCGTCTGTCTGTACAGGGAGAAAAGAATCTTGTGACATTATTATTTCCTTTATTAGCAGAGCAATAACTCATCGTCATCCTGCTGCGTTTTTCGTCGATCTTTGCGCATCGCCCAGGCAGGTATCCCTGCATAGACATGAAAAGCCATTGTCCCGAGGACAGCTTGATAATTAACTTCGCGACCATCGCCAAACATAATTGTAAGCGGCAATGTCAAAATGCGTGCCTTTTGATGCAAGCGGTGCAGGGCGCGCATGGTGTGGCTGCTTGCGTCAGCACTCGTCACAAAGGCAGGAACAAATTGCGCTTGAAAGAGGGTACGCATACTCTCATCCAGACCATGATCGTCGTCAGTCGTCACGTTCAATCCATGGAGAGCGGTGACGCGATAAGCACAGCGTTCTTCCCAGGAGTCTTGCGTCTCATCTCGTGCATCTAATAACAAATGGAGCCGCAAAGGTTGCGGACGAAGTTTGCTAAGATGACAATAAACCTGAACATCAGTTCCTGCCACAATCTCTTGATCGCTATCAGCCATGGATGTACCATTGGATCTGCTTTCACCAGTCGCTTGTTTCCACTCCTGCAGTGTCTCATAATAACGAGCATGATAGTAGCGGATAATATGCAATGCATTATAGGTACTCACACGCTGATCCGAGTGAAGCTTCTGGGGATCAGCAATCAGGGCCAGAGGGGGCTGAAAGCCATCACGAAAACTGAAACGAGCCTGTTCTTTAAAGTAATTTCGCAGGTCATCTTGCAGCCAGCGGCACGCTACTTGCACACTGCCTCGCACTTCAGCACTCACTTTTGAGCGGGCATCCATCCAACGCTGACAGATCAGCGCCATACCCTGTTCTGCTTCAGGATGCTGCCACGGGATCTGTGCTTGCTGCAACCTCCCTTGCAGTACCTGCGGCAAATACTCAAAGATTTCCGCTGGAAAAATGCGTTGCCTCCCATAGTGCTTTTGGCTTTGACTGAAGGCATCAAGCAAGCGTTTCATCTGAGAATACTGCCAGGGCTTCAGCGCCGGCTCAACGGGAGAAGTAAAAAGCTGATGCATATCTTCGAGAAACATATCCATGGTGGATTGTTCCTCAAGCGAGAGTCCTTTCCGAAAACCAAGCACGGGACGAAAAAGCTCAAGGATAGCCCCCGTTTTGAGGTAGGCATAGAGATCATGTTTGCGCGGCATACAGCGAACCAGTTCTCCCAGGTGCTCTCGACTCACCGTCATGCCTGCGATTTCTTGCAAGCCCCGATAACTGGTAGGATCAATAACTGCCCAGACCGTGCTCGGATAGTCTTTCTGCTCTGCAGCTAAAACACGAGCAGCACGTCCAAGCCGTTGAATAAATTCATCATCACATGCAGCATCAAAGAACAAGAAGTCGATGTTCTGGCGCTTCTTTTTCTCCGCACGCACAAAGTTATAGCCAATATCGACGGTGGGACTGGCCAGGATCAGGCGCTTAAATCTGGCGACATCCCGATCCGTCTTGGATTGTGAGCCTGTGACACGTCCAATCAAGTCGGTCGGAATCTCCTTACATAATGCAGCATGAATGTTACTGATAAGACCTAATGAGCTGGAGATAATCGCACCGTCTTGTACTGGTTCCTGTAAAAGCCAGCGTTTTATGGTTGCTTGTTGCTGCCGAATCAAATTCAGCAAGCCACCAATCCCATGCTTCTCTTGCAACTCCTCTGTATTAGAGATATGCAAATGTACCGGTGCCAGCGCCTGGAGTGGCTCGACCAGTGCCTGATCGTCAGGCGCAATTTCACCTGGCCTGATCCATTCAATGGGGACGCCAAGATTGTTGAGGTATTGTTCAACTTGCGCTTGCGGTGTCGCAGTCAAAATACAGAACTGCCGTTTCTTCCTCGCACTCTCGATATAGTGATAGTGGTGGGAGAGCTTCATGTAGAAAAGGAACGAGGCTAACTGCTTGGCATCATAGTAATGAAACTCATCCACAATAACATAATTGAAACGGTTCAGAACGTCATTCGCCAGGGCTGCGCTATCAAAGGGATTGTAACAGTAATAGATGGCATAGTAGAAAATGTCAGGATTCACGACATAAATCGTGGCGCGATTCTCTCGATCATGTTTGAGCATGCTCGGGTTGTTCAAAAGATAGTGAAAAGCCGCACTGGTTCGTACCGATGCTTCACTAAATCCCGGCTGATTTTTGTATTCTCGCAGCCGATCTTTTGTAATCGGGACGACACGATACGGAAGATCATTGATCCGACAAAACTCTCGAGCATCATCAGCATGCTGCTGTAACAATTCGTTAGTAGGGGCAATCAGCAGCACATCATCCTGTTGCGGACTGAGCATTTTTTTGCCCTGAACACGCTTGAGGAGACGCAACAAAGCGGCCTTCGTCTTTCCTGTGCCGGTCGTATGCGTATTGACAATAATTGCTGCTTCAGAACAATATGTGCGCCATTGATGATACAAAGGGAAAAGACCCTCCTCACGAGGGAAGGTCTTCTCCGAGGGGTTATCTCCCAACCAGCGATATTCAGCCTGGGGCAAAAGCTCTACAGTAAACATGGTCTACTCCTCCATGTGCTACAAATCGACCACACCATAAGACATATCCGCAGGCAAATACACTGACGCACCATCAGCATCGCGAGCTTGCCAGAACAATCCTGACAGGCGACAATGACTTAACAAAGGTGCAGGATGAATATTATAAATGGAAAAGGCTCTCAGCGTAGACACAAGCGCCGGTGATAAATCGGCCGCATTGAGCATAAATCCTATGTCTTTGTCGGCAGCTTCAGGCTGTTGGGAGACAAGCGGCAATGGTTGCCATTCCACACGAGCTTTACTCATGAATTTCCCAAGACGGATATAGGAAGGAAGAAAGGGGCATTCCTCTTCTCGTGTGATCACGTAAAAAGTGGCGAGGCTCTCAGCACCCAGCATCCGAAGCTTCCCTGCTTGCGGAAAATTCGCAGCCCGGGCTTTTTTGTCCCGTTCAGTTGCGATCGCATTCTGATCAAAACGAGAGTAATAACTATCTGATTGCGCATTAAACTGGCTAAACGTATACCGTAACATTCCAGGCAAAAACGTGGCGGGCGTCACATAAATGCCACGCGCATTGAGTGGCCCTAGATCCTGTTGATAACGCGGCGGGCCACTCCAATCATACGGAGAAGCACAAAAACCTAAAGCATACGTCAGCGCATAATTGCCAATGAGCGGTTCACTCTCGTACAAGATACCAACTTCACGGCTGGCAAAGTACACGGACTCCATCAGCGTGAGATGAGCGCGATAGATCTGTATCGTCATGGCAGTCACTGCTCTTCCTCTGGTTATTTTGCTTCCATACCACTACTGTATGACTGTTCAATCTCTTGTAAGAACCCCTTCACATCCTCAGGTTTCCGATAGAGAGCAATCGTTTCATTCAGGATACGCTGAAGTGGCTCCCCATCAACCACGATGGGTTCACGACCCACCACACGAGCCAGTAAGGCAGAAGTGGAGTCTCGCACCGCCTGCTCCAAATCAGCATCTGATAAAGGAAAATCGAGCTCTTTGCGCTCGCCTTTCAATGTATCATATACAGACTGGGTCAATTCCAGATTCGAGAAGATCTCTGTGTCACTGAAGATAATCGCCGCAAGCGTATTGCGTACACGACCGAGGCGGCTGCTGATCGCTCCATAACGGCTACTGCGAGCAATGTTCCCGATGACATATTGCAACTCACCCAGCGTTACATCTTTGAGCGTCTCAATATCGAGAAAATGTGTCTCGGGCAGCACATACTCATCTTCATTGATCGAGGTAGAGGCTTCATTGGTCAATGGATTGCGCATCGTACCATTATCGAAGGTGGCATTAAATGTTCGCTTAGAGGTTATCTGGGCCACCGGACCAATAGAATAGGCATCATCAGTCATCACACGACTTTTCTGTGCTCCACCACCACCAACTGCATAACCATACAACATACAATCGATACATTTTCCACAGGGAGCATTGGTATTCAGAGCACATAACTGTGGTGTTTTATTTACCATGACCGTCTTGAGGAGTTCATGCTCCCGCAATAGTTCACGCCCAACGCGCCGTTCGACCGCAGTCTGTTTGCGCTTACTGATCACCACGCGACGGATGGCATGGCGATTTGACGCTTGCATTCCGGCGGTCACCAACTCTTTGGAAAGCCCTTCCCCACTGCCTTCAGTACGAAAAATGGTCTCCGATAGCGTTTTACGCACAACTAACAGGTTGGCATAGCGACCACTCGGGAAGCGCTGATAATGTGGCTGAAGATACTGACGATACGCGTTGAGTGCAGGTAATTGTTCAGTAATATTCACAGGTCATTCCTTCTTTTCTTTTCTTTTCACAATTCAATCATCAAACACATGCCCATGATGGAGTGCATACCCATGCATGCAATCAGGGCAGGCAGAAAAAAGATCTAGGCGCTTTCATCCTCTACGCCATCCGCAGCATCCGCTTCGGGACGATCCAATGCTTGTTGGGCTTCATCGGCATCCTTCGCCTGGCCTCTGGCAACAAAAATCTCAGCCAGAGCCTGGCGCATATAGACGACATACGCGCTGCGGATAGAGCGTTCACGCTGTAACAAGAAATTTGCATTCCCAGCATGAGCTTGTTCAAGAACCTCATCAAAAAAGGCATCGACATACTGATAGATATCCTCAGTATGGACACCACGAGCAATGCGCTTGACATGATCGGTAATCAAACCTTTACTGCTCGTCTTTACAAACTCGATCTCGTTCTCATCCCGTGTATCCGGGCAACGATCCAATTCATCGAGAATAATGTTCAACGGCTTGAGCAATGAGTTCCGCTTATACGACCGACCACGAATACGATGCTGTGCGGCGTATGTCGCCAAATTTTTTAACTCTCTCATGCTATTTCTTCTCCTGGATGCAAGCTCTCTAAAACAGGTTCGATCAGACGGGCCAACTGGATCGCCTGATATTCAGGCTTCCCTCCTCGGCGTTGTGCTACTTTCTGTTCGATCATCCTATCGACTTCATGGTAGGCTGAGAGTGGATCACGAGACGCCGCCGCAACGAAGGTAGAGATGATAACATCAAACTGCTGATCATCGGTCGCGAGGAGCCGAGCCAGAGCATGGAGCGCAGCCAACCGCTCACACAAACGATGCACCTCATGCTGTGTTAACGCATTGCTCGGGAGTAGCCAACTCATCGATTGCGGGATTGTCTCTGCCAGCAGCGCCACCGGCTCCTGACCATGATATTGATCAGCTAAATTGAGCAACGGTGTCGGCAAACGTGACAGGATGATGCGGCAGCCAAACCACCGTGTCAGTACCGCCGTTTTTGCGAGGGCGGACAAAAAACCACGCCCATAGTGAGTTTCTTTCACGGTCAGCGGCAAAACAGGCGTATTGCTCAACAATTCTGAATAGAGAGGCGTACCCAGGCCTTCTACGCTCCGTGGCAGGACCTTAATCTCTTCCTGAAACTGCTGATAACTCTGTTGCCATGCTGCGAAATACGCCTTATGGTCATACCATTGCAATAAGTAGTCGCGTGAATTTATCAATAAAGCAGTTTCATTGCCTTGTTTGAGATGTTGAACGCTTTGCCACCAGGAAAGCAGTAATGGTTGCGTAAAGTGGGCATAGGGAAAAAGATGGAGATAGAAAGTAAGGTATTCTTTGCCATGCTTATCCTTATGTGATTGCCAGGAGAGTTTCTCCAGGAGAAATTGCATCCGACACACCGCACAGACATTCCGTTTGGGCTCCCGCGAACTGCCACCTTCCAAACGATTAGAAAAACTTTGTACCCCGATATTCGCTGGAACCTGCATAGCCATCCACTCTTCCGCTCGCAGAGAGCTTCCGCAGTAGCAACACTGAGCATCCGGTCTTTTCGCATCCACATAGCGCCGTAAATTATCACGAAAACTGTTTACCTGAAGCGGAACTGCGCGCACCGCATCAGGATCACTATCCCAGATACGAAGATTGCGCTCCAGATAGTCACGCAGAGAGGACGATGTGAACACGCTCTCCTCGCCTTTGGTAGAAAGTGATTGAGCAGCATGAGGCTGCTTTTGCTGTGCTTTCTTCCCCTGGCGAACGGTCATCACATCCTGAAATTGCTCCTCAAGCGCGTGCAAATCCGCGAGCATTTCTGTTTCCATCTCATCCAGTGACATCTGTGGCAAATCATCGGCGAGAAAATACGCACGCCGATAGGGATCAATCACCACATACAATGGGTCCAACTCCACCGGGACAGCGAACAGTCGCAGTGCGCGATCCCACGCATCCTGCTTTATGGCTCTCAGTTGCGCGCTCTGATGATCTTTCAGGAAATTGCGGTATGCCAGTAAAAACTCGCCTCGCTTCAACACGTCATCTTCCAGAGAGAGAATATGCGGCTTCCTCAAAGCATCCGTAATACGCTCTTGCAGGAAAGGTGAAAGATCTGGACGGGTCAAAGCAAGCTCAAGATCACTGCGCACCAGGGCCTCACGCTGTTCTCGCCATTCCAGGCGATAGATCTTGCCCTCAGCAATGCCATACATGAGCGAGAAAATCTTTTCCAGTGAAGCACCACTCTCTAACGCTGCCGTATCCACGCTGATCCCATGAGGCCGCGCTTTGACAAATTGTGAAATTTGCTTCAACTGCATGCTAGCGATTTTCTGCTCCACACGTTGAGCCAGTACCGCCCGATGCTCCGCCGTCCAAGTAAAAGGAAAGGTAATGGGTAAAAGGAGATCAACTCCTTCAGGATAATAGAGCACATCAATACAAACATCTTTGCCATACAGCTCTTGCAGGTAGGCAACCATCTGGTTATGAATACAATTGGTCAGCAGACCACGCAGTTCAGCGAGACGATAGCCAATAAAACGATAGTGATCAGGATGACCGCTGGCATACAATCCCGCATTCAAATGGAAAGCGAACTTATCGCGGATATGCTTCTCATGGGTCAGCAGGTGATCACCAGAATGGGCATTATCTGAAACATCCGCCACCTTCATCAGATAGCGCAAAGGCCCTTCCAGGCGATCATGATCAAGCAAGCAGCGATCAAGAAACGCATCATCGTGTTGAGATTGCTGCGGCGACTGCTCCTGGTGTGCATCCATCAGGTATTTGATGTCAAAAAGATACTGCTCCCACTCAGGAAAGAAAGGCTCGACCTGAAGAGCAAGTAGTTCTGAGCGCACATGTTCCAGTACAGCAGCATTGGCATAGCTTACCGCACGCCCATTGGACTGCTTACCATAAGCGGACAGTTTATTAATATCATGCAGCGTGATAGCCAGACAGAGACACGACATTTCTCGTTCCGTGAGTTCAAACAGGCGCCGTAATTTCTCAACAATGGTGACTAAATTAATCACATGGCTCCAGAGGCTCTCCCCCATCTTTCCGCCGGTATGAATAAAGCTCTTATAGGCACACAATTTTTTACTGGCAATATGCTGCATATACAAGCCAAGCACCCGGGAAGCATCATCACTCTCATACGTAAAACCGAAAATGGACACATCATCCATAATGAACCACCAACCTCTTCTGTACTGATATATTTATCCAGTAGAACCAACCACCCAAAAAGCTATGCATCCATACTCCTCCATGATAGAAAACGTCCAACCTCAACTTCATCTAAAACCAGTATATACCAGGCATGCGACATGTGGTGTCGTTTCAAGCAAAACATCAGACGAATTTTCCGGGTTATCAAAAACTCGTTGTTTACATGGAGTAGACATGGTAATTGAAAAATCCAGAAAGAAGAGGAGGGTTAGATGTCCTTTACTCGGCATAGAGAGAAGACATTTGCTGTATCACACGTTTCATACGAGCGCGTAAGTGAGGGGGATCTATGATTTCTGCTTTTTCGCCATATTTGAGGATTTGCTGAAGAACACGCCACTCGCTATAAGCAGTGGCATGCACTAAGACCCGCTTGCGCTCCTGCCCGCGTGGATCTTGATAGGTCTGTTCTTCCTCAATCGTTTGTGTTAACCAACGTTGGCTCAAGCCTTGTTTAGAAAGACTGGCATCCAGCCAGAAACGGAATTCCAGTGGATGGCGGCGACGCTGACTATCAATCATAGTCGGCTGCTCTTTGAGCGTCTTTCCTTCAATGCGATCAATCCGATATTCGAGAAACGAACTCACTTTATGGTTGTAAGCAATAAGATAAAAATGACCCTCCATATAGATGATGTAATAAGGATCAATCTGTGCATGTGGCACCACATCCTGCTGGCCCTGGGCTGGCATATAATCAAACGCGATTTGTTGGCGATGCGAAATTGCTTGAATAATGCTGTCGATGGTGACGCGATGAGGAAGATAATCAACCACTGTAGAGAGATGAAAGTACAGATACGGCTTCTGTACCCAACGTTCAAAATGCTGACGCTGTTCGGGAGGTAGTGTCGAGACAAACTTTTCAATGAGCGTCAGAATATCCTGTGTAAAGGGATGTTCTTGTGAGGCGGATGGAAACGGAAGAGGCGGAAGAGAAGGATCGTCCTTAGAAAAGCGTGCAGGATCGGCAAACATATTATACAGCAGGGCCAGACTATCTACTTCCTGCTCCGTGAAAAGAAAGGTCGTTCCTGGCCCAGAACCTCTTTCAATATGATAACGAACAGGCTGATTTCGCTTGCGCACCTTCTGAATTTCAAATCCCTGCTCCTTCAAAAAATGAAGATCGCGCTCGAACAGCTTATCTGCACTGCGAGAGGAGGATGAGGATTGTTGTGAGGCCGGAGAATTTGTTTTGTAGTAAGAAGCAAGATGATCAAAGACATCGTACCGTGTACACTCATTCGCCAAAAGAAATTGCAAAAGACGAAAGATACGCTCAACATTGCCATGAGTAGGAAAAGACTCACGCCCGGAATAGTCATCAACAGCCATAGCTACACTCCCCCTAAAATCCTCATCCAACAAATGCCATTATAACATAATAATCCCGCTTTCGGGCTTTCCTGCTTTCTGACGATGATCGGTGCTGGGTGTGGCCTGTGTCATGCCGTTTTAATCCCGCTTTCGGGCTTTCCTGCTTTCTGACGATGATCGGTGCTGGGTGTGGCCTGTGTCATGCCGTTTTAATCCCGCTTTCGGGCTTTCCTGCTTTCTGACGGAGTAGCACAAATGTACGTTATCAACGGATTGAGCGTTGTAATCCCGCTTTCGGGCTTTCCTGCTTTCTGACGGGACGTATGTGCCCGGCATCGGAACCGTTGCCGGTTGTAATCCCGCTTTCGGGCTTTCCTGCTTTCTGACGGGACGTATGTGCCCGGCATCGGAACCGTTGCCGGTTGTAATCCCGCTTTCGGGCTTTCCTGCTTTCTGACCTAAATTTTTTATCATCTCTATAAAGGAAAAATAGAGTTGTAATCCCGCTTTCGGGCTTTCCTGCTTTCTGACGCAGGTGTTATTGGAGCCATTCGTCCACCCCCTCCGTGTTGTAATCCCGCTTTCGGGCTTTCCTGCTTTCTGACAAATAAGCGCTTCCGTCACAAAGACAAAGCGTATTGTTGTAATCCCGCTTTCGGGCTTTCCTGCTTTCTGACGCTACGGTATGGTTTGCCTGGAATAATTTCTGGGGTTGTAATCCCGCTTTCGGGCTTTCCTGCTTTCTGATCCTGATAACATGCATGATATGCTATTAAAAGCAGGTTGTTGTAATCCCGCTTTCGGGCTTTCCTGCTTTCTGACTAATTGTATATTCATTCTTCGGTTTCATTCTTCATGTTGTAATCCCGCTTTCGGGCTTTCCTGCTTTCTGACGAGGAAGAGTTGGTCATGAGCGTGAAACAGCACACTGTTGTAATCCCGCTTTCGGGCTTTCCTGCTTTCTGACTGATCCAGCGGGCTGTTTAAATTGAGACATAATAGTTGTAATCCCGCTTTCGGGCTTTCCTGCTTTCTGACTCCTGTGCTTATAGTATAGCATAAGAAGCGGGTTAAGGGTAGCTTTTGCGGGAGGCTCTTTTTTGATGGCATTATTTTGTCTTTCATAAGGCCATTTTGAGCGACCATATGCCCTCGACGCGCTTCCCAGGCGGCGCGGGAGGCTGAGCTCAGAGGCGTCGGTACACCTACCTCCCGCAGCATACCGTGAGGTGATGATTGTCATTCTCTGACTTCTTTTTTGGTTACCGGTAACCAACATGTAGGTAAACATTATAATCCTCCTTTCGGGCTTTCTTGCTTTCTGACTAGCTTGGCGACGATTGGTTCAACGACCAGGCCGCCGAAGTTGTAATCCCGCTTTCGGGCTTTCCTGCTTTCTGACGAAAAAGAAAGGACATCTGTTATGGCTACTTCAGCTTGTTGTAATCCCGCTTTCGGGCTTTCCTGCTTTCTGACGGAAGACTGGTCAATGTATTGTCCCCTTTGCGGGGTGTTGTAATCCCGCTTTCGGGCTTTCCTGCTTTCTGACGGAAGACTGGTCAATGTATTGTCCCCTTTGCGGGGTGTTGTAATCCCGCTTTCGGGCTTTCCTGCTTTCTGACATTGAGAACCTCCATCCAATTGTTGCACTAGGGAAAGTTGTAATCCCGCTTTCGGGCTTTCCTGCTTTCTGACGCCTACAACCATATGGGCCTGATATCACATCATTAATGTTGTAATCCCGCTTTCGGGCTTTCCTGCTTTCTGACATTAACCAAAATCTCTCAGCATATGACAGCCGAGTGTTGTAATCCCGCTTTCGGGCTTTCCTGCTTTCTGACTCATGAGGTTGCGGGTGAAATTAAAAACGATATTCGTTGTAATCCCGCTTTCGGGCTTTCCTGCTTTCTGACAAATTGCGACTTTTGCCACGGGTTTATTTGCCGCAAGTTGTAATCCCGCTTTCGGGCTTTCCTGCTTTCTGACTTTCCTACCGCAAAATATTGGGTAAAAGGCGTCACGTTGTAATCCCGCTTTCGGGCTTTCCTGCTTTCTGACGACGTTTGGTCACAAAATTGATCGTGTTTATTCTTCTCTTGTTGTAATCCCGCTTTCGGGCTTTCCTGCTTTCTGACCACAGGTGTTTTTGTCATTGCCGGAGTCTCTGACTGTTGTAATCCCGCTTTCGGGCTTTCCTGCTTTCTGACCTTTCGCAAGAAGGATTGAGAAAGGCGGAGATGGCCAGGTTGTAATCCCGCTTTCGGGCTTTCCTGCTTTCTGACCGACAGTCCAGGCCACAACATTTACACAAATGCCGCGTTGTAATCCCGCTTTCGGGCTTTCCTGCTTTCTGACTCCTGTGCTTATAGTATAGCATAAGAAGCGGGTTAAGGGTAGCTTTTGCGGGAGGCTCTTTTTTGATGGCGATATTTTGTCTTTCATAAGGCCATTTTGAACAATGCTATGCCCTCGACGCGCTTCTCAGGCGGCGCGGGAGGCTGAGCTCAGAGGCGTCGGTACACCTACCTCCCGCGAGGATGCTCTGTGGGTTACATATCATCATCCTTTACCTGGCTGGTTTAGATGAAAGGCTGCTTATGGTTGCTTGCGATTCAGGGATGCATGCATCCGATAAGGAGATTTTCATTCGGCGGATCAAGCTGTGAAAGGTTGGTTGGGCCTGAAAAGGCTGTGCGAGAGGCTCAGAACAACATGATCGCCTCAGGGCCTCTCGCGGAGATGGGATATTTAGTGCGACTACTTTTTCTGTTTTCCTTTGTTCTTGTTTTTCACTGGCGCTGGCTTACAGATCCAGATAAGGCGGTCTTCAGCGCGTTCTTCACGCAGGAAGGTGCATCCTTTGCGGTTGCCCGGAGCCCATTCCTGTGCTTCAGGGAAGCTGTCTTCAATGACAAGCAATAGCGTTTGCGTTGAGTTCTCCTCATATCTCAGAAAAGCAGTTGCGCCTGGGTATTTTTGTTTAGCCCATACATCTGGTTGGATGACTGTGCAATTTTGCGGTAGCTGCTGGCCTTCCTGATAAGAAGGAAGGTTGGGTCGGGACCATACTATTGCGGGCTTTTTCGGCACGACCTGGATAGGCTCCTCCTTAAAGTATCCATAACCTGCATTGGTCTTGCCACCAATACCGTCGTTCTGGAGCGCCTGTAACAACCATCCACGTACGCGCTGTACATCTGCCAGGTGTTTTTTATTATCGGCATCTCTGGGAGCCAGCGCAAAGGCGAAAGTAGTTTTTGCAACCGTTAGAAAAGGGATCGGGATCGGATTCTCTTCGTTGGTTGGTGACTTGATAGCGTTGCTCGCCAGTGAGCCATAATATTTTTGATAATGGGGCGTCATAATATCGCATTGTAATGGAAGTGTTTTCTGGCCCGCCGGGATGACTGGCATGGCATCGAAAAAACAGACTGTGCCAGCTTTTTGCTGTGAACCAAAGATGCACTGGATTTCTGGATGATCAGTTTCAACATTGAGACTGGGACTTTTCTCTCCCGCTGGATTTTGCGAGACAAAATAGTCTTTTTCTTCACGGGCTGCGTAAGCTCTGGTAAGCCCTTTTGAACTTATCCGAAAACGTGGAAGGAGATGATAGAATCAAGAACAAGGAAAGGAACACGAATCCCCCAAGCAAAGGAGAAACCAAGATGGCCCGAACCAAACCGTGGGAAGTCAGTGACCAATT
>NZ_BIXY01000062.1 GCF_008326305.1 Dictyobacter arantiisoli | reverse complement strand
ATGGATCGTGTCGGCGTGTGCAATGTTGCCCGACAGATGCGCTATTTTGATGCATCGTATGACAAGGCTCTTGATCTCTTGCTCACTGGCTACTGTTCCGTTTTTTAGAATTGGAAAGCCCTGGAAATGTGATGGCAAAGCTTGTCATCATCAGGAAGATACGTTATTCTAAAAGGCATAAGGAATTTTCTTTCTGGATCTATGTAACGTTTTTTTTATTATGCCAGAAAGAAACTTCCTTTTCTCGTTATTTAAGCGGTATTGCCCGTGAAGGGTGGCGCCTACGGGGGAATGGTGTTCCACCTTCTCGGTATTGGCTGCGAGGGTTCGAGCCTTCGTTGGTTGAGAAAGAATGTATTTCGCAAGAATGGATGTGATACGATAAGATGATAGATAGACCAGAGAACTATTATGCTATCTTAGGGGTTCCGCCCAATGCGGACCTTGATACCGTCAAAAGAGCCTATCGCCAATTAGCACGCCGTTTTCATCCCGATCTGGCTGGTCCCGAAGGGGCTCTGGAAATGAAACAGATTAATCGCGCCTACGCGGTCCTGGGGGATCAGGAAAAACGCGAAAGCTATGATGCAATCTTAAGCGGCATTATAGATATGCGCCAACCTCTGGTACGTCCACATTCACGCCCGCATGTGCCCGATGATCCAAACGACGTGGAATTTTCGGGGCTGAATACATTCAGCACCCGGGGACCATTTCGCGCCGGGCCGATCATCCAAACAAAACTGGTGGTCCCTTCAGCCCTGCACAGTCGTCCCACAGTACATGGTGTACAGATTGCTGCTGGCTCGCTCGATGGTCAGGGAACGCTCTGGCAGGTCCATCATGATGGAAAAGTCACCGAAACGACCAATTTCGCGGTTGATCCCGCGTTGACGGTTGAAGCGTTGCGCGAACTGCGCTTCTCACAGGCCGGCTCACTTCTATCAGGTTGGAACCGCCTGGGATTGCATGTATGGGATGCTTATTCAGGCACACGACTCTGGAGCTATCCATTAACTGCACGCGCCGTATCAGCCCATTATTCGCTGGATATGAGCCTGCATGTGCAACCAGATGGGAAGCGTAGCGTTTCCATGGCCTTACCCCATCTTAATGAAGATACACGCACTCCACGCTCCTGGGGAGTGCGGAGCACGGATATCATTCATCATGGGATGGAACAGCCAACGGCCAAGGTCTCTGATGCCATCGTTTGCCCCGAAGAAAATACTGATCGGCGCAGTTTCTGGGCTATCCGTATGCGTGCTTTATCACAGGATGCCCATACGCTTGTCACCTTATCCTGTGCCCAGATACCACATGAGCCTGAGCAGATGGCGATTATACGGCGCTGGAATATCACCCCAAAAAAAACACTGGGCCATAAAACGCCACACATTGAAGCCTCTATTTTGATGGGGCGGTGCGAAGATTGCGCCCCACCATATGCAGCCTCCCTGGATGCCTCCCTGCTGGCCTTTGTCTATGCTGGCTCAAACATTCGCCTGTGTGATACCACTACAGGCACCTATAGCGAAATCACCAGCGGCACGATGGGTGGAAGCGCCCGTATAGCAATCTCACCAGACGCCCAATGGCTGGCGGTAGCGCGCGAGGACAGTGAAGTAAGCGAGGGGGTCGTCGATCTGTGGTCGATCACAACCGGTCAAATTATCCAGAAGTTTTATCATCCATGGCAGGTCAGCGCGCTCAACTTTAGCGAGCAACAACTGATTGTCGGGTTAACGGATGGCACAATCCAAATCTGGCAATAAGCAGCACAATGCAGGCAAAATATTCTGCTCGTGCCAAATGGTTGCAAAATTGCTTATTCTATTCGATAATTAGAAGCAAGGAGTAGCAAATACAACCAACCTGATACATCCCTGAGGGCAAACGATTTGTTCAGCATTCTGTAATACCAACTCAACACTAGCAGGGAGCGTGACTTATGAAATGTTCTCAATGCTCAACTGAACTTCGTGAAAACACTGCCTTTTGTCCCCGCTGTGGAACAAGGACGCAGACGAGTCAAATATCGACGTTTTCGTATTTACCACCAGGGGCACCACCATGGCCGACAGCGCCGCCAGTCACCCGTCCCTCTATTATTGAGGCGAATACGGTAGATCCACCTGGCAATGGGCCTCTCAAAACACGCCAGCGAGACTCCAAAGCCCGCAAAGCGGGAAGAGGATGGATCGCAACGATTGCCGTACTGGTACTCGCGCCCGTACTCGGCGTTTTGATTGCGCTGGCAACCCTTTATAGCAATGGGCAGTTGACCAATACACCCGCCAGAGCAGTGAATACCAACACAACCCGCGCCCAGACACGCGCAACCCCAAAACCGTCCCAGAGCCAGAACACGCTCCCTATTCCAACATCCTTTAAGACCGCCAAGGACCCAACTATCAACGTCTCGCTACAATATCCAGCTGACTGGACAGCTGGCGCGCCACAAAAATCAACCACATCCACCTCGATGGCTTTTACGTCCCAGAATCAGATCGGGATTCAGGTCTATCTCACCCATTTTGCTTCATCCGTCACCAGCTCAATTCCCGATACTGCAACCTTGAATCAGGCTCACATGCAAAATTTAAACCAGCAAGGATTCCAAAACATTCAGACTGTCCAGACAAGTAATGCACAACCCTCCATTGGTGGCGAAAAATGGTCACAGAATGAGGCAACAGTACTCGATACGAATAACAATAAATACCATTTCACGATCATTTCAGTGAACCATAAGAAGAGTTACTACTCGATCGCCGTCTTTATGCCAGACGACATCTATCGTGAAGCCACCCAGAAATACTTACAGCCCATGTTCAATTCCTTTAAATTCTTGTCCTGAACAAGCAAACATGCAATAAAAAACAGTCCTCCCCAGATTTCAGGGAGGACTGTTCTCAGGTTATTTCAAGCCAGCACGCTGACTATAATAAAGCCTAGTATTCAGGAATTGCGGGCGCAGCGGCTGCATTTTTCTCAGGCAGATCGGTGATCAAAGCCTCGGTGGTCAGGATCATAGCAGCGATACTGGCAGCATTCTGCAGGGCCGAACGTGTTACTTTGGCAGGATCAGCGATACCAGCCTCTAACATGTCGACATACGTATCGGTCAGCACGTTGTAACCAATATGCTTGTTGTTCTGCTCTTTCTGAGCCCGACGAATACCTTCAACAACCACGGAACCATCACGGCCACCATTGACGGCCAGCTGACGGATTGGCTCTTCGAGGGCACGACGCAGGATGGTTACACCAGTTGCGGCGTCGCCAGTCAGGTTCAGGTTATCCAGAGCCTCAATAGCGGACAGCAGCGCGACACCGCCACCAGGGACGATACCTTCTTCAACACCGGCGCGGGTTGCGGACAGTGCATCTTCAACACGGGTCTGGCGATACTTCAACTCAACCTCGGTACCAGCACCAACCTTGATCACAGCAACGCCACCGGACAGCTTGGCGAGGCGCTCCTGGAGCTTCTCACGGTCATAATCGCTGGTGGTTACGTCAATCTGAGCTTTGATCTGGCGAATGCGTGCCTCGATCTCGGAGCGATCTCCATGGCCCTCAATAATGGTGGTGTCTTCTTTGTGGGAAGTCACAACACGAGCGGTACCCAGATCCTCAAGCGTGGCGCTATCCAGGCGGCGGCCCATCTCTTCGCTGATTACAGTACCACCGGTCAGGGCAGCAATGTCACCCAGCATGTCTTTACGGCGATCACCAAAGCCAGGGGCTTTGACAGCCAGGATATTGAGGATACCGCGCAATTTGTTGACGACCAGTGTGGCCAGAGCCTCACCATCGACATCCTCAGCAATCAGCACTACTTCGCGGCGCCCCTGCTGAACAATCTTCTCAACTACTGGCAGGATATCCTGTACAGCGCTGATCTTCTTGTCTGTGATCAGGATGTAAGGATTCTCCAATGAGGCTTCCATCTTCTCTGAATTAGTGACGAAGTAGGCTGAGATGTAGCCTTTGTCGATCTGCATACCTTCGACATACTCGGTCTCGAAGTTGATACCACGGGACTCCTCAACGGTGATGACGCCATCTTTACCGACGCGATCCATCACTTCAGCGATTAATTCGCCGATCTGCTCATCAGCAGCGGAGATCGAGGCGACCTGAGCGATATCTTTCTTGCCCTCAACCGGCACGGCCAGTTCACGGATATAAGCCACAGCGGCCTCGGAACCTTTATCGATACCCAACTTCAACTGCATGGGATTAGCACCAGCAGCCAGGTTTTTCAAGCCTTCATTTACGATAGCCTGAGCCAATACGGTTGCGGTGGTTGTACCATCACCGGCTACATCATTGGTCTTGGTAGCTGCTTCTTTCAGCAACTGCGCACCCATATTCTCAAATGGATCTTCGAGCTGAATCTCTTTGGCGACGGTCACACCATCATGGGTGACGTTAGGAGCACCGAACTTTTTGTCCAATGCCACGTTACGGCCCTTAGGACCAAGTGTGGTCTTTACTGCGCCTGCCAGAATATCGATGCCCTTTTTAAGGGAACGGCGAGCCTCTTCATCAAATACAAGCTGTTTTGCCATGATTGTATTTCATTCCTTCACTACATACTATCCTTCTGTATTCAAGAAAGACTTTCCTGAATACCAGGAAGAGGAATAATTAACCAACGATTGCGAGAATATCGTTCTCTTTGAGTACCAGGTACTCTTCGTTGTCCAGTTTGAACTCGGTGCCGCCATATTTAGCGAACAGCACACGATCACCCTCATGGATCTCTATTGCAGCGCGCTCACCATTATCCAGCAAACGACCATTACCAACCGCAATCACAACCCCTTCTTGAGGTTTCTCTTTGGCTGTGTCAGGGATAACGATACCGCTTTTTGTTACTTCTTCTTTGGCCGCAGGCTTTACAACCACACGGTCACCAATAGGACGAATCTTAGCCACGATGTATACTTCCTTTCATCAGTGAAATTATCAATCAGAAGACGTATTCAGTGCCTCTTCGTCTGAACCATAATGGATCACACCAGAGATGTTCACCGAACGATACTGTGAATAGTCACAACAACACGGCCCACCTGCCGCACATCCGGTACAGCAATAGGTCGTCTCAGCTACCATGGTAGGAGGCCAAAGGATATCGATATCACAGTTCGCGCAACGAGGCGGCTTCTGACTATTGGCAGAAATCGCCTTATTTTGTTTCCTCTGTTTATGCTCATCATCTTTATTATAGACGTGCTCGAAATCCTCTTGTCTCTTCATTGTGATACCTTTGTTGCAGTTGCGCTGAACCACCACCCAGGAAATAATTCCCTCTAAAGTAGATGTTTGGCGTTTTCTGCGTCATTGCAACTCTTCACGTTCAGGCATTAGACAGACGAAATGTCTGCATGTAGATTTAAAATGCAACGTTATTCTTTTCTCTGTAAAGCAGTATGCCACAATGATTGTTAGAACCACATAGGAAAAGTGTTAGAAAAGTGTTAGAATGCCAGCAATAAGCCTCGTAACAGGGCGCACTTCTCCTCTTCTGTGATGGCATGATACAATAATCACGGGCACATGTGATAAGAAAGAACTTTCACTATAGAAGGTAAAATAGCATGTCATACATTACCACCGTTGATCACTACCAGTATCAAATCACCACACAGCAGCAAGGCAACCAGACTCTGGCGACCCTGGATGGTGTTTCAGAGGCCATTGATTGGAAGCGTATCGCTCCCCTGAGCGCCGATGACAGGGGCAAGGTACAGGCAGGGGGACGCTATAGCCTGCTCCTGCAAGGCAAATCCTATGAAATTCTGGCGCGCCACCTCCCCCAGCTCGATGAAAAGGGCACGCGAACCTACGAAATACAGCTCGCCGGGCAGTACTTTATGGTGGCAGTTGAAGATGAGAGAACTCATCTGCTGGAAGGTATCGCTCGCACCAACGTCCATACCAGCGCCGCAACTGTCCGCGCGCCCATGCCAGGACTGGTCGTCAATACTCTGGTAACTCCGGGAGACAAGGTCAGGGCTGGCGAGACCGTGGTAATATTAGAAGCCATGAAAATGGAAAATGATCTTTCCGCTCCTCTTGCTGGCATAGTGAAAGAGCTCAAAGTCCAGGCAGGACAAACAGTCGATCAAGGGCAAGCCCTGGTGATCATCGAGAGTCAAGCAGACGGCGAACCTGAAAACACGATACTCCTTTGATATGCTTGATATGCTCTCATTATTGCGTATGTTATAATTGTTTGGGACCCATAGGAGGTTTTTGCGCGTCATGGAGATACATGAGAGCAATAGCGCCGCTGAATGGCGTGAAACAACAGCCAGCAGTGGCGGCAAACAGAGAATAGAGCGCAAAGCAAGCTTTGAGACGAGCTCAGGGATTCCCATTCCTGATCTGGTCACAGAAGAGGATCTGGCGAATAGCGATATGCACGCCCGGCTTGGCTATCCGGGAGAGTTCCCTTTCACGCGCGGGATACGACCCGCTATGTATCGTTCACGGCTCTGGACCATGCGTCAATACGCTGGTTTCGCCAGTGCCGAGGAGTCAAACCGCCGTTATCACTACCTGTTATCCCAGGGGACAACCGGTCTCTCTGTCGCCTTTGATCTCCCCACACAGATGGGCTATGATGCCGATCATCCATTCTCAGAGGGTGAAGTTGGTAAAGTAGGGGTCTCAATCTCCAGTCTGGAAGATATGGAGACACTGCTAGAGGGATTGCCCCTGGAACGTATCAGTACCTCGATGACGATTAATGCCACCGCCAGTATCTTATTAGCCCTGTATATCGCTGTGGCGAAAAAACAGGGGACGGATATGCACAAACTCTCTGGTACCATCCAGAATGACCTCTTAAAAGAATATATCGCCCGTGGCACCTATATCTATCCACCCCGGCATTCTATGCGTATCATTACTGACATCTTTAGCTACTGTGCAAAAAACCTGCCCAGTTGGAACACGATCAGTATCAGTGGCTATCATATTCGCGAGGCCGGTTCTACCGCGGCACAAGAGATTGCTTTCACGCTAGCCAATGCGATTGCGTATGTCCAGGCCGCCGTTGAGACCGGACTGAATGTGGATACCTTTGCGGGTCAGCTCTCATTCTTCTTTAATAGCCATAATAATCTATTTGAAGAGGTAGCCAAATTCAGGGCCGCGCGCCGTATGTGGGCCCATATTATGCGCGAACGCTTCCATGCACAGGATGCTCGCTCGCTGATGTTGCGTTTCCACACTCAGACCGCTGGCTCAACTCTGACGGCCCAACAACCAGATAACAATATCGTGCGGACAGCCTATCAGGCGCTGGCGGCCGTCCTGGGCGGAACGCAATCCTTACACACCAACGCCAAAGATGAAGCCCTGTCCTTGCCCACCGAGGAAACAGCCCGCGTGGCCCTGCGTACCCAGCAGATTCTCGGTTATGAGACCGGCGTCGCGGATGTGGTAGATCCACTGGCTGGCTCCTATTATGTCGAGGCACTAACGAACGAGCTTGAGCAACGTGCCTGGCAGTACATCCAGGAGATTGATGCGTTGGGCGGGAGTGTACGCGCCATCGAGCATGGTTATCTGCAAGCACAGATCGAAGAAGCAGCGTATGTGTATCAGCGAGCGCTGGAGGAAGAGCAAAGTATTGTTGTGGGTGTCAATCGCTTTCAAACCGCGACCTCAGAACCATTCACATCTCAAACGATTGATCCCCAAATTGTCCAGCGACAGACCGCCAGGCTGGCGGCCTTGCGACAAAAACGGGATAATGCACTGGTTGGACAACGACTACAAATCCTTGAACAGGCCGCACGTGGCAATAGCAATCTCATGCCACCTATTATTGCCGCAGTTGAGGCCTACGCAACCCTGGGAGAAATCAGTGATATCCTGCGTCAGGTGTTTGGCGAACAAAGAGAATTGCGTCGTATAGATTAGTGGTAGTTGTTATAGAGTATAATAGAAATAGCATATGAAAATTATCAAAAGTGTAAACAATGCTGCAGGAGAGCAGCAAGTGCATCCCGCACGTGATGCGGAGCGGAGTGAGAATATCTTCTACGATTATCATCATAGTGATCCTCGTAGCCGACAAGGCCACCTGGATCAGCCCAATAAACTGGCCCTGGCCCCCATCGGGGTCTTTGATTCTGGAGCAGGTGGTCTGACAATTCTGTCAGATCTACGCAAAGAACTGCCTCAGGAACACTTCATTTACTATGGCGACACTGCCTTTTGTCCCTATGGGGTCCGGGATGACGCTGAGGTTATTCAATTGACGGTGCAGGCCTGCCGCTTCCTCGTCGAACAAGGGGTGAAATTAATCGTAGTCGCCTGCAATACCGCATCACAGGCCGCGCTCAGTGCGTTACGCGAGACCTATCCCCATATTCCCTTTGTAGGAGTGGTACCGGCGGTCAAACCCGCTGCACGCATCACCAGACGGGGGCGCATTGGGATTGCCGCAACCAATGGTGCGGTACAGTCGGCCTATCTGCATGATTTGATTGATACCTTTGCTTCAGATATTCAGGCCTATTCCGTGGGCTGTTCGGAACTGGTCCCCCTGGTCGAACAGGGTCAACTGGATGGACCAGTTGTGGATGAAACCCTGCGTCATGCCCTGCAACCCTTAACAGGCAAAGATATAGACGTGCTTGTGCTCGGTTGTACCCATTTTCCAGCTCTGCGTCCAGCAATTGAACGCGTGGTAGGAAAAGGCGTGCAGGTCATCGATAGTGGAACCGCTATCGCGCGACGAACTCACACCATTCTGGATACCGATGGTATGCTTTTCCCGGCACAGGAAGAAGAGCATGGTACATTGAACATCTGGTGTAGCGGGGATGCCAGAGCATTCAGCTCAGTCGCCAGCGCGATACTTGGCTATCCAGTTGAAGTATCTCAGGCACCATGCATACTAAATTAGCAACGCTCATTCAAATACATTCAGGAATAAATCGTACATGCTACTCTGAATACATAAAATCGATAGATAGTCTCCTTCAGCGCAATGAAGGGAAACAAAGGAGAAACTCTACATGCTTGAGAACATGGCACTACAAGATAGCGATGATACGCCGACGGCCACGCAGCAGGCTCAAATGCCCTTTGCACGTTTGGTCTCGACGATCCTATCACCTGCTGTTGTTGCCCTGCCCTTTATTGTGCTCATGGCTTTGTCGACCAACGCATCGAATATCTTATCTTCCGTTATTATTACCATCTTCTTTCTCTGTGTTGGTCCCATGGCCTATATCGTATTCGGGGTTATCACCGGTAAATTTACCGATGCCGATGTAAGTGTGCGCTCACAACGGGTTGGACCCTTTCTCTTTGGCATTACCTCCAGCCTGCTGGGAGATGTCATTTTACATCTCACCCAGGGACTAAAAAATCTGGAAACAGTCTTGCTCCTGGTTGCGATCTGTGGCCTACTTATGATGATTGTCACGCTATGGTGGAAGATCAGCATGCATGCATCAGCCCTGGGAGCTGCACTGACGGCCCTCAG
The DNA here is from genome assembly GCF_008326305.1 of Dictyobacter arantiisoli. Taxonomy (GTDB): domain Bacteria; phylum Chloroflexota; class Ktedonobacteria; order Ktedonobacterales; family Ktedonobacteraceae; genus Dictyobacter; species Dictyobacter arantiisoli. Next base: position 32,408 of record NZ_BIXY01000062.1, on the reverse strand, counting down.
CATGGCCTATGGTAAAATCATCCTGCCCGCATTCGTGCTCCTCATACTGGTCAGTTGGTCCCGGGTCAGACTCAAGCGCCACACCCTCGCCCAAGTAATTGCGGGCTCTATCATCGGTATCCTGCTCTCCTGGTCACTCCTTAAAACCCAGGGCTTTTGATTATCCACGACGCTTGAAAAGAATGAGGAAGCGGATTATTAATTAAGTTGCGTCCTCATTCTCGTGGGAGATACTACGGATGTTATCCATAACCTTGTTCCAGGGGATGTTATTGTTAGGAGGATAGAGTTCTGGCTGGTAGAAGACGTCTATCTGGTGTTGTTGCAGCCAGTTCAGGCTGGGGGCGAAGGCGGGATCTTGCGCCAGTTCAGCGCTGGCACGTGGGAAAACGAGGATTGGACAGGACTGCTGCTGTGTCCATTGCCATAACAGTTCCAGGACATAGGTATCGGTGATGCCCTGCGTCCATTTGCGTAGCGTATTAAAGGTTGCCGGGATAACCACGGCAAGGGTGAAGGATGCTAAAGGCTCAGTCGGGGTGGTCGTGAAGACGCTATGTCCGATCTTTTGTGCCAGCAGTGGCTCATCAATAAAAGCACGTGCGTTGGGGGTCGCGAACACAGAGACATCCCAATCCTCATCCTGGGCCAGAGCCACCAGGATCTGAATCTGTTTTGCGGGCAACGCCGCACAGACCAGCACAGCCAATCTCTTCAAGCGATCCCCCCTTACGAAAGAAAAAAGACAGGCGGCTCACCTTTAAGGTTAAGCCATCTGTCTTTTTAAGGTATATCAGCATGCTTCCAGAGAAGCGTATTACTCCTGACTCGCAGCAGTACCAGCAGGTAAAGCTACCCGGCTCGGCACACCATCGCGCAGGGCGATGGCAGGAACGGCAGGTTTCGCACGCAGTTGCGCCCGAATAGCCGGAGCCTGAGCATGACGTGTGGTCGAGAGCGTAACACGACGCACCAACCAGACAAAGCCGAAGACACCAGCCCAGTTCACACAGGCCAGTACAACCAGGAAGACCCAGGTCGGCAGAGCTGAGGTTGCGAAGTACAGGATACCAGTAACCAGGATATTCACCAGGGTTACAGGCATCAACACCAACCAGGCGAATTGCATCAACTGGTCAGCGCGCAAACGTACCAACGTTGCACGAATCCAGATGAAGACCGCACAGAGGGCGTAAATCTTAATAATGAAGTACAGGAGAGCCAGCATATTACCAACAAAGCCCCACAGCAGCGAATGCTGGGCTGTTAAGAAGGCAACACCAGGGCCAGCGAATCCACCCAGGAAGAGGTAGGAAGCAACCGCAGAAACGATTGTCATGTTACCGTATTCACCCAGGAAGAACATAGCCCAACGCATGCCGCTATACTCAGTCATGTAACCGGCAACCAGTTCGGACTCAGCTTCTGGCAGGTCGAATGGAGCGCGGTTGGTCTCAGCCAGACCACAGATGTAGTAGATCAACAACATCAAAGGCTGAAACAGTACAAACCAGGACCAGGGAGTAAAGCCCTGGAAGAGGAAGTCGAGAATACCAATACCGGTATGATTCCAGGCCGAGTTCTGGAAGATCTGAATTTCATAAGGGGCAAGTGTACCAATACCATCCTGACCAGGAAAGCCAGGTCGGCCAGCCAGCACGCTTGTCAACATAATCACGCTGACAAAAGCCAGCACCAGGGGAAGCTCATAGGAAATCATCTGAGCAGCAGAACGTAAGCCACCGATCAATGAATATTTGTTATTAGAGCCCCAACCAGCCATAATCACGCCAATAACGTCAATCGAGCTCATGGCAACATAGAAGACCAGGCCGACCGCCAGAGCACTACCAGGCAGTTGAATATAAGGAGAAAATGGCATAATGGCAAAAGATGCGATAACCGGAGCCATAAAGACTGCCGGGGCGAAGATCAACATCGCTTTATCAGCACCACCAACGTGGACATCTTCTTTTAATAACAGCTTACCGACGTCCGCGACCGACTGGAGAAGTCCCCAGGGGCCAGTGTGCAATGGGCCGTAGCGGTCCTGCATCCAGGCCAGAATTTTGCGCTCAGCGAGCACCAGAATCGTAGCGCTGGTCAGAATAAACCCGAAGATAGTCAGGAAGGCCACCACAAACTGCAAGAAATTCCAGGAGATAATTCCATTCCACAGGTTGCTGAGCCAATAAAACCAACTATTAGCTGCGATATCTGCGACAATCATTCTAAACATATGATAACTCCACGGGAGAAGCAGCAAACGCCCGCATGGGCTCATTTGCTACCTCAAGACACGCTTACCGATCGACCTCGCCAAGCACAATATCGGTACTACCCAAAATTGCAATGGCGTCACTCATTTTATGGCCGCGCAACAATTCAGGCACAATCTGTAAATTGACAAAGGATGGTCCACGGAGCTTGGCACGCCATGGATACTCACTTCCATCGCTGATGAAGTACACCCCTAACTCGCCCTTACTGCTCTCAATGGCGAAGTAGGTCTCACCACGTGGAGGACGTAACGCAATCGGAGTACGGACGCTGATCGGACCACCAGGCAGTTTATCGATGCCCTCACGGACAAGGCGAATGCTCTCAGTGATTTCCTGCAAGCGGACATAATAGCGCGCAAAGCAGTCACCCTCCTGGCGCACAATCGGATTCACAGCCACTTCTCGATACGCCATGTATGGACGATTCACGCGCAGATCCCAGTTGATACCGCTTGCGCGCAGCATCGGACCGGTTAGGCCATAGGCCAGCGCCTGCTGTGGATCGATATAACCCACACCTTGCGTCCGGGACATAAAGATTTCGTTACCGGACAGCAGGCCGTCCATTTCGACCATATTCTTTTCTAATTTGTCCAGGAAAGTCGAGCACTCATCGAGCCAGCCCTTAGGTAAATCATGCAAGACACCGCCGACGCGCATATAGTTCACGTTAAAGCGGCTGCCGCTCAGAGCCTCAAACATCGAGAGAATACCTTCGCGATCACGGAAAGCCCAGATGATCGGAGTAGTGGTTCCCAGGTCCATACCATAGGTACCAATACCGACCAGATGGCTTGCGATGCGCTGTAATTCATTGGTAATCAAGCGAATATACTGCGCACGGCGTGGAATCTCAATCCCCATCTCCTGTTCAACGGCACCCGCATAGGCGGTCTCATTGAGCATAGGAGACAGATAATCGGAATTATCCATGTAGCGGATACCCGCCATAACGGTACGGTTTTCCAGAATCTTTTCAATACCACGGTGCAGGTAGCCGATCACCGGAGTACAACTCGTGATCGTTTCACCTTCCAGGGTAATAATCAGACGCAAAACACCATGGGTACTGGGGTGTTGCGGACCCATGTTTAACAACATTTCCTGAGTTTTAATGCCTTCAGATGTTCCAGAAAATTCGGCTTGAAACTCAGTATCTTGGTTTGTAGCCATAAGCTTCCTCTAATTTGCTTGTCTTCTTCGTTGCCACTTCCATAGACGAACGCCGAAGCTAATCGACCACAGTAACGCAATCATAGCCATCATACCAGCAAAAACATAGCGATTGGGATCATTAAGCGAAACAAAACTGTAGGCAATTCCCCAACAACCGAGTGCCACAACCGCCCCTATCACCAGACCAGACATACTATCAGTACGGCCAGTGCGGCGTGAAACCAGCCTGCGACTCATGCCTGGATGAACTCTCTCTGGCTGTGCCAGAGCCCCCTGCTCACGGCCATGCTTTGTGCGTTTTTTTGACTTTGGCATGCTATCTATCATTCTGATATCTATCAGGATTGACATGCAGCGCTACAACTACGCGTTACCATTGCTCGAAGAGTGTGTCTCAGTTGACGAGTCCGCTTCCTTGTGGGCAGCTTCATTGGCATGTCCAAAGGTTGGCGTTCCAGGATGCAACCGCTCCTCCATACCCTGGCCCAACTTCTTTTGCACCACACGTTCCACATTCTGCTGCTGATATTGACCAGAAACAGCCATGTTTGGATCAATCTGAGTCGTGGCACGTGGTTTGACAGTCATCGGAACCTGATGGAAATTCTTTAACAGAGGATACCCTTCAAAATCATCATCGAGCAGCATACGACGCAGATCAGGATGACCAGCGAAACGAATGCCGTACATGTCATATGTTTCACGCTCCAGCCAATTCGCTGTCGGCCAGACCGATACAACGCTATCAACTTCAGGGGCCTCATGATCAAGACGAACCTTGATCTGGATTAACTGCTCACGGATCGTGGAACGCATATGATACACCGTCTCCAGATGATCCAGCATATCGGTACCTGAGATACAACTCAGAATATCGAAGCCAAGCTGGTCACGCAAAAGGCGGCTCACCGCCACAAGATGTTCGCGCTCAACATCGAGACCGAGATAATCACCTTTTTGAAGCTGCGTTACAAGGGGCTTTCCGGTAATCTGAGCAATCGGGGCCAGATCACGAGCCAATGCGGCGTTCTGGTCGCGATACCCAGTTGTAGCACTGGGAATATTTTTAGATCGTGGTACTAGATCCATCGTGTTACTCCCTTACGCCATGCATACAAAAGCCCAATCGCAAGGACGACAATAAAGAATACAATCTCACAAAAGCCAAAAATGCTTAATTGCTTAAAGATAACAGCCCAGGAGATAACAAAAACAATATCTACATCAAAGGCCACGAAGAGCAAGGCGTAGATGTAAAATCCGAGCGGATATTGAACCCAAGCAGAGCCAATGGGAGTTTCGCCAGATTCGTACGTCTGCAGTTTTTCCTTTGTTGGATTATGTGGAGAAAGCAGGCCTGAGACAGTTGTTGCCAATATCACAAACACAAAACCTGCTGCCACAAGGATACCTGCATATAAATATCCAATATTAGCTGGTGTTGACACGAGCTTTTCCTCCCAAGAAATACCTCCGCTATAGCAGCGGAGGCCAAGAAAATGCTGACTAGATTATAGCACAGGGAACAGGGAGCGACAATTTATTGTAACTGTGGGATCTGTACGGAATCAGGTTTCGCGATCAGTTGAAACTGCGGCATTCCAGCCGTATCAATGGGTTCCGTTACATTTACTACGATCACACTGACATTATCTTCCCCGCCACCATCCAGTGCAGCCTGTATAAGTGCGTCGCCGATAACAAAAGGATTGGGATCAGGATTTTTCACCACCGCTTCGATCTTTGGATCACGGACCATATCCCATAAGCCATCGGAACAAAGTAATAATTTGTCACCCGGTTGCAATTGCACTGTAAATGAATCTATCTCAACCGCTGGCTTCTCACCCAGACTGCGATAGATTTGATTGCGCTTCGGATGTGTATAGATATCATCTGGTTTAATGATACCAGCTTCTACCAGACTGGCAACTACCGAGTGATCAGTTGTCACCTTGCGCAATCCCAGAGCCGGATTAAACAGGTAGGTCCGGCTATCTCCCACATTGACGACATATGCTATGCCATCAATAATCAGCGTCGCCGTAATGGTTGTGCCCATATCACCATTTTGCTCAATATTATTTTGATGGACCGCCAGATTGGCTTGCTGGGCGCCTTCAACCAGTAAACTGGCATAAGCATCACCCTGCTGTACTGGCTGCCCAATAATTCTGGGGAGCAAATAACTCGCAATCGCTTGAATGGCAAGACGACTGGCATCCTCGCCATTCGCATGTCCACCCATACCATCCGCCACCACCAACAAACCAAACATCGGTGATTTTGAGGCACTGCGCAACACTCCCTGAGCCGCAAACAGACTATCCTCATTAGGCTTATACTTACGCTTAATTCCTGCGTTAGAGCGCGCTCCCACCACAAAACCAATCCGCTGTCCACTCAAACGCATCGTATAAGGAACCGTTTTCTCAGGATCAGCTGGCATCTCATTGCCCGCCCCCATGCGTGATGCGATATCCACAGTAGGCTGTTCCGCAATTGAGCGTCCCGGCACCACGGTGGGCTGTTCCGCAATAGCATTGGCAGGTACAATCGTGGTTTGTTCCGCTATCGAGCGAGCTGAAACAGCTGGTGTTGTCAGCGGAGCCTGTGATCCTTCAGAGGCCGTCGAAGCTGGCCTGAAGGGCTCGCGTCGCTGAACTTTTCCATCCACCGGCAAGAGTTGTTGCTGGCAATAGCCACAAAAACGTGCGTTGAGAGCCACAACCTCATCACAATGCGGGCAATGCAGCGTCGATGATCCTAAAGGACCATTCTTCAGCACCACAGGCAAAGGAGCAGAAGAAGCGGACACCTCTTCTTTTTCCTGTGCGACGTCCAGTTCGGACTGACGAATGCGTTGAGCCTCGATAGTAGCACGCTGCTCGGCATCCGCCAACTCTGCCTCCAGAGCACGACGGCGTTTGTTTATGCGCATGCGCCATATCATAAACACCACCAACAGCAGTAACGCTATCAGTATAGCAACGAATAGACCAAGTTGCCAATACAGTACATATACTCCATGTATGGTTAAGCCAGCGGAAGAAAAACCTTCTGAAGAGGGAGAGGCCGCCGGAGGAGGAGACACATGCTGTGCAACCACTGTGGGTTCCGTGAGCGAAAGGAAGCGTTGCGCAGCCTGGAAATTTTTATTGGCGCTATAGGCTTGCTGGAAAGCAACGCGAGCGCTATCCGTCATCTGATGATAATACGCATCCATGCCATTTTTCCAATTATCATGTACAGGATTTACCGTGGCGGAGTTAGGATTTTTTGGCAATGTTGCATTCAAGAGCGATTGAATGGAGGAGAGCGAAAAGACCGTTGTACTTCCTCCTCCATACATGCCAACCAGTTCGCCAGTGGGATTAACCAGCAATGCGCCACGCTCAAGCGTCGTTGCATTCTGTGGCTGAGTAACAGGTGTACGATATCCTTCTAAGAGATTCTCATAGGTGCTGATCTGCGTCGAACCCTCACTGGTCGTTTGCAATCCATCAAGCGTGGCATCACTTTTTGCCAGCACAAGGGGAGGATTTTGTGCGCTATTCCCACTATTTTGACTGGATGCCAGGTCAATAAATGGCTGTGGTTCCTGTGTACTACTGGAAAAAGAAAACAAGGTCGGGCTATTGACACACGAACTGGTCGCAGGCAAACAATAGGCGGAAATAGCGGAGGCATTCACCGTATACTTCACAACACTTTGGGCATTATATGCTGCGCTTGTATAGACAGTGATACCATTGAGAGTTGCATCAGGTGCCGATGTTAAGCAGGTAGCTTTTTTCTCATTATTGACCAGCGAGCCATCGGTCAATACCCAGTTCTCATACTGATTTTTAGCCTCATCGAGCTGACTGGATACAAGCACACCCAAACCAGTACACAAAATAGTGGAATTGGCAGCCGCCCCTCCAGTATCGGCAGTACCTGTATATGACACAAGGAGGCGCACAACTGAGACACCTGCGCGTGTTACATCCTGTGGAGGAAGTGATAGCGGTGCCTGGCGAGTAGCAGCAAAGGCAGTGGAGGAACGCCCGAAGAACAGGGCGATCATGAGCCAAGCGAGTACTAAGATAGCTGGCAGTCGAAAGCTCTTTTGTAATTTCCGCGAGCTGAGACGATGCGTACTCATTGACACTTTCCCTTCATGCCAGATAGACAGTGCATAAAAGATTGCCTCTTACCGTCCTAAACGTTGTTTTACACTAAAGAATAATTGCTGGACCGCAGGATTTTTACCCAGTGGTCCATTGATGACATAGCCGCATTCGCGGAAGGCGTCCTCTAACTTTCCTTCTCGCTCATACACCTGGCTTAACAGGAAGCGAGCCTGTGCATCCGCCGCATTTAAGGTGAGCACCTGCACAAATGCCTGCTCGGCGATAGCCCATTGCGTGGCGCGCATCGCTATCTGGCCCAACGAAAAGGATAACCGCAAACGCAAAATCTCAGGTTGCGCCGGAACCAGTTGCAAAGCTTGCTGATACTCATATAAAGCCGGCTCAACCTGATTCATCTGTTCATAACACTGCGCAAGCCGATCATGGGATTCAAAATCCTGTGGATTTAGCCGCAATGACTGCATATATGCTGCAATGGCGTTCTGCGGCGCTTTACGCAAGAAGAACCAGACATCACCAATCAGCTTATGAGTTTCTGCATTGTTTGGATTCAACGACAATGAGCGTTGATAGGCTTGCAAAGCATAATCAATCTGCGGTGGTGTACGCCGGGCAAAGATCTGTCCAAAGATTTGATGAACCAATGCATTCTGTGGTTCTAACGTATGGGCCATTTTGATCGCTTCATACGCGGCATCTATACGCTTCGCACCCAGGTGGCCCAGAGCGCTCGAGAGGTACGCTCCCGCGGGGCCAGTGAGCGGCGCGGAGACAGGGCCCGATGAAACAGGGGGCTGATATGGCGCTGGACCCGATGAGCGTGGCCCCTGTGCAACGCTACTCAGGAGCGTTGGATCAACGGATACGACGGGTGGTGTCACTGCAATATTGGGCAAATTAATCAAAGCTTGTTCCAACTCAGCGGCATTCACCCAGCGCTGCTCCAATTGAGGAGCCAATGCCTTCATCACAATCTGCTCAAAAGCGATGGATAGATCCGGTCGCAACGAACGCAGCGGTGGAAATTGAAACATATTGGGCTTATTATTGGCGGGATCGTGCCGGGTTAACAAACGATACATCGTCGCGCCCAGAGCATAAATATCGCTGCGTGGCTCAGGCATACCTTGCAACTGTTCAGGTGGGGCATAGCCTATCGTCATAATCACCGTGGCCTGGCTTTGAGCTTGAAAGGTGCGAGCAATACCGAAATCAATCAATTTAATTTCATCACGCCCGGTTACCATCACATTGGAAGGCTTCAAATCCCGGAAAATAATCGGAGGGAGTTGAGCATGAAGATAACCAAGCACACTGGTTATTTGCCGCATCCAGCTTCGAGCCTGGAGCTCAGTAATCCCACGTGCGCCCTTCACACCGACGACATTCGCCTCACGCTCCACCTTTTCCGAGAGAGTATACCCATCAATAAAATCCATCACCAGATAATGGCGACTGTCCTCAACAAAGAAATCGCGCACGCGTGGAATACAGGGATGGTTTAATTCGAGGAGCATCGTGGCCTCACGAGAGAACCACTCAACTGCTTGTGCCTGCTCTTGCTCATCATGGAACTTATCCAGCATCTCCTTCACCGCACAGGGACGTTGGAAACGAGTATCAATCGCGCGATAGACAGCGCCCATACCACCAGAGGCTATCAGCTTTTCGAGCATATAGCGTCCAGACGAAAGAGTAGTACCAGGTGCTAACCCTTTTTGAGATGCCTTCCCTTCCGGTTCAGGAGAAACAGCATGCGGAGAAAGCGGTGTGCGTGCATGCTGATCTAGCCCAGTCTCAACTGGCTCAGGCCCTCTATGTACTGGTAAGACATGCTCGTTATCAGATGAATAATTATTTGACATACGTATTTTTACACCGCGAAAACTATTTGAACTCTTCGATCGGCTTCTACACTTTTATTTTATGCCAGTCTTATGCTAGAGTTCAAAAACATATGCGCTCCATACCTCAAATTTAGACTTTTATAGGGGGCATTATAACACATCTTTCGAGTTATGTTGCCCAATCATAGAACTATTCGATTGGAACAGAGGCCAGAAGACAGCATTTATCAGCATCAGCCAGGACGGCGCTACCTGCCTTTCTCGCATATCAGCACCAACACACACACATATACTCATCTTTATCTAAGACATAGTGTACGCGACCAGACTGAATAAATGCAACCTCTGCCTCAACTCATCCAACTATCTTATCTCACCGGCTATGTCTTCCTCATTTACCGCTCAAAAAACATTTAGCCCATTCTATCCATCCGTGCATATCAGCGAATTTTCGCTGTTCTACTATGAGAAGGTGGATGGGGAGAACCAACGTAGCGGCCACCGTTCTACGGTGGAGTCGTACGCGAAACACCCCTGCAAGGCACTGCAAGAGAGACGGGAGCAGGTGTCAGGGGGTGACGCTCACCATGGGGGAAGCGGTGCGTTTCACTCCACCGTAGAACGGTGGCCGCTCCTGCTTTTTCACACAGTGATAGCGTCCAATTTCGCTGACCGTCTACCAGCATAAAAAAGCAAAGATCATACGACTGAATTAAAGAAGAAGGCATCAAAGTTGGTCTTGAAAAGGGTCAAGAGGAGAAGTCGGTTATACAATACGTGCTACTGACTTCTCCTCTTTTTTATGGCGCTATTGGAAGATTAGAAGCGGGCTTCGGGGCGGTCGGTGACGGCTCGTGCATGCGATGGGAAGCCTTCAAAGTCGGCCAGGATGCGTGTGCTATCGCTAAGTGGACCATAGCCTTCAGCGGTCACATAACCCAGGCTGGTGCGCTTCAGGAAGTCGAATACAGAGGTACACGAGAAGGTATGTGCAAATCCTCCTGTGGGCAGAATCGCGTTAATTCCCAGGCTATAGTTAGCCAGTGGACCGGAAGTTCGTGAACCTAATAAAATCTCACCGGCGTTGCGCAACTCGGGCAGGACGGCAAATGGCTCGCGCATATGAACCAGCAAATGCTCGGGCGCATATTCATTGACAAAAGCAATGGCTTCGGAAAGATTAGGTGCCAATATCAGGCCACCGGTGCCCTTCTCGCCCTCAAATCCGGTCCTACAAAAAGTCTGGCGTGGCTCAGGTAGGGAGGCAATTCTGGCAGGCAACAAATCCTTGACGGCATCAAGCAAGGCTCGACTATTGGTAACCAGGATACTCGACGAATCAGGACCATGCTCTGCTTCGACCATTAGATCGCGTACGACCAGTTCCGGGTCGGCACTCTCGTCCGCCAGAATGGCAGCTTCACTGGGTCCAGCGGGCAAACCAACATCCAGGGTTCCATAGAGCAGGCGTTTGGCTGCGGAGACATAGGGACTGCCTGGTCCGGTAACCTTATGGACACGCGCAATCGTCTCAGTACCATAGGCCAGCGCGGCAATTGCCTGCGCTCCAGCCACACGATATACCTCATGGACGCCACAGAGATCTGCAGCCACCAGTGTAGCCGGGTCAACTTCTCCATTGGGTGCTGGCGGCGTACAGATAACAATACGCGGCACACCCGCAATACTGGCCGGTGTTGCCAGCATATACACCACGGATGGAAACGAGCCTTTACCACGCGGGACATAAAGTCCCACACTGCTAATGGGGGTGATCTTCTCGCCCGCCATCACCCCGGGAGCTACTTCGGTAAACCACTGCTCATGCGGCATCTGGCGCTCATGGAAGGTGCGCACATTCTTAATTGCATGCTTGATAGCCTGATAGACATCTTTATCAAGCAAATCATGGGCTCGTGCAATCTCCTCGTGACTCACGCGAAACTGATCCGCGGTAAGATGCACATGATCGAAACGCTCCATATAGTCGATAAGCGCCGCATCTCCGCGGTCGCGTACATCGTGCACCACAGGGCGGATATAGTCCAGGAGATCATCAATGGCAACTTCGGCTCGACGGAGAAGGCGGCCACGTTGCGCCTTATCCAGAGTAGTCAGTTCATAAGTATGAACCATGATGTATACTTCTTCCTTTCATTTACTTTCTATGTTCGTATGGCAGCAAACGTCGTCCACCATATACAGAGCGAGAGCTAGAGATACCCTTACATTCTGTTTAAATATTTCTGAGGGACAGGATGAGGCTGCTTGCCGGCTTCATCCTTTACCATAATACGCGACTTGTAAGTTTATTGTCTACCATTCAATCAGACCGCAAGGCTGTCATTCGCATTGAGCGCTATGGTATGATGGCTAAAATTAGACAGACTGGTACAATCCGTGCCTGTATCCTGCGAGCCATATGGTGACACGGGATAGAGCAATGAATGAGGATGGGAAACCTATGGCACATCAAGATCCAAAGCAAGAGATCATTAATCGTTTGACGCGCTTATTAGTAGCATCGCCAGGCAAGATTCCAGTGGGTACGCCGCAAGAGAATACGCCAGAGACGAAGAATAAAACGCTGAGATTTTTGAAAGAGCGCTCATTACCCGGACGCATTGTGTATATCGTAGTATTTGAAAATGAGCAGGGGAGTGAAATCTATTTTACCTGTTACGTTGAACAGGATACGCAGGGGAACTGGCTCTTCCGTGGCGCTGCCGGCGATGGCATTATGGGACATAATCCTGGTCCGGTAGTTGAACGAGCCTGGGCTAATCTCGGAGGCGGTGGCATGCCCAATCATTTCTATGCCGGCGGCTTTGTGGCTGATCATGGACAGGATGTGACACGCGTATGCCTGATCGCCAAATGTGGAACGGTTGTCGAAGATAACGTAGAAAATGGGATGGTGCTCTTTTTAACTGATCAGCCTGTTGATCTTCCCATCCAGGCCGAGCTCTACAATCGAGCGGATACGCTTATTTATAGTCATCGTGTCCTTGGTTGATCATCCTATCAGGAGGTGTGGACAGTGAGCATCTCCAGGAAACCCCAGGATTTTAAATCACGCTCCAGGTGATAGCGGATCAAGCTATGCATAGCTGCCTCGATCTCTGCCTGGAGCCGTAAATCCAGTCGCAAATGTGGAACATGGGACCATTCAGTCCTTTGTAATAAGCGCATGACTTTGAGGGCATTCAGCGAGAGTGCCTGTGACCAGAGCTGAGAGCACTGAGGACACACGGCCCCGCCAAGGGTAGGAGTGAAGCCATTCTCTTCTGGCTTTAATTCAGTACCACAGTGGGCACAGTTCCGCAAGACGGGTTCATAACCAATATACGTAAGAAGATATATTTCAAAGTAGCGCATCAACAGGCGTGTTCGATCCCGGTCCTGGGGAGAGGGTTCAGCACCTTCAGCCCGGCGCTTTTTCAGCTCGGCCGCATCGGCATCCAGGGTGCGTAATGTATCCAATAACAGTGTATAGACATCCATCTGCTGCATACGATCTTCAACAAAGCGATCCACAAGCTCGGCCAGATAGAAACCACAGGTCATATACCACAGGTCATTGCGTAAATGAAAGAAGTTCTCTTTCGCTTGTGCTTGCGTCACAACATCAAAAGTACGACCCACAGCCAGTTGCAACTGACTATAACACAACAATTCAAGGTGCCCGGCTTTTTTACTGCCGGGTCGGCGCGATCCTTTGGCGAGGGCGCGTATTTTGCCCTTATAGGGAGTAAGCAGGGTAAGTACCCGATCAGCTTCGCCTAGATCGGTATGTTTAAGAATAATAGCATCGGTGGGATAACTACGTTGCTCACGCATAGGTGGATTTTCCAGATTAGCGACTAAAAAAGAGACGTGGCAAATATACCACGTCTCTTTTTGGGAGGCGACGAGCGGACTCGAACCGCTGGTGCAGCTTTTGCAGAGCCGTGCCTTACCACTTGGCTACGTCGCCGAAAAAAAAAGGGGAGCGGGAGACGGGATTCGAACCCGCGACATCTTCCTTGGCAAGGAAGTGCTCTACCACTGAGCCACTCCCGCATCTGCATTTCTTTTCAGGAGAAATGCATCAACGTTTTGTAGGGATAAGATATCATACCCTTTATGGTTTGTCAACAGTTTTTAGAGAAAAAATTGTCAGGCTTACACTCTTTGTCTTAATCTTCTTGAGCGTTGGTCAAAAAACCACGTATTTCTAAGAGCTTTAACAATTGAGCAAGCTGTGCAACATCAATATGGACCAGACGTTGCTCGGCGGCAACTTCACTCCCTAATAAGGATGCTACCTCTGGATCAGCCTGAAGATCACGCAATACATCTGCAGACAGGCGCAACAGGGGCGCTTGCTCGACATGAATGCATTGTGTCGCGGCATATCCACCTCCCCAGAGCTTGAGACGAATGAGAAAAGAGCCAGGAATACCATCAGCACAATAGCTTTGTAAGAAAGCGATAATCTGCTCAAGGCTGATGTCAGACGCAAGGGCACGCTGTAGAGATGCGGCAGTGATGCGCAATCCTCCAGTTTGTTCAGAACGATCACAGAACAGCAAAGCTTCAGCAATCAGATAGAAGTCCAACACAGCATACACAGGTGACAACGTGCCGTCCTCATGCAGATGCCATTGCGGCTCATGCGCGGACAAGGTATGACCAGAGGTAATCGAATCATTAGTTGCGGTAGAGTATGCGGGTAGCTCATTCTGTTGCCAGAGTAATTGCTGAACCTCGGATAATTTCTCTGGCACGACCTCTACCAGTTGTTGTGTCAGACGACGGCGAAAAAGAACACTCAGCGAGGGATCTGCAAAGAAACGATCCAATAGAGCGCTATCCTCAACTTCAAGCAAGGTAGCATGCGGCCATATCTCAACCCGACGAGCCTGTCGCTCCCATTCCTCCAGAGAATAGCGCACGTTTTGTGGAATATCTCCCTCGATATTCAGTTCCAGGAGCACGAGCAGATCCGAAGCAGACAGACCATGCTGAACCGCACGCGTTACGCTCGCTTTGCTCACACGATACTGGGCAATATGCTCCAGATTAACACAATCGGCAAAACGATCCAATCGAACCAACAATCCTTCAGAAACAGGCGCCAGTACCACCAGATCAAAATTAGGTTGCACGATAAGACGATTACTCTGCACATCCTCCTCAGCCAGTTGCAGGGGAACATCGCGCATAATTAGCGCACCGGCCTCAGAGATCTGGAAGGTGGATGACAATTTTTCCTGATCAAGTTGTACCAGTTGCATCCAGGCTAGCGGTCCGGTGAGCATGGCGCGCATAAAACCGCCTTCAACCATATGCCATCCTTCGCGGTGAGTCAGCCAACCACGCCGTAAACGGAAATCCCAGCCATAGGGATTGCATCCTTGCGAATAGCGTTCAGCGCGTGGACCATACTGGCGCGGAAAAAGCAGATAAGGGATGTGTAACTTGGCACGGGCGATCAAGGCAGCCTGCTGATGCCATTTAGCCGGGGGCTCAATCAGCAAACGTTCAATGACCTGACAGCGTGCGCGGAGAATTTCCTCATGTGCGGGCGTCAATGGTTCAGGAATAGGGCGTACATTGATCTCCGGCAAATAGAGGAGTTCATTCCAAAAGTCGCTATCGCGATATGCATGATAACAGAGCTGAACTCGCTCATAGAGAGGCAGCGAAAAAAAGGTCTCGGCAGGAGCAGCGATCAAGGCATTCTGTCGTACACGCAATAATCCTAACTGTATCAATAACAGGCGGATGAATAACAGTTGTGCATGATCGCTTTCCAGGCGCACAGGCTCAATAGTCGACGGGACATTCATGTGATCAATCATCTGGCGCAAGCCAGTACGGGACAAGAGGCCATTATTAATCAACGTCAGACCCCCACGCATCCCTGCAACAAAAGACCAGTAGCGATAAAGCCTGCGCTGAAAAAAAGCCAGACGCTCATCGTGTTGGACGATACGCCCCGCAACACTGCTATCTGGCAAAGATGGTGCTTCCGCATGCCACTTACGGCGCGCCGCGTTCAAAATGGTCTGCGGAACAATCAATAAGCCATCATGCATTCCACTGGCATAATCGCGCCCCACAAAATGCGTCTGCTTGCCCCAAAAAACACAACCCAATAACAATAAATGGTGTACAGCCTGCTCAAATGTCCCATGTGGATGCGGGACGGGATAGCGTGGAGGCTGCAGCGATGTCCCTGGCTGATAAATTTGTACTCCCGCATTGAGAGCCAATATTCTCATTTCTTCTGAGTGTACCGTACCTAGCGGCGCGGCTCCCTGGAAATAGAGCGCGAGATCACGACTATTCGCGCGTCCACCACAGGCCAGCAATTCAAGCAACAATGAGACTTCAAACTCATCGAGTTCGTTGAACATCTCGCCAATTGAGGTTGCATCCAACAGATAATGCGCCATCTCCAGGACAACCGGAGTAGAAGGAGTGGCAGAAAGATCACTGGAAGCCGAAATTGCCGTAGAAAAGACACGGAGCGTCGTAGAGAGGTGACATGCCTTAGCAATCGCCTGTAAATGATACAAGGGAACCATTTGCAATAACTCAAGGTCATTCTGATCCATGCGCTTATACTTCCTCATCGTGAATGAGTGGAGATTGACCCCGTCGTTTGAGATCATCAACCAGACGCTCAATAGCAGACTTCCGCAATACTACCAGGGTAGGATGTAAGGATCGAACAACCTGCGTGTCAAGTGGAGAGATGGCTGTGAGCTCGCGCATGGCCGTAGTATCAATTGTTTCCAGCAATGTTACATCAGAGTAGATGCGTACACGACCATAACCAGCCAACCATTGTTCTAAACGAAGTACTAACTGCTCGCTGCGTTCACTATCCTGCGGCTGCTGCTCGGCAAGCTTGCGTAACCATGCTAGCAAAGCATCGGGACGTTGTCCACGACTGAGGGCCGTGCTCAAAGCGAGTGGCGTAAAGCGATAACATAAACAGCCTTGCTCTACACCTCCAACTTCCGCAAAGCTTTCGAGCAATGCAATAACCGGCCAGTAGTGCGCGGAGCAAGGGATCAATAGGGTATCGTTTTCCAACACCTGGATCTGTTGTACTATCTCCTCGGTAGATGCAGGGATCTCGGCCTCCAATTCCGCAGCCGCAGTAGCATCTGTCTGAAAGAGCCATGCAGCAAGATCTGTCATACGAAACGCCAGCAAACTCCCCTGCTCGGAAAGCACAATATCACACAGTCCCCACCAATGGAGTGGTCCCATCAATAAGTATGCCAGGTAGTGCAATTCTGCCTGTTGCCAATCGCCTAATTTCAAAGGCTTCAAAGGTTTACCTGTCTCGACCTCTAACCACCAGTGTGGTGGTTGCAGTAGCTTCTGACGCCGCTGTAAGAACAAAGGATTTAACCGTGAGACAAAACGGGCGAACGCCGCAAAAAGCATCCACTTTTGCAATGGGGCCTGCGTGAGCAAATTTATGATAACCTGACGCGCCTCAGTATTTTCGCCTGCTAACTCATTCATACTTAAAACAGGGACATTCAGGGGGGTCATCCGAGAGCGTAACTGGAGACCATGATCTAAAAATTCAAACAATTCAGCCGTTGTCACATGTTGACGCCATAAGGTAAAAAGATCCCGCAAGACAGCAGAGGGTGTTGAACCCAGGAGGAGTTGAGCCGCATCGGGGAGGGTTCGAAAACAGGGCTGATCGCGTTCTGGCTTTTGTACAATGCCCGCCAGACAGAGCACACGCACAGCAAAACTCAAAAATCTCGTGGAAAAAGGTAATTTCGTTTGCAAGGTTTCCAACAACAGTGATGAAGGCATATCCACTGATCGCAGGATCAAGAACGAATTTTCGGTACGGCCCACGCTGCTTGGGAGAGATGCCGTATCGGCAGCACGCTGGGGAAACCAGGGATCAGTCTCAGCAAGCTGCATACCATGCAACACGCGTGCCACTAACAACAGATCTGCCAGAATATGATATGGCTGAGCAAGCTGCGTCTGAAGCTCTCCATGCTGCTCATCAGCATGGGCGATATCAAAGGGAGTGGCTGGAATCAAAACGCGCAATGCGCTACGCACCTCTGCGGGTACAAACCAACCGCTCGCCAGCAAGTTGCCGTTACCCGAAGAACGTGCGGCGTTCAATCCCACATCGGCGCTGATAGCATGATTGACACGAAAGAGCAGGGCTTTATGCTGTAAAGCCAGCAGAGCCAGTTGCAACTGAGCAGGTTGACCAAGCGAAAAACGCTCAAAGATTCCCTGTAAATCATCATCGCTAATCCCGCCACCAGCCAGTAACAGCGCCGACAGCAACTGCCGTTGCGCCTTCTCCAGAGTTGAGGCCACATGTCGCACCACATCAGGTTGCTTAAGCGCCTCGACAATCAATTCGGCCAATTGCTGTTTGGATGCTCCATTAGTCAAAAGCTCATATTCGCGCGCCATACCACGCAATTCACCCAGACTCAACTGGCTCAGGATAGCCACTAAATCAGGACTGTAATCTACCACAGCATTATTTTCAGAAAGGGTATCCTCAGCACGCGTGCCAGCATGGACGGGAAACAGCTGAGATGAGGAAGAGGCGGCCTTCCGGGGAGGGATGGCTAGAGGCTCATCAGTTTCGCCGAGCACGTCAAAAAGTGCTGGTTGCGCCAACCAGCGATACAACAAAGCCGCAGCATGGGAACATAACAAAGGACCTTTTCCATCGCAGGAACAGGCACTCCGCCATGACGTGTTACCAATCAGTTCTACTTCCACTGTATAGGAACGTATTACTGACGAATTTCCATCAAAAGCTGACGTCAAAGTATCGGTGATGGAAGAAAGTTCCACACTGCCGCGTAAACGCGCCCCTCGCCTCTGCGTATCTTTTAGTATCGCAATTCGATTATACTCTTGTCCCAGCGAAGCCGCGATTAATCCAGCCATGCGGATAATATCAGCGGCACGCAGGCGCTTTAACACGCCAGGTATCACATTTTCCATCAATGACAAATTACTCGAAAAACCTGCTATAAACTGATATATTCGACTATGATAGCACGAAGTATCTGTTTTGGTCAATATTTGCTGACATGTTTCATAGCATATCGACCACATATTCAACACTGGCCCCCTGTGATATGCTAGACAACAGCATATACCATAATTATAAAGTACGCCATACAGTCAGAGCTATCATGCTAGCGGTAGCCGCGCTTGCGCAGCGCCTGTAGCTGCATTTAATAAAGTCCACAGTTATCAGGCTAATATAGTACAAAAGATAGAGAGTCGTTTTCATGCAGTGGTTAGAATTAACAATACAGACACATCCCGAAGCGGTAGAGTCGGTCAGTGAATTGCTCAGCACCTATTCACGAGATGGAGTTGTCATTGAAGAGCCATACGAATTAAGTGATGATGGGCAGGAATACCGTATCTTGCAAGGACAGCCCGTTATCGTCCATGCCTATCTCCCTCTGGATGGCACACAAGAGCAGAAAAAACAGGAGATTGCGCAGGGCCTCTGGCATTTCTCCAGCATTGGAGCCCATTTTGTCGGCGAATTACAGACGCGCATCGTCGATGAGGAAGATTGGGCCAACGCCTGGAAGGATTATTATCATGTTACCCACATCGGGCAACGTCTGGTGATCCGCCCATCCTGGCGTGAGTACACACCCAAAAATGATGAGGTCGTCCTGACCCTTGATCCAGGTATGGCATTCGGTACCGGGGTGCATCCCACCACACGCATGTGCCTGGAACGCGTTGAACAGTTGGTACAGCCAGGGATGAAGCTGCTGGATGTTGGAACTGGCTCTGGTATTCTGGCACTGGCTGCCGCGAAACTGGGGGCTACTCATATCGAGGCTATTGATAATAGTAGCGTGGCTGTCGAGAGTTCCAAAGCCAACGCCGAGATGAATGGGCTACAAGAGCAAATACATGTGGTCCTGGGTGTGCTGGATGAAGAAACGGCTGTTCGTACAGCTGGTCAATACGATCTGGTACTGGCAAATATCATCGCCCATATTATCGGCTCAATTGCTCCACAACTGGCGCAGGTTGTGGCCCCCGATGGACTACTGGTGGTCAGCGGTATCATTGAAGCTCGCCGTCCCGATGCCGAGGGTCCTTTACTGGCCGCTGGATTGGAACTGGTCGAAGAGATGAAGATCGATGACTGGCTGGCACTGACGTATCGAAAGCGAGCGTAAGAGCGATGCACCGCTTTTTTATTGGTGAAACTGGCTCGCTGTCCATATCGCCGGGCGAAACGCTGGCGCTCCCAGAAAAGTTAGCCCATCAGGTTCATGCCGTACTGCATTTTAACGTCGGCGAACAACTCATCCTCTTTGATAACAGCGGAACTGAATATGTATGTAGCGTGACGCAGAGCAGCCGGAGCGGCATAGATGTCCAGGTGAACGAGCAGCGTATCGGCAAAAGAGAGCCCGCGCTACGCGTTATCCTGTGCCAGGGACTGCTCAAATCAGCGCGCTTCGAGTTTATCCTGGAAAAGGGGACAGAACTGGGCGTGACCACCTTTGTGCCAACACTCTGTCAACGCTCATTATCGGGATTAGAAGAGGCGGGTCCGAAGAAGCGCCAGCGCTGGGAACGGATCATGCAAGAAGCGACTGAACAGTGTGGTCGCTCACGCGTACCTGAATTACAGGCTATTCAACCACTCGCACGCATCTTGCAAGAGCTGCCATCCAGGACGCTTGCCATCATGCCATGGGAAGAGGAAGAGGGACAAAGCCTGCATCAGATCCTACAAACGCTACGCACTGACTGGATACCACCGACGGACCATGAACCCTATACCGTGATGATCTTCATCGGACCCGAAGGTGGCTTAACAGCCGAAGAGGTCGCGCTAGCTAAAGAGCATGGCGTACAGATTGTCTCGCTGGGCAGCCGGATTTTACGCGCTGAGACAGCTGCCCTGGCAACCGTCGCCAACGTCATCTACGATCTGGAAGCCCTGATCCTGGGAACCGTCTAACTCTCAGTCTCACGGGGACCTTGTTACTCCTCGGGCATTTTTTAGGGAATGCAGTCGGGTTGAATGGCTCGGCTGCTTTTCTGTGTGATGGTGTGGGCTTTGCCTGCTATGGTTGAAAGTGGCGCTTGCAATCCAGTTCTTCTTTTTTCGGCTCATGGTCTCTCTTGAATAGGAGTGCTACGGATGAAACCAATCACTACTCTGACCTGGATCATACGACAACCAATGGTTCTGGTCGCAAGTACATTATCATAATGTCACCCAAACGGTCACGACCGGTTCCAATGTCGCAGCTGTGACCAATAAGATGACCTACGCCATCAATGATAGCCTGACCAATGGCATCCGTTACTACATCACCAACAAAGTGAAGCATACGGAGACGGATGATGCGCAAGGGCATGTCTGGTCGTGTCAGGATACCACCTATGATGAAGGCTCTTCAGCAGGGACCTCTCCTTCGGTCGGCCTGCCGACGACGTATACCACCTACTACTACAGCCCCAGTTAGCAAGGTACAATCATCGGGATATGGCTTCTCAGGCTCAGTCTCATGCAAAAGCCTAACCCGCGGGAGCTCGCTTCTGGAGCCTCCTCATCTTCTAAGTGGCACTGTAGTACTAAGGGCTGTGCGAAAAGGCTCTAGGCACCCTTTCGCGCTAACCAACGAATCATGAGAAGAGACATACAAACGTAGATCCAGTTTTCGCTACTTTTCGGCAGAAATTCGCGATCTTTTCAGAGCCGTCGAGAAAGGGTCATTTCCAAGAAAAGGTTCGCTCGATCTCTCACCGACGAGGTAACACCTCTCGGAATCCTGTCCACTGAGGCGGTGCTACTCAAATACTATAATGGAGGATTTCATGACAGATAAAGAGTACATTCTAAAGCTCATGTATGCGGCATTTATAGATATTCGTTTCGCTAGTCATTCATATGATTACCACACCTGTTTTGTGCTTTCAGATGTTTTTCACAATATCCCTCTTCGAATGGACCAAGCTGAAAAAGGTAATATTGAATATGCAGATATAGTTACTTACCTACATAAAAAATTCGAAGAAAGAAATTGTGTATTCTGGCTGGATAATGCTAGAAATAATATTACAGGATAACCGTAAATGGAACATGGGGCTCCGTCCAACAAGGTGATTTTTACATTTCTTATCAATCATTTGATACCTCTGTCATGACTGCCGGGGGAGCCCTGACGATTGGCAGCCTGAGTGTAGGTGAGAAGGTCCTGGCCTACAACACCCAGACCCAACACATGGAGCTGGAACCGATCAAGTATGTCTGGATCAATCACGACACTGACTTAGTCGACCTTGCCATCACCACCACGACCACCGACAAAAAGGGGCAGACGCACGAGAAAGACGAGGTCATCCACACCACCGCCAAGCATCCGTTCCTGACGCAGGAAGAGGGCTTTGTCCCCGTGTCCCAGTTGCACATCGGCCTGCACATCCGCAAAGCCGACGGCAGCTACGGCGTCGTCTCTGGCTGGCAAGCCTTATCCGGTGCTAGTACTATGTACAACCTTGAAGTCGCCCAGGATCACACGTATACTGTGGGTGACGGACATTGGATCGTTCATAATGCTTGCGTTGGTGGTGGTGAAACGCCTGGTGGGCTAGAGTTTACTGATCATGGAGCTGCTAGAGCCAACGAAAGAGGTTTCACGCCAGAAGCTATAGATAATATTGTAAGACAAGGCAGGAAAATAGAGCAATGGGTACCTACAGAAAAGGATCCGGGGATTTTGGAAAAGCGTTTCCGATTTAGTGATAAGAGAGGAAATACCGTAGTTACTAATCAATACATAGAAAGAATTATTACGGTTTTTTCACATCCAGCCTCTCTTAACGACACAAATTTCATCCCTAAACCCTAAAAATTATTGAAAATCGAACTTTAGCAGTTAAACTTATTATATAGAGGTTTAACTGCTAAAGACAGTTAATAGGAGGAAAAATGGGTAAAAATACCAAAAATATACTAATGATGATGCATGATTTTTCTAAGCAATTCGAGTACAAAATAGATTCAGGAATGATTATAGAAATTACTATGTTCCTTGAAGAGTGTGAAGATATCGGTAGTTTTAAATTAGATTACACTGTTGAAAGCGCTACTTATACAGTAGATATTTTAGTCAAAAATTTTTCTTATATTAAAGGAAGAAAAATTTTAAAAAAATTTGTAAATAGTATTGAATATAGCAGCATGACATTATATTCAAGTCAACAGGATAAGGAGAAGATACATTATACTCTTTATACTATAATGGACAATGGCACAGGAGCACATTGTGAAATAATGATCAAAGCTTTTTAGCATCTGTAATCATCTTAGCTGAAAGCTCTGGCGTCTCTATTCCGACTGACCGCAAGAGGTAGTAAGGTTGAAAATCCCAGTTTCTTGGCCTTGATTTCCTGAGTGTACGGAGGCTGACAGAGACATACACAGAAGAAGTTTACAGAGATTTTTCATCGTGATTTCTGTACTCTTTAATATCCTCATCATCCTCTCGACGCAGAAGACGTTGCACGACAGAAATGCACGAAAAAAATCTAATCCACCTGAAATACACATACTGCTAAACGTGGAGGGTCTATGTCAGGATGTCTATAGGCTATGAGCTTTGATTCTGACAACCTGATAGGCTACGGAGCTTCTGTAGTGGTCTGAGGCAGATAATGAGCCTGCCCCGTTTTTGTAGAGTCTCTAGTGGTTAGAGCTGAGGAGAACAGAAAACGTTTTTACATCATATTACGTAATACGTATTTATTCTACCAATGAAAATGTATTGCTTCAAATGTTATGTAACGTACGTTGATCCTCCGTTTTTTACACTGGAGTGGACTCATGTATGCCCGCGTGGAATGCCGACGAACCCGATTGTTGACCTAAGCAAAGGAGTTACCTCCTCTGCTCGGCTTCAAAACCGGACATGAAGGTTTCCCTTCATCCGGCTCAATTCCAGTGTTATGGTCTTTGTCAGAGATACCTTCGGCAGGCCTAGCGTGTCGGTCATCATGGCAATGTCGATGGAGAAGACATTTGTTGCTTATCTCTTCCCCTCCTCCTTGATTTTTTTGAGTGATGTAATCAATTTCCATGGTATCTCCATCTTGTTCGAATTACTCAGATTAAAAATACATGCATACAATGTGAGTGATAATGCCTATGCAACCCTTTATACTGGATGGAAAGTAGATATTCTCGTTCAGCCTGGCAAAAAAATGCCATATGTTTTTATGGATATTGCTGATCATGCTGATATATTGTTTGAGTGTCAAGATTTCACTTTTGTTTTAGAGGAGGTAGATTATGATGAACTATAACAAATCTTCTCGCCAGACCATGATGGTTTGTGAGACAAGGGAAACAAGTTGATCGTTGGGGAGTTCTGGGCATAAAAGATATCATTTAAGGGAGAAGGAGATAGACCGGACGATCAGGGGTGGATAGGTGATTCCCGCGCCGAGATTGGTGGATGGCTACACGGATAATTGGCAGTAATGTCGTGGGGGAACCCGTTTAGAAAGCGGTGTTCCCCATCTTTGTGTGTGTAGTTGCCAGAGGTGGCAGTGAGTGATGAGCGGCGTATCTTCGACGAAGCAGGAGCGGGTGAGAAAGCGTTGGCATCCGGTAGTGAGCCAGGCTTGATACCAGAAGGCACACCCTCGTTCACAGTAATATCAAATCCTTTGAATTCCATGTGATTTGGAAAATCAGCAAAGCCACCGGTAAATTACGTGTGATGGCGAATCATCTCACATCGATGTAATAGGATCTGATAGAGGCGAAAGCGGGTGTATGCCTGTTCAACACGTTGCGCAATGAGATGAGGAGCTTCGTGAAAGCCCCCAATAGGTAATAACGTAAAACCAGAGGCAGCAGTGGTCTTGACCACTATAAGCATTTCACTCGTGCTGTCAAAACGAATATCCTCGACTTCTTTGTAGCTGATGATATATCTTTGATTTTTTACAGGGGAGATATTGTCAACGATAAAACCATTGGGCATGAATACTAATATGGCCTCTTCATTGACGCTGGTGAGACACAGTCCCACTACCAAACCTATCGCCGCACCTATAATCGCAGACTGGGGTGGGTGGAAAGAGAAGAGAGAGGAGAGAGAGTCGTGCGCCGATAGCAAGCCTATGTACCCTCCAAAGATGGGTACGCCGAAGAACGCAAAAAAAACATCGCTGATGGGCATAGGTGATAATACTTTTTTTTTGAGAACATGCCAGGTAGATGGAACATCGTTCCGCCGGATTCTCTCCAGCACTGTTTTTGGATCAAGTGACTCAGACACTTTCATTGAAACTGTGGGGTCATCTGGAGGAGGAGGAGGAGATGGTGGACGACTTTGCTGGTCCTTGGACTCAGTCTTTCTTTGGGTATCGGAAGACCCATACAACCCGGCAACAAACGCAACCACATCAGGGTAGCGATCTTCACGCCGTTTTGCCATTGCCTTAAGAATTGCGTCTTCCACATGCTGGGGAAGGTCTGGGTTCAGTTGTGTTGGTGGAATTGGCATTTCATCGGCATGCTTAAATCCCATGGCAACGAAATCAGGGGCCGTAAACGGTTTTTGCCCGGTAAACAGTTCATAGGCAATGCATCCCAAGGAGTATTGATCCGTTTCCCGACTCACATACCCACGAAATTGCTCAGGAGCCATATAGGGAGGTGTCCCGGTGACTCTGGTGAGGATCAGACTCGCCGTTGAGAGAATGGTTGCGATGCCAAAATCAGCCAGGAGTGCTTCGCCTTGCTGATTAAAGAGAATATTGTCTGGTTTGAGATCACGATGGATGATGGCAGGAGTCTGCTGATGTGCATAGTGAAGTGCTTGCCCAATCTGTGACAAAATAGTGAGACTTTCCTCAACCCTGAGCAAGCGTGGTGATTGTGCTTCGAGGCGTTTCCGTAGAGAACCAGATACAGCATATTCTGTAATAAGAAAAGGGATATTCTGCTGAATGCCAACATCGATGAATGGCAGGATAAAATGATGTTTGAGCTTATCCAGGAACTGTGCTTCTTGTAAGAAGGCTTCGCGTTCTTTAGAAGAATTCAGGTGAATATCATGAAGCACTTTGATGGCCGCTTGTTTGTTCGTGAGGATGGTATGTTCTGCTTGATACACCGTTCCAAAACCCCCACGGGCAATTTCTTTGGTCAAGAGGTAATTCCCAAATTGTTTTCCAACAAAATCACTCATTTGTGTATCATTCCCTTATTCCCTTGTGGTGTCACGATAAAAAGCCATCAAGGTAGAGAAGAGCCGTTTGCTGTCGTGACGATTGGCCCCCTCAATGTAAAGCCCCAGTGGAAGCCCACGGCGATCGCACAAAAAGCTCCGTGGATAATCCATGTCTTTAGCTACAGCGCCATTTACAATTCAAGTACATAATAATCATAGGTAGTACGGATCTTAAAACCACAGCCTTGATAGAGGCGAAAAGCCCGTGTGTTCTCAACATCCACATCGAGCATAATCGATTTTTGGGTCTGTGCTCGAATAATCGAGATAGCCTCTTCCAGCATCTGCCGCCCATAGCCATGCCCCTGATACGCGGAACGAACACCAAAAGCATAGATGCCAACGAAATCTTCGCCTTTATCTAGCCGGAAACAGCCAACGGCCTCTCCAGCCTCCGTGACTGCCAGATAATAGATGCGATCAGGATGTTGCAGGCATTGCTCAACACGAGAACGTGTTGCCTCAATGGGATCGTTAAAGCTATCAGATTGCACTGCAACAAGAATATCAATCTCGCTCCTGTCGGCCTGATGCACCTTTAAACGATGTTCGGACACGCGCTGCTGGGGCAATTTGGCTAGAATCATCTCATGCTCGGATTCACTTAAACGAGCATCTTTCGCCCGCAGGAAAGCATGTCCGGTATACGCCATGCGCTCACAAACAAGGATAAATTGCTGTACACCACGCGCACGGGCCTCTTCCTGTGCGGCCGTGAGTAACTGGCTAAAGATGCCACGCCGTCGATACTCAGGATGCACCATGCCGACCAACTCATTTTCTGAGGCAGGATGGTCATCCATAGCGAGATAACCGACCAGCAAGCCATCCTCATAATACAAAAAATCATTGGTCGCTGTGCCTGAGCGATACTGGAGCATCGACCATTCCAGACGCATATGTAATTGCTCATGGGTCTCACAAAGGATGGCAAGTTGCTTGATTGCCTCCACCTCATCGAATGTCAAAGTGCTTTTTTTGAACAGTCCCTGCTGTTGCTCGTCTGGCATATCCCTCTATAACTCCATTTCATTGCATTTTATCTACCATACTCTGCAAGAAGCTGAATATCCTCATCCAGAGAAAAATCTTTTCCCATTATGTCATATTTGTTATCCATACGACTCAAAAGATGGCGGGTTCTGTATAATCTCCAAAAGCAGCGCGTAACACATTGGTCATTTCACCCAGCGTACAATAAGCGCGTGCAGCCTCTAATAAGGCAGGCATGGTATTATTTTGTGTCTCACAGACACGGCGTAGATTATCCAGACAGCGCCTGGCCTCAGCCTGATCACGGGTACGGCGTACGTAGCGCAGGCGATCCAGATGGTGCTGCTGGCCCGTATAATCCACATACAGGGTTGGCACCTTGAGTGGCTCATCGGTTGTATAGGCATTGACTCCGACGATCTGGCGGCGACCAGTATCAATTTCTTGCTGATAGCGATACGCGGACTCGGCAATCTCACGCTGGAAGAAGCCATTCTGGATACAGGCCAGTACACCACCCAGCGCATCAATACGCTCCAGATAGGCGTACGCAGCCTGTTCGGTTTCAGAGGTCAGTTGCTCTATAAAATAGGAGCCAGCCAGAGGATCAATGGTATAAGCTACACCGCTTTCATGAGCAATGATTTGCTGAGTGCGCAGGGCAATCAATGCAGCCTGCTCGGTAGGTAAGGCCAGGGCTTCATCCAGGGAATTGGTGTGCAGGGAATTAGTGCCACCCAGCACGGCTGCCAGAGCCTGAAGCGTGGTACGTACAATATTGTTTTCTGGCTGCTGAGCGGAGAGCGATACTCCGGCGGTTTGCGCGTGACAGCGCAGCATCCATGAACGAGGATCTCTGGCGTGATAGCGTTCGCGCATCAATCTGGCCCACAGGCGACGGGCGGCCCGGAACTTTGCCACCTCTTCAAAAATGTCATTATGAACATCGAAGAAAAAAGACAGGCGTGGCGCAAATTCATCAATCAACAACCCACGGGCCAGGGCGGCATCCACATAGGCCAGTCCATCTGCTAACGTAAAGGCCAGTTCCTGTACAGCCGTAGCGCCCGCTTCACGAATATGGTAGCCGCTAATACTGATGGTATTCCAGCGCGGCATCTCGCGTGCCCCAAATTCGATGGTATCAATCACCAGGCGCAGCGAGGGTTCAGGAGGAAAAAGATATTCCTTCTGCGCGATATATTCTTTCAGAATGTCATTTTGGAGCGTGCCACCTAACCGGGCACGTGGAATACCCCGCTTCTCCGCATTGACAATGTACATCGCCCAGATCGCCGATGCAGGACCATTAATCGTCATCGAGGTGGTGATCTGATCCAGCGGAAGATCCGCAAACAATAGCTCCATATCGGCCAGCGAGGAGACGGCGACGCCACATTTACCAAATTCACCCGCAGCCAGAGGATGGTCGGTATCATAGCCATACAAAGTCGCCATATCAAAAGCGGTCGAGAGTCCTGTCTGGCCCTGCTGTAACAGATATTTAAAACGAGTGTTGGTATCCTCGGCGGTGCCAAAGCCAGCAAACATACGCATCGTCCACGGCTTCGCCCGGTACATAGTAGATTGTACACCCCGCGTAAAAGGATAGGAGCCAGGAAAACCACTATCGCGCATGTAATCAAAGGTGGCGATATCCTGTGGCAGATAGAGGCGCTTGATCGGTACGCCAGAAGTGGTTTCGAGTAAATCACGCTCAGAGAGATGTTGTAACGACTGGTGTAGCGCCGTCTCCTCCCACTGCTGGTGAGCCACCTCCAGACGTGCAAGCTCAGCAGGATCAAACAACATCCCCTGCTCGATTACAGGCTGCGTTGTCTCTATCGATTCTTGTTCAGGCATGGCGACCGCCTCGCTTTCTTCGCCAGACATCAGCACGAATAGACACATCATCGTGTAAGCCGTTTGTCCTGCTACTTAGCAAATGGTATGCACTATACTTCGATGGCTAAAGCTACGGCCCCACCACCACCCAGACACAGTGTTGCCAGACCACGACCACCACCGCGCCGCCGCAATTCATACAGCAGAGTTGTCAGCACGCGTGATCCACTGGAACCAATGGGATGACCAAGCGCGATCGCGCCACCATTGACATTGACGCGTGACCAATCAAAATCCAACTCTTTGCCGTTCGCCAGAGCCTGGGCGGCAAACGCTTCATTGACCTCGATCAGATCAAAATCGCCAATGTGCAATCCTGTGCGTTCAAGCAGACGGCGTACAGCCAGGGTCGGTGCGGCAAAGATATAGCGGGGAGTAATCGCGGCTGAGGCATAACCAATGATGCGAGCCAGTACCGGCAGTTGTCGTTCTTGCGCGAAATTTTGCTCAACCACGATGGTTGCCGATGCGCCATCGCTCAAGCCAGGAGCATTACCTGCCGTCACCGTGCCCCCTTCCTGAAAGGCGGGCATTAATTTCGCCAGTGCATCCATTGAAGAATCGCCGCGAATCGGTTCATCGGTCTCGACCAGGAGGGTATGCTGCTTCTGCTGAATCGCAACGGGTACAATCTCATCTTTAAAGCGGCCAGCTTCTGTAGCAGCAGCGGCACGTTGATGACTCTGGAGCGAAAAGCGATCCTGCTCTTCACGCGTCACGCCAAACTTCTCAGCAATAATCTCGGCTTCATTACCCATATGGATATTCTCAAAGGCGCACCAGAGACCATCATGCACGACGCTATCCACAACCTTCTTATCGCCCATACGATAGCCGCTACGCGCCTCTGTCAGCAGATAAGGGCCATTGCTCATACTCTCCATGCCGCCAGCCACAAAGGCTTGAGCATCGCCAGCGCGAATAGCCTGGGCTGCCAGCATGACCGCCTTTAAACCCGAACCACATACCTTGTTGACCGTGAAAGCGGGGATAGAGACGGGCAATCCCGCATGAAGAGCCGCCTGCCGGGCGGGAGCCTGTCCCACGCCAGCCGAAATGACATTTCCCATAATCACTTCATCAAGTTCATTGGGATCGACGCCCGCGCGGCGCACAGCCTCTTTAATCGCGATTGCCCCCAGTTGAGGTGCAGTCAGGCTCGCCAGTGAGCCCAGAAATTTTCCGGTTGGCGTCCGTACAGCACCAACCAGAACCGGAATATGTTCAGACATCGCAAACCTCTCCTTGCATACTATCTACAACGCTGGAGATGAAAATATCGGTGAAGATGTAGGACGCATAACAGATTCTATTGTATCACGTTAAAAGAGCCAGATGGATTAAGAGACCTTTCGCACCTGCCCCATACGGAAGTCAGACGGAACATCCATGTTCCACATAGATGATGCCACCTGTGAGGGTTGTAACCATTGCACCTTCTCGTACAGCGGAGTGGAGTTTGCTGACGACAGCACATTCACCGGCATATAATCCATGTCCAGCAACAGAATATGCCCATCGGCATAGCGAATGCGGTAGACATCCTGATTCCGGAAACGATCTTTCCCCAGATAGGTTGCGCTCCCATGCTGCAAATCCTCGCGTAAATGCTGCAAATTGAACCATGTTCCATCATCTGACATCGGAGTTACATCCCATTGCGCCACATGATGCATCATATCCAATCCCAAAGATTTCTGCTGATCGTGCACAACGACCAGATCGAGCTTGCCAGGCTGTACTGTTTCCTCATTGACAACATGTTCACTCATATTTTGATAGTAGGTCACTTCATAATGCTGTCCCTGGGAACCAGCCATCGTCTGCGTATGGAACAGAACATAGTTATTCCATGATAGCGTCGCAGGCAACGCGAAGGCTTGCTGGCTGGGAAAGAGGAAGTTCGTCGCGGCAAAACCCAGCGCAAGTAGCAAGATGGCAGCAGCTACCAGCGAACCAATCATACGTGTGCGGCGTTGGTGTGTACGCCTGATGCCAATCGGAGTCACGGGCATAGGTCGAAGATTACGACGCGCGGTCAGAGCCGCCATCACAGCCTGATCGAC
Organism: Dictyobacter arantiisoli; assembly: GCF_008326305.1. GTDB lineage: Bacteria > Chloroflexota > Ktedonobacteria > Ktedonobacterales > Ktedonobacteraceae > Dictyobacter > Dictyobacter arantiisoli. The sequence goes on along the minus strand of NZ_BIXY01000062.1, from coordinate 1,693 downwards.
GTGCGCGGATGGTTGAGAAACAGGCAGATGCCGGATTAAGTTTCCGGCCCGCTCCAACATCTGCTGCTCATTACGACATTGAGCACACAGCTGGGCATGTTGTGATACTGTCCACATTTGCGTTGGTGTCAGATCTTGCCAGACAGCCAGATAGAGACGCATCGTCGCACATACCTCAGGACCCACAGCAGTAGCAGCGGGCAGTGGAGGAAGCTCAAGCAGACGCGCATGTCGCTCACGCGTGCTCTGGCCACGCTCAAACAAATTATTCTGATCGTTGGTGTTGCTCATATCACTCATTGCTCCTGCTTGCCAACACCATCCTTAGAGAGACGTTGATAGTGGGTAGCGAATAACTTCTTAGCGCGCGAAATACGTGTGGCTGCCGCATTGGGGGAAACTCCAACAATGTCGGCAATTTCCTGATAGGGTACCCCCTGGGCCGCATGCAACACAAGCACAACCGCGTATTCTTCCGGCATCTGAGCCAGTACTGAACGAATCAACTCCCGCTCAGCAATTTCAGGAATGCCACCGGTATCGGACAGAAAAGCAGAAAAGTCCTCATGAGCATCGTCATCAGACACACTATCGTGATGCGTACGAAAGCGCAACGGCCACCATGAAATACGCTTGCGCTTTCTCAAAATATCCACACAGAGATTAGTCGCAATGCGATAGAGCCATGCCGAGAGTTTATCGCGTTCATACAATCCTTTCCAGGATGTAAAAACTCGGATAAACACCTCTTGCGTCACATCATCAGCATCTTCCTGACTCCCCAACAAACGGTATGTGTAGGAGTGAATGGGACGACGATATTGCTCATACAAATGTATCAGCGCGGAGTCATCTGCTGAGGAACCAGCCTGCGGCTGATTGGCTGATTTGTCCACTGTCATGCTGGGATATACTTTCTCTCGTATATGTACATGCGTTGTACCAATATCCGCATTTGGTACGATTAGTATACCAGCATTAGCCAGTAAATTAAACATAGCAGACATATCCCCCCCAAATAGGATAGAATTCTTCCTGCCATATACACGTCAATAGATCATGTAATTTTCAGAACAGGCAAAATCCATTTTTCTGGGGGCGACCGAGGCAATTCTTTCGCAGCATCATAGCATAAGAAAATAAATAAAAAGAAGGTATTCTCTCGGTCTGACTTTAGCAATTGACCGAGAGAATACCTTGTGAATGTAAAAGAAACGAATGCTACCAGGAGCGCTCATCCACTTCTTCTTCTTCAAACTTCTGCTGCTCATGTTCACGCGCCACTTCTGTCACAGCAGGCTGGCTCAGCTCATCAGTGACATGAGGAGTTGCTACCGTGCGTTCGGCCTCTGGAAGACCAGGATTGATCATGCCCTCAGTACCGCTCGAAGCCTCCGGAGCGGCAGGATACATTTCGGGGGTGGTAGGAACGGTGGGATCAGTGACTGCATAGTCATTCATGATAGCGGAGGCACGCTCTGAGCCTGTGGGAAAGGCATCTCGCCCGGTATTGGCAGCGCCTGCTGCGCGCAAAATGTTCATAGCTTCTTCATAGCGATCAGCCGCCTTAGAACTTATCCGAAAACGTGGAAGGAGATGATAGAATCAAGAACAAGGAAAGGAACACGAATCCCCCAAGCAAAGGAGAAACCAAGATGGCCCGAACCAAACCGTGGGAAGTCAGTGACCAATT
>NZ_BIXY01000061.1 GCF_008326305.1 Dictyobacter arantiisoli | reverse complement strand
GAAAACGATCATCACCCTCCTTTTCGTGGTAGTATATCGCAGAAAGACAGGCTCCTTCTCACCCACCTCTGCAGATACGATGAGGGAAAACAGGGCCGGGTCTCGATGACGGAAAACCATACACCCTGCCTGCTGACGGAGTCTGGGTACGGATCCTGGCGTGCTTGCAAGCGTTTTTTTGCGTGCACTACCATACCGCTTCATGAAGAGGAATGAAGGCAATCGGCGTTCCCCATGCTCCCTCTTTCCATTCATTTGTTGGAGTAGGTGGAGCGTCGGCACGCACCTACGTTTTCATCATCATTTCAGGTATTTGAGCCGTATTGGGGGACACCATGAACCATAAGGTTGGGAGCAATTTCAGGAGAAACATACCCAATAGCGCATAAAATGAACACAAACGTAGGTGCGTTCCATCATCATTCCAGGCCGCGACCTTCTTCTGCGACACGCAGGACAATGATTCCTTGCAAGTGACCAGCTTCGCCCCGCTCGTGCGCCTTCGGCGCTTCTGCCAAAGGCACAACCGTATCGACAATGACGCGCAATTGCCCCGTGTCGATCAACTCACTGATTGCAGCCAGATGCGCTCCATTGGAACGGACCTGGAATTTCTCAATGGTCACACCAGCCTCGGTGTGTTCAGTTTCGATCACGACGCCGTTGTTCATCGAGTGTAAGCCAATCCACAGGAGCGTGCCGCCGCGCTTGAGCGTCACGAGTAGCGGGTTTTCCCCCATGGCGCCGACGGTATCGATGGCTACATCGACCTCATGAGCCACTTGCTCTAGAGATGTGGTCGTGTAATCAACGAACACATCAACACCCAGTGCGCGCAGAAACGCTTCATGACGCCCAGATGCAACACCGATGACCCGCGCCCCTCTGGCCTTCGCCAGTTGCACTGCGATGTGACCAGTTCCACCAGCAGCCCCATTGACCAGCACGGTCTGTCCGGCTTGCAGATTCGTATGCTCCATAATCCCTTGCCATACGGTCAGCGCTGCCATCGGGACCGCTGCCGCCTGGAGATGATCAATGCTTGCTGGCTTGAGTGCCAGATGCTCCACTGGAGCCGTGATATATTCGGCATAGGCTCCTGCCGGGGAACCACCACCGGGAAAGCGAAGCAGGCCATAGACTGCATCACCCCTGTGAAATGCGGTGACACCTGGCCCAACAGCCTCGACAATCCCTGACGCTTGTGAGCCAGGAATAAAGGGCAGAGAGATTGCCCTTTGCTGGAGCACGCGCCGCACGGCCTCTGGCACGTTGGCAAACCCTGAGCGGAAATACCAATCACCAGGGTAGAGGCCTGCAGCAAAGACGCGAATCAGAACTTCGCCCGGCCCCGCCACAGGACGCGGCACGTCCTTGTACACTAACACTTCAGGACCTCCGAAGGTATGAATCTGTATGGCTTTCATGGTTTGAGATGTTTCAGTACTCATGTGTTCTCCTTTATGAGAGATGTCGATCATCAGGCTTCTTGCCGATGTCCTCTTGACTATAGCGCTATACTAGCAATATGTCCAATATATCGTTCCTATCCCTGCGAGATATAATATGTATAGCCAGCATGTCGAGTTGCGCCATTTGCGCTACTTCTTAGCCGTCGCTCAAGAGTTGCATTTTGGCCGAGCTGCCGAAAAATTGCAAATCGCACAGCCGCCTTTAAGTCAACAGATTCGCCAGTTGGAGCGGACCTTAGGGGTGCAGCTCTTCGAGCGGAATTACCATACCGTGACGCTGACGAACGCGGGCCAGGTGTTTCTGGAGGAAGCTCAACGCGTGCTTGAGCAGATGGAGTATGCCCTCTCGCGGGTGCAAGATGCACAACGCGGGCTGGCGGGTCGGCTGGACATTGGATATGTCGAGAGTACGAGCACAACGACCACCCTGATGTCTGACATCCTGGCCATCTACCGTCAGCGCTTTCCCGCTGTGGAGATTCGCCTGCGAGAGGTGACGATCCAGGACCAACTGCAAGCCATACAAGCGCAACAGATCCAGGTGGTTTTTGTCCTCTCCCCCTCGGTGATACCAGACGAGCTAGATTCAGTCGTTATTGAGCGTATTCCTCTCGTTGCTGCTTTCGCACAACGTCATCCCTTGGCTTCACAGGCGTCCATCTCGCTCCATTCCCTGAGCAATGAACCGTTCATTTTTTGCCAACGCCAGGTTTCACATTTTTTTTACGACCGGATCATTCAGCTCTGCGGCTTTAGTCCGCGCATTACGCAAGAGGTCCCTGACATTCGTATGCAACTTGGGCTGGTGGCTGCAAACCTGGGTATTGCCATTGTGCCTGCTTCAGCAGCAGACATCCGCAATCTAGGGATCGTTTATCGTCCTCTTGTCGATCTCGATGGGGATGGTGCCATCGAAACGGTTCTGGTGTGGCGTCGAAAAGACATCCCTCCCCTGGTCCAGGAATTTCTTGCCGTTGCACACGAGGTGCTGGGGCGGCGTACAAATACCGCGACAGAGGTTGAGGAAATGTAAGCTTCTGAGAAAAGTGCAAGGGATTGCCTCGTCGCTATGAGTAGTGGCATCATGTACGATAACATGTCCTTGATTTGGTTTCTCTCTTCCCATTACTTGACCGGTGTTTCTGTGCTTTTGTGAGTGAACCAGGCGCTGCTGGAGAGCATAGATGGCGGCCTGCGTGCGATCTGCGAGGTGCAGTTTGGTGAGAATGTTGAAAACGTGCGTTTTGAAAGAGTAGCTGAATTTTATTTTTTTACGATTCTATCTATCAGAAATAGAGCTACATTCACTATAACTGTGATAAGCTTATTTGCTTATCGACAAAATGAAATATTTATTTAATAATAATAATAATTTTATAGCTCCCTTGTTTGAGTTTTTCTCTCCTGAACATTGCTGAGCTTGTTTGCAATTATCTCTCACTCTTTGCCAGAAGGATTATTAATCTCATGGACATGACCGATCTTATTCGTACTATTAGTCTTATTGTTGCACCTGTTGTAATGATCTCGTGCTGTATTCTCTTCCTGAATGGACAACTCCAACGCTATGATGGCATCAGTGTGCGTATGCGTGCGATGACTCAGGAGCGTTTTGATCTCCTGCGCACCACTGAAAACACCCTGGAGGAGGCGATTGGGACGATGGATGAGTTTTGTAAGATACGCATCGATGAAATTGACGCACAACTTCCCCACCTGCTGCGCCGCCATAAATTGATCCACGATGCCGCGCTCCTGATCGGGATCGCGATTATGATCTTTGTGATCAGTATGTTTTTGCTTGCCATGGCGGCAATGCAACATTCAGATTCAATTGCGACCGTCGCCTTTATGACCTTCCTGGGCGGTGTCGGAATCGTCTGGTGCGGTGGCGTGGTGATCCTCTATGAACTGAATAAATCCCATCTCTCGATCCGCTATGAAGTGATACACTCGCTCAGTCTGGGCGAGAAAACACCCTCACTCACGCTCTCACGCGTACGCGTGCCACAGACAAAAGCAAGCAAGAAATATACCATTTCGCATAAAATCTCCTGATTCCCCGTTGCAATGGAGGGAAGCATAACCAGTAAAGTGCATCCTGCCGACATGGGCAAAAATTGTATTTCCCCTGCAGAATAATGAGCAACAAAAGAGTGCTGCATCTTTTTGCAGCATTGCTACACTCTTACAGCACCATCAAGCGATTCGCATAACGCATAATAAGATATCGATAACTTATCGTGTCAAAATGATATACAACATTGCAAAACATTGCACGTATACTAAATATATATTTATGTGCTGCATAAAAAAGCATTGGAATCCTATCTCTTGTTCATCTTTCTATGAATAACTTTTATTTATTGCTATCTATGACGGGAGAGAGTTGCTATGCAAATGCTCCATTCATCCAATGCCTGGTCCTATAGTATCGATTTTGATGGTATGATTGATTTCTGCATCTGGACCTTACAGGCTGATGGACTCCATGTTCCCCCATTTGATCAACATGTCAACAGAGACAGCTCATTACGGGCCGCCGGGCTTACCGCCAGGGATTGGGAGGTCTGGCTACAGCAGGTGATACATCAACAAAGCGCACAAAAACAAGCTCTCCAACGGCTTGCTGCCACCAATCCACTCAAGCCTCTTCAGAATCTGTCAGCGCGACAAGTCCTTGAGCCACAGTATCCTTACGTTGTCTGGGATGGCAATCAAGCAGTGCGAGAAAGATTGGCAGAGCTGTGGGGGCAATATACATCAGTCGCCAGCCAGCGTAAGAAGCGTGCACTTGAATTTGGCAGGGCGCTGCGCAACGCGGAACAACAGTCTGGCAAGCGACTCTACGATGAATTGCGTCCCTATCATGCACTTATTCCTCCTCTGACAATCTATTTAATCCGCTACGAGTTGCCGCTCGATTGTCTGATCCCCCCGGCGACGCTCTTGATGACGATTCAGGATGGTCAGCCAGAGCCAGAAGAATTTTGGGGGCGCGTGCGAGCAGCGGTCGCAGAACTCGTGGGACAGTCAAGCCCGCGAAACAGACCATCCCTCTCTACCGATGCAAAAGAGAAGCAGGGCAGCCACTCCAACGCACTGTATCGCACCTATGCCCGCAGGCCAATCCCACCCGTTTCACACGTACCACACGTACCACACGTACCACCGCGCCAGGAGCTACCCAATCGCGATGTTCTAGCCAGGCAAGCTGTGGTAGAACACCTGGGAAAGCAGCATGAGTTCTATGGGAACATAGATTTCGCCACCCTCCAATTCTTACGCGAGAAGAGTACCGCAGGCTGGAAGCTCTATGAAGCCACCTTCCAGGGGATTAATCGTGAGCAGCAGCGCTTTGTCTTCCTCTTGCAACAAAATGAGGATGGCACCTGGCACTTCATCAGTGGCGGGAGCAGCATCGATATGCAAAATCAGTGGTTCAAGCTCGTGGCACCCGTGCGCGATCATCCCTTGATCTTTCTTACCGTGAGCTGGACCATCTTCGGTAATCAGCAGCTTTTGCAGACGGCCTACGGGCATGTGATCGATAATGGCTTTCATATCAAGCGCGTGCGCCTGATCAATCAAGCGGGCCAGCAGCTTGAGGATGCCGTGGAGGATGGCTATGTCTTTTTTGCCTGCAGGCCGGAGCAGCAGATCAAGCTACCTATGCAGGCCGAGCTCTACGACCAGCACAACAAGCTCATCTGGAGGCAAACGATACCAGATCAGGCTCCGTAGCAGCCGCCCTTCACGGGTGAGGGGAACTCAGAAAACGATTTCATTTGGGTATGCATACAAATGAAGCGTGCGCTATAATAGCCAGGTATTGATTCTGATTACCGATAATTGCTATTTCGATAAGGAGCATGCTTTATTATGTCAAAGATGACTGGCGTTGTTTTACCAGGCAATCGACAATTAGAATTTCGGGATTTTCCGGTGCCGGAGCCAGGTCATGGGCAGGTCTTGGTACGCATGAAGGCATCGTCGCTCTGCGGGAGCGATCTGCGTGCGATCTATCGACCAACCGATCAGGGTCATGGGCCAGAGGCGTACCAGGGGGTGATCGCGGGACACGAGCCCTGTGGCATCATTGAGCGCGTGGGACCTGATGTGACGCGCTTTAAGGCCGGTGATCGCGTGGTCCTGTATCATATCGCGGGCTGCGGGCAGTGCCACAATTGCCGTAATGGCTGGATGATCAGTTGTACGGAAGAGGTGGGTGTTGAAGGTGGACGTGCCGCCTATGGCTGGCAGCGCAACGGTGGACACGCCGATTTCTTGCTGGCCGAGGAACGCACCCTGGTCGCCCTCCCCGACGAGTTGAGTTATCTGGATGGTGCCATGGTGGCCTGTGGCCTGGGAACCGCCTATGCGGCCTGTCTGCGCGCCAGCGTATCGGGGCGCGATACCGTCCTGATCACCGGATTGGGTCCGGTTGGGATTGGTACCGCGCTGCTCTGCCGCGCCATGGGCGCACGTGTTGTAGGAGCCGAAGCCATACCTGAGCGTATCGAGTTCTTCCAGAAGCTTGGCTTCACCGAAGTGGTTGACTCCAGAGACGTCAAGGCCCTGGATACCCTGCGCTCCCTGACCCAGGGCAATGGCTTTGAAGTCGCCATCGACTGTTCCGGCAATGCCACCGCACGCCACACCTGCCTCGAACTCGCCCGTGAGTGGGGGCGTGTCGTCTATGTCGGCGAAGGTGGCAGCGTCTCCTTTGAACCCAGTCCTCTGCTCCTGCACAAACAACTCACCCTGCATGGCTCCTGGGTCTGTAGTGTCCCCCAGATGGAAGATCTCCTTGAGCATCTTGTCCGCTGGAACCTGCATCCTGAAATCATGGTCACGCACCGCTTCACCCTCGATCAGGCCCGCGAAGCCTACGAACTCTTCGATAGCGGCAAATGCGGCAAAGTAGCCATCGTCTGGGAAGACAACCAGGCCTGAATGCTCAATACCGTCAATAATCAATAAAAACGTAGGTGCGGCACGAACGCTAGTGAGTCCCGCTTTCCCGTTCCTCGTACAGCAATCTCACCTCAACGCTCTGTCACGTGCCTCCGCACAATGGTTGGCGTATGCAGGGTCCTACCGTCTACAGGCGAGATATGTGTACGTGGAAGTGGAATGCGGACCTCCGTTGCGGCCTCGGCCACCTACTCCAACAAATGAATGGAAAGAGGGAGCATGGGGAACGCCGATGCATCCGTAGGAGCCACCCTTCACGGGTGGAGGGGCATTGCCATTGCGCCCCAAAGCCCCACCAGAGCAGGCGGGAAGGAGAGCCAGTGCGAGAGGGTCGTGACCCTCCACCCGTGAAGGGTGGCTCCTACGGATAGCTCCTCTCGCCTTCATTCCTCTTCATGAAGCGGTATGGTAGTGCACCCAAAAAAACGCTTGCAAGCACACCAGCATCCGTACCCAGACTCCGTCGGCAGGCAGGGAGTTCTTGCTTCACCTCCATTTGTTGGAGTAGGTGGACGTCGGGCCGCACCTACGTGTTTGGACTTTTCATGCGCGATGGGTAAGGATATTATGCAACCTGAGCTGTATTGATACGTACTATCTTTGTTAATCGAACATAATACACGCAATTTTATAGAATAGGCGCTAGAATTTATCGATTCTCGAAAGGGATAGTGCATGAATCAGCAGTCGGAATTTGAACGGCGCGAGCAGGCTGCCAATATTGCCGATACGTCGTATATGATGAATAACGATCCCCGCGAGCAGCGGCAGGCTCAGGAGCGGGAGCCGTTACAGGATACAGAGGCTTATCAAGCGGGCTATGCAGCGGCGATGCGGCAACGGATGGAGGGATATGAAGGCCAGAAGATTTATCCACAGTCGCAGCGTCGTCGGCGTCCACGACGTCTGTGGATCGCTGCGTCCATCATCTTGCTCCTGCTCGTGCTAGGGGGTGCATTTAACTTTGCCACTAATGTCACTGGTAACCACGCTACCTTGTATCCAACACGCACCTTTACCGTGGGGGCCATGCCAAAGATCATCGTTAATGCCCAGGTAGGCTCCATAAGATTCCATACGGGCGCGAGCGATACGGTGACGGTCACAGCCACCGAGAAAGATAGCGGACTGTTCAATCAATCACACGCGGTCAATGTCGAAAGCACACAGGACAGCAATTCCAACACCATCACTGTTAATGAACAGAAGACATCTGGATCTGACTTCATGCATAACAAGAATGTCGATATTGATGTCACTCTACCCGCCAATAGCAACATCCAGTCCTCCCTCAATCTCGGCAATATCACTATCAACGGTGTGAGCGGTACCATGGATGTAAAAGATAATACCGGCAAAGTCGAGATTGAGGACAGCACCCTGACAGGGACATCCAGTATTCGCGAGAACATTGGGGACATCACCTTCCAGGGCTCAATCACCAACGACGGCGACTACACCTTCGAGGACAACACTGGAGCCATCAATCTCACCTTTCCAGCCGACCAGATCTTTGCACTGGATAGCAAGACCAACATTGGCAAAGTAAGCAACGAATTCAATTCCAATGATAACCCTGCCAACACCGAGAGCCATATCCATCTCCATCTTAAAAACAATATCGGAGCCATCAACATCAATAAACAATAACATCCTTTGTTGCAGGATGGGCAGAATGATTTGAACCATTGTAGAGGTAAAACAAGAGATAGCGTCAGAAGCGATGTGATATCATGGGAGACGAAAGCAGACTTGCGTTGCAAATAACAGAGAATTCCATAGCATACAAAGGAGTTTTTCAATGCGTGCAACTGTGTACCATGGTCCTCGCGATATGCGGGTCGAAAATGTGCCTGATCCTAAGATTGAGCAGCCAACAGATGCCGTGCTGCGTGTCAGTCTGGCCTGTATCTGTGGTTCGGACCTGTGGCCGTATCGGGGAGTGCAAAAGATGCCCGATGGCGCGCGGATGGGCCATGAGTTGATGGGGATTGTGGAGGAGGTGGGATCTGAGGTGAAGACCATGAAGAAAGGGGATCTCGTGATCTCGCCCTTTGTGATTTCAGATGGCACCTGCGAGTTTTGTCAGAAGGGCCTGCAAACCTCCTGCATCCATGGCTCGGTCTGGGGTGGGACTGAAAATGATGGTGGGCAGGGGGAGGCCGTGCGCACTCCCTGGGCCGATGGCACGCTGGTTGTGCTTCCTGCAGAGGTGAAGAACGATGAAGCCATGCTGAAGAAGATCTTGCCTCTGACCGATGTCATGGGCACGGGCTATCATGCAGCGCTGGCGGCAGGAGTGCGCCCGGGCGGAACTGCCGCGATTGTAGGCGATGGCGCGGTCGGCCTCTGTGGTATCCTGGCGGCGAAATTGATGGGTGCGCAAGAGATTATCATGGTCGGACATCAGGAAAAGCGCCTCAAGGTCGCCGAGCAATTCGGTGCCACTAAACTGGTCAGGAAAACAGGTGAGGAAGCAGTCAAAGAGGTACAGGAGATGACCAAAGGAGGAGCCGAGGCCGTACTCGAATGCGTCGGCACTCAGGATTCCCTGAATCAGTCGCTGGGTATGGCACGCCCCGGCAGCTATGTCGGTTTTGTTGGCGTCCCGACCGGCAAAGAGATTAATATGCTCAGGATGTTCATGGCGAATGTCGCGCTACGTGGTGGAGTCGCGCCTGTGCGGGCGTATCTACCCAAACTCCTCAAACACATACTCAACGGCACCATTGATCCTTCCCCCGTCCTCGACATGAGCATCAATCTGGATGATGTTCCCGAGGGCTATGTTGCCATGGACAATCGCAAAGCCATCAAAGTCATGGTCAACCCCCAGGCTTGATCACAGGGGAAACCCACCTGTGTTCTTATTACTATGTGATGCAGAAAAATCTAAAGGACTTTTCTGCATCACATAGTAATATTTATTCTTCTGAAAAGAGAGGTTCCAGAGGTGACTTAAGCCACCTCTGCTTCCTGCAAGGTCACTTGATAGCCCAATTGCTCCAGGCGTCGGAGAGCCCACCGTTTGGAAGCTTCTGCCGTTTGATCCTGGAGGTGCTCCGGCCCTAGTTCACGATACGGTTGCTGCTCATGAAGTAAGTGATAGATAATCACCAGAATGCGGTGAGCCAGAGCGACAATGGCTTTTTTGTATCCCATCCGTTTGCGCAATCGTTGGAAGTAGGCTCCCAGGAACGTCTTCTTACTGCGGGCAGCCGCGCTTGCCGCTTCAACGAGGGCTTGACGAAGCCAGCGGTTTCCTTTGCCCGTTTTGTTGCTGAGCCGTTTGCCTGCACTAATCTTGGCTTCTGGGCACAAGCCAGCCCAGGAGACGAGTTGGTCCTCGCTCGCAAAGCGATCCACTCCCCTACCCACTTCGGCAATCACGATCTCCCCAATGCGAAGGTTGATGCCAGGAATTTGGTCCAGGAAGTCGAGAACCTGAGCATTCGTGAGTTTCTTGTCAGATGGTGCAATTAGTTCAAGAGAAGGCGCAACAGCAAGAGAGGCTTCTGGTGGCTCCTGGGGAGGGGCCTTCTTCCCAACTGATTGGTCTTCGAGTGGGTCTGGATCATCTGGTCCCCCAGGAAGACCGAGACGTTGGGCAATCTCTTGATCCAACTCTCTCAATTGTCCATCGAGAAAGTCGATCTGGCGAAGTTGACTTCCCAGCAAGAAGCGATGATGATCTGAAAGCGTTCCTTGGACTGCTTCCTTCAACTCGTTGCGCTTCTCTCGCAAGCGTCCTCGTGCCAAGTCTGCCAGGATTTCGGGATCGTGCTCTCCTTGGATCATCGCTTGCAAGATCGCTCGTCCGGACTTATCAGTAATAAAAGAAGACTTATATACAATATAGCTCATCTATAAGCGGCGGTAGTCAGCTTTCCTACAGCAATACCGTTGCAGTGAAAACCGCCTATCGCAACGCTGGTGCTGGACAGGATCAGACTGCGGCATACATCTTCGCCTCGGCACCGATCACGCTCGAAACGGGTAAACAGGTCGCCAGCATCACCTTGCCTGCTTCAGTCAATCAAGGCTCGCTGCACGTCTTCGCCCTGGCCATCTCTTAAACCGTCTCGTCTGTACAGCAACGTGTAGCCATACAGACATAGCTCTACACGCGGTCACCTGTCCTATCAGGCGCTCTGGTTCATCAAAAGTTGAACCAGAGCGCCTTGCTGAGCAGATAGAAATGCCCGGACAGGATGGCGAGTTGCATCTTTTCCCGATTGAGGGCGGGCGATTAAATTGAGCGGGCTGTCGCATCTACCAGAGCAGGCGCTATGATGGAAGTTGCAGTGGGAATGAGCGGAGATGCGTGGGGGAAACGACTCTGTAAACGCGCAATTCAAGACTACACATTCACAGGGAAGGGCACGCAAGGCCTGGTGCACTGTCAGGCGGCACGACGTGAGCGTAACCGCCATAAGCCAGCAACCCGTTCCCTCACAGTTGAGCGTGGGACTGTGAGCTAGGGCTCCTCTGCAAGATGCGTTTTGAGATCTTTAAGCCGCTGCTCTCGGGACTGTTCAAGACGTTGCCGAGCCAGACGCTCTTCTAGACTGTCGTTGGGGTGATAGAAAGTGGTCTGCATCGTGTCCATCAGGTGCTTTGAGCTGTGCTCTAATCGGTCGTTCCAGGCTGGGCGTTGATCGAAAATGGTCTGCTCCGTCGTCTCAACCTGCTCCGTGAGTTCGTGTATCTTAGTGGCGACGTCGAGCCATTTCTCTTGTAATTTCCAGTTTGCGCCGGACTCTCGCTCGTATTGCAGTCTGCGCTCCCGATACTCCGGATCGTTCTTATACCGCTCCCGATTGTACTCCCGCTGGTACTTCCGTGCACGCTCGCGGTAATCCGATTCGTTCTTGTACCGCTCCCGCTTGTGCTCCAGCAAACGCTCCCGGTAATCCGGTTCGTTCTTATACCGATCCCGATTATACTCCCGCTGGTACTTCCGTGCACGCTCCCGGTACTCCAGGTCGTTCTTCATTCGTTCCCGCCAGCGCTGCTGACTCGTCTGGCTAACCTCTGCTTGATCCCTGGAGGCATCGTGCACAGTCGGCTCGGTGCTGGGGAACCTCTCGCTGAGGAACTGCCAGAAGTCGTCGTCGAGGTCCTCTTCCGGCAGGGAGACCATGTCCTCGGTGCTGGGGAACCCCTCGCTGAGGAACTGCCAGAAGTCGTCGTTGAGATCCTCTTCCGGCAGGGAGACCATGTCCTCGGTGCTGGGAAACCCCTCGCTGAGGAACTGCCAGAAGTCGTCGTCGAGGTCCTCTTCCGGCAGGGAGACCATGTCCTCGGTCTGCTCGGTCACCTCAGCACTTGTAGAAGACGTAGCGAGCTGGTTTCGCTCCCAGGCGCTGTCACTGACATCTGCATCCGCGGTGCTCGCTGAGGATTGGAGCGATTCGCGGTGTCCCAGAAACCTCATATCTCTGTGTTACCTCTCTTCTCTTGAGTGTGCGATGCTGGCGGGCCTTGCACAGGTCCACGTCCCTCTTATGATATATCAAAGCACATAAGGTACAGATGCGCAAGGGGCTCGCGCGCCTCACCTATCTGCTGCAGAGCCCTCCACACTCCACACTCCACACTCCACGCACCACGCGGAAGACGCTCTCATGCATCCTGCTACCTTTCTCATACTCAAACGTGTGCAAGACACGCCAGAGCGGTCAGTTGTTCCTGCTTCATAGCCAGTTGCCAGAGCACGAGGACCTTTGGATCAGCTCCCTCGTTTCGGTCTCACATTGGCTCCACAGGCGCTTTAACGTCATCGGTCGTAGCCACTGCCCAGGACGGCCACCTTTAAGCCGAAAGGCGGCGAAGCATGTCGTGTGCAAACTGTGCCAGGTTCAAGGACGCATTCAGATCGCGATCGATCACCAGCCCACAGGCCAGACACTGATAGGTGCGATGCTTGAGAGGCATCCGTTTTTTGATCTGTCCGCACTTTGAACAGCGTTTGGTCGAGGGAAACCAGCGCGAGGCGATGAAGAAGTTCCCGCCAGAAGCAGCGACCTTGGTCTTCAACAACTGCAAGAGTTGTCCCATCGCCGCATCAGCCACGGCACGTGAGAGCTTCCGATTGGCCATCATCCCCAAGATGTTGAGGTCCTCGACGCCAATGGTCCCGCAGGTTCGAGCCAGTTCGGTGGTGAATTTGTGCTGGACATCTCGACGGATGTTGGCGATCTGCTGATGCTTGCGTGCGACCTTCACCCGCTGCTTCTGATCGTTCTCGCTGAAGGTGGTTTTCCCCGTGTGCGGGTCTTTGGTCTTCTGTTTGCGACTGAGGTGGCGTTGGAGCTTGCCGAGCTTGTTGAGATGGCGTGCGAGTGGCTTTTGGTTCTCAAGCACTCGTCCATCGCTCACCACGGCAGCTTGTTTCAACCCCACATCCACTCCCACGACTGGTACCGGAGTCGGAGGCAAGGGCTTCTTGATCTCCATCTGAATGCTCAGATACCAGTGACCAGCCTCACAGGAGACGGTGGCTCCGAGAATCTTGACCGACTCACAGAGCACCTGTTTTCGTTTGTTGCGCTTCTTTGTGGGAGGAGTCACCTTTCCTGTCTCGACAAAACGCAGCTTTTCCGCCAGGTTGACCGTTCCCAGTTTTCGCCTGAGCTTGCCTCGCTCCTTCTCCTGCTTCCGTTGATCCAGGATGAAACGACCTAACCCCGGAATGGCGATCCAATGACTGCCGAGGGTGAATTTATCATTGGAGAGATAAAACGACTCGTGCGATTTCCCTTTCTGCTTATATCTTGGATAGGCCGCCCGTCCAGCAAAGAAGTTACTGTACGCTTTTCCTAGATCATCAAAGGCTCCCTCCACGACGCACTTGGTGACCTCATATGTCCACGGATAGGCTTCTGCTCGAATAGCATGGAACTGCTTCTTCAGCGCAAGTGCGTTGGGTAGTGGAAGTACGCGCTGCCCTTCAGGAACCGTTTTTTGTTCCAGCGTATACGCCTGGTACTGCTTTTCCCACTGTTCGCGCCCCCAATTGTAAATGAACCGCCTGGTGCCACAGGCACGTTTCAAATACGCCACCTGTTCAGGTGTGGGATTCATTCTGATCCGGTGCGCGGTTTTCATCTTTGAGTGCCTTTTCTAATACTTTGCGGTAGTTGCGCAGTCCATACAACCGTGAGCTAAAACAATGGGTAATGGTGATCAAATCCTGAACCAACTCTTGTGCAGGAGAAAACTGCTCGGTATTCATCACCACGATTTCGCAGTCGTGGGTTTCGCACAGATGCACCAGCAAGTGATACCCAAAGCGTGCCAGTCGATCCTTGTGGGCAATGAGCAGCACTGCCACTTCTCCCGCAAGGATGGCATCAACCAGTCGCAGAAACTGTTTCCGTTTGAAATTGAGTCCCCCACCAATTTCGCTGATCCATTCATCGACTTCATAGCGGTTCGCTTCACAAAACGCGGCCAGGACTCTTCGCTGGTTTTCCAGGTCCGGCTTTTGCGCGACACGCGATACGCGGCAATAGGCAATGATCCGCCGTCTCTCCCCCGCTTCCTGGGGGAGAATCGAGAGGAGGTCTTCTTGCGTGTAGTAGCGCCTATTCGTTGCAGTTCGGTGGGCTTTGAGCACCCCTTGCCGATCCCATCGTTGCAACGTCTTGACGGAAACACGGATTCTTTCCCCAAATTCTCTCGGTGTATACATTCGCCTATCTTACACACCTTTGTGTACTTTGTCAAGAGCTAGCTCTTGTCTCCTTTGCAAGGTGCATGGCGAGGGCGATAATCCGTCACCTGATCCATCACGCACGATCCGACAAACGCTGGTCCATGTGTCTGTCATATGACTTATAAATTGGCCCTTGTCCAGATTTGGGACTTACTGCTTGTTTCTTGAGATGATTGTCGCCTCGTGGCGCAGAGCCCGCAGTGGAAAAGCAGCATAGACAGGATCAATAGGCCACCTTGCCTTGCCAGAGATCAGTAGTCGGGTTGAGAGTATCAAAAGTGAAACAGCCAAAGAGGATTGGTCCGCGGAAGGGAAATATGACGCATTCCTTATCGGTAAATATTGGGAAAGTTAGACGTGTTTATGATAAGAAGAAATACAAGATGGGACAGCAGAAAACAAAGAATATCTTTAGGCAGTAGATAGATCAACGTTTGTAGCACCAGATGATTGTTCCTTGTTACAGGGCAGGGATGACACTGGCAAATTTCATTTTCGTATGGTTGTATCAAAAAAGTTTTTTAAGGGGATGACAGTATATGAAAACATTACGACGTTTGGGCGCGTGTACGTTTATGATTCTGCTAACCGTTTTGCTGACAGCCTGTGGTGGCACGGCCAATCAAGCCGCTACGACATCCACCACGAATCAGAACACGGGGATGGCGACGACGACCGCCGCCAATAATGGCTATGGCACGGCTGGCACACCGACAAATACCGGACAGATGGATACGATGCAAGGTATTACCATCACTTTTAGTACCACCGGCAATATGGCTGCCTTTATTCATACTGGAACCGCTATGATCAATGGCGAGCAGATGCATGTCCTGCTCACCAATAAGGGCTTCCCAATCTACACGTTTAAGGATGATCCCGCGCTCAAAGCGACCTGTACCGCTGATTGCGCGATCGACTGGCCTCCTGTCCTGGCACCGGCCAGCATGATGACGGTCGGCAGTTCTATGACACTCCCTAAACAGCTATCGGTCCATCAGACCACCAATGGTGCGCAGGTCTTCTACGATAATCACGCCCTCTATACCTATGCAGCCGATACGCAAGCGGGACAGGCGCAGGGCAATGGGCAGGATATGAAGTGGTATCTGGCGGCCTCTTTAGCGAAGAACATGACGACTACTAACAAGCCTACAACCACTACAGCGCCCACAACCACCATGATGCAAGGTATCACGACCACAGTCAATATGACGGGCGATATGAATGCGTTTATCCATACCGGATTGGCCGCGATCAATGGTCGTCAGGTCCATGTGCTACTGACAAATAAAAACTTTGCCCTCTACTACTACAAGAGTGACACCGCGTTTCAAGCCACCTGTACCGGCGCCTGTGCCAAAGACTGGCCCCCACTCCTGGCACCGCAGGGCATGATGACGATATCCAGTTCCATCACGCTTCCCAAACAACTATCAGTCCATCAGACCGCCAATGGCGCGCAGATCTTCTATGACGGCCATGCCCTCTATACCTATGCCACAGATACCCAGGCAGGCCACGCCCTGGGCCGTGGACAAGATATGCTCTGGTACATGGTTGGCTTCCTGCTCTAAGCTCCATTATCCTCGCTAAAACAAGATCTGCCCAGAAAGCACGTCACTTCCGCCATAAAGGTAGAGGTGACGTGCTATTATTAAGGGATATATTTCTGTTTAGTATAGACAAGCAAGCATTTTATTGCCTGTGACCTAGAGGATAGTATGAAACAGCAGTCACTCCGTTTGTATATGTATCTCTCAATCGCCGCAGCATTGGTGACGATGGCGGTCAAATTTATTGGTTATATGTTAACGGGTTCAGTGGGATTATTCTCGGATGCTGCCGAATCGATTGTGAATCTGGTGGCCGCGCTGGTAGGATTATGGGCCATCACTCTGGCGGCCCGGCCCGCAGATGAGGATCATACCTATGGGCATACTAAGTCAGAATACTTTTCCAGCGGGGTTGAAGGCGCATTGATTCTGGTGGCGGCCCTCATTATTGCGGTAGAAGCCATTCCCCGCCTCTTCCATCCAGAACCCATTCAGCAAGCCTTTGTCGGTCTCTCCTTCTCTGTAACTGGCGGCCTGATCAATGGCATCCTGGCATGGTTTATGTTGCGCGAAGGCAAGAAACAACGCTCAATCACGCTCGAAGCCGACGCCCATCATTTATTCGCCGATGTCATGACCACCACTGGCGTCCTGATCGGCGTGCTTCTGGTCGCGCTCACCAGATGGTATATCCTCGATCCCATTGTCGCCCTGCTGGTCGCGCTCAATATTATCTGGACCAGCATCAAATTGCTGCGCCAGACTGGCCTGGGACTGCTCGATACAGCACTGCCAGCGGAAGATATCAAGATCGTCAACGATATCCTGGATACCTATCGTCAGCACGGCATCGAGTTCCATGCCCTGCGCCATAGAATGGCGGGCAGACGCCGCTTTGTCTCCTTCCACATCATCGTCCCCGGAAATTGGACCGTCCTCAAAGGTCATACTATGTGTGAAGAGATTGAGCGCACCATCAGGGCCGGTTTGCCAGATAGCACCGTCTTTACCCATCTCGAACCCAAAGAAGATCCTATCACTTTTCAAGACATGGAACTGGATCGAGTCCCCGACGTCATCTAAACAATCCATCGGGCAACAGCACTTTCTCATCTGTTGTATTACAAAGTGTCAGCCTCCCAATACCAGCGGGATCTTGCTGCTCCCTGGCTGGCTGGCGCTTGCGCGCCTGCACCCTTTTTATTATGTGATGTAGAAAAGGTTCTTCGAACCTTTTCTACATCACATAATAAAAAGATGTTTGAGCACCGCAGGTGCGAAAACTCATGCACAGAGATGGTGGAGAGCTTAGAGCGCGTAGGATGGTTTTCTGACGACGGTATGATAGAGTCTGTAGAGTTGTTCTGCGCAGTCATCCCAGGTCGGTAAGTTCAGTTGGGCAGGAATAAGTGGATTGCTTAACTGGTCCAGGACGGCGGCGGCCAGTTCTTCGGGCGTGCTGTCGGGAGATACGGCACGGGCCAGATTTTTCTGGGCATATTCTCTGAGGGCAGATGTGTCGGCAACCAGGACCGGACGATGCAACGCCAGCGCCTCCATGATGGCAATACCTTGCGATTCGTACTCGCTGAGCAATGTTACCAGCGATGCCTGGGAGAGCAGGGCCATCATTTCTTCCCGGTTGCTGGCCGGGATAGCGCGGATGGTGACATGTTCAGCCACATTCAGCTTGCGGGCCATTTCATGTAATGCTGCTTCATAGGGTCCCGCCCCCAGAATTGCCAGTCGGGCATCGGGACGCGCTTCGCGTATTTTAGGAAGGGCGGCAATTAAATGCTGATGTCCTTTATAACGTTCTAAGCGACCAACCGAGACAATCAGATTTGCTGACGACGCTTCAACCTCAGGATATGATCCCTCAGGCACGCTAAAGCCATTGGGAATGACAGAAAACTGTTTTTCAGGAAGATGCAGGAGGTCACGGAAATAGTTTGTCTCAAATTCGGAGACGCCAATGAGCTTCTCAGCATCCGCGAGAAGAGGACGTAAGAGTTTCCATTGTGTCGCTCTAAATGTCGTTCTCAAACGAGACGAATGTCCACCCGAATGAAATGTCGCAATATAGGGTATTTTTTCTGCTCTGGCAGCCAGCATGACCATCGGTGAGAACAAGGTATGGCAGCCCTGGCAATGAATGAGATCCCAATGGCCGCGTTTCATAAAAGAATGGATGTCCGGGGCAATATAGAAATCTGATGGCTGTCTCCAGGCTTGCACACGTATGACCTTCATTCCTTCAACTTCTTCCTCCACCGGAACTGGCGCTGTGTAGTGATGAGGAAACGTTGTCAAAAGGGTTACATTCATACCACGTTGCGCAAGACGCCGTCCAACTTCGTGCACATGCATTTCAGTCCCACCAGTATCCGGGAAATAGCGCGGCGTAGTCATTAATATGTTTAATGGAGGCTGGTTATTGAACACGAATGTTCCTTTCGAATAAATTCACATTTTAAATTTCTTCAGCATAAAGAGGATTAATAATTATTATTCTATCAAGGATTGAAGTGTATGGACGTGAGAAGTGTTGAAAAACTATGCTTCTTTCAACACTTCTCTCAGCTCGAATTTGCTCGTGACTATTATAAATACCAGTTTTTGTTACTTTTCAATACGCGTAAACCTGACCGGGGAGCGCTTGCGGAGAGCAGGCGGAGGATTCTTCGGCTTCGCGTCCTCTCCCTGAGAGGATTGCTGGACGTTACCGCCAATATTCTCTCCAGATGGCTTTTGAGGCTGAAGATCATCCCTGTCAGGTTGCTTCGGCGGAGCCACATTGGCAATATGGTGGGTCGCTCTCTTCTCAATGTCATCTTCTTCCGCAGGTTTGTCTTCTGGCTTAGTTTGCTGCTCTTGCAGCCAGGGGGATTTAACGACCTGGATAGTCTTGTCTACCTCTTCCTGGACTGGTGGGGATGTGCTGGGAATGCAACCTATCTCTATGGTTGGCTTCTCCTCAATATCATCCTCCCAGTTCGCGGCTGATGAGGGTTGGGGGAGAGCCATGCTCATCTCTATGGTTGGCTTCTCCTCAATATCTTCCTCCCAGTTCGGGACTGATGAGGGTCGGGGGCGAGCCGTGCTCATCTCTATGGTTGGCTTCTCCTCAATATCATCCTCCCAGTTCGTGGCTGATGAGGGTTGAGCCATGCTCATCTCTATGGTTGGCTTCTCCTCAATATCATCCTCCCAGTTCGGGGCTGATGAGGGTTGGGGGCGAGCCGTGCTCATCTCTATGGTTGGCTTCTCTTCTATGTCCATTGGGGTTGCGGTGGCAAGTAAGTTGGAGATAGAGTTCATGCTGACGATACGGACGGTAGGTTCCTCAACCAGATCCAGATCATCTCTATTGCCAGGCTTTGCACTACTCGTCCCGACAATCAAAGGATGGGTCAATAGGATTCCAAGGCTGCGCAAAACAGCAAAACGATTGTATACCATCACATGTGCATTCGTGAATTCTATGCTGACTGCCGCAATGCTAAAGACTGCCAGGGTGAGCATCATTGCCAGCGGTGACCAATGGCCGGCATAGAGATAGATACCGACAACAATGCCATCGATTGAGAAGCTCACAGCCATGGCCAGTGCTAATTTTACCAGCAATTCCTTCAGATGCAGGAAGCGCACAAACGCCATGCCAGGGCAAATAAAGAGAAACCACATGATGAAAAGCGGCCTTGCTGGAAGTCCAGGAAACACAGACATTGCCATTACTGCTACCAGGGCGGAGCATACGATGATGATCGGCCAGAGCACTTTTGTGAAACGCACGATCTATTGACCTCCTTGCGCTGAACTGGCCAGTGCATATATTTGCACATCGGAATTCTTGTAAATAAGTGTGAAATCGCCCGATGCAGTAACGGCATGTTCCAGGGTCAGCATACTTCCCGCAGGCAAGCCAGAAGTAGCATCGAATCTGGTGACTTCACTACGCGTGAAGATCAGATACGCGTTAGCGCCAGAACTTTTCAGGCGCATGACTTTGACGATACCCGGCACATTCGCAGGATAAATAACCTTCTGAGTTGTGTCTACAGTCCCCAGGTCATCAAGAGTATATTTTTCATAATCTTTAAACTGCCATGGTCCGCCTATCCAACAGGTCATGAACAATGAATTGCCTGGTGCGATGCTATACAGATAATTGACGCCAGCAAATTCACTATAGGTGATGTAGTCTTCATTTTCATTGCCATAGCGGGTAAAAAGAAAACCGGCAATCAAGATAATGTTGACGGCGACGAGCGCAACAGAGTGCCAGGCTGGTCGCCGCAGAAAAGAGAGGGAGAAGCGTTTTACAATCGGGAGATTCTGTACAGCCGCCACTGGCGAACTGTAGAACAATGCTGCCACAAAGAAGACCATCGCAGGCAATGAGAACATATAACTGCGGAGCATCATCTCGCCACCATAGGGTTGCGCAATAAATAATGGGAATGGCATCACCGCAAGAATGGCAAGTGAGGCATCCAGTTTCTTCTGAAGCAAGCGAATCAGCGCGCCCACAAAGGCCAATCCCCAGATGAGGACCGACATATAGACGCGCAATTTAGCCACAAAGGTATGGTCCGCGTTGCCAGCCACGCGCCCCGATACATTGTTGTTGAAGGAAGAGAAGAGGTGTAATCCAGAAAAGACCATGCTCATATGGCCCGACATAAAGGTACTCGCGCCCACGAATAGCCAGAAAACTTCCATCAGAATCATCACAATAAGTAGCCACCAGAGGCGTACACGATGACAAACGATCAATCCACCCACGCTCAACAGGGTAAACATAGGGGTCAATTGATGACTGGTGACATCAAAGGCAAATATGAGCAGGAAGCAGATCAGCAACAGTAGACGCAAGGCAGGACTGGCTGGCGTCTGCTGTGTATCGGCAGCCGTCAACCAATTGTAGAACGGCGTCGCAAAAGGGATGCGGCGTAATCGGGCGGCGAGTGGTCGCGCGGGCACATCCACAGGCATCTTAAACCATCTTACCAGGATGGCAATCATCATCAGATAGAGAAAAAAGTTAAATCCTTGTGGTGAGAAATAATCCTGCCAGATCCAGTTGGTCAGATAGAAAAACCAGAGCGCAAGCCAGATAATACGCTTATCTCTGGTAAAGGCCGAAAAAATCATATGCAACGGGGCAAAGTACAGGATGGCGAAGGCAATGGGGGCCCAATCGGCATAAGGGAGAATGCTGCTAAAACCCGCGCTCGTATTGAGAAAGGCGGCCAGTGAGAAAAATATCGGCCAGCTAAAGTAGGCATCGAGATTAGGATTGGTGGTGCCAGTACGCTGAATGAATTCGGTATATCCTGTATGTCGATACACAATATCAAAGCGCGGCATCTGCTCCACCAGCATCGTAATCCCATACAGCATAAAGATCATCAGAGCTATATGGAACAGCAAGAGTGGAACTTTATATCTGCTACTACGCTGTAGTGTCAGACAAAAACTTACCGTCATGAGCAAAAATGCGGCAATCATGGTTGGAGGCATCACAGACACCAGGCCCAGATCGTTCATCTGCCCGACATTGATAGATCCAAGAGAGAAAAACCAGAGCACAAAAAATATGAGAGGCAAGAGGAGACAGATACTGTCCATCATCTTGCTATTTGGTACAGAGGACCCTGTTCTCGCCATGCCGATTGAACCAGTCTTCATCATTTATGATTCTCTCTTCTTTATTCCTTCTAATGCTATTTCTTCTTAATGCTGTGCATTTTGATGGTTGGTGCATTCATAAACTCGTTAATCTGATCACTGGAGATCTTTGTCGCTGGAAGGTTCTTTTTCACCAGTTCTCTTTCGGTTTGAGCTGCTTTAGCTTTACGCAGAGATGCTTTGTCTAGTTTGATAGTGGGAGCAGTAGCATCATCGTAAGCGTCAGTGAGAGCTTCATTGCCATAGAGCTCTGACTTCTTCAATTTAATCGTCGGTGCATCTATAAAAACGATGCTGCGAATCATATCGGTCGGTGAATCGATCGCCATCATCTTCATAGAGATCGAGATGGATTCCTCTTGACTGCTACTTCCAGAGCCAGCCAGCGCAAGATCCTCATGCTCAAGCAGGCTCATGGCCGGTATATCTAATCCTTTCATGGTCCGAAATACGGTGGGGGCCATGATGATAGCCTCGATATACATACCAATCACCCAGCCAAGGCTCAGTCCTGATAGGCCCCAGAGGCGTGTTCCCACAATAGCCATCACTAACTCGAGCACACTGCCAATACTGATCGGCACAATGGCTTTCGAGACATGATCCTTAATGCGATGGATTGCCAGATAGTGGTATTTAATAATGAGCGGTAATGCGCCAATAGCGAGAATGCGTAAACTCCAGGATGCCTGATCAGCATAACTGTGACCAAAGAAGCCCAGCATAAAATGCGCCCCAACGATCAATACAATGCCAGCAATCAGGCTCACACCAAAAGAGAGGCCGACCGTCATACGGGACTTCTGGGGCAGGGTGTGGATCTGGGTGGCGTTGGTGGCGTGCAAAACCGTGGTCAGCGAACCAATCACCGCAAAGATAAAATTGGCGATCATCGATGCAGTGTAAAACCAGGCATTCGCGGACGCCGAGAGCATAATCGTCGCAATCACTGGCAGAATCTGAGTGGGTGTCTGATAAATCAGATTCAGGATGTAGTGCTGAACAGCGGCATGGCCGACCTTGCGCATCATGCCCCAATGCGGTCGCAGGCTACGATGGGTCTTTTTCGCCTTATAGATGCCAAAAGCCAGCAGGGGAAGCATCGAGATAAGATTGCTCGCCATCCAGGTCGTGTAAATAGAGATACCAGTTTTTTCGGCGAGCAGCCGGGCAGCCACAAAGAGGAGGATTAATTTGGAGGCCGCAAAGAGCGCATTGCGCCAGAATTGTAATTCACCTCGGAGCAAGGCGATCATACAGGTATCCGCAATAATCGTGACCGAGGTGAGACCAATACCCAGTCCAAAGAGAAGGATACTGGGAAGATCGGCACCAATTGGCTGCAAGTTTTTTGAAATAATGGGAGTGCAAAGGGCAAAAATAATTCCAACCACGGTACCGACCAGACCGACCAGAATGAGCGCGGCACTGATAATCGTACCTTCCTGCCCCTTATTGCGTGGTAATTCACTGATTAAAAGAGTACTGAGACCTAATAAACAAATACTGGAGAGGAGCATCATGGTTGAGGTCGCGGCAGAAGCCAGTCCGACAGCGCTCAGTGGGAAAAGCCTGTCTGCAACAAACCAATACGCGAATCCGAGGCCAGATGTTACTAACATGGTGCCAATCAGCGATCCTGTGTTCAATAGCATGACACTATTATTCTTCAGCCATTGCATAAGTAGCGAAATTCTCACCAACAAAAACTCCCGCATCGTACCGTACTGTGCTTTGTTTAGATGTTTTTATGTATCTCTAAAGATCATATATTCCATTCCATTGTGTCCGGCACTCTATTTTATTTTCATAAGAGGATAAAGGCAGGCTACACCTACCTCCATCCCTCAACCAGGATAAAGGCTTTTTCCCATAACAGGTGAACTGACAGAAGAAGCTTGAGGCACTGGCTGCTTTCTTCGCATTGTATCATCATACTTTTGGCGGTCACTATTTATAGCACTTTCTGACTAGCAAGAAAAACTCTTCTTGCATTGAAAGATAGCAATAAATGGATTTACAGCCCGACTTCTCGTGGTGCTACAGGTGTTTTAGGTGCTACAGAGGCAAGTGCTTCCTGAGACGACTGAAAGGTGCGTGTCTCTGGTTTGAGCTTCACGCCCCGCACAAGCCGTTCACGAAAGATCGTCTTCAGCACGCGCCAGCCATCCCGAAAGGTGTGGAGATTGCTTTGACCATGAATACGCGCATGCTCCATACTCGGCACTTCAACAATTTTCATATTCGCCTTGTACATACGCAGGCAGACCTGTGTTTCGATCTCAAAACCGGTGCAATCCAAATCTACATAATCCAGACATTGACGCCAGAAAGCATTATATCCATAGCAAAGATCACTATAGCGTTGACCAAAGAGTATATTGACAACAGTGCATAAAGCATAGTTTCCCAGCGTGCGCAATAGCGTGAGGTCATCACTCCCCCCGCCTTTAACAAAACGAGAGCCCTTGGCAAAATCGTAGCCAGCCAGCAGCACCTCTACAAAACGATCAATCTCAGCTGGATGGGCCGAACCATCAGCATCCAGCATAACGATGATGTCACCTGTGCACGCCGCAAATCCCATGCGCATGGCATCCCCTTTCCCTTTTCCTGTCTGTTCCAGGATGCGGATGGAAGGATACAACTCTCTGGCAACGGCAATGGTATCATCGGTTGAATGACCATCCACCAGCACAACTTCACTCACCATAGCGGGAATTTTGGGGAGCGTATGATACAGGTTTTTGGCCTCGTTGCGGGTGGGAATAACAACGCTTATTTTTGGAACTTGTGTTGTAACTTGCATAGAAATATTCTAATCAACCTTCTTTTTTACTCAATGTATTCTTTCGCGCTCCGTCTGGGCGGCTGCCCCTGCCCCCCTTTCACTCTAAGGGATGAAGTCCCACAGGACTACGCGCTGTTATAGAAGAGGTCCTATATTTCCTATTTATTTGACGCATCATCACATTCATGTATTACTATATAAGAATAGGAGATACTGTTCTTGCCAGAGCAAAAAAATATATACATCTTTTAGCACACGTTTGTATCTCCAGGCCAGGGCACGATAAGTAATTGGGAAGCGAAAAGGTCACCGTTGATTAAGGATGAAGCGTTTTGTTCAAAGTGCTGGAGAATACTCGTATTTCCAGAGCTTTTTTTTCCATGATATATTGATCGATCTTCATTCGTCAAGCAAACAGATTTTTGTCTCCTCGCGTACGCATGCAGGAAAAAGAGCTGGAGCACCCTTTCAGGGACACCCAAAAGTACTAGCCCGCTCAATCATCAGCGATGCCATTCGTTACATTATCGGTAAAATTTACAAGGATGGGGATACGCATGAAAAAGTGGAGTATGAACTCCTTTTATATACTCAGTCTGCTTGTCTTACTTGTTCCATTGCTAGTATCCTGCTCAAATCCATTCAATAAAGGCAGTCAATATGATGCATCAAGTAGTAATTCTAGCAGCAAGAATGGGGGCAACACCAACCAGGGGGACCTTTTGCCCAACAAAAGCGCCACAGCCACCGCGACCTATAATGCAATATGCAATGCAGGAAATGGACAGTCGGGGAACAGTTCGACGACAATTACCGTCACGATCAAAAAACAGTGCGCCATTACATCGCAATACGCTTCGGGCATCACATTATCTGACGGCTCATTAGATCCGGGAAGTGGGAGTGATCCTACGGCTGTGGCGAATGTGAAATCGATGATCCAGCAAAGCACGAAATATGTAAATACGCCCATTATGGGATGGGGCTTGCCCGATCCCTGGCCCGATCCTACCACGCCCAATCCCACGGATTGGAGCGCGCTGGATGCGCGGGTACAACTGGCGGTTGATACTGGCAAGACACCCATCATTACCTTAGCTATCGCCCCCTGGTGGATGAAGGGTGCGTACAATGGGCATGGACAAACCCAGACCCTGACGGCCAACGACGAGTGGCAACCCATCGCGTATAGCTCGCGTATCCTGGATAACAAGATGGATAAGTGGACTCATCTGGTCCAGGCGGTCGCTGAACGGTATATGCAGCCACCCTACAATGTCCGCACTTTCCAGGTCTGGAACGAACTCAAAGGCTATTTTGATTCTGATATCAATAACTATGACTTTACGACCGATCCCGGCCAACCGAATGGTGCAAACGCCAAAAATGGCTACACCTACATGTACAATCAGGTCTACAATACCTTGCTGAATACAGCCTCCGCCCAACATATCGCCACCCAGGACATCAAAGTCGGAGGTCCATACGTCTTTACAGATATCTGGTCCAACGCCAGACAGAGCGATCCCTCAAAGGTCACGACCCCCTACGGTATTTTTGACCAACGCCCACTGGATGTCCTGCAATACTGGTTACAGCACAAAACTGGCGCGGGCTTCATTATTTTTGATGCCTCACTGGAAAACCGCGACACCATGAAGGTGCTCAACCAGAATCCTTTCGCGGCTGCCAGCCTCTTTGCCGATATGGTCAAATGGATTCGTGCGCTCGATCCAAAGCTCTATCCCGGTTCAACCACACTCCCCATCAATTTATCGGAATGGTTCTCCTGGACGGAAATAGATGGTACCAGCGTTGATGAGGATAACGCACTCAAAGCCTCTACCATGATGCAATTTATCCAGGCCGGTGGGGGAACCGCCTTATCCTGGGATAACGCTGGCAACGGAGGATCGGATTACGGGCTCTGGACATCCACTCTGAAGCCAGGTGGTGGTCAGGCCTACCCCTGGTATAACACCTACAAGTCCTTAATGGATAACTTTGGTGCTGGCACCACTATTTACATAACATCCGTATCGAATCCCGCTGCGGTCACTGCGCTGGCCTCAAACAGGCAACTCATGCTCGTCAACACCACAGCAAATCCTATCAACGTAAGCGTGAATGGAACCACTATTCCTCTCACTCCCTATCAGGTTATTATTACCCATTAAAAGAGGCACACCAGACATGCAGTGGAAGCCAGGAGCGCCTCCACTGCATGTCTGAGTTCAGGAATATCAAATCGATGAGTAACAACCAGAGGTGCCTCTCTTTCGTACACAATAAGGGAGGGAAATTCGTACCGCAGGGGAGCGATGTAGGTGCGTGCCGAGGTCGCAACCGAGGTGCGCTTTCCTCGTCTCGTACGACCATCGTGCCCCAACGCTCTGTCATGCGCCCCAACGCAATTCTTGAGATTGGGATGGGCCTACGGGGTGAGGGCATCGTACGATGAACGGGTAAGCGGACCTCGGTTGCGACCTCGGGCCGCACCTACACTTCTCCATTGCAATCCCGCTTGAAAAGCCTTACGTTCGCACCAAGAAAGATAGCATGCAGAGAGTACTGACTGTACCGACAACTATAAGAAGAACATGGCAAAAAAACTCCATCCTATCCCTGTTAGGACTGGTGGTCTTGTTGCCACTTATCTTTTCCTGCGCGGGTCCAGGTGCGAGCAGCACTAAAAAACAGACTGCTAATCAATGTACGACACCCCGTGAGGTCCCATCATCCATGCAACATAGCAGACAAGAAACAAATGTAACGCCTACTGACGTGACCGTCAATTATGATAAACAGACAACAAGCACCTCCCAGTTTGCCGCCGGGATCACGCAATCAGACAATCAAATGACACAAGGATACGGCAATGATGACTGCGCAATCGGGAAGGTCTATACACAGATCAAGCAGGGCGTAAAATACATGAACACCTCGATCATGGCCTGGGGCCTGCCTGATCCCTGGCCGGATCCCTCCACCCCTAATCCCACGGATTGGGGCGCGCTGGATGCGCGTATCCAGACCGCCATCCATCTGGGCCAGACACCCGTGATCACACTGGCCGAAGCCCCCTGGTGGATGAAGGGCGAATACGATGGACATGGGAAGACGAAGCAGTTGACAGCCAACGATGAATGGCAACCCATTGCATATAGCTCGCGTATCCTGGATAACAAGATGGATAAGTGGACCCATCTGGTACAGGCGGTCGCGGAACGCTATATGCAGCCACCCTACAATGTCCGCACCTTCCAGGTCTGGAACGAGCTCAAAGGCTATTTCAATCCTGATATCAACAGCTACGACTACACCATAAGTCCCGGCCAAGCGAATGGAGCCAATGCCCGCCATGGCTACACCTACATGTACAATCAGGTCTATAGCACCATCATGAATGTTGCCAACGCACAGCATATCAATCAGCAGGACATCAAAATTGGGGGTCCTTATGTCGTCCTCGATACCTGGTCGAATGGAGCGCAGAGCAGCCATCCATCCCATCTGAGCAAAGCCTATGGTGTCATTGATCAACGCCCACTGGACGTTATTCAATACTGGCTACAGCACAAAAGCGGCGCCGGCTTCATCACCTTTGATGGCTCGCTCGAGAACCGTGACACGGGGCATATCCTTAATCACCAGCCATTTGCCGCCGCCGACGTCTTCGCCGACACCGTAAAATGGATGCGTTCATTGGACCCCACAACCTATCCAGGGGCAACCACCCTTCCCATCTGGCTCGCCGAATGGTATGCCTCAAGCCAGGAAAATAACAGCAGCAGTTTCGACAAGGACAACGCGCTCAAAGCCTCCACCATGATGCAATTTATTCAGGCTGGCGGAGGAGTTGCCCTATCCTGGAACAACTTCGGCGCTGGAGGCGCTGATTACGGACTGTGGACATCCACCCAAAAAGCGAACGGCGGCCTCGCCTATCCCTGGTACACCACCTACAAAACCCTCACCCAGGATTTTGGAGCTGGCACCATCCTCTACAACACAACCATCTCCGATCCCGCGCAGATCGGGGCCCTGGCATCGAACACAAAACTCATGCTCGTCAACAAAACCGCGCACAAAGTCAACGTCCATCTCAACCAGAGCACCATCACCCTCACCCCCTATCAGGTCATCCTCACCAACCTCACCCAGGGGTCCTCCCGCAACGAAGGCCCGATCCCTTGCGGTCAATACCGCTCAAATAAGCCATGCTCCTGACGGAGCACCCTGAATCATGAAATTGGGAGCAATTTCAGATGCCAGGGAGTAGGGTCCCAGCGGTTGTAGCGTGAACTGGCTCATCAGGCACCATGAACGGTGATCGTGTAACCATCAGGATCAACAAACGAGAAGGTGCGACCGAAAGGGCCGTCAAAAGGTCGTTGCACGATGGGAACCCCATGACCTTCAAGTGAGGCGCACAATTCGTCAGCATGGTCACATTGAAGCCAGAGCACAACTCCCCATCCCAGGTGGCTTACCTCATCAAGGTTGACAACTGGTTCACGGATGGCAAATGGAATAGGTTGGGTACGAAACACGATCGCGTGGGGTGGACTTTGAGGAGTAGGCTCAAGCCCAAGCAGCTCCACGTAGAAAGTTCGAGATGCTTCCAGGTTGCGAACTTGTAAGCCAATGAAATCAGGTCCAAGAATCTTCGCCATAACGTTCTCCTTGTATGTTATAATATCAGTATATTGTTTTAGTATCAGCACACTGATATTATAACAGCATACTGATAAAAATACAAGGGTAGGAAGAAAGGAAAAAGTATGCGAGAACAAAGCGTGGGGTATCAGTTGAAGCGTGTCCAGTACGCTTTACGCGTCCAGATGGACAATGCGTTGCGAGAGACAGGGCTGACCACCCCTCAATATTCAGCGCTCACTGCGATTGAAGAAAATCCTGGTCTTTCAGGGAACAAGATTGCGCGGCAGTGCTTTGTCACCCCACAGACAATGAATCTCATCTTAGCGAATTTAGAGAGCAGAGGACTGATCGTACGTCACCCTCATCCTGAGTATGGACGGGTCCTTCAAGCCTATCTTACTCCAGCCGGAGAGAACTGCCTTCAAGAGAGTCACCATAAAACTAGAGCCATTGAAGAGCACATGGTTACCAATTTCACAGAGGATCAGCGTCGCCAACTGGTCCACGAGTTGTGTACCTGTGCCAATGCGTTGGAAACTGAGGCAGAGACACCTCCCAGTTTGTGACATCAGTGAAATTTCACTCTGGAGTTGACCCGTTTTGGGAGGGAACCCGAACGGAAATGTCGGGTGAGGAAAGAAACAGGAAAAATGATGAATACATCATTCGTATTTGAAATACGTAACGTAAGAGGAAAACCCACGTAGCCGCGCCTGGAGTTGCCCCGATTTTGATACCTCATGCGGAGTGGTGCGCTTGCAGCGCATGACGTTTCAAAATCCGGGATGGCTCATATTTTTAGTAGAGCTGAAGCGACGTTTGAAAGCAAGGGATCTCATTGTTTCAGCTTGAGCGTAGAGACCGAGATATCATAACTCAGCTGTCGCAGCCAGTGGACAAACTGTTCAGGCGTAGAGGGCCGCTCCTGCTCCAGCCACCAGCCGAGCGCGCTACATCCAGCCGAGGCAACAGTGGTGAACTTCAGGTCGAGCGGCGGTGTATCGGGATCAGATGCAGCTTCGGGGAACGTCTGATGGAAGTACGCAAGAACACGCTGCTGCGTCTGTTGGCGAAAGCGCTGGCTCAAAAAGGCGTCCGCCTGCGCACTCAGCATCACGCGGTAAAAGTCAGGAAACTGTTGAATCTGCTTGAATAGCTCGATGATGCCTTCATCGATGATTCCTTCATGACGTCCCTCCCCTATGAACCGTCCCTCCTCTAACACCTCGTATATCTCATTGAGATGCTGTTCGAGCAGATCATATTTATCAAGGTAGTGACGATAAAACGTCGAGCGGTTCACCATTGCACGCCTGGTAATATCACGCACGGTGAGGGCCGCAAACCCTTTCTCCACAGTCCCCTCAATCAACGCTTGCTGAAGCAGTTTACGCGTGCGACGAACCCTCAGATCTTCAACGCCATCGAGCTTTTGCATCACATTCCTCTCCCATGTTGCATAGGCAATACGTTCCGTTCCATTGTTGATTGACGCTCATTGTATCATCGGTTACGCTTCTTTTGCAACGGCGCGTTGGCTTTGCGCTAGGGTTTATGCGTTCTCACAAAGGAAGAACAAGCCTTTTTGTTCTTCACTTCAGTATTGCCCTGGCCAAATCTCTACACCATCTTTGTCTGTACCGATAGCCAGCATCGTGCCATCTGTTGACCAGTGTGCCGTTTCTACGGTGACGTCATATTTGTCATAAAGGGCGATGAACTGACCGGTAAAGGGAGCCCAGATCTGGACGGTGTGATCTGCGCTGGCAGAGGCGATCCATGTACCGTGTGGTGACCAGTCGACCCCTTCAATTTCCCCCTTTTGCCCGCGGTATGTCATCAACGTATGCCCTGTTGCTGCATCCCAGACCTGGCTGGTTTGATCGGTACTACATGATACAATCGCCCGTTCATTGGGAGACCAGGCCAGATCGTGGACACGGCTCTGATGGCCATGATAGATGACCCGCATTTGGCCTGTCAGTGCTTCCCATACATGGGCTGTTCCATCGTCCGTAGCGCAGGCAAGGAAACGTCCAGAGGGAGACCACGTGACCCGTGAGATGCCCAGAAGCCCCAGCTTTGCGTTGGTATAACTACTCACCAGGTGATCGAGCGTGGAGTTCCACACCTCCACGGTTGGGCTATGGCCGGAAATAGCCAGGTAAGAATTGTCGGGAGACCAGCTCACTGAGCGCAGAGCGTACCCTTTTTTCATGGTCCTGGCTGGTGTAGACTCAGGGAACTTCCAGAGTTGTAAGGCACCAGCACCGGACTCGGCTGTGACTGCTGCGACCCAATTTGTCTTTGACCAGGAAACGTCGTTGATCCATTGATTCAAAGTAGGGTGAGCCAGCGCGATCGTATCTTTCTCTATCTCCCAGATCGTCAGTGTATTGGAACCACTGGCTGTTGCCAGATAACGGTTATCAGAGGACCAGGCTACATGATTGATCCAGTTTGAGGTATTCATGTCGACCAGGTGATGCAGGCGTTGGCTTTGTGGTGGATGCAGAGGGTAGCGAGGTGTTGGCTGAGAGGGCGGTCTGACACGTGAGCGAGAGGATGAGGGAAACCAGAAGGTGAAAGTTGCAGTGGCCGCCAGCCCGAGCGTTCCAGCCCCGAGGAGGAACGCAATAGTCCTTCTTTGTAGCAATTGCGGGGGGGTGATGGACTTTTGCACTTCAGGAAGCTCAGGGGGAGAAGAAAGGCCAACAAATGAATCGGCAGGAGCCGGAAGATTCTCAGGCAGGGACGTCACAGGAATAGCGTCCAGAGGCAGTGCGTGTTCTCTGGGTGCTTCAATGCTTTCGTTTCGTACCACGGATGGATCTTCTGTAACAGGGAAGATAATCGTGTCATTCTGGCTGAAGCCTAATTCCTGTTCGCTTTTCTCAAAAAGTGTACAGAGCTTCATGCGGAAGTAAGCACTGGGTAAGTGACTACCACTCTCCCATCTGGTAACGGTGACGGGAGTGGTGCCGAGGCGTTCGGCGACATCTCGCTGTCTCCAGTTTCGTCTGATGCGCTCTTGTCGTATAAACTCATTCCAGGGAATCGCATCTTGCGTTTTCATAAAAGCTTCTACTCCTAAATTTGTTCTATGAGCCTTGACTACGATGTAGATCAGGGCGCTAAAAGGAAGAGCGTATCAATAGCATCCTCTGCTTGCTCTTTTCTCTTATGAAGTGACCAGACATTTTATAGGCGAATCATCTACTATTATACAGCTAGATGGTGTATAGGTGTAGTGGGGTTCTCTTGCACAAAACGGGCAAGTTTATATCTTTTTCTCCTGGCAAACGCCAAAATGATAGTTCCGGATGATAGCCAATGCTATTTGGAACAGCCAGATTTTTGCCTATAATTGCGCTAGGAGAACAGAAGTGACCGGGAGTCATTGTCGCATGAGCACTCCGGAATGCCTGACTGGCACATTTCCTCTCGAGCCACTTGTTAGAAGGTGAGCAATGAGGATGGTCATCATGTTATCTGTACGATCATCGATCGTTTATCGCTTTTACAGCCTTCAAAAATCAGAATGTTGTTGGTAGTGTCAAATCTCTTGATAGTTTTCTTGACAGAAAGGAAAAGGAACAATGATGAAACAGCACCCATTACGATTTCTCCTTCTCCCAGCCCTGTTGTGCGCTCTCTTTGGAGCTGCCTTTCAGAGCACCGCAGGAACCGCCCACGCAGCTACTGTCCAATCTCACACCGTTATGACACCTTTGATTAGCCGTGCCACGTGTACTAGTAGTGAACCAGGTGCGTCTGGTCAGGTCGACATTAGCACTGATTATAACAAGGACGATGTCTGTTTTGAGGGTACGGGAGGAGCAAATGTTACTCTCTGGAATGTAGGTCTTCTCGCTAGCGGGCAATATACATTATCTTTTCATTGGGTCGGTTGTGATGGATCAACTCATTCATCCAAATTAAGTCCTTGGAATATCTCGACCGCTTTTAATTCCCCTAATGGCTTTGCTGGCTGTTCATACATAAGCAGAGTTACCTACATCAGTTTGGGGTAATGAGCGAAAGGACTACGCCGGGTCACCGTATCAATTTGACCTAAAATGCGCGAAGCTGGCCTGTCAGTGCGATCCTGACGAAAGACACCGATAGGCCAACTCGCCGGGCAGGCCCGAGCGTTGATGCGTGAAATGCCCATTTTTATCCTTGATGAACCGACAGCAGCTTTTTCCCCACAAGAGAAAAAAGAGCGCCTGGAAACAGTTCAAGTCGTCGAGTAACTCGCAATCAAATCAGATCATTCTGCACAATGTGGCCCAAAATGCAAGCGATTGTGTGTCAGGGCAAAAGGAAGGGGTTTCATCGGCCTTGTGATGGTTTGCAAAGCAAGATGTTTATCGAAATACTTCTTTCTCATTACGCATGAATTACTATCTGTTTGGCAGGAAACTGCAGAAAAAAAATATCTTAACCAATATTTCATGAATAAAACGTTTGCATAATGCAAAAACTATTTTGCTATTATTGCTTGTTTCCCCTATGTCCTATTTTTACACGTACCTCGGTGTTGGGTCTTATGAGCAAAAGGAGGTGGTGAAACGACTCATAGCGGCCACATGCGAACTGTGCGGCGTGAGAGATAGGAACAGTGTGGTTCATCTAGAATGATAAAATGGGGAAGCAGTACAGGCGAGGTATAATAAATGGGAAATCGCATTACCAACGAATGCGTTGAGTCCTCAGAATCACTCAAGATGTCGAATGGCCTCACAAGTGTGATGATCTCTCTTCTTGTGCTGAGTGGTTCGGCTCTGGCGGAGAGAGAGCATGAGAAGTTGCTCATCGTCTGGTTCGCTAGTCGTGATCAGGCTCTCTCTGGCATGGGCACGGTTGGTTTCGATCTGAATGAGATCCCCTGGACGGCTGAACAGTTTGAGGCCGAAAAGCACTTTCTCCTCGCGGTCATACGCAGAGCGCAATCGATGCAGGATTAGGGTCGGCTGTGCTATGAGCCGCACGAAGATTGGTCACTAGCCTGTCTGGAGAAGCTTGCTCAAATGATTGGTCATTTCTTCGTGAAGTGCGTCAATCCCCAGATCGCTCTCGATCAGCAAACATGGTGGAGGCCAGCTAAATTTGTTCTCTGTCCCAAACATGGCGCGCTGCAATATGCTATGGGGTGCGTCGTTTGCAATGATGGCGATCCGATTGGATCTGTCGGGGCGGAATGGGCTGCTCATTGATGGTGCTCGCCCGCTTCTTTTGCATCGAATTACATGAGCCCACCTTGCTCCGGCGGGCGAGCGCTCTTGAGATCATTGGGTGGTTCTCCCTGGAAAGGAATAGACACATGGAATCTCCACAGCCACAGACCAAAGAACAATGGGTGCAGGAAGGCAATGCCCACGCCACCTTCCACGAGTACCAGCAGGCCATCGCCGCTTATGAGCAGGCCCTTCGCCTCGATCCCAGCTATGCTCGGGCCTACCACAACCGCGGGGCCGCCTATGCTGATCTCAACGAGTACCAGCGGGCCATCGCCGACTTTGACCAGGCCCTTCGCCTCGCTCCCGACTCCACCGCCACCCACTACAACCGAGGCACTGCGTATGTCGCCCTCAACGAGTACCAGCAGGCCATCGCCGACTTTGACCACACCCTCCGCCTCGATCCCAGCAATGCCCACGCCTACTATAATCGAGGCACTGCGTATGTCGCCCTCAACGAGTACCAGCAGGCCATCGCCGATTTTGACCAAACCCTCCGCTTCGATCCCAACTCTGCCGACGCCTACTACAACCGGGGTAACGCGCACGCCGCCATCCATGAGTGCCAGCAGGCCATCGCCGACTTTGACCAGGCCCTTCGTCTTGATCCCAGCAATGCCCACATCTACCACAACCGAGGCGCGGTATACGCGACGCTCCAGGACTACCAGCGGGCCTTGGCCGATTTTGACCAAACCCTGGCCCTTGATCCGACCCATGCACGCGCCCACTATCACCGAGGGCGTGTGCTTCAACACCTCGGCAGACAGGCCGAGGCACACCACGCCTTTCAACAAGCCGAATCCCTTGGGTATCAAGAAGCAAGAGAGATCCTGTAGTCAGCTGTGCAGGATTCCTGGTCTCGTGTAACGGCATAACTTCGCTCTAAACGATGGCTATCGATAGAGCAAGGGGATTTGGCAAAAAAAACGGATGGTTAGTATTGTGTTTCCTCTTCTCGAATGACATGTCCAAGCGCAGCTTTTCATGATCCCTCTGCGGTGAAGATCCCATCAGCATGGAGTGACGCGACAGCAACCGGGAACTCCACATACGACTGTGCGCCTCCGATAGAGAGCGTCTGTTGAGCGATGCGTACCTGTTGTTGTTCGGCCCAGGGTCCGCTAACGTTGGGGTGGACATAATAGGCTGGAAAATTCGAGGAGGAGACATCAACACGTATCCGTGACCCTTGCTTGATGGTCCAGGCGATCGGCCACAGTTCGATCTCAATATCGACCGCTTCTCCTGCCACATAGTCCTGTGGCCGTGTCGCACCATTGCGATACGCAAGGCTACTGATACCATCGCGGATGTTGTAGGCATTGCCGTTGGGAAAGACCTCCATGAGCTTCACCGTAAATGCTGTATCATCGACGTCTGAGCTCACACGCAGATGCGCTTTGATGCGACCCTGGATAGCGACATCCGCTTGGAGAGGAGCGGAGAGGAAGGTAATCACATCTGCTCTGCTCCCTGGCTCTGCCTGCTTGAGACTCGACGGCGCGGCACCATGATACGTCGGACCAAAGGAGAAGGCGAGTAAACCCTCTCCTCCCTGCGTTGGAACCGGGTTATCTGGATTATAGGTATAGGAGATACGCTCCTGCGTTGACGAAGCCTCAGACGTCAATTGTCCTGAGGAAGGATACACCTCCTGACCGGAACACAAATAATATGCCTGCTTCTGTGTCTGTGGAAATCCTCTATCCCATACCTGCCACCTACCTTCTCTGATAATATATGCGTCTATCCCCCCCTTGCGATAGGGATAGGACTGTCCTTTGAGCTGATGATCAAACCATTCAGTTGCCTGCTTGATTGTAAACGTCCCCAGAACATCGCTATCAGGATAGTCCAGATCCCCGCTACTTTCCAGCGCATGAATCCAGGGACCAATCACAAAGCGACTTGCAGCCCTTGTCTGCTCTGGGAACTGCTCATAGGCTCGAATCATCCCATCAAGATTGTGGTCATACCAGCCACCAACCATCAGGACAGGAGTGTGTACCTGGGGTGGAATGTGCTGAAGCATGTTCCAAACGCCGCGCTTCCAATACTCTCCCTCGCGGCTCACATTGCTAATCCATTCGCGATACCAGGGCAGTTCCTGACCAAGCAACTTGACATCCACATCCAGATGTGGACGCGCATAGAGCGCTTGCTGATAGAGTTCTCCTGGATCTTGCCGCGTCTTCACCTCGGAGTTAGCAAATGCCCACGAAGTAAAAGCATCCTGCCTGAACATACCGTTCATGTACAATTGCCGATAGCGCTCAGTTCCATTCACTGAGAGAACCAGAGCTTTCACTTCAGGTGGAAGTTGATCGGCCATGACCCACTGTACGCCAGAGAGATAGGACCTCCCCCACATGCCAATATTTCCGTTTGAGCCAATCTATTGTATCCAGACCATCATCGCGTTCATGTTCCCATGGGACCCATACACCCTCCGAGGCATTCGTTCCTCGACACTCCTGCGTCACAAAAGCATACCCATGCCGCGTCCAGACACGACCAAGAGCCTCCATCATTGCCGCCATCGGATAGGGATAACGGGCCAGAATCACAGGCCATGGTCCCTGGCCTGCCGGAAGAAATACCCGTGTCGCAAGACCTATCCCGTCACGCATAGACACACGGACCGTCTCTGCTTGCCCAAATTCTGTCGATGGAGCGGGAAGCTCCTTTTCAAAGATCGTGACCAGCATCTGTACAGGATCGCCAGTGTTTTGCTGAAAGAGTGCTTGCCATTGACTACGCTCCTGGGAACGCCCCGAAGACCGTGCTGGCTTTTCCATCATAGCCTACCTTTTCTGGATGAACCTCATCCACAGTTCTGACAAAGTGTTTGATTCCCATGCTCTCCACCATCTCTGTGCATGAGTTTTCGCACCTGCGGCGCTCAAACATCTTTTTAGTGTGTGGTGTTGGAAAAGTTCTTAGAACTTTTCCAACACCACACACTAAAACATGCTGACCCCTCATCGAGGTTTAGCGATCCTTTTCAGAAAGTGTAATGACCACTTTGCCGTGAACATGCCCCCCGCACTGAAGCGTGACAGCCTCGCGGGTCCGTTCGATGGGAAACGTTGCGGCTATTGGGACGGTCAGCTTCCCACTCCTTATGGCATCGGTAATTCTCTCGAGGGCACCAGGACTGGCTTGTGCCCCGCCTGTGGCATGTACACCTCCTGGCGGATTCGGTCCTGCAGCGATCGTAGAAATACGAGCTGGCGAAATACCAAGCGCAAGGGCAACGTCTATGGTCTCTGTCCCCACGAGCGCCGTAGCCGCGTCGACACCATGTGGGGCGAACTGACGCACGCGGTCTGCCAATCCTGGTCCGTAGGTGACTGGAAGAGCACCAAGCGTACGGAGATAGTCGAATGAATCCTCTGATCCGGTCCCGATAACGGTTGCGCCAGCCAGCTTTGCGAGCTGTACGGCGAAGGTGCCGACGCCACCGGCGGCACCACCTATGAGCACGGTCTCACCTGACTTGACACCGATCACGCTCAGTGCCGCGTCGGCGGTAAGACCAGCAACCGGAAGAGCGCTTGCAATGACGTCTGGAATGCCACTGGGAGTATGATACAATTGTGGTTCTGTGGATGAAACTTTCAGGACAATATAGTCAGCGACGGCGCGACCAAGCGCTCCGCCAAAGACACGGTCTCCAATAGAAAAATCTTTGACATGAGAGCCAACCTCATCAATGGTGCCAGCGAAATCATGACCGAATCCTGCTGGCAACGTAATACCAAACCTTGCAGCCACGTCGGGATTTGAAGAGAGCTTCCAATCCATCGGGTTCAAGCCTGCGGCCGCCACGCGTACTCGTACTTCATCTGGACCAGCATGGGGTTCTGGAATGTCTTGCAGTTCTAAAACGTCGGGTCCGCCAAATGACGTATACATAATCGCTCGACTCATATAACGTACTCCTTATAACACTTATTGCTCTCGGTAATGCTCTAACTAATAAGTAGAGCATGTGTTTTCTTATCGTGAGGTAGGCCTACACACAACATCCACTGACTCAACACCCTTTTCTGTTCCGCTCCGCCACAGATCTCTCCAGGTAAGGCGAAACAGTGATGTCGGTTGCTGACATCACTATAATACCGTATACTGGAAGTGATGTCAATAGCTGTCATGAAGGAGGGATTGAACGTATGAGCCGATGGGAACCCAATGCCAGGGGCCGACTGGAGCAGGCAGCCCTGGACCTGTACCAGGAACGCGGGTTTGAGCAGACAATGGTGACGGAGATCGCTGAACGGGCTGGTCTCACCGAGCGGACATTCTTCCGCTACTTCGCCGATAAGCGCGAGGTGCTGTTCGGGGGTCAGGACATGCTGCGCACTCTCTTCGTGAGTGCCATCGAAGCTGCGCCTGCTTCCACCACGCCGCTCGATGCAGTTATCGCGGCCCTGGAGGCCGCTACCCCGGTGTTCCAGGAGCGCTATGAACGCGTTCGGCAGCGTCAGGCCGTGATTGCCGCCAACCCGGAACTCCAAGAACGCGAGATGCTCAAGCGCGCAGCACTTACCTCCGCCATAGCCGACGCGTTGCGAAGGCGCGGCGTGAGCGACCTTGCGGCGATACTCGCCGCGGAAGTCGGATCCATCACGTTCAAAATAGCGTTTGACCGCTGGGTCAGCGAACCTGATGAGCAAGATCTATCGCGACTTATCCGAGCGTCCCTCGACCAGCTCAAGGGCATCGTCGCTGGTACATAACCACCCTATGAACACGCTATCCCGAGCGGCTTGTTCACCAGGATAATTGTCGTAAAAGCACCAGTTTAATGGGTCTGGCACGCTTTTGACACTGTTGGGAAACCCATCTCGCCTCACCTGTCTGAAAATGTTAGGATAAGAAATGAAAGAAGGTGTCAGAACAAAGAGCGAAAGGTAGACGAAATACATGAGTTATCCCAAACTTTTGAAACAAACGTTCGCTACAATGGGAGTGCAGAGGGCGAAGCCTTCTGCCGGGGTGTGGGGTGTCCCCCACATACTTCTTTTCCCCTTTTTGCCCGCCGCAGGCGGCGCGAGGAAAAAGAAAAAGGACAGGGGACACCCCTGTAACCCCGGCAAGGGGCTAGCCGCCCCTTGCAACCCCGCTTGTAGAGCGGATTGAAGTGGATCGAACATCTGTTCGAAAAATTGACGTGCCCGGATCATACATTCCACCGACGACACCCACGCTGGCGGCCACGCCGGAAGCGGGACAACTCAGGCTATCGGTCCACCGACTGTCCTGCATTAGTTTCCCATCGGAACTATAACTTTGCACCTCTTTTGGCCGATCAGCCAGCGCAGGGTCTCCATTCCAATAGGGAGCAATACCACAATGGTTTGTTGTTCTATTAAATTTTATATACTGTATTGTTCCACATTATTTCCAGAGAATTCATATGCATATTACGTTCCTCTTGCCAATTGACTATCCCATTGCAGCTCATACCATTGATCAATGCTATGTAGGTAATAGCTAGATATGCTTCCTTTATGGTAAAGGTTTATATTGTCTTATTTGCTCAAATAGTTCGTCGAAATCCTCGTAATCATTAACGAGAACAAGCGGTTTGCCTTCCTTTCGTATGAGATGCATATATTCTCGGTTAGAAATGGTATGTACCGACTTGAGTGCCTGGATTTCTTCCCAATGCACCACTTCAACCTGATCACTCCATACTTTCCTGCGAACCTGGAGAAGACCGTGCTCACAAACAATGACTCGTCGCCTTTTCATAGAGGAAATTCTGACAAGCAAGAGAAACAGTCCTAAGAGAAACACACACCCAACTACAACCAAAGATCGAAAGAGCGAAAAATGTTCATCATACAGTTGGCTTTGTTTCACGTTACGTTGTTCAACTGCTCCTATATCGTGGAGATGTTCAGTAGAGAGCGCAATGATCTGTTGCCAATTGATGATTATGAGGATGATGAGCGCGCTCAAAGTAAGAACAGAGAGTATGAAGATAAACCAGCCCAAAATAGTCCAAGAGAGTATTTCTTTATTTTTTATGGAATGAATAGATAGAGGAACGCCTAATTGATTGTTCTCTATCAAGCGTCAGTCTTCAGTGAAGATCGGCATTTGGGCATCGTGTGACATCGATTACTATCTCCTTTCAACGAATTGGGTTCGTTGCAAGATCTGCTCTTTGCTCAATATATACATGAACTCTTGCTCCGTCAATGATCCAGGAGCAAGTCCATTGCGACCAATATTGAACAGAATCTCATCAGCCTTATCAATATGAGGTGTTATCTCATCTATAGTCGGGTTTATCAGATCGGCAAGAGTCATTCCGCCATTGTCTTCGGCAAGCGCATCGAGATAAGTCAATCCTGGCTTAATGCGAGGAACATCCGTACCTCCTATAATGGTACCATTCCCACCATAATGTCCAAGATAGAGACGATTCTCGTTACGCGTCAGTTTAAGGCTATCTGCATTGGTTGTCTTAGCACCAGCATCATTCAAGGTATCCTTCACAGTAGACTCTGTCCACCTTGGTGCTACTGATGCACTTGTATCTGCTGCTGCCGTTACACCAGTATCAGCTGCTGTAGCTACTGCCGAGGTATCCGCTGCAATGGTTGGTCCATATTGATAGGCCGTATAGGCTAGCGTAGCAATGCCACTCGCACCCACACCA
This sequence comes from Dictyobacter arantiisoli, assembly GCF_008326305.1. Taxonomy (GTDB): domain Bacteria; phylum Chloroflexota; class Ktedonobacteria; order Ktedonobacterales; family Ktedonobacteraceae; genus Dictyobacter; species Dictyobacter arantiisoli. The sequence goes on along the minus strand of NZ_BIXY01000061.1, from coordinate 2,034 downwards.
GCATTGTAGGCGGACACACCCGCTGCCGCCGCGTCTGCAAGAGCAGGGGCCGCAGCACCCAATGTGGCTCCAATCAGTGCCCCTCCAACCGCCGCACCGCCGACATCCCACCAATTCACATCGCCCCATGGATTAGAGTCTCCACTCTGATAGTTGCTATAAACCTGGTAGCCATAGTCCGCTACAGCACCGACAACAGCTCCAATAATAGCACCAATACACCATGGACAATGTCCGTTCGAGTCAGTCAGGCTCACGGGATTGTTATGCACATAGGCATAGGGATCCAGACCACTTCCATTGGTTTCGACCGTATCCGCACTTGTAAAACGACCACTGGTTGAGTCATAGTAGCGAAAATTGTAGTAGAGCAGCACGCGCTGGCCTGCGTTGTCATAGAGGAATTGATCGCTGGGGGTCGTGCCGCCGGGCGCGGTCCAGGAAGAGAGACGACCTTCGTTGTCATAGCTCATCAGTGCGCCGCTTTGGGAGGCATCACAACTTTGCATTGAACCCACGGTGGTATCGGTGTTCCGACAGGTCATGTTACCCATGGCATCATAGCTGGCGTACTGGTTGGGCACCGTGCTTAACGTCGTGGCACCATGCGTTGGAGTCGTGCCATAGGTTTCGGTGCCTGCCGGACCACTCGTCAGGCGGTCCAGGGCATCATAACTAGAGCTCTGTTGATAGGGTGCAATAGTGGTGCCATTGGGATTCAAGCCACAATGATCTCCTCCACTCGGGGTTCCGGTATCTCCGGCCCAGACGAGACGATTGAGTGCGTCATAACAGAAGGATTGGGAGTCGGTCTGACTGCCTCCTGAGACGGTGGGAATGGTCGTGCTCAGATTCAAGGTATTGCCGACGTTGTCATAGGTCTTCGTCTGGCTCCAGAAGGTGCTGCCATTGCGCGTGGCACTGCTGGTCACGGGACGATCAATGCCATCATAGGTGGCACTGGTCGAGAAAACAGGAGTCGGCTGCGATGCTTTGGTTGCTGAACCTCCAATCGCTAATCCCGAGACCTGGCCAGTGTTGGTGTAGGAGACCTGTCCCACCAGGAAGCTGACGGGATCGGTACTGCTGGCATCGCCAAAGTAGGAGGAGCGCAGATAGCTATTGCCATCATACTGTGCCGTCAAAGCTTCGCCATCGGGATAGACCAGAGTGGTGGGTTGCCCCATATCGTTGTAGGAAGCATGCACCGTTTGCGTCGTGGTCGTACCATCGGCGGTGACCGTCAACCCGCTCTGGTCGGCCTGCCCCCGCTGATTGTAGCCACTACAGCGGGATCCATTGCCTGCCGTGGCACTGAAGGTTTCCGCCGTCTCTTTACCAATCGGGTCGGAGGCGTAGGAACCGCTGGGAGCCATACAGGTCGTGGGGAAGGTCACGCCAGGATTGCTGGTGTTGTCATAGCTATCATAAAAGAAGGTCGCAGAGGCACTGCTGCTACAGGGTGAGACCGCTGCGGATGTGGTGCCTTTACAGAGCGCTCGGTTGAGCACATCATAGCTCACATAGGTACTCTGCCCACGCGGATCTTGTTGACTGAGCACGTTACCGTTGCGGTCGTAGTTGTACTTCCAGGCCGTATCTGCGCTACTGCTACAGCCAGCGGGCAAGGGGGTATTCGTACACGAGCCGGAATCTGCGTCATTGAGCCCCGTTTTGCGCCCGACCCCATCATAGGTCGTCGTCTGGTAAGCAAGAAGGTTGGAGGAGGCATCAAAGGTATCGGTGGAGACCAGATTGCCCACCGTATCGCGATTGTATTGCAGGGTGCGCACCGTACTATAGGGACTGCCTGATGCGCCTGTGCCGCTAAAGAGTTGATCATAGCGATGGCGCCCAAGCGCATCACTATAGCTGATCTGCTGATGATTGTAGGCATCCTGGGTGATGGTACGCTCAAAGGGCGTGGAAGTATCGCGCGAAAAACTGGCCAATCCATTACCGAGTTGATAGGAAACGGTGGTCGATAACACAATCGTTGAGGCATCTTGATAGGTGACCGATCCCAACGAACGT
>NZ_BIXY01000060.1 GCF_008326305.1 Dictyobacter arantiisoli | reverse complement strand
GTGCAGAATGTGTGCTTCGCACACATTCTGCACCACATACTAAAAATCTGTTTGAGCACCATCGGTGCGAAAATTCATGCACAGAGATCGTGGAGAGCATGGGAATCAAACACTATCTGAGAATACTTCTCTCTATTACATGTAATGCCTTTTCGTGTTACATATATAAAGGAGAAGCGTCATCGAACGAAAAGGACGTGAGAGATGTTGTTAAAAAGCAAGGTGACGTTGCTCAGGGAACATAGTACCTATACACGCGCTCGTTTTCATACAGTGGAGGAAAATTTGGATCAGGATAAAGGACTTGTAATTGCTCCGGTGTGGTCTGTCCATATGACCGGAGCTCCGGTGCTATTGACGGCTGATCAGTATCAGTATGTGGCTTATTTTGATCAAGATGAGTATTTGACGGTAGCACAGCGCTCGCTGGATACATCGATCTGGAAGATTTGTCGTTTGGCGGATATTCAATCGAATTGGGAGACTGGAGTTCATCATGCCATCGCATTGCAAATTGATCGACAACAGATGATCCATGTGATGGGGGCTATGCATGCTGAGCCATTAAAGTATTATCGGATGACACGTGCACATGATATGGCAAGCTTTCAACGTTATCCACAAATGCTTGATCATGATGAGACCAGTGTCTCTTATCCGCGCTTTTTTCGAGATGGAGTTGACGCATTATATGTGACGTATCGCGATGGGAGAAGCGGAAATGGAAACCAGTTTATTAATCGTTATGATGAGGAGGCTGGCCGCTGGATACGCGTGATGAGCGAGCCTTTACTGGACGGGACCGCGCTGGATATGAGCGCGTATATTAATGGTCCTCATGTGGGTCCCGATGGCTTTTTTCATTTGCTCTGGATGTGGCGCAATACGCCTGATGTATTGACGAATCATGATTTATGCTACGCGCGCAGTCGCGATCTGATGCATTGGGAAACTATTACCGGTACAGCGCTGACGCTGCCCATTACGCTCCATACAGACGGCGTGATTGTTGATCCAGTACCTGTACAAAGCGGTCTGGTAAATACCACCTATACCTTGAGCTTTGATGCGCAGCAGCGCCCCTTGATCAGCTACCATAAATATGATCAAGATGGGAATAGCCAGATTTATCTTGCCAGATATACGTCTGAGCAGTGGCAGATTGAACCCGCGACGCGCTGGTCGTATCGCTGGCAATTCGGCGGCACAGGGGCTATTCCTGAGGACGTGCATATTGATCCGGTGACGGTTGGCCTGGATGGCACATTATGGCTTCACTATAACCATAATCTGTATGGAGAAGGGATGATCAATCTGGATGCGCAGACTTTGCAACCTCTTCATCCTTCCGCGCCTGTGCTAATGCCTCGGGCATGGCTAGAATCCTATAGCCAGCCACTGTCTCCTTTTACCGCCCGGCCAATGACCGTGGATTGGATTGCTGATACAGGTCGCTCCGAACAGGAATATGTGTTACGATGGGAGCATGGTCCGATTAATAATGATCGACCCGTGGCACAACCGTGGCCTGCTCCTACGCTGTTGCGTTTGTATCAACATGATCGATAGTACACGGGCGAATGTGCGATCCTGATCAATAAAAAGTGTAAAGGTAAAGAGATAAATGTTGCAAAAAGTCGAACATGGCAGTATTTTTCCACGCGAAGATGGCAAAATCATTGATGAGCATTTCGGTGTCCTGAATACGCAAAGCGATGCCTTTAGTCTGGCGCATATGTTTGCCCCTCCTGCCTGGCGTGAGCCGGCACAGATCGCACAGTTCGATGAAGTTGTCATTGGTGTAAAGGGAACATTGCTGGTTGAGGCCGAGGGACAGCGTATTGAGGTAGGTGCGGGCGAGACGTGTTTGATTGGAAAGAATACACGTGTGATTTATAGTAATGCCTCATCCGATCAGCAATGTGAATATTGGTCGTTCTGTTTGCCTGCTTTCCGCCCTGAGCGTACAAGCATGGAGGGCTAATTCTCTCTGCTGCGTATTTTTGCATCAGATTGGCTGTACTTTTGAAATAGCCAGTCTGATGCACTTTTGTTTCTATTCCACTCGCGTTCTGTGATATAGAATGTGAGCTAGAATACTGATCTGTGAATATAGAATTACATGTGGATCGATGATGAGCGAATTAATGGTGCGTCGTCTCTGGTTGGTACGCCACGGCGCGACGGTCTGGAATCAAGAACAGCGTTTTTGTGGACAGACGGATATCGGGTTGTCATCTCAAGGTGAAGCTCAGGCGCAATGGTTAGGGGAACAATTACATACCAGATCCATCGCAGCTTTGTATGCCAGCGATTTATTGCGTGCTCAACAAACGGCCGCCATGATTACACAACAAAGTCCTCAGTCTTTAAGCATCAAGTCTTCATCTGCATGGCGTGAGATCTCCTTTGGCGCATGGGAAGGACTGACATACGCGCAAATTGCAGCCCGGTTTCCTGATCAACTGGCTTTTTTTACTGGCGGCGTCGATGCTGCCCCGCCGGATGGAGAATCACCGGCTGCGTTTGCTCAACGCGTACTGATGGCATTTGTGCAGTTGACACATGATGTATCTTCGTTAGCTGCAGGTGATATTGTATTAGTCAGCCATGGTGGGGCGTTACGAGCACTGTTATGCATCGTTTTGCATATGCCTCTGGAGTATCAGTGGCAATTACATATCGAGCCTGGCTCTTTGAGCGCGCTTGATTTTGTAAATGGAAGTGAGGATGTCCTCGCTACAACGACGCTCACGCTATTGAATTATCATGCTTGAAGGAGTGGTCTTCAACTTTCTGTTATTATTTGGGAAGGATATTTTAGTGTATGTCTGAAACAACCCCTCTTCATTCCAATCCTGAGCATCCCTCGCCTTCTCCGGTAGGTCCAACGCCTGATGCCTGGTTGATGGCGCAATGGAAAGAGTTTGTTGCGGCTTTGAAGTTCCTTACAACCTTGCCTGTGCCTGGCGCGACGCAATTATTTACGACCGGTACCGCTGATGCGACACTTTTTGTTGGGAGTGCGTATTTTCCTCTGGTTGGTTTGTTACTGGCACTTATTTTATGGTTGGTTGTCCTGATCTTTGGTGCACAGGTTTCGTCGCTGGTACTGGCTGCCTTGCTGGTTGTAGCGCTTGTCATTCTGACTGGTGGCTTGCATTTAGATGGTTTGATGGATTGTTGTGATGGGCTGTTTGGTGGTACCAGTCGTGAGCGCAAGCTGGAGATTATGCGCGATAGTCGCGTGGGTAGCTTTGGTGTCCTGGGTGGTGTGTGCCTCTTGTTCTTGAAGTTTGCGCTGCTCGCAAGCCTGGATCGCTATCATTTGCCGTTTGCCTTGCTGGCTATCTTGCCAATTTCACGCTGGAATATGGTGTTGGCGATGTATGCCTTTCCTGGGGCACGTCCGAGTGGTTTGGGTGAAGCCTATCGTCGTACGGTAACGCGCAAGCGTCTTATTTGCGCTGCCGTGCTATCTTTGCTGATTGCCTTGCTGAGCGGACCTATTCTTGTTGGTCTGCTCCTGTGGATCTGTGGTACGCTGGTGGCCTGGATTACCGGAGAATGGATCACACATGTGCTGGGAGGATTGACGGGTGATGTCTATGGTGCGCTGGCGGAATTCTCTGAGGTTGTGCTGTTGTTGCTGTTTACGCTGCTCCATGTGTGGTTATAATTATTTTTGCTGGAGAATGAATAAATGAAGAAGCTTGTAGAGGTGCAGAATGATGATGTGCCGCCGCGATTAGTGCTGATACTGGGTGGTGCGCGCAGTGGAAAAAGTACGTTTGCTGAACGACTGGCCCTGGAGAGTGAACGTCGTGTGGCCTTTATTGCGACGGCGACGGCGAGTGATGACGATATGCGTGATCGCATCGCGCGCCATCAGGCTGCCCGTCCAGCGCATTGGCAGACAATCGAGGAGCCCTTGCATCTGGCTACGGCTGTACGACAGGCTGCTGAACATGCCGATGTCATCCTGCTGGATTGTCTGACGGTCTGGCTTTCGAATTGGCTCTTTGCGCAGCACGATAGTGATGCGCCGTTTGATGAACAGATGATCAGCGCTGGCTATTATGATGCCGCTTTACAAGAAATCGCTGAGCTCTTGCAGGTGGCATCTACCTTCGCTCCTGGCAAAACGCTCCTTTGTGTGAGCAATGAGGTCGGACTTGGTATTGTCCCTGCTTATGCCCTCGGACGTGTGTATCGGGATGTGCTGGGTTTAGTTAACCAGCGCGTCGCTACTGCCGCTGCACGTGTTTATTTAATGGTGGCTGGTCTGGGTGTTGATATTAAGCGATTGCACGAAACCGCTACCCTTTAAAGTTTTGCTGTGCATTGACAGAAACAGATACTCGTCAGTATACTAGTCGTGGATATATTATTTCATTTATTCATCAGGTGGTTGAGATAGGTCATCTCAACAGAATAGGGAAGTCGGTGTAACTCCGACGCAGTCGCGCTACTGTAACTGGTATTGTCCTTATCATTGCCTCATCCTGATTCCACTTCATATCTATGTTGAATGGGTTGATGCGCTTTAGTAAGAATAGTGCCAGAAGTCAGGAGACCTGCCTGGTGAGTCATGCTCTTGATCCTTCGCGTAAAAGGAGCGAGCTATCGGAACATGCTGTAACTCTTCTGGAATGTGTTTCGGTTTGATCTCTTCCTCATGCAAGGTGACTGTGGGCATTATCTGGCGTTACTTAGAAGGATACTATGTTTATGCGCACCCATGTCATCTCACCTCGTCTCTGGTGTGTTTTGTTTCTGGGAATGGTTTTATCCCTTTCCGCTTGTGGACAGGCGAATAGCTCTTCCGCAAGTACGGCAACCCCTGGCGTTACCCCTACTCCTACTGTGGCTGTAGATATGTATGGCACGCCGATTTCTTTTCCCAAAACGGCTCCACAACGTATTATTTCATTGGCTCCCAGTGTGAGTGAAATTCTGGGAGCTTTACAGCTCCAAAAGCGCGTGGTTGGTGTTGATGCTTTAACAAACTATCCCGCGTCTATGGCATCATTAAAGAAAATTTCCGACAAATCGGGCAATATTAGTATCGAGAGTATCGTGGCATTAAAGCCGGATTTGGTCTTGACAACTGGTGGATTGAGCAAAAAATATAACACACAGTTGATGCAGCTTGGTTTAAACGTCATTGATCTCCCGTCTCCAAATGTTTCCCAGACCCTGGATCAAATCCTGCTGGTGGGCCGTTTGACATATACAGAAGATACCGCTCAAGCTCTGGTCAAGCAGATGCAACAACAACTCACGCAGATCGAGCAATCAGTCAAGGGCACAGCTCCCTCGAAAGTATTGCTAGAAATTGATGACAGCACGCCTGGTAAACCCTATGTTTTTGGTGGTGGTTCCTTTGGCGATGAGATGCTGCAATATGCCAATGGCACCAATATCTTTCATGCCAATTCCACCAATGGTGGCTATCCACAGGTGTCGGATGAAGCGATTATCGCGGCTAATCCACAATATGTTGTTCTGACTGAAGATCCTCTCTATGGTGGACAACCATCAGTTGTGTACAAGCGTGCTAACTGGGGTGGTATCGCTGCCGTGAAGTCGCATCAGGTTTATCATATCAATTCTGATATCACGCAGCGCCCTGGGCCACGTATTGTTGAGGGTATCCGCTGTCTGGCACAGGTGATTCATCCTGATAAATTTATTGGGGCACTACCTGACTATTGTTCAGCAAGCGTGTAATATTTGATTGTACTGATATCAGTTTTATACTCGCCAGTTGTATGATTGCTCGCAGCGTGCAAATGTGCTTGCTGCAAGCGTTGGAGCCGTGCGGAATCTTTCCACTTGAGCGTCGTGAAAACAAATTCTAGAAGGATGAGGTGAGATATGGAAGAGCAGAATTCTCAAACAACACAGCCTGAGCATACCCCTCTTGATGAATTGACTGAAGAGGGTCGGGCGCAGATTCGTAAGGAGCAGGCGGAGAAGCGGGCGCAGCGCGTGCCCAGCCGTGGTCTGGTGATTGTCAATACTGGGAATGGAAAAGGCAAGACGACTGCCGCGCTGGGAGTATTATTCCGCGCCTGGGGACAGGGGATGCGCGTGGTGATGCTACAATTCTTGAAATCACAGACTGGCAAATGGGGTGAAATCCGTGCTGCCCAGAAGCTTGGTATCGAAATAATCCCTCTGGGCGATGGCTTTACCTGGAATAGCGATGATCTTGAACATGATAAGACTCTGGCTCAACAATGCTGGCAATTATGCCGGGAGAAAATTGAGAGCCATCAGTACGATGTCGTCATTATGGATGAGATTACGTATGCGATGAACTATGGTTGGCTCGATGCGGCAGAAGTTTTAGCCACCTTAAAGGCACGTGATCCCAAAACGCATGTCATTTTGACAGGACGTAACGCACCCACCATCCTGACTGATTATGCCGACCTGGTGACTGAAATGAGTGAGGTCAAGCATCCATACAATCAAGGTATCCTGGCGCAAAAAGGCATTGATTTTTAAATCACATGTATGTTTTTTGCCTCTTTAATGAATTACATTGTTGCAGATAGAAATTACTAGAAAGAAATGCGAAGGTACATTTTATGACGAACGTTGCTGATATTTTTGCCAGAATTACTCCATTAGATACAGCATATGAAAAACTGGCCCAGGAGCGACAGCTTCAATTAACCAAGCCTACCGGTAGCCTGGGTCGCCTGGAAGATATCGCTATTCAGATGGCAGGTATTACCAGGAACGTGTGTCCGGTAATCAAGCATAAAGCTGTTGTCGTCATGGCCGCTGATCATGGTATCACAGCCGAAGGCGTGAGCGCCTATCCTTCTGACGTGACGGCGCAGATGGTACAGAATTTTCTGGTTGGCGGCGCTGCCATTAATGCGTTGGCCCGTCAGGCCAATGCAGAGGTGGCGATTGTTGATATCGGAGTTGCTACAGATATCGAACATCCTGATCTTATCTCGCGTAAGGTGCGGCGTGGAACTGCCAATATGGCTCATGGACCTGCAATGAGTCGTGAAGAAGCTCTCCAGGCGATCACAATTGGCATCGATGTGCTTGATACATTGGCCGCAAAAGGACTTGATCTGGTGGCAACAGGGGAGATGGGAATCGGTAATACCACACCGGCCAGTGCCATCACATCTGTCCTATTGAACATTCCCGTGGCGCGCGTGACTGGCCGTGGTACTGGTCTCAACGATCAGCAACTGACTAATAAGGTACAGATTATTGAGCGTGCGATTGCGCATAATCAGCCTGACGCATCTGATCCTCTCGATGTGCTGGCGAAAGTCGGTGGATTAGAGATTGCAGGACTGGTTGGCATCATTCTGGGTGCGGCAGCCCGCAGAATCCCTGTGGTTATTGATGGTTTTATTTCCGGGGCTGCGGCGTTGGTTGCTTACACGTTGTGTCCGACTGTACGTGAGTATCTATTTGCCGGACACGTCTCTGTAGAGAGCGGGCATCGCTTTATTCTTGAAAAAATTGGCCTGGAGCCTTTACTCGACTTACACTTGCGTCTGGGTGAAGGCACAGGTGCAGTTTTGACGATGCACATTATCGAGGGAGCCTTACATACCCATAATGAAATGGCCACTTTTGGGGAAGCGGGCGTCAGCAACAAAGAGTAGTAGATTTGAAGGATCATGTAGCTACGGTAGAGGCTACATGATCCTTCAGCCTAAGATAAGGTTGCCAGCTATGCATTATAATACTACCAGGTCAATGAGCTAGCCCTGTGTAGAGTTAGCATAGACGAGTTTTTATTCTCAGAGCGGAGAAAACCAGGCGTGTAGGCGCAAGGGCCTTTCTGTTTCTGTGTTTGTGAATCTTTTTGTATTTGGGAGGAGACGCATGGTGAATTTTCAATCCGCTCGTATCGCCGTACTGGAAGCGCGCATGAGCAATGAGATAGCCGATCTCATTCGCCGCAATGGTGGTAGTAATATCTGGAGCGTGCCAGCAGTACGCGAAACATCCCTGATGGCAGCGCAACCCGTGAACGCCTTTATCGAGCAGATATGTGCCGGCTCCATTGATCTGGTAGTGTTTTTTACGGGGGTGGGGGTGAAAACACTCTTACAAGAAGCCGATCAATTGGGACGTCGTGAGGAGTTAGTGGCGGCATTGCGTAAGAGCACCGTTGTTTGCCGTGGTCCTAAGCCAGGAGGAGCCTTACGACAAGAAGGCATTCCGATAGCCGCCAGTTCGCCTGAGCCCTATACCACGCATGAGCTTATTGACGTCCTGACGCCTTTTGAACTGGCAGGTAAAACTGTCGCGGTCGTACACTATGGGGAGCGCAATACCGAAATTATGGAGATGCTCCGTAGTCGTGATGCGCAGGTAGAGGAACTATGCTTGTATGAATGGTTACTGCCAGAGCAGACAGATACATTACAGGCGCTGGTTCGCGAGTTGATTGCTGGTAAGGTGGATGTAGTAATGTTCACCAGCCAGATCCAGATTCGCCATCTTTTCCTGATCGCAACTGAATTACAACTGCTAACAGAGCTGCAAGAAGCACTGAATCAACGCACTATCGTTGCCTCGATTGGCCCGACCTGTACCGGTGTATTGCTTGAATACGGTGTTGTCCCGCAAGTTATTCCTGAGCATCCCAAAATGGGATATCTGATCAAAGCCCTGGTTGCCTATATGTCTCTATAAGTATCAGCATGCCTGCTATTGAACGCCTGTTGTGAATGTACCAGCAAAAGTAACTATTCAGCAAGGGGGTCGAGGGGGCCTGCAAGGCCCCTTCGCGGGGTGCGGGGTGTCCCCGCCAAAACCCTCCTTCGCCGCCGCAAGGCGGCTTGAGAGGTACTGGGTACCTGAATAGTTACCCAGCAAAAAAAGATCCATCTCTCCTGGAGAGATGGATCTTTTTTTGCTGGTCAATTGGTAAGAATTGCAATGCGGTTTTAGATGCTGCCAGCCAGAGTCTGGGCTTCCAGATTGCCAAAGGCACCCATTTTTCTGAATTTCTGATAGCGTCGTTCCAACATCTCATCAGTTGACAATGCACTGACCTCGGCAAGATTGCGTAGGATCGCTTCTTTCAACGTTGCAGTCATCTGTTTATAATTGCGATGTGCGCCGCCCAGTGGTTCCGGCAAGATTTCGTCGATCAAACCCAGTGGGAGGAGTTCGCGAGCACTGATACGCATATTCTCGGCTGCATATGAAGCATGGGCGCTATCGCGCCACATAATCGTGGCCGCTGCCTCTGGAGCGGCAACCATGTAAATACTATTTTCAAGCATTAACACGCGATCAGCGACACCAATAGCTAAGGCACCACCACTACCGCCTTCACCAATGATTGTTGAAATAATCGGCACGCGTAGACGAGGCATCAAATAAAGTGAGGAAGCAATTGCTTCCGCCTGTCCACGCTCCTCATCGACCAGACCGGGAGACGCGCCAGATGCGTCCATCAAGGTCACAATTGGCATCTTAAACTTTTCTGCCTGTTTCATCAGCCGCTGAGCCTTGCGGTAGCCTTCAGGATGGGGCATGCCGAGATTGCGGAACTGCCTCTCCTTCATATCGCGGCCCTTCTGATGACACACCAGCATCACGGTTTGCTGATCGATTTTTGCTGGACCCGCCATAATGGCGTGATCATCGCCAAAGGAACGGTCGCCACGCAACTCAAAGAAATCATCACACATCAGACGAATATAATCCGCTGAATAGGGGCGGTCCTTATGGCGGGCCACTGATACTGTTTGCCATGTTGTGAGATGCTTATAGATATCTTCTGTTTTCTGGCGGAGTTCGCGCTCATGCTCCTGTAACTGGACTAATTCATCTGGTTTGAGGCGATCACCCTTGCGTTGCAGCGCTGATATCTTTTTTTCTAACTCAGCCAGCGGTTTTTCAAATTCCAGATCGTAAGCCATCGCTTTCCCTTCTATGTTGCTTTGCTGTCTCGCTGTGCCTTCTGGTAACAAAAAGTGCTACACGTAAAGGTGCTTTACGCATACAGACGCAAAATACGTCCCAGGGTCTGTCGTAAATCCCGGCGATGAGTGATCGCATCGATCATTCCGTGTTGCAAAGCAAATTCGGAATTAACCGTGCCCTCAGGTAGTTTGATATGCATAAACTGTTCGATCACCCGGGGACCCGTGAAGCAGATAAGTGCCCCTGGTTCAGCAATGGTAATATCGCCTTGCATTGCGAAACTCGCGGAAACGCCACCAGTGGTTGGGTCGGTCAGCAAAACGATATAGGGAAGATGGGCCTCGCCTAGTTTTGCCAGAGCGGCAGATATTTTTGCCAGCTGCATCAAGGAAAACAAACCCTCTTGCATACGAGCACCGCCTGAGGTCGTCGTGATAAACATCGGGGTCTGGTGGGTAATCGCGCTCTCAATAGCGCGGGTAATCTTTTCACCAACAGCTGAGCCCATGCTTCCACCCATAAAGTGGAAATCCATGATCGCCAGTGTCAATGGTTTGGTTTCAATCGTGGCATGACCAGTGATCACACCCTCCTTGAGTCCCGTTTTTTCTCGTTCAGCCGTCAACTTATCGGTATACGTGCGCTGATCTGAATACGATGGTGGAAAAGCCGTAAACTGAAGTGGATCTATCGAAATGATATCTGTATCCATTTCAGTAAAGCTACCGGGATCAGCTAACAGGTCGATACGCTCATAGGCTGTCAGGCGAAAATGATAATTACAGCGTGAGCAGACCTTCAGATTTTTTTCCACATCGCGATTATATAAGATTTCTTTGCATTTTGGACATTTAACAGCTATATTGCCCACTGAGGGCCGTGCAGGTTTTTCCTCGCCGTGGGAAGCCACCTGCCTGGTAAGTGGGACAGCCGCTTCTTTTGCCATAAGGAACCTCCGGTTGCTATTATGCGAAGAGCGCTGCCACGAAATTTTGTGGTTCGAATGGCATCAAATTCTCTACTTTTTCTCCAGTACCAATAAATTTAATTGGCACTCCTAAGTCATCAGCGACAGCAAAGGCAAAGCCGCCTTTGGCTGTACTATCCAGTTTGGTAATGACAACGCCTGTCAGGCCAATATCCTCGGCGAACTTCCGTGCTTGCAACAGGGCATTTTGGCCTGTTGTGGCGTCAATCACCATCAAAAGTTCATGTGGACCATCTGGAACGAATTTCTGAATAATTTTATTAATTTTCTTTAATTCTTCCATCAGGTTAAACTTTGTATGCAAGCGACCAGCTGTATCGACAATCAGAACGTCGCTGCCGCGGCTTTGAGCTGCCTGAAGCGCATCAAAGACAACCGCACCAGGATCTGAGTTCGGCTTTTGACTGATGACCGGGACCTGAATGCGATTTCCCCATTCCTGTAACTGATCAATGGCGGCGGCCCGGAAGGTATCACCAGCGGCCAGCATCACCTGATGCCCTTCCTGTGAAAGGCGATAGGCCATTTTTGCAATGGTTGTGGTTTTACCTGAGCCGTTAACTCCAATGACAAGGATAACGGTGAGTGGAGATTGTTTAGAAAAACGAAGAGATGATGACTTCCCAAGGAGGGTTGATAGCTCTTCTCGCAGAGCATATTGAACCTGACTGCCTGTTTGCAGATTTTCGTCGCTTACGCGTTGGCGCAGGCGCTCAATAAGCCATAGTGTCGTGCTTGGTCCTACGTCAGCCCCCAACAACGACTCTTCCAACTCATCCCACAGGCTATCAGTAATGGTGTCGGTTTCCTGAACAGCGTTGCCCAGCCGGCCAAAAATTTGACGGGTGCGATTCAGAAAGGAAAAACGTTGCTCTGGCACCGGTTGTTCCGCCTGTTGTTCGGAAGCGGGCTCTGGCTTTTGTTTTTTTGGGTCTTCCTGAGGTTTCTGCCCAAAGAATCGATTGAGCACGTCAGCATTGACTCCTTTAATAAAAATTGAAATCACTGAATAATAAGTATAGACTCTATGACTTTATACCGCATAATTCTTAAAAAGCCAAATAGAGGGCCTATAATCACCCTTTCTGGTCACCATGAGCGACCCAAGATTGTGATTACCCCTCTATGTACAGAGAGGCAAAAGGAAGTATACTTCTGCCTGCCTTTTGCCTCCTTGTTACACCTGCAAACGATAAAAACCGCTTATAGGTGTCGTATATGGTGTTTTTGTCTCCACTCCCCTACTGTCGACCGCTGCGATATGTATGGAGCGAGCCATCACTAATGGGTTCATTAATGATAATATCACCGTTACGAATCTTGATGTTGTACAAGCAGGAGGGGTTGGTGCAAACCCATGCTTTGTACTCGATGGAAGCTCCCTGGCTACCGAAATCCGAAAGCGGAACCAGATCACCTTCACTACACTTGCGACACCGAGGAAATGCGTTTTCCACGAAATCGCCTCCTTCCTTCTCTCTGGAGGTAATATGCGCCTGTTTTTGCTGAACAAGCGTGGCTTAGCGAGATAGTAAGCCGAGGGGGAGCCTCCGCCGCTGCATCCGCATCCCCACAGCAGGTGTTACCCATGCCCTACCTATCATACCATAACTCCTCTCCACTGTCAGTAGTTACGTGAAGAAAACTTCATTTTTCTCGGAAAAAGGAAGCTGTTCTTTGTCTTTCTTCCAGTAAGAGAAGTGGTAGGAAGCACTAAAAAAACACTATCCTTTGCTTCTTACCTTCAGCATAACAGGTGATACAACTCTAGTCAAGCATTCAGATGCATGAAATCGGCACTCTTCTGTATTATGAGAAAATTTTCATATTTCTAGTAATATCTTCATTTTTTCGACTGAGAACAGATTGTGTTCTCTACTCTCACGAGTAAAACAGGGCAGCGAAACAAGAACAGAGAAGTCCGACCGATGACAGGCGAATCTTCTCTGTTCTTGTCTTTGCCAATGGCCTGAAGTATGAAGTTATCTTTTTCTCAATCGAGAGCGGCGACTCCGCCTGCTTGATCCTGGAGATAGGCATGAATAAAGGGATCAATGTCCCCTGAGAGGTAGCCTTCAGTATTGCCTGTCTCATAGTTAGTGCGATGGTCTTTCACAATACTGTAAGGGTGAACTGTCACTGAGCGGATCTGGGTTCCAAAATCAGCCTGTACGTGTTCACCTTTGAGGCGTGCTGTCTCTTCTTCGTGCTTCTTTTGTTCCAGCTCATAAAGTTTGGCTTTAAGCAATTTCAATGCCACTTCACGGTTCTGAAGCTGTGAGCGCTCGTTTTGACAGGTGACGACGATGCCGGTAGGCATATGGCGCATACGGACTGCTGAGTCCGTTTTATTCACGTGTTGTCCACCGGCTCCAGTGGCGCGATACGTATCCACCTCAATATCTTCCGGCCGAATATTGATCTCGATGGCATTTTCAATATCAGGAATTACTTCGACCTTGGCAAAAGATGTATGACGGCGGTGGGCGGCATCAAACGGCGAGAGACGGATCAGTCGATGGGTCCCAGCTTCTGAGCGCAAGTAGCCATAGGCAAAACGTCCTGTAATCCCTACCGTCGTACTCTTCAATCCTGCTTCTTCACCCTCGCTATAATCGTAAACTTCCGTTTTAAAACGATGGTGTTCAGCCCAGCGCAGGTACATACGCAACAGAATTTCAGCCCAGTCCTGAGCATCGACGCCACCACTGCCCGCGTGAATACTTAAGATAACATCACGCTCATCATGTTCGCCGCTGAGCATCAAATCAAACTGAAGCTTTTCAATTTGCTCCTCTATAGGCACAAGGGATGCGACAACTTCCGCCTGCATCTCTGCATCTGGCTCCTCTTCCAGCAGTTGTGCTAATCCGAGCAGGTCATTGAGTTGAGCCGCAACCCCTTGCCAGGTGGTGACCTCTTCACGTAAGGCGTTAAGCTGTTGCATGATAGCTTGAGCCTTACGATTGTCGGACCAGAAGTCGGGGTCCATACTTTCAGTTTCTAATTTTTCAATTTGTTCGCCTTTGCTGGCCAGGTCAAAGACGCACCATAGTTTTTTCGACACGCCCCAGGAGGCGTCCGATTTTATTTGTCAATTCACTCATAACTCATATTGTAACATGACTGCCCTTCAATTGTATATTCGTTTTGCGACCGCTCTCAGTACAACAATGAAGTGCGTCATAAACAGGCATGTAGTGTGAGATTGTGAGACCTGATGGATCGCAAATAAGGTATAGGCAGCATCGCTTAACCGAGAATAAGATTGGTAAGCAGGAGATAGCCCTGCGCTGTAGGATCTTGCTGATTATCTGGATATGCTGTGATAAGCAGGAGTCCTGGTTGATCTGGAAAGACATTGGTGTAGGCGAGAGAGCCAGTAAATTGTCCATTCATATCCGTCTGCAAGGTGCCGTCATTCTGAAGATGGACCGGGGCAAGCGTATGATTAAAGAGTGTGGCTGTAACCTTCGCTCTGGTGGGATTGATCATGCCCTGGATACTGATCGGCGAGGATAAAGGAGTGCCAAATTGGCTCTGGTCCAGCGAAATACCCGGTGTTTGAGCATTGGTAACCCACCAGAGTCCGTTTTTGTTCTGCTGAAGCAGGCGTGTCAGCGAGACGGCAACTTCGATACGCGTCCCTTCCCTCTCCAGAATAACACGTGCTTCACGAGCATTAGTCTTACGCAGAATAGCATGGATTTGTCTGGCCGGCCATTTAAAAAGATCCTCCGCCATCTGGCTGGCGGTTTGGAGTGGATCAGTCCAGGGAAGTGCCTGCCCATGATTCTGTTCATCCTGAAGGGCCTCGGCTTCGCTGCGGCTGGTAACCGGATAGAGACCAGGAAAGGCGGTTTGATAGAGCGATCCATTTTTCCAGGCATATTCCTGAAAAACATTCTGTTGCAGAGGAAGTAGCAAGATACTACTGCTATCTGAGGGCAGGGTGGTATCAGTTTGTCCAATGCTTAACGTATTGGCTTGCGTAATAGCGAGCAAACCGTTAATGATTCCTTGTTGTTTGAAGAAGAGGTTCAACACCGGTTGTTGATGCTGCAGGCTACAGCCATAGATGTACACATCGAGTTTCTGTTGTGGCCCCTTGTTGTTGATCTGGATCAGTACCGCGGGTTGTCCACCCATTTCGGCATTGATAAATTGGATAGCTTCCATCTCCTGAGTGCGGGGTTGAATAGGAATGACTTTCGTATAGTCTGTGTTGTGGAGCAGGGTTGTACAGCTCCGAGTGTCGTCGAGGGTTGGAGGTGAGTCAACATGATTGACCGCGATGAAATGAGCTAGCGCGAGCAATGCCAGGATGGTGAGTATAATCGTTAAAGGGCGTGGCTTCTGTGGTTTCTGTCGTTTATGTTGCTCAGGCAATTCTAGCGCTTCTTGCGATAAGTCATGCTGTCCCATCTTCATAGAATAGCTCACTCCCTTCTCTTCTTTCGTATTCTTCTTTCTTTTTTAGTTTAGCGCGCTCTAAAAATATAGAATTGAGAGCTGTGACGCATAAGAGTTGTAACACATAAAAGAAGAGCAACGATAATTACTCGTTGCTCTTTCTCTCAGTTTGAGTTGATTTGGCTATCTTGCGTATGTGTTTAATACGCTATCACAGTTTGACTCATGGCTGTGATGATCTGACTGTTGGGGAGTTGTGCATTGCCTAAGATATGATTCTGCATCGCAAACAGCACCACTGCTCCTAGAATCAATACCAGGCCAAATAGAACAAGGACCAGTCCCGTCGTGCGTCCTCGCGCGGCCCGCGCTGCATGCTCATCCACTTGTGGGGGATAGTGACCACTGACATTGGGATAGTTCGGAGACATTTGTTGCGCGGGCATGTTTGGATAGGACATGCCTGTGTTGTATCCTCCATTGGTCGTGAAGTCAGGGTACATCCCTTGTTGTGGATAATTACTACCGCTCTGTGGATGAGGAAAGCCCACTCCCACTCCGCTGGTTTGCGCGGGATAGCCCGGATAAGAATTTTGTTGCGGCGGGGCGACTTGATCCATCATGTTCGTCGCGTCATAGTTATTATAGGTTGCGGGATTCTGTGTGCCATATTCCTGTCCACTATTGATGCCAGGACGCAAGATGAGCGGTTGCTGGTTTTGTTGTGATTGGGTTGCTGACTGAGATAGGGTTGATGCGCGTTTGGGGTCAAACAGCGAAGGCGTTGCAATGGTCGCATCATCTGGATGAAGTTCTTCTGCTGTCGCCTTACTTGTTTCTTCTATTACTGCCCCACAACGGGGACAGCGCGTACTTCCAGGGGCCAATTGTAGACCACACTGACCGCAAAAAGTCATATAGAGCTCCTTTTCAAGTTGCCTGGTAATCTGTTTTGTTGTTCAGGATTACCAACCAGCCGATCAGTTAGATTGTCGCATTGCCTGGATTGCATTACAGAGCACACGTTTTTGGATTGACAATAATAAATAAGACCGTGTGTTACATATGCCGCTGTTGCATCACCATACAGCTATGAAATGTGCGCTGGTCATGGATCAGCTGTGAGTAGATTGAATTTCGTGGTGCACTGCTGCAACACAAATGCATAAATGTGTTCTTTGTTCCCCTCATTATAGCGTAAGAAGAAGGGTGAAGCAAAGCAACACGACATTTGTGCACTCTTCCTCTTCTTCAACGGATGTAGAATCTACGGATGTAGGATCGCATCTGTAGTTTTAAAATGGAGTTTGGCTATCTGTTTGAGCGCTTCCTCTCCATGCTGGCTGACAATCTGACGTCCCTTGATAACAATTTGCGGATGAGAGCCTCCCTTTGGCAGGTCAACACCAATGCTGGCGGATAGACAGCTCAGATGGCGTATAAATTCTACACGAGCCACAATTGAGGCGGCGGCAACAGCGGTATCTTCTTCCGCGCGATGGCGCTGTTCCAGACGTTGGATTATTCCTGTTTTTTCGAGTGCCCGCCGTACCAGTGCCTCATTGCCAAATTGATCCACAATGGCATAGGTGCTCCCGGTCGCGCTGGCAACTTGAGCTATCACGTCCGCATGCGCCTGTGCCAGCAAGAGATTGAGATTGCCGATGCGCTGATAAAGCTCATTATAGTCGGCGGGCAGGTAGACCCGTACTGCGTAAGGACAATGGGTGCGTATCTCATTGGCAATGTTCAGCATCAGTGTGTCGGTGAGTTTCTTGCTGTCGCGTACGCCAAGTTGCAAGAGCCGTTGTTCTGTTTTTTGATCGACATAGACGGCGGCAACCACCAGTGGCCCATAAAAGTCCCCTTTGCCCGATTCATCTGAGCCAATACGCGCTATTCCATTGCTTGCCTGGGTTTTGGAACTGATAGGGGATGCAGTTCTGGTTTCTGTTTGCCCTGTTTGTTGTGTAGCAGGCTTGTTTGCCAGCGTCTGGGTGGGACTCCAGGCTTTCAATGTTGCCTGGAGCGAGCTGGCTTTTCCCTGTACCAGCGTCTTTCCGGTTGTATAGAGTGCTATGGGCACCTTTGATTGACCATCAGTAACCAGAAACTGGTAACCATGGGCGATCTCCTTCTCGTCCACGATTGACCAGTTCTGTTCGGCAATAAATTGGCGCAGATGGTGTACGCTTCTACTTAGTTTTTCCTCAGCCACAACGATCCCTCTTTCGCAGATACTTGCTTTTGTTTGAGGGATTAGTATAGCAAATGTTTTTGGAAAAACTCTAGTGTGGCTTCTATGATCTCCTCAGTACGTGCGTCCTTATCAAGGAGGTCAAAGGAATGTTGTCCGGTAGGATGATTCATCAGAGTGAGTTCAACATTTTGTGCCAGCGCCTCACCGACGAATTGATCAAGGGCGCTATTCAGGACGGGATAGTCTGATCCGGCGCGAGCAATAAAGAGCGGTGGAATATCTGTGGTACGCAATGAGAGCAGATTACTGGCGGAGAATTCGGCGAAGTCGTCTTCAGTAAAGACCGGACGCAGAAAGTCGTTCTCCTCTGCCACACCGCCATACAGAGCCTGATAATAGGCTTGAAGTTCCGTAAGACCATAGTAAGATGACAGGCAGCGGATGTAGTCTGGCGTTTCGTAGAGGGCGATGCGTAGCGCAAAAAAGGCACCGGCAGAGCAGGTCCAGAGACCGATTTTGTTGGCGTCAATATGTAGTTGTGTGCTCTGATCGCGCACATAGGTAATACAATCGTCGATGTCATTAGCTCTCCCAACGACGTTGCTCAATCCTTCTGTGGAGCGGTGATTGGCTGTGATGGCGATCATGCCAGAGGCAGCGATCAGTTTGCCCCATGAGGTGTACTGTGGATGGTCTTTGATATGTTTAAGAATGCTGACCGGTGCATCTCCGTGAATAAAGATCACGGCCGGAAGCGGTTTGTGTCGCCGATAATCCGTGGGATAATAGACGTCAAAATAGAGATCTTCTCCATCGACGTTCTTATAGGCAATATTTTTATGGACATGAACCTGATCCATCTGTGGAATGCTATAGACAACTGGTTGCGCATAACCAGCTAATGCTTCTTGTTCATCTGGCTGTTGTTCTGGCGACATAAATCTTCCTTCCTTATCGAACATTTGTACCATTTCAGTAGTATAGCATAAAATAGTATCGTTTGGAACCTGGGGTTAAGGATCCTTAACCGAGGTCTCTCCTTTTTATTCTAAATGATCTTGCTGGAAACGGCATGGATAGTAATAACTACTTTGCGCCGCTTCTATCTGGCTGGTTTTCCAGAATGGTTCCGCATCATTAGCCATCTTGCGCGTTTGCTTGCCAAAACCGTTTTGCGCGTGCTATTCTCGTACATATGGTCTAGTCTGTGTTGTTTATTGTACAGAGGAGGCGCGTTGTTATGGCGTTGGAGGGGGAGAGTAGTGTCACACCGCAGCGACGAATGTTGGTCCGTCGCGCGCATGATTTGTTGGAAACGATGGGGAAGCCGGTTACTGAAGAGGCGTTAATTCGCCATCTCTTCGGGGCTGATGGCAATCAACACCTCTGGAGAGTATTGCTGCGGCAGACGTTACGTAGCTCGACCCTGTTTGTAGAGCATGTCGACAATGAGATAAGTGAAGAGAAGCAGTGGTCATTAACTGCCTGGCAGCATACCCGGCGCACTCTGGATCAGGTTGAGTTTGTCGTGATCGATACAGAAACCACAGGACTACGTCCAGGAATTGATCGCGTGATTGAGGTGGCGGCTGTGCGTGTACGCGGTGGTAAAATTATTGACTCTTATCAAAGCCTGCTTAATCCGCACCGCCATCTCCCACCATTTATCGAACGCTTTACCGGGATCACCCAGGCGATGGTCAGCGAAGCTCCAGATGCGGCACAGATCATGCCAGTGTTATTGGATTTTATTGATGGTGCGCCGTTGGTAGGACATAATGTTGGCTTCGATTTGAATTTTCTTTCCGCTGAAGCCGATCTATTGGACCTCTCATTTCAAGTGAAGGGTTTTGATACTATTCCCCTGGCTCGACGCTTTCTGCCCGGTCTCAAGCGCTTTAAACTGGATATGGTGGCTGCATATCTACAGATCCAGACACACAATCGCCATCGAGCTTTTGGGGATGCTGAGGTCACAGCCGAAGTGTTTAATCGTATCCTGGCCCTGGCCCAGCAACAAGGGATTGTAACGCTCGGCCATTTGCAGCGCCGCATCCAATTACCAGTAGCCTGGAGTGGCGATATTGAGCAAGCGACGCTTAAAGAGCAACAGCAGGCGCGTTCTGATATTGGTATGAACACACAGGCTATCGTACGCCCCAATGGAAACCTCTTCCTCAATCCAGCCTGGAAGCGCGATTTTCCCACTCGCCCTGGTGTCTATCTCATGAAGGATGCGAGGGGTCAGGTGATTTATGTCGGTAAGGCCAAGTCTTTGAAAGACCGTCTTTCCTCCTACTATAGCCAGCCTCTCGGCTATACACGTAAAATGGATGGCCTGTTGCAAAGCGTTAAAGAGATTGAGACGCGGGTACTGAGTTCCGAACTTGAGGCATTATTAGTGGAGTCGCGGTTGATTAAAGAACTGCAACCAGTCTATAATGTGCAGCTACGAAATTATGAGCTTTATCCGTTTATCAAAATTGATGTGCAGCATGATTTTCCACGCGTGTATGCGACACGCGAGGTTGCGGCTGACGGAGCACGCTATTTTGGTCCTTTCCGCAGTCGGCGTATGGTTGATCTGACCATCGAATTGATCCAGAAGATATTTCCCGTACGAACATGCACGCGTTCCCTGCCGCCAAGCGCAAAACCCTCCGATCCTTGCCTACGCTTCCATCTGGGGCGCTGTAGCGCGCCCTGTCGTGGTGGAGCTGATATGGAGGAGTATCAGCGTCTTATTACTCAGATTTGCGCCTTTCTGGGTGGCGAAAGTGAAGATTTGTTAGAGCGCCTGCGCAGACAGATGCAGGAAGCGGCTCAGAATCTTAACTTTGAGCGTGCCGCCTGGCTACGGGATGCTATCCGCAGTACCGATGAGGTATTAATCGGGCAGCGTTTGATCACCGGAGCAGTAGAAGCTAACAACCTCTTTATCATCTATCCCTCGGCACTGGAAGATTGTAATGAGATCTTTTTAATCCGCCATGGTCGCCTGGTGGAACAGCGTAGCGTCTATCATGATCCCCTGTTGATGCAGGAAGCTATCAATAGTTTGTTGCAGCGTGCCGCTCGCTCGGGGATGCCACCTACGGTTGTTGGCAAAGCGGAAGTGGATCAAATTAATATTATCAGTCGTTGGATTCATTATCACAGTCAGGATCGGGCTTTTTTTCCTTTCCAGCAGGCCCTCTCGTGTGAGGATGAGGTTACTGCTTTGATCCAGCGTATTTGGGAAGAGATTTCGTTGGTGCGGTCTGCATCTATTACGGAGGCAAGCGTAGACTCAACAATGCTCACAGTTGGGACTACTCTAATGGGCGATGATGCGTTATAATGAGCGCTGACTCGATTGCGGGGAGAGTGTTCTGCCCTGCGTAAAAATGAGGCCCCGGCTCAACTATTCTGAGGTATGTCTGAGCATCGAGAAGCGTATGTGAGCGGGTTTTTTGATATCTTATTTCAGGAGCTATTGTGCTATGTTGTTGTCAGATAAACGTATTGTGGAAGAGTTGAAAAACGGCAATCTTATTATCGAGCCATTTAATGAGCGTCATCTGGGGCCAAATTCCTATGATTGCCGTCTGGGCGATTGGTATTTCCAGGGTGATGCCAACATTGAAGTCATGCATCTGGATATCCCGGATGAGATTCGTGGCTATTGGGGTGAGCCACGGCAGGCGAAGGATGGTGTCATCGCGATTCGCCCTGGCACAACCATTCTGGCTCATACCCAGGAGATCATCGGCGGCCATAACGGCTACCTGGCAAAAATGTATTCGCGCAGTACGGTGGCGCGCTCGGGTTTGTCGGTTTGTCGTTGCGCGGGCGTTGGGGATGTTGGCTATATTAGCCGCTGGACCATGGAGATCAGCAATCATACCCAGACCACCATTCTGGTCCCGGTGGGCTTCCGTATCTGTCAGATGACCTTTGAATATGTGGGCGAGACGTTAAAAGAATATCACGGTAAGTATGGTACCCACGATCAGCAATGGACTCCAGAGGACATGTTGCCCAAACCATATTTCGATTGGGACTATGATATTTATCGCACAGACCGTGTACACTAAGTAACTGTTGATCCTTTTTCCAGAGATATAAGCAAGGGAGTTTTGCAGTGATGGAGCGCGGATATTTTATCTCGTTTGAGGGTCTGGATGGCGCAGGCAAGACGACTCAGTTGGATTTATTTGAAGGCTGGCTGGAGCGCGAGGGATATCCATTTGTACGTACTCGTGAGCCAGGTGGTACCTCACTGGGTGTTGAGATTCGCCGACTGCTTTTTCAGCATCCCGAATTGACTATTACTCCCCTTGCCGAGGCTTTTTTGTTCCAGGCGGATCGAGCGCAACATTTTGAGACGCTGATCCTGCCTGCACTGGCTGCCCATAAAGTGGTTGTCTCCGACCGCT
Organism: Dictyobacter arantiisoli; assembly: GCF_008326305.1. GTDB lineage: Bacteria > Chloroflexota > Ktedonobacteria > Ktedonobacterales > Ktedonobacteraceae > Dictyobacter > Dictyobacter arantiisoli. The sequence goes on along the minus strand of NZ_BIXY01000060.1, from coordinate 21,508 downwards.
GTTTTGACTCCAGTATCGCTTATCAAGGGGCCGCGCAAGGCGTAGGTACCGAATTGATAGAGTATCTTTCACGCCTCGCCACACAGGGGCACGCTCCTGATCTCACCTTTTTCCTCGACCTTGATCCTGAACTGGTGCATCTGCGCACCAGCAAAGCTCACGACGCTCGTGGACAACGGGAAGAACAAAGTCGTTTCGATCTGGCGTCAGTTGCCTTTCATACGCGCCTGCGGCAGGCCTTTCTAACCCTGGCTCAAGCTTATCCGCAGCGAATGAAAATTATTGATGCTTCTCAGCCACCCGAGCAGGTTCATCAAGATATTATTCTGCTCACTCAACACCTCTTTCAAACGTCTGTGGCTTAAGATTCTGGTTTTGTGCTGTCATTTGTAGGGAGCATAGTATTTGAACACTTTTCAAAAAAATTGACTTGCATTGCTATAAACTCAAAAATGTTGTATTTTGTACTTATTATCGGATGAGTTTGTGTTATGCTCCCCTTTTTCTCTGAATACTTGCAGCATTCTTCTGAGTTGGATCGTATTACCCTTAGCGAAAGAATTTATTAAGAGATATATTTGTGTGCGCAAGGGTTCACGACTTTTCTCTGTGATTATAATAGCGCGAGAAGGATAAATAGTATGGGCCAAATTGACTGGCAGCGAAGACGCGATGTTTTAATCTGCGTCATCTGCATGGGTATTATTATATGGACGCTATGGATACTGGTAAACCAATTTATCATAGCAATCCTGTTACTGTTGCTCTCTATGACGGTAGCCTTCTTAATTACACCATTGGCTAATTTTTTTACAAAACATGGATTGCCACGTTTATTCGCCACTATCATATCCTATATCTTAGTATTGGTGGTGATTGGTGCTTTGTCTTATTTACTAGTATCTTCTTTTGTTGGTCAGGTAACGGTTTTCTCAAGTACCATAGTAGATTTTACAAATAATATTCCAGAAAGGTATAGTGCACTTCTGGATTTTTTACGTGTGCAGGCACATATTCCACAAGCTCGTATTGATCAAACGATAGGACAGTTTAGCTCACAGGTGTCGAGTTTCACAAATGCTGCCGTGAATAATACTATCAGTTTTGTGCTGGTTTTGACCAACACCTTCTTGAACTTTTTGATTGTTTTGATGGTCAGTTTTTATCTTACTCTGGATGGTAAACGAATTCGCGATAGCATTATAGAGATTCTACCCAAGCGCTCGTTATCCAACGCATTATTGTTTGAGGATGCATTGACACGCGTTGTCGGCAACTACATCCGTGGGCAATTGACGCTGGCGGTGATTATTGGCGTGGCGGTGGGACTTGTGTGCTCCTTTACTGGTCTGGGACAGTTTGCCTTGATTTTCGGAGTGCTGGGTTTCCTCTTCGAGACAATTCCTATGGTTGGACCATTCCTGGCCTCTATCTCGCCGCTGATTGCTTCGTTGCTGTTGCCCGATCCTTTTCCACGCACGCTGATTCTGGTCGTCTGTTTTGTGCTGATCCAGATTCTGGAGAGCAATATTCTGGGACCGCGTATTGTGGGTCATGCAGTTGGGTTGCATCCTGTTGTGTCAATTATGTCTCTGGTGGTATTTGCCAAGTTGTTTGGCGATTCGTTTGGAGCCTTTGGGGGTGCGATTGGTGCGCTGGTGGCAACACCGCTGGTGGCAGCGGCCTGGGTTGTGGTCGCCAGTCTTTATCGTTCGGCACGTGGCGAGACTGCGGATCAAATGTTGTCTCGGAAGCGCGCTCCCTGGGCTTTGAAGCGGCCGTTACGCGCCTCTCCGACTACTACTGCAAGTACCAGTGAGCGCGTACGCCGAAGAATCACACTGCCACGTGTAGGAGCGAGAAGTAAATATATTTCTGTGAATGCTCCTCAGCGATCGGGACGTGATTCCTCTACTGAACCTGTGTCTGAAGAGGAGCAAGATCCTGCCATCGCCCATCCTCAACCCACCACTGAGCACAACTATTCTGCGGATGAGAAAAACTAAACGCTCTGTTTGACAAAAAGGGGAAAAGGTAGAAATTACCGAAAATGATAAGGTCATCTGCCTTCTTATTACAAAAATATCCTGCAGCCCGGCGCTGGTTTATCGCGTCGGCCGTGGTGAGCCTGCTGTTTTTTATCTATACAGCTATGTATGCGACCGGTATATTGAATCAATCTACAGTAGAAATTGAGCGCTGGTTGGTCGGACGTCCAATTACTCGTTTGGATTGCTCTTTCTTGATGTGGCGCCAATTGGGTGAAGCACCGATGACGGCGGTTGTGTTATTGCTTTTGGGTGTGGTCTGCGTTTTGGCAGGTCATCGCAAGCGTGTGTTGGTTTATTTGTTGGGATTACTTTTTCTGGCGGTTGTGATAGAAGTAGTAGGGAAGATGCTATTTACGTTGCCTTTACCACCCAATTTGCGTTCAGGTATGACTGTTTTGACCTGTCCGCAGATGCAAGGCCAACCTTTCTCGGTACATCTGGCTGCGGGCCTGGGTTTATTGGGGCAGGTGCCCAATCCACCAGGTCAGCAGGTGAATTGGGCTCATACCGTTTCTCAACTGCCATTGCTCCCTTCGACAGGGGATAGTGAGAATAGCTTTCCGGGTGGTCATGCGATGCGCTGGTGCCTGACTGGTCTGGTGCTGGCCTGGATCTGCGCACGCTATCTACGTCCACGCTGGTCAGGCAGAATCTTAATGGTCATCTGTGGGCTGGGAGCTTTTCTGGGCGGTTTTATGCAAATGTATATCGGCGTGCATTTTATCACCGATACAATTGCTGGCTACTTGATCGGTGTGGCGTTGGGTTGTTGTGCTATCGGCATCCTGATCATGAATGATACCAAAACGCAACCTGTTCGCCCGGTTATTCCTGTACAAGATGGCAATCCCGCTATAGATGTAGCGAGTGAGCATAGTTTTTCAGGTCAGCGACGGTAGCTACATTATCTTTCTTTGATTGGGGCCACTTGTACATAAGATTTACAGGGTTTCAAGCCATTTCTTTCGATGGCGAGCTTCGCGGTAGTCAGGCTCGATCTGCAGAGCCTTTTCAACGGCTTGCAATGCGGCCTCTTTATGACCAAGAATACCTTCAACCCAGGCTTTGCCATCCCAGGCCTGTACATACGATGGATTGTGTTGGAGGGCCTGTTCGAAATCAGACAGTGCATCCGTATAGTTCGCGAGCATAGCCTGGCAGGTGCCCTGTGCATACCAGGCCTCCGCATTGCTATCATCGAGCTTGACGGCACGCTGGGCTGCTTTTAGCGCCTCGACATAACGGATGGAATTAGAAAGTTGTTGGCTATAATCAAGCCAGAAACTGGCCTGTTTCTTGTTGGTATCCTCAGTTGTCATCAGTCTTTCCTTCTATGATATCTGCTGCTGGCTTTGCCAGTATGTGAGTGCCTGTTGATAGGCATCCCAGGTATCTACATCATGATTAATCATTATCTCATCAGTTTCAATGGTGACCAACTCCTGTTTATGGCGGGCGATGACACTTTTACCACCTTCGTCACCACTGATCATTCCCAATTCTTCCCAGAGTTCTCTCCCAAACAGCACCGGATTGCCACGTTTGCCGTGGTAACTGGCGGCGATAATCGATTGGCCTGTCTTGTGTCTGGTCTTGATCAGCTCATCGATCAATGCGGGACTCATGAAAGGCTGATCGCCAAGTAAAATAATCGCGCTATCGATGGTTGGTCGTGGAATGAGGATCTGCAGTGCCAGACATAAAGAAGTGCTCATTCCTTGCTGGTAAGTGGGATTGTGCAGGAGCATCGTTTCTTTCTGTAAACTGTCACGTATGGCGTTCTCTATCTGTTCTGCTTGATGTCCCAGCACGAGCAGGATAGGTGTCGCCTGTGAGCATTGTACGGCATCAAGTGTATGGGCCAGGATGGGACGACCCCCTAATGGCAAGAGTAACTTATGCTGTTCATGATTCATGCGGCTGGATTTACCAGCCGCAAGGATGATAGCGGCAGTTGTCTGTACTTCTGGCATTGCGTTTCCTCTCTCCTGATAACTGGAGCGATTAGACATCCCGATGGCATCTCTTTTGAAATACTATAGTATTTCCCTGCAAAAGGAAATATGCAGTTTGTCGCTGATGTTATAATAACAGCCAGGTATTCTCATAATGATAAAAAGGGCTGGCAATGCTGCGGGTTTGCGGCATGCCTGACGTATCTGGTAGAATGCTTGGAATTGGCCTCCTCCGGGTTACGGCTGTGTCGTATTCCTTCCCGGTCGTTGTTGGCACACGTTCAGGAGTTGAGAATGTTAGATACCCCACACATACACGAAGATGGCGCTGTGGCGCTGGACGCTGAGACACAAGCAAAATATGAACATCTTCAGGCAATTTTGCGTGATATGGAGTCTGTCTTGATTGCCTATTCGGGCGGCGTGGATAGCGCGCTCTTGCTCAAAGTCGCCTATGATGTACTTGGTGAGCGCGCACTGGGAGCCATCGCTTCTTCACCTGCCTATGCTGCTGAAGAGACTGATGAGGCTGTTACAGTGGCGCATCAGCTGCATCTTCCTTTGATTACGTTGGAAACGCACGAGATGGAAGATGAGCGCTATGTTAAAAATGACGTAAATCGTTGTTACTTTTGTAAGACAGAACTCTTTTCGCATCTGGTGCCGCTGGCAAAGCAGCGTAATATGCGCTACATTGCCTATGGCGTCAATAAAGATGATGATGGCGATTATCGTCCGGGACAACGTGCTGCACGCGAGTTTGAAGTTCGTGGCCCGCTCAAAGAAGCAGGTATGGGCAAACGCGAAATACGCGCTATTGCTCGTATGCTTGGTATGCCCGTCTGGGATAAGCCTGCCATGGCCTGTTTTTCCTCCCGTATCCCTTATGGCAGCAGGGTAGATGTAGCTTCGCTGCAAATGGTGTACAAGGCTGAGAAACTCTTGCATGAACTTGGTTTTCGCCAGTTGCGCGTGCGTCATCACGATAAAATTGCCCGCATCGAAGTTGAGCGTTCTGAGATTCCGCGTCTGGTGGAAGAAGAGATGAGCCGTACCGTTACTGATGGTTTGCGCAAGATCGGCTATACCTATGTCACAGTTGATTTGTTGGGGTATCGGACTGGCAGTCTCAATGAGACGTTTATAAAGAAAAAGAAAACGTCGTAGTGGTATAATTTACGCATAACGATTGTACAATGATTACTTCTTCCCGGTCAGGGATGCACACCACATTGACCATCAGATAACAGGATAAAGATATTATGCCAGAGCGTGTTATTTACTTTGACCATGCTGCTACCACCGCGTTAGATCCGCGTGTACTTGATGCAATGTTGCCGTATTTGACAACGGAATATGGCAATGCCAGCAGCATTTATACTATGGGACGCCATGCGATGCAGGCTATTGATCATGCCCGCGAACAGGTAGCGAGCCTGATCCATTGTCGCCCCTCTGAAGTTGCTTTTGTCGGCTGTGGTAGCGAAAGTGACAATCTGGCGATTAAAGGTATGGCATTTGCCTCCCAGAAAAAGGGTAACCATATCATCACCACACCCATCGAGCATCATGCCGTGTCGCATACCTGCAACTATCTGGAGCGCTTTGGTTTTAACACAACATATCTTCCCGTTGATGAGTTTGGCCGTGTCGATCCCGAGGATGTGGCACGCTCAATTACCGATCAGACAGTACTGGTATCGGTGATGTATGCCAACAATGAAATTGGAACCATTGAGCCGATTGCTGAGATTGGACGTATCTGTCGTGCGCGTAAAGTCCCTTTTCATGTGGATGCTGTGCAGGCAGGCGGGGCCTTGCCGTTAGATGTTACCGAGTTAAAGGTTGATCTGCTCTCATTGTCTGCCCATAAGTTCCATGGTCCAAAGGGCATGGGTATTCTCTATGTCAGGCAAGGAATGCGCATCTTGCCACAGTTGCAGGGAGGATCACAGGAGCGTGGCCGTCGCGCAGGCACTGAAAATATTGCGGGTATTGTTGGGACTGCCACAGCCCTGAAGCTAGCCTACGAAGAAATGCCACAAAAGACACCTCGCATTCAAGCGTTACGTGATCGCTTGATTGAGGGTATCTTACAAATCCCTCGGAGCCGTCTGACAGGCCATCCTACTGATCGATTACCCAATAATGCTAGCTTTGCCTTTGAAGGTGTTGAGGGCGAATCGATATTGCTAAATCTCGATATGTTAGGGGTGGCGGCTTCGACTGGTTCGGCCTGTACCTCGGGTTCAGTTGATCCTTCGCACGTATTGATTGCCATTGGCTTGCCACCTGAGTGGTCACATGGGAGCCTGCGCTTGACTCTGGGTAAAAACAATACCGAAGAAGAGGTGGATACGATCATCTCTGTCTTGCCCGGTATTATTGAACGACTGCGTGGTCTGGGTATCTAATCTAAACATTTATCTCTCGTATCACCTTATTGTTTCATGTATCCGATTTATGTTACTATGGAAGCAGACGTAATAATGGCTGTGCTAAATGCATACCATGGGTACAATCAATGAGGCTCTTCCAGGATTCAAGGGTACTGTGTGCCATGCATTGCTATGTTGATGCACGACTCTTGTTCAAAAGAGAGGAAAAGGTAAGATAAAGTATGGATTCCCTCAAGCACGAGATTTTGTCGCAACGCGTGCGTCAGATCAAACCTTCTGGCATTCGCAAATTCTTTGACATTATTAATACCATGCCAGATGTCATTTCATTGGGAGTGGGTGAACCGGATTTTGTAACGCCAGAACATATTCGTCAGGCCGGTATTGCGTCGATTCAGGAGGGACGTACACAATATACATCGAATCAAGGCACTCTCGCATTGCGGGAAGAGATTGCGCTTATGCTGCAGCGCCGCTATGGATTGAGCTATGACCCTGTCTCGCAATTGTTGGTCACAATCGGTGTGAGCGAGGGACTCGATATTGCATTGCGCGCTATCCTTGATCCAGGTGATGAAGTAATCTGTCCTGACCCCGGCTATGTCGCCTATGAGGCCGGTATTATTTTGGCGGATGGTGTGTCGGTTCCAGTTCCAACTTATGCACAACATGGTTTTGCTGTACGGGCCGCTGAAATTGCTACAGCGATTACACCCCGTACCAGGGTCATTCTCATTGGCTCACCCAACAATCCGACCGGCGCAGTCATTCCACGTGAGGAGCTTGAGGGCATTGCCAGGTTGGCGATAGCCCATGACTTAATCGTGATCAGTGATGAGGTTTATAGTCGTCTGGTCTACGGCGTCGAGCATGTGAGTATTAGCGCGCTCCCTGGCATGCAAGAGCGTACGATTCTCCTGGATGGTTTCTCGAAGGCGTATGCGATGACTGGTTGGCGCATTGGCTATGTAGCTGCTCCAGCTTATCTTTTGAGTGGAATGTTGAAGATCCATCAGTACACGATTATGTGTGCGGGAACTGCTGCGCAAGAGGCGGCGCTCCAGGCTCTGCGTCATGGAGAGGAAGATGTCGTGCGTATGCATGATGAATATGCCCGCCGTGGGAAGATGCTGGTTAGTGGCTTCAATCGGATTGGCTTACCGTGTGGCGAGCCGCATGGAGCATTCTATGCCTTTCCCTATATCGGGAATACTGGTTTGAGCGATGAAGAGTTCGCCGAAAAGTTACTGCTTGAGGAAGAGGTAGCAGTGGTTCCTGGTAGCTCATTTGGTGCTGCGGGTACTGGTTATGTACGAGCTGCCTATTGTACTGCGTACGACAAATTAGAGGCTGCGCTGGTACGTATCGAGCGTTTCATTAAGAAATATGCCTGAACCTGACGCAGCCAACCTGGAAGTGAAGCCGAGGCTGCGTAGAGCAGTCTCAACTTCTTCCTTCGTCTCAGGTTATATACTATCAGGCAAAAACCGGTTCAAAGGGGGGAGCGGCAGCGCGATCACGCTTGAGTTCAAAGAGATTCGCGTTGTGTAAGGCCCATACAAAATGATCCCACATTTCGGCAGCCTCTTCTCCCTTTGGTACACTATGAATAACCGGTCCATAGTAGCCTACATGAGAATCCGCCAGTGCAATCGTTGGCACCCCAAAGGCATGATAGCGTTTTACCGCCTCTTCATGATCACTAATGACATCCAGCCTTGTAGCATCGTCCGCCAGAGCCTGTTCGACAAATGCTGCGCCCAGCCCAGCCGCCTCTGCACTCGCCTCAACCACTTTGCGATCACTGATATCCTCTTTACGACCATGGGCAGCATTTCCCAGTTCGATATAGAGTTTTTCAAAGGTCTCATTGCCATGCAAGCGGCGTGCTAGAGACAATGTGCGTAATGCGGTCCAACCACGGCCATTGACATAATCCGGCTGTGCACCTGCGGGACGATTGACGATTTCAAGGCTAAAGAGCCGCCAGGTGATCTCAATGGGACGCAACTGGCGTGCTTCCCGAGCCCATAATGCCGTGCGCCATGCTAGCGGGCAAAGTGGATCAGTATGGAAGTTGATATGGAGAGTTTCTTTTGTTTCCTGTACACTCATAAAATAACCTCTCTTACTGGATAGTTACAATGCTTTTTTGGTATTTTAAATCACAAAGCAAACATCCATAGCATACGTTTGTATGCGGAAGCATGTCAAGAAATTGCGTGATGAATACGATAAAGAGGAGAAGCCATTTCAGAAATGACCTCTCCTCTTTGTGTCAGATGTTACTGGCTATTAGCACTCGCTATGGCCGCAACTGTAGCATTTGCGGCAGCCTTCTTCATAGACCATTGTGTTACAGCCGCACTCAGGGCACAGGTTGCCTGTGACCTTTAACTGGCTGTTGTTGGTGAACGCTGCCTGGTTGCTTCCTCCAGGAGTAGTGGCAACCTTCTCGATCTGCTCAGGCGCTTCTGCGACCACAGTCTCGACCGCACTTTCCTGTAATGCATCGATGTGAAGTTCGAAGGCGCGGGCGACGGCATCTGGCAGGGAGCGTACCTGCTGCGCACCGAAACCAACCGAGCGGCTACCACCGATACCCCGGAGCTGATTGGTGATCTCTTGCGCACGATCCGCCTGCGAGAGCGGGCTAAGTAACTGCAAGTTCAGGGAGATCAAACGTCCCAGGGCCTCAGAGAGGGCGGCGATATCACTACCAGCTTTACCGACGTTCACGAAGACCTCGAAGGGTCCCTGATCGTCGCTATTGATGGTGATATTAATTTTGCCTTCAGGAGCATTGACCTGACGGGTGTAACCCTGTACAACCGCCGGGCGTTGCTTGATACCCTGGTGGATCGAGGTAACGGGTTCGAACATGGATGCCTGGACAGCCTCTGATTCAGTGACAGCAGCAGCCTTGGCTTTATTTTCATCCTCAACACGTGTTAGAACCGCGTCACGGGAACCATCGCGATAGTACGTGACACCCTTACAACCCATCTCGTAGGCCAGGCGATAGAGCGTCTGGACCTGTTCGACAGTATGTTCGTTGGGTGCATTCACTGTCTTACTGATACTGGAGTCTGTGTAGCGCTGGATCATGCTCTGGACACGGACATGTTCCTCGGGCGAGAGATCCTTGGACGAAACGAAGTAGCCGGGTGTGGTTTCGTTAGGATGCTGGTCACGCCACTCTTGCAGGAGTGGATGATACATAATATGCTCACCAGTGCGGTCGCGACGAATCATAGCGAAGTCATAGACCGGCTCGATACCGGAACTGACGCCGGATAGCAGGCTGGTCGTGCCAGTGGGTGCCTGTGTCAGGACCACGGCGTTGCGAATTCCCTGTTTACGGATTTTTTCCTGAATATGCTTGGGCAGGCGTTTGATGAACTTACCCTGCATATATTTTTCCCGATCAAATTTGGGAAAAGCACCTTTTTCGGAAGCATTATCTGCGGAAGCCTCATAGGAAGCATTGCGGATCGTGCTATAGATGCGCTCAATAATCGGAAGTGACTCTTCGCTGCCATATGCTACCTGCATTTTGATTAACGCGTCGGCCAGACCCATCGTTCCCAGTCCAGTACGGCGGGTGCCCAATTGTGCCTCAGCATTCTCAGGAATGAAATATTCAGTGGCATCAACAACATTATCCAGGAAACGCATAGCAGTCTTACTGATTTTTGCCAGTCGCTCATAATCCATCTTGCCATCTTTAACAAAGGCTGAGAGATTAATCGCGCCCAGGTTACAGACGCCAAACGCTGGTAAGCCCTGCTCACCACAAGGATTAACACAACGGATATCCTCATAGTACCAGGTATTAGATTCTTTGTTATAGCGATCCATGAACACCAGACCCGGCTCAGCGGATTCCCATGCGGATTTGCAGATGAGATCCCAGAGGGCGCGAGCGCGAATGGTCTTCTTTACTTCGCCTTTCCAGATCAAATTCCAGTCTGCATCGTCCTTGACGGCCTGCATAAAAGGATCAGAGATACAAATCGAGAGATTTGCATGCTCAATCTTGCCCGCTGTGCGTTTGACCGTGATGAACTCTTCGATATCGGGATGAGTATCATCGAGCATGAGCATCAGAGCTCCGCGACGCGATCCACCCTGCATAATGACATCACCGGTTGCGACCGAGTATAGCTGGGCCCATGAGCAAGGACCAGAGGCGGTACCGTTCACGGTTTTGATATAGGAGCCGCGTGGACGCAAGGTTGAAAGGTTGATACCAACACCACCACCACGTGCCATGATCTCCGTCATGATCTTAAGGTTATCGAGGATACCCTGACGACTGTCCTCAGGGCTGGGGATGACGAAACAGTTATAGTAGGTGACTTGATGACCTGTGCCTGCACCGGCGAGAATACGTCCGCCTGGTACAAACTGAAAATCAGAAAGCGCTTCATAGAATTGCTTTTCCCATTCAGTGCGCTTCTCCTCAGTGGTCTCAACCGCCGCGATACCACGTGCGACACGCTGCCAGAGTTGCTCGGGATAGAACTCTAAGGCGTTTCCATCAGGATCTTTCAGGGAGTATCGATCCATGAAAACTTTTTGGCGAATACCTTCTAATTGAGTTCTGTGCCGGGTATCCGTTGTATCGTTACTCTCAACTGAGCGGGCTTCTTGCTCTAGCATCCTGAACTGCTCCTCTTTTTGTTTATTATAAATAATGGCATGAAATTTTTTTGTTTGCCCTCAGGCATTCATTTATGTGTTTGTTTGTCTACCGCACTCAGTATACTCGTAATTTTGTGTAAAAACAAGACCCTGAACACAACATATTGATTTTTTGTTTAGTCCTAGCACAACATGTTGATGTAAGACACAGTATGATATTATATGACTACCAGGATCGGTTAGCAAGAGCTTGCTGCCTGAGTACTATCTAAAGAGGCTACAATGGCTTCATCATGGAGAATGTATGCGTGCTGAGATTTTATCTTGTGGGACAGAATTACTACTAGGCCATATTTCTGATACAAATGCGACCTATCTGGCGCAGAGTTTAGCCGCTCAAGGCATCGATATCTATCATGTGTCGCAAGTTGGCGATAATCAAGGAAGGGTCGTTAAGCTATTGCAGCAGGCCTGGCAGCGTTCCGAATTGATCATTATGACGGGCGGTCTTGGTCCGACAGAAGATGATTTAACACGTGAAGCTATCAGCGAATTATTGGGCGAAGAGATGGTGGTGGTACCAGAATTAGAGGCACAGCTGCAAGCACGCTATACCCATTTGACGCAATCTATGCCACAACGCAACATCAAGCAGGCAACGCTCATTCCATCAGCGCAAAGCATTCGTAATCCTGTCGGCTCAGCTCCGGGCTGGTGGGTGGAGAAGGATGATCATATTTTAGTAGCAATGCCAGGTGTGCCGCATGAGATGTATCAGATGTGGGAGAACGAGGTTGTGCCCCGCCTGGCAAAGTATACCGGTGGATTAATCTTCACGCACCTACTGCGTGTGTACGGTCTGGGTGAGTCAGCGGTGGAAGAGCGGCTTGATTCACTCCTGCATTCACTCAATCCTACGATTGCTACCTATGCCAAATCGGATGCGGTGGATGTACGTATCACCGCAAAGGCAGAGCATACTGAGGATGCCATTCAACTGGTCTCGAGTATGGAGGAGCAGGTGCGTGTTTTGCTTGGTGACTATATTTTTGGCATTGAAGGGGATACCCTGGCCAGTGTGATTGGCAAATTGTTACAGGAACGTCAGCAAACTTTAGGTGTGATGGAGTCGTTGACCGGGGGGATGCTTGCCAGCACGATTACCGATTTTCAAGGCAGCTCAAACCATTTTATCGGCGGTATTGTGACGTATAGTACTGATTTAAAAGTCCAAATGGGGGTGCCAAAGGAGACGGTTGAGCGCTATGGGGTTATTAGTGAAGAGACGGCACGGGCGATGGCTCACGCTGTGCGCGAACGCCTGGGTACAGATTTCGGTATCGGAGTCACTGGCGTAGCAGGCCCTGATAAACAAGAAGAGAAACCAGTTGGAACGATATATATCGCTGTAGAGGGTCCTGAGGGCACGCTTGTGGGTATGGGACCCGGTTGGCACGCTGGCCGTGCAGACAACAAACGCTATGCTGTTCTGACGGCTCTAGATTTGTTACGGCGCTATTTACAAGGTATCCTCACCCCTCAATAAAAGCGTGCCTCTTATCGAGGGGTCTGATTCCCATTCTCATTGGGATCTCTCGGCTCGCTTGTAGCATGAGTTATCCCGAATTTTTCGAACAGATGTTCGATCGACTTCAATCCGCTCTACAAGCGGGGTTGCAAGGGGCGGCTAGCCCCTTGCCGGGGTTACAGGGGTGTCCCCTGTCCTTTTTCTTTTTCCTCGCGCCGCCGCAGGCGGCGTGCAAAAAGGGAAAAAGAAGTATGTGGGGACACCCCACACCCCGGCAGAAGGCTTCGCCCTCTGCACTCCCATTGTAGCGAACGTTTGTTTCAAAAGTCCGGGATGACTCATGCAACACATACTAAAAATGTTTTGAGAGATTTGGATGTGAAAACTATAGATGAGAATTTTGGAAGATAGGAAAGCCTGAAACTCGCTTATAGATATCATGCGTGAACGTAATCATCGGGATTTAAAAAGGCTTTCCAGGATCAATGTGCTGATCCAATAATTATTCCTATATAGTGTTGGGAATAGTGGATATATTTTGGATGTTTAGATTCTGTATGGTACACTTATGAGCGACACCATGTTCGTTTAACGCTCAGAAATGAGGCTTCAGGTGTATAATAACACTAATTCTGACAATAAGGTTCCTTCACAGAACGATTCTGACTCTGCTCCAGAAGCGGATTATGCTCATCCGGATTACTATCTTGCATCCGTAAAGCAGCCAACTCAGGCTGAGATGGATATATCTCCTTATAGCTATGATCCTTATTCTGATAACTATACTGGCTATCAGTCGATACCACCCACACCCGATCCGTATGCACCGGCTTCAACGGTTTCGCCCTATCAAGAGTATCGCGGACCCCAGAGTATGCTGCAATCTTCGGAGGTAAGCTATGCGGAAGGTGCCGATCAATCTTCGACTCCAGGCGCTGAATTCAAGCAGACAGGGAAGTCCCGCAAAGGGATTGCTGGAATTGGTGGCTTGCTGGCAGCGATTGGTGGTTTTCTCCTAAAATTTAAAAGCCTGGTTTTTCTCTTGAAATTTGGCACCTTTGGCATCACTGCACTGGTATCGGTTTTTGTGTATTCATTCATTTTTGGCTGGCCGTTCGCGATTGGCCTGGTATTACTGCTGTTTATCCATGAGATGGGACACGCGGTAGTGATGAGGTTAAAAGGCATTCCTCTGGGTGGGATGATCTTTATTCCGCTGTTTGGAGCTGCCGTGACGATGCGCCAGATGCCGAAGTCAGCCAAGGATGAGGCAGAGGTAGGGATCGCGGGACCAATCGCGGGAGCGTTGGCTGCCAGTGTATGCTTTTTCTTTGCACACATATATCCTGGGACGATCTGGGCACCATTGGCCTACTTTGGCTTCTTCTTAAATCTCTTTAATCTGATTCCGGTCATTCCTTTTGACGGCGGACGAGTGGTTGCGGCCATTGATCGACGTGTCTGGATTATTGGTTTTGTCGCCTTGCTTGCCTATCAGGTCTGGGAATGGTTTCATGGGAATAACAGCCCCTGGTTGTTATTGTTCGTCATTATGGCGGCCTTTCAACTCTGGTCACGCGGGCGCAATACATTGGATGCGCAATCTTATGAATACTACAACGTGCATTGGACCTCACGCCTGCTGATTAGCATTCTCTACTTCGCGTTGATTGCAGTGCTTTTCCTGGGCATGACCATCACACATACATTGATTCCCGTGGCTAACTAGCTTCTGGTCGCTGCAGATTTTTACTGCTTGCTTGCTTGTGAGCAGAGCGCCTGATAGAGGTAGGCCCAGGATACGTGTAAAACTCGTAACTATTCAGAAGATCCGCGTAGAGGATGCAAATCGTGCATACTCTTTCGCTCTTGAGCTCGAGATAGTGAAGTGCGCGCCAGCATCTGCGAGAAATAAGTATTTTACGCCAGCCTTCTGAATAGTTATGAATTTTATATGTACTATGGTTCTACCTCTGATACCTGATTTTTCTGCGTTGAAGAAGATACAGGTATCAGGCATTCTTATAGAGTGTATAGATACAAATGCTGGAATGATCAGTTTTTTTATTGTTTCGTTCTTACTTCTATTCCGGCATCTTCTTCAAGAACTTTGAGCAGGGCGGTGTAATCATCTTTGCCATGTCCTGCGGCGCGTGATCTTTCATAGAGTTGTCGTGCCAGTGCAACCATCGTAATAGCGGTCTCGTTTTCAGCGGCTAGATCTAGAGCCAGACCGAGATCCTTATAGAGCAGGTCGGTCATAAAGCCGGGCTGAAAACTGCCGTTGAAGGCGCGTAAAGGGAATTGATTAGATAATTGCCAGCTCGCTCCCGTACTGGTACCTATGATACGTGCCATCGTCTCTACATCCGCTCCGGTTTTGACTCCCAGTACCAGTGCTTCGGCTGTAGCGGCGGCAATGGTTCCGGTCAGCATGTTATTGATAAGTTTAATCACATCGCCGGAACCACTGGGGCCGACATGGACAATATTCTCTTTTTTGCCCATCGCTTCCAGGACAGGGCGGACCTTTTGAAAGGCTTTTGCTTCACCACCGACCATGATTGTCAATGTGCCGTTGATCGCGCCTTGCGAGCCACCGCTTACAGGAGCATCCAGGAAATAGAGTCCTTTTTCTGTGGCTTGCCTGGCCAGATTACGGGTAACTGCTGGCGCGATGGTGCTCATGTCGATAATGACCAATCCCTGGCGGGCACCAGCAAAGATGCCATTAGGACCGGCTACGACCTCTTGTACTTGTGGCGAATTGGGAACCATGGTGATTACGATCTCGGAAGCTATGGCGACGGCACGTGCGGAGGGTGCCAGTTTTGCACCAGCTTCAATAACCTCCTGCACTTCTGCCTTTTCTGGATGACGGGCATAGATCGTGACATCATGACCGGCTTTGAGCAGATTAAGGACCATTGGGCGGCCCATAACTCCGATACCAATAAAACCTAGCTGCATGACGTGATATTTCCTTTCGCTGATGGCTCTAATGCGCGTGCCATCGATACTCTTTGCGCGTGTCAGTCGTGTTGTTGAGCACTGGCCTGGCTGCTTTTATGCGTTTGCAGCTTCCATTTCTACGACACTGGTTCCTCCCTGGACAACATCACCTTCCGCACAGGAGATATGCTTGATCTTACCGGCATAGGGAGCGGTGATAGCATGTTCCATTTTCATCGCACTCAGGATAACCAGGGTCTGGTGCGCTTCTACTATATCACCATCATGGGCTTCTATTTTCACAATGGTACCCGACATTGGGGCTGTGAGACTGTTTTGCAGGCGTTGTTGATCTCCACCATGACTTGCAGTGGTTACATCTAGTAGCCCTGGCCGACGCAGGCGAAAGAGTTTCCCTTTCAAGATCAGATGCAGTTCATCTTTCTGGTCATGGAGTGCGATGAGCGTTTGCTGGTCGTCACATCGCAGCATCAGGAAATGATCATTGGTCAAGAAGGCAGTGATTTCTTGTGGTGCTTGCTCTCCTACGCTAATCGACCATGTGTTCTGTCGTGTCACAACTGGCTGAATGGTCACCAGGTAATCCTGCTCTCCATAGCGATAACTGAGCGTGCGTCTACCTCCGGCGATACGCCACAGTCCCTGTGTTTGCCAGGGGGTCAGTCGATGTTTAGATGTTGCTGACATGGTATATTCACTGCTCTTCTCTGTCGCAAGGTGTTGGAGATCATAGATCGCCGCAGCCTTGAAGATATCTTCAGAAATATCTGCTGTAGAGGTTGGAGCGAGCAGGTCGTGTTGTTCGAGAAAGTCGGTTGGTGTGTCACCCATGGCAAATGCTGGATGCTGGCTGATAGCATGAAGCAGTTCAAGATTTGTCTTGACGCCGAAGATAGCGCTCTGCTCCAGTGCTCGCTGGAGGCGTTGAATGGCTGCCTGACGACTCTCGGCTACGACAATAAGCTTTGCTAGCATTGGATCATAATATTGAGTGATCTCATCGCCTGCTTCAATGCCACTATCCAGCCGGATTCCTGGTCCTACAGGTTTGTGGAACGCGTTAATTATACCTGTTGACGGTAGATAATGTTGTTGAGGATCTTCGGCATAGAAACGTGCCTCAATCGCATGTCCACGGGGAGAAATTTCTGCCTGAGTGATCTTGAGCGGTTCACCGGCGGCAATATAGAGCTGTTGTCGTACCATATCCAGCCCGGTAACCAGTTCAGTCACTGGATGTTCTACTTGTAGACGAGTATTCATTTCGAGGAAATAGAAGTTCTGATCGGTATCAAGGATGAACTCGAGGGTGCCAGCATTGACATAGCAGGCTGCCCGGGCGATGCGGATCGCAATGTCTCCCATTTGTTGACGCAAGGCATCTGACAGGACACTGGAGGGGCTTTCCTCGATAATTTTTTGATGGCGGCGCTGGATTGAGCATTCACGTTCGCCTAGATGGACCACGTTTCCGTGTTGATCAGCAAGAATCTGGATCTCAATGTGGCGCGCCTGTTGCAGATAACGTTCCAGAAAGACAGCAGCATCTCCAAAGGCAGCCTGGGCTTCGCGGCGTGCTCCAGCGAGTTGTTCAAGAAAAGTGGCTGCATGGTGTACGATACGCATGCCTTTGCCACCACCACCGGCTACGGCTTTGATGAGTAATGGGAAGCCAATACGTTCTCCTTCTTCTTGCAAAATCCCATCCATCTGGCTCTCGCCATTATAGCCGGGTACGGTCGGAGCATTGACCTGCTGGGCCACCCGTCGAGCTGCCGTCTTCGAGCCCATCAGGCGTATTGAGGCCGAACCGGGTCCAATGAAGACAATGCCAGCTTGTTCACATGCCTCGGCAAAATCAGCATTCTCCGAGAGAAAACCATAGCCGGGATGGATGGCTTCGGCCCCACTGCGTCGGGCGATATCAAGGATTGCGTCCCCGTTGAGATAACTCTGTTGTGCCGGTGCAGGACCAAGTAGATAGGCTTCATCGGCGTTGATGACGTGGCGACTGTGCTGATCCGCTTCCGAGTAGACCGCGACACTGTCGATATTCATCTCACGGCAGGTGGCAATAATGCGTAGTGCGATTTCTCCTCGGTTAGCGATAAGTATTTTCCTGAACATAGTGCCTCTTTATTTGAACCACTGTGGACGTCGTTTTTCGAGAAATGCCTTGAGTCCTTCCTGTCCCTCCGGGCTCACACGGATTTGCGCAATAGTCTGGGCAGTATAATGACGAGCCTGCGCCTCATCCATCTGCCCGACCTGTTGAGCCAGGGTTTTAGCGGCGCGAATAGCCTGAGGTCCTCCGCTCAAAAGCTCATGCATCGTCTTTTGGATCGTGGCATCGAGTTGTTCTGTTTGTACTACCGTATGTACTAATCCAATGGACCGGGCACGTTCAGCGTTGAAGCGTTCACCGGTGACAAAAAGCATCCGTGCCATATTCTCCCCAATCTTTTTGATGACAAAAGGAGAGATGACCGCAGGCACGATACCAAGTTTTACCTCGCTAAAGGCGAAGCGCGCCTGTTCGACCGCGATTACAATATCGCAGACAGAGACCAGGCCTACTCCCCCTCCTATGGCGTCCCCATTGACACGGGCGATCACAGGACAGGGGAAGGTATTAATGGTATGAAGCATATCAGCCAGTCGTAGTGCCTCGCTAAGATTCTGCTCCTCAGTATATGTAATGGCTTCCTGCATGGCATTGATATCTGCGCCAGCGCAGAAGACTGTTTCTGCCCCGGTTAGAATCACAGCATGTAATTGCTCATTAAAGCTTAATTCAGCAAAGACGTCTGTCAACTCTTGAATTAATGTTCCATTTAACGCGTTGCGTACCTGTGGACGATTTAATGTCACAACTGCGATACGATCCTGAGATGCGTATTCCACAGTCAATTGGGAATAGGATTGAGCCATAACACCTCCTTATGTATTGTATATTACAGGTTATTGCTCTCTATTCAGTTTAGATCCATTGACGATGGCGAAAGTACCAGATTTGCCCCAGACTGAGCAGAATCATTACCAATAATACGATCCAGAAGTTCCAACCACTGTCAAATTCAACCTGCGGGGAATGAGCGAAGTTTTGTCCAAAGACGCCAGTGATAAAGGTAATGGGCAAAAAGATGGTTGAGATCAGTGCTAATTGCTTCATGATTTCGTTCTGGCGATTAGAAACGGTAGTGAGATAGACGTCTAGCAGGCCACTCATCAAATCACGATAGGAATCGATCACTTCAAAGGTGCGGATCAGATGATCATGTACATCTGAGAAGTAGGGTTCAACCTCGGTGGGTATGAAATCTCCGGTGCGTGTAATCAATGAACTGGAAACCTCGACTTGAGGACTGATCACACGGCGCATCTGAACCAGGATGCGCTTCATACGAAAGATGCGTGTTTGCACCTCATTATCTGCCTGTTCAACCGTCGAATTCTCAAGGTCATCAACCACATCGTCGATATCGTCGAGGACCGGAAAATAGCCATCGACCATGGTATCCAGAATGGCATGCAACAGGCGTGGCACTCCTAGATGCACAATATTATCTTCACTCTCATCCTCTCGAACTGTCTTGTGGAAATCTGAGAGCCAATCCAGCTCTTGTTGATGTGATGTAATCAAAAAGTTTTTGCCAAAGATAATATCTAATTTAGGGGTATCGGCTTCAACCGCATCGCCGTTGAAGTTCAGGCTATGGACAACCAGATAAAAGTAATGATGATACCCAACAAGTTTCGCGCGCTCTTTTTCTTCCTGCATGCTTTCGATAGTTAAGGGAAGGAGCTGGAACTCATTGCTCAATAGACCAATATATTTAGCCAGATTTTTGCCACTCTGAATATCAAGCCAGACGATTGACTGTGTATCCTGGAGGGCATCATGCAATTGTTGATTTGTTGCATCAACCTGCAATAATCCCTTTTGACTAATAATTATTTGTTGCATAAAGACAGATATATCCTTTGGGTGAGATGCGCCATTAGATGAGTCCTCGATTCTAAGGATCTCAACTATATATTGTACGCGCTGTATCCTGTTTTTGATACTCCTCTTTTTGGGTTTCCATGTGGGCCTTCCCTTTACATGCGAAACACTCCAAACTGGGAGGGAGCGATAGGGGCATTGAGTGAGGCAGCAATACCCAATCCCAGCACTGTACGTGTATCACGTGGATCGATGATGCCGTCATCCCACAGCCGCGCCGTACTATAATAGGGATTGCCTTCTTCCTCATATTTATCCTGGATAGGTTGCATAAAGGCCGCTTCCTCCTCTGAATCCATAGACTTGCCACGCGCGGCCAGACCTTCTTTACGCACAGTTGCCAGGACCGTTGCCGCCTGCTGTCCACCCATAACTGAGATGCGTGCGTTCGGCCACATCCAGAGTTGACGGGGCGAATAAGCGCGTCCACACATGCCATAGTTGCCCGCACCAAAAGAACCACCGATAATCACGGTAAACTTGGGCACCGAGGCATTGGCTACCGCCATCACCATCTTGGCACCATCTTTGGCAATGCCCCCATTTTCATATTGTCGACCAACCATAAAGCCGGTTATATTCTGCAAGAAGATCAAGGGGGTTTGGCGTTGCTCACAAAGCTCAATGAAGTGTGTCGCTTTAAGCGCGCTCTCGGAAAAGAGGATGCCATTATTGGCGATAATACCAACTGGATAGCCCATTAGACGAGCGAAGCCGCAGACCAGTGTGGTGCCGTAGAGCGCTTTGAACTCGTGGAAGTCACTATCATCGATCAGGCGAGCAATCACCTCACGTACATCATAACTACGCCGATTATCCTTTGGCACAATCCCCAGCAGATCCTGAGCGGGATAGAGTGGAGGGATGGGATCGTGGATATCCCAGGGAATGTATTTGCGTCGATTGAGATGAGTGACGATACTACGGCAGATAGCCAGAGCATGTTCATCATTGAGGGCATAGTGATCGGTAACTCCAGAGGTACGGCTATGGACATCCGCGCCGCCCAGATCTTCAGCACTTACCTCTTCACCGGTTGCCGCTTTGACCAGCGGAGGCCCGCCTAAAAAGATCGTGCCATTGCCACGTACAATCACCGTTTCATCACTCATCGCTGGCACATAAGCTCCGCCAGCGGTACAGGAACCCATCACCGCCGCAATCTGAGGAATACGCAGGCTGGACATACGGGCTTGATTATAGAAGATCCGTCCAAAGTGATCCCGGTCAGGAAAGACCTCGGCCTGGAGCGGCAGAAATGCACCGCCGGAATCCACAAGATAAATACAGGGGAGGTGATTTTGTTCAGCGATCTCCTGTGCACGCAGATGTTTTTTGACTGTGATTGGATAATAGGTGCCTCCCTTAACAGTGGCATCATTAGCGACAATCACGCACTCCTGGCCCTCGACCAGCCCAATGCCAGTCACAATACCCCCTGCAGGCGCATCATTCTCATACATATCCCATGCGGCCAGAGGGCTAAATTCTAAGAAAGGAGTATGGGGATCGCAGAGCAGTTGGATACGTTCGCGTACCAGTAACTTATTGCGTTTGCGATGTTTTGCACTCGCCTCGACACCACCTCCCTCTTGAACCTGCTGGATACACTGCTGCAATTGTTCAAGTAATCCTTCAAATGTTCGGATATTCTCCACAAACGCCGGGCTGTGACGATCTATATGCGTTTCAATCTTAGCCATCGTCTCTTTATCCTCTCAACAACGGTGATAGAACAGGATTGAGTTCATGAGCCTGGTGCTTCAGGGCACCCTCCATGCAGCATAACATTCAGCACTGGCAGCGTCAAGCCATGGTCATGTGTGGGGTGCGCGTCATTTTTTTGCGGGAGGCTTGGCAGGAGAAAAGAAAGATGATACACTGGAAGCAGTAAAGAGTGGAGGATGAGATGGAAGAAGCAATGGACAAAGAATGGCGCGATTTAAGCG